>SVPQ01000019.1 GCA_015065845.1 Oscillospiraceae bacterium
TGTACCACAACAAGTTACACTGATACAAGTGCTAAAAACGGAACATACTACAGATACACAGTCTGCGGTGTAAGAAACAACTTCCAGAGCAATTTTGTACAATCAAGCGTTTTGCAATATGTGAAGTAAATCTTAAATGAATTTATCCCGAACAACCGTTTTTATTTTTAGAACGGTTGTTCGGGTGTTGTCAGGAGGAATTGATATGAAGAAGATATTAAGTTTATTTCTTGCCCTTTTATTTACTATCAGTATATGTTATTGTTCATCGGTAGCAATAAATGCTGAGGCGGCAAGTGTAAGTGATTTGACTTTTGAACTGAATTGGGAGGAGGATGGCTATTGCTTATATGAGTGTTCCAGGGATGCAACAGGTGAAATTGTAGTTCCCGAAATATATAATGGTTTACCTGTGAAAGTTATCGGTGCAGGTGTTTACGAGGGTTTTTACGGTTGTAAATCAATCACTTCGGTAAAACTTCCTAAAACTATAGTTGAAATTGTGCAGGGTGCTTTTTCAGAATGTACTTCATTGAAAAAGATAGAACTTCCCGAAGGTTTGACAGCTATAGGTTCAAATGCTTTTAGTGAGTGCGTTTCGCTCGAGTCAGTTGTTATTCCAAGTACTACAACATGGATTGGTGATTGGGTTTTTTATGGTTGTAAAAAACTAAAATCAGTTAATATTCCTTCAAGTGTTGGAACAATAGGAAAATGTTCATTTGGTTATTATGATAATGCAAATGGCCAGAGAGAAAAAATTGCTGGTTTCATAATTTATGGTAAAAGTGGTTCAGCAGCGGAGAAATATGCAGTTGAAAATGGTTTTAAATTTGAAGAACCAAAAGTTGAAATTAAACTTTCAACACCGAAAGTAACAATCAAAAATACTGCAAAAGGTATAAAAGTTACTTGGAATGCTATTGAAAATGCAGAGAATTATGTAGTTTACAGACGAGTGTATAACGCTTCTACTAAAAAATGGGGCGGTTGGTCAAAGCTTAAAACAGGTGTAACAGCAACAAGTTGTACAGACGCGACAGTAAAACTCGGTACAAAATATCGCTACACAGTAAGAGCTGTAAACGGTTCTGTAATGAGTGCATATAAAACTACATCAACATTAACATACAATGTTACTCCAACAGTTAAAGTTGCAAATGTATCAAATGGTATTAAAGTAACTTGGACAACTGCAGCAAATGCAACAGGATATACAGTATATAGTTCTTCATACAATGTAACAACTAAAAAATGGTCTGCTTGGAAGAACAGAGAAACAACAAAAGCAACTACAAAGAGTTGGACAGATAAAAAAGCAAAAAGCGGTACAAAATATAAATATACGGTTCGTGCAATCAATGGGAATTATAAGAGTACTTATAAAGCAAGTGTAAGTATTCTTTGGCTTGCACAACCAAGGGTTACCGTTAAAAATACCGATAACGGAATCAAAGTGAATTGGACTCAGTCTGCAGGCGCTCAGAATTATATAGTATATCGTTCGGAGTACAATACAAAGACTAAAAAATGGTCTGATTGGAAAAAAATGATAAGTGCAAAATCTGATAAAAAAGCCTGGACAGATAAATCTGTAAAGGATGGCGTAACTTATAAGTATACAGTTCGTGCAGTGAATGGTAGTACTAAAAGTACCTATAATGCATCTGAAAAAATTAAATTCAATAATGTTGTGGTGAATTCGGCAAATGTGAAAAACACATTTTTACCAGTGTTTAAGTATTATTATTCATTAACTGAAACCCAACATGGTATGTTTATAGATGGTAGCAAAGATTATATTTCTTTACTACCAAAAAGTTGGTACACAAAGCATGGTGTTGCGTCTGATGGTTCTGCGATGTTATCAGTTTATAAATTTAAAAAATATAAAACTCCGGCAGAACTGAAAAAGGTTTATAAAAAATATTTATCGGACGAAATAATTGATGAATATAATTCTAGGTTTTCAGACCAGAGTTTAATTGTTATTAACGGAGAAATGTATGCAATTCGTTTTGGTGGCAGAGGTAGTATTACTTACGATGTTAATTCAATTGAATTCAGAGGAAAAGCTGATGGCGGTTATCTGGTTGCAATAGATATGTATAATTCAGGTGATTGCTATTGTGAAACAGAAGTTTTTTTAATTAAATCTGTAAATGGTGCTTTGAAAATAGAAAAAATATATGATGTGGAAGAACATCATTCAGGATATTATCAAAGCCCTGATTACTTACCACTATATTTATATGATTTCTAAAGAGTTTCCGGTAGCAATGAAAATTGTTGCCGGATTGTTTTTTGATTGCAATTAACTAATATGCCCATCTAACAGGCACACTTGCAACTATTTTTTATTGCTAAATTAAGAAATTTATGGTAGTATGAACTTAACTTCAAAAAGGGGGCAACTTTATGAAAAAGTTAAAAGACAATTGGATTGTTGACTTAAGCGTCACAACTATATTATTGGGGTTAATGTGTTATGCGGCATATTCGTTGTGGTACATATTTGACGGAACTTTAAGTAGTGGTGATGTACATCTTTATACAGTACTTACAAGTGTTGCACTTGGTTGGTTTATGATGATGTTCGTAAAAACAATATTTAAAAATGCTAACTGGATTGTAAAACTCGTTACATTTTTAGCAGGTTGTGCCTTTTTCCAGGGGTTGATATGGGGAATAAATGCAAAAATGAACCCTGTAATGAACGACACAACTTACAATGATGATAATACTGTCATTACAGTATATACGGTTGTATTTGTTTTATCAGCAATTCTTCTTTTAGTAACATTTATTATAAAAGCAATAAGAAAACCAAGAATTTTCAATGCAATTTTTGCAGTCATTTATTTTGTAGTTTCATGTGGGGGTCTTATTGTGCTCAACGAAGAAAATATCAAGGCAATAGAATATAAAAAGGATATTAAGTTCGGCACAATAGATGCTACTGAAGCGATGGTTTCAAAGGAAGAAAATGAATTTTGTAAAAAATGGTTTGATGAAAACTTATTGAACACAGTTACAAATAATCTTCCGTTTGCATTTAAGATTGACGGTAAAGAATTCAGTATTTCAGACTGGAATAATATAGAAGTAAAAGATGCTGAGAAGAAATATCAGAATGGTGAAACCAAAAATATAATTTTCACTAATAAAAATAACGGACTTCAGGTAACAGTTGAAGCAACTCTTTTCCCACAGAATGCAACTTGTCAGTGGGTTGTTTACATAAAAAATATTGGTGCAGAAAATTCAGGTGTAGTAAGTGATTTTTATGCACTTAATTCATCTTTTGCGACAGGCAAGGCAGAACTTTACTATTCAATGGGTAGTAACACTGCGGCAAGCGACTTTTCACTCATTAAAAAAGATTTATCTGCTAAAACATTTGGTTTTGGCGGTGTAGATGGTAAGCCTACAGAAAATTATCTGCCGTATTTCAATATCTTCGGTGAAGAGTTTGGTATGGTTGTGGGTATCGGTTGGACTGGTCAATGGGCATCATCGTTCAGTAATAAAAACGGTGAAACTGTTATTACCGCAAAGCAAGAGAATTTTAATGCATACCTTCTTCCCGGTGAAGAAGTTCGTTCACCGCTTGTTTCAGTAAGCTTTTATGAGACATATGAGACTGACAACGCTTTAAAGGGCTTTAATATGTTCAGAGAGTGGATAATGGACTGCGTTTATCCTGAAAATGTGACAAAAAGTTCATACACAGTAATGGAAGTTGCAGGACCAATGTCAACAAGAACATCTGACGAAATTATTGAAGTTCTTAATGGGTTGGATAAAGAAGTATTTAAACATACAGATGCATTCTGGATGGATGCTGGTTGGTACAGTTACAACGAGGGCTGGTACGATGGCGTTGGCAACTGGACTGTTGATAAAAGCAGATATGACAATGGTATAATTGAGCTTTCTGATTATGCAAAGAAAAAAGGTCTTAAACATACTCTCTGGTATGAGCCTGAAAGAGTTTTTCCTGGTACAGAATTCTATAATAAAGGTATGGAAAACCCAGAATGGCTTATTTCAGTTGATGGTGAAGATAACCTTATGTGGAACCTTGCAGATGAAGACGCGTTAAAGTATTATTCTGATTACATTTTAGCATCCCTTAAAGAGAATGGTGTTACAATTTACCGTCAGGACTTTAACTTTGCTCCACTTAAATACTGGCAAAAAGCAGATAGCGAATATTATGACGGCAGAACAGGTATCTGCGAAAACCACTATGTAACAAACGAATATAAATATTTAGATTACCTTACAGAAAATGTTCCAGGTCTTATAATAGACAACTGTGCTTCAGGCGGTAAACGACTTGATTTAGAAATGGTTTACCGTAGTATTGCATTCTGGAGAAGTGACTATAACTGTGATTATCATCCGGATTTATTTGAAGCAACTCAGGCACAGACTTATGGCATTTCATTCTGGTTGCCAATAACAGGAGCAAATCTTTATATGATTGATGAGTATACTTGTAGGTCTGCTATAATGCCACTTATGCTTATGGATTTCTTCTCACATCAGAACCCTGAATTCGAGTACTATGACGAGCAACGAGCACAAATGGGCGAAAGATATTACCCGATTGAATTCGGTAGCTTCGATAAAGACAAAATGTTGGCAATGCAGTTCTCAACTGAGGATGCAAGTAGCGGTATGGCGCTTATTTATAAAAGAGCAAATGTAAAAGATAGCGAATATACACTTTTCTTAAACGGTCTTAAAACAGCTACAGAATATAAGATTTATGATATTGATAATCCCGATAAGGTTTACACAATGGAAGGTATTGAACTTATGAATTATGGTCTTACTTTACCTTTACCAGAGGGTGAAAAGGCTATGATAATTATGTTTGAAGCAGAAAAATAATGAAAAATAAAAAATGTAAAATTCTAGTTGCTTCGGGTGCTATAATATTTTTTCTTTCAACAGTTATTGCATCAGCAATTGCTGTCAATATATGGAATTATGGAAAAAAAGATGAAAAATCACCGTCAGATGTAGCAATAGTTTTAGGTGCGGCTGTCTGGGACGGTGAGGTTTCACCGGTTTATCGTGAACGAATAAATCACGCAATTACACTTTACGAGGACGGATTTGTTGATTACATTATTTTAACCGGTGGCTTTGGTGAAGGTAGTTATAAATCAGATTCGCAAGTCGCAAAAGAATACGCTTTATCACAAGGAGTACCCGAAGAAAGAATTTTAACAGAAGAAAAATCAACTATAACTGAAGAAAATCTTGAATTTTCAAAAGAAATAATGGAAGAAAACGACCTTGAAACTGCAATTATTGTCAGTGACCCGCTCCATATGAAAAGGTCAATGCTAATGGCAGAAGATTATAACATAAACGCACTTTCTTCTCCGACAACTACTTCAATGTATAAATCATTAAAAACAAAAATACCGTTTTTGCTAAGAGAAGAGTTTTTCTATGTTGGGTATTGTGTAGTGAGAGTTTTTGATGAACCGACAAATATTGACAAATTTATAAAAATATGCTAACATATTATTCAATGAGGGAGTAATTCGGTAGTAAAATACCAGACCCATCGTCAAGACAGAGATTTTCTCTCGGTGTGTCAATTAAGAATGAGACTCATACATGGTTTTTGCTGTGTATGAGTTTTTTAATTATTCTCTCATAGACAGACATATTTTGAAAGGGTGGAATTTTATTATGAAAAAGAATGTAGTAAAAATTGTGATTGCAGCAATTTGCGTTGTACTCGTTGCTGGTGTGTGTTTAACTTGTTTTACAGTAGTTAAAGCAGGTCACACAGGCGTAGTTTTAACTTTTGGTGCAGTTGAAGAAAATGTTTTTGATGAAGGTTTACATTTCAAAATGCCTTTGGTACAGACAGTTGTTCAGATGAATAACCGTACACAAAAGGTTGAAACAGAAGGTAGTGCATCTTCAAAAGACTTGCAGATTATTTCTTATGTTGTTGCAGTAAACTACCATGTAAGAAGTGAAGCATCTGCTTCTCTTTATCAGAATGTCGGCAAAGATTACGGTACAGTAATTATTGTTCCTGCAATTCAGGAAAGCATTAAAGCAGTTACTGCACAGTTTACTGCTGAAGAACTTATTACAAAGCGTCAGACAGTTGGCGACCAGATTAAAGAAGCGTTATCTGAAAAAATTAATTCTTACGGTATAGAAGTTGAAATTTTCAACATTGTAAACTTTGACTTCTCTGAAGAATTTAATGCTGCCGTTGAAGCAAAACAAACTGCACAACAACAAGCATTAAAAGCAGAGCAGGACCTTGTAAGAGTTGAAGTTGAAGCAAAGCAAAAAATTGCACAGGCAGAAGCAGAGGCAGAAAGCATCAGACTCATTCAGGAAGCACTTGCAAAATCACCAGACTATGTTGATTATGTAAAGTGGAACAAATGGGACGGTAAATTACCTGAAGTTATGGGTAGCGATGGCGTTCTTGTTGATGTAGGCGACCTGGACGAATAATAAATACATAAAAACAGCAAAAACCAAGTGCTCGTAACCATTTATGGTTACGAGCATATTTTATTAATATACAACTATCTTTTTTCTTGACAATGTGTATAAATTGTATTATATTTATTTATATACTTTTTATAAAATGATATTTGACAAAAAAGGGGGAAAAACAGATGGACGCTGGCGGTAGTTGTAGTCACGCGAGAAATAAAATCCGATATTTTGGCGGTTTAAAAATGAGTGCCAGAGTGGCATCTGTTTTGGGTGTTATAGACTGAAAAATTAAAATTTTTCGGTTTTGTGGCATTATGTGAATTTGACCGCCGGGCAGTATGCTCGGTTTTTTTATTTCTTAACCTGATGGCAATAATATAAGAAAGGGGTTAAGATTATGGATAAAGACATTATCATAAAATTATTTGAAAAAAAAGAATATAAAGCAATCAAAAGCATTTTCGATACAATGAATCCTGTTGATACTGCTACTCTTTTACCGGAATTTGATGAAAAAGAAATGGTACTTCTATTCAGGCTTATTCCAAAAGAAAATGCCGCTATGGTGTTTACTTATCTTGAAGCAGATTCACAGCAAGTTCTTTTGGAAGCATTTACCGATAAAGAGTTAAAACATATCATGGACGAAATGTTCATTGATGATACTGTTGATGTTATTGAAGAAATGCCTGCTAATGTTGTCAGCAGAATGTTAAGTGCGGCTGGAGATAAGAGAGAAAGTATAAATAAAATTCTTAACTACCCTGAAGACAGTGCGGGTAGCATTATGACTCTCGAATACATCACACTTTTGCCTACTATGACAATTGGTGATGCGCTTAAAAAAATCAAGTCTTCAGATGTTCATTTTGAAACAATTTACACTTGTTATGTTGTTGAGAAACATAAATTATTAGGTATTATTACCGCAAAAGAACTTTTAACACAGGATGACGATATTATTATTTCCGATGTAATGGAAACTAATATGATTACAGTCAACACTCACGCCGATAAAGAAGAAGTTGCTAATTTACTTAATAAATATGACTTTTTGGCACTTCCTGTTGTGGATGTTGAAAACTGTATGGTCGGTATTGTTACAATTGATGACGCGATGGATGTTATTTTGGAAGAAGCTGAAGAAGATATTCAGATGATGTCCGGTATTACACCTACTGATAAGCCATTTTTAAAGACATCTGTTTTTGAAATTTTCAGAACAAGAATTCCGTGGCTTTTAATTCTTATGCTTTCTTCAACATTTACAGGAATTATAATTTCATCTTTTGAAACCGCACTTGAAAAACTAGTTGTGCTTACTGCGTTTATTCCTATGATTATGGGTACAGGTGGTAACTCTGGTAGTCAGGCGTCAGTTACAGTTATCCGCGGTCTTTCTTTAGGTGAAGTGGATATTAAAGATGTTTTTAAAGTTCTCTGGAAAGAACTCAGAGTTTCAATTCTTTGTGGTGTTGTAATTGCAGTTGCAACATTCTTAAAAGTTTATTTTATAGATGGATTTGTAATGGGTACGGAAAATGTATCTTTAATAGTTTCTATGGTTGTAGCACTTACTCTTTGTGTAACTGTCATGGCTGCAAAACTTATAGGTTGCGTTTTACCGTTACTTGCTAAAAAAATGGGATTTGACCCTGCAGTTATGGCGAGTCCGTTTATTACAACTTTAGTAGATGCTATTTCACTTTTAGTTTACTTTGGTATTGCAAAGGCATTTTTGCCGATATAATGATTGTAATTAGTCGAAACGCAGTTGCGTTTCGTAAAAGCCGATTTTATCGGCTTTTAGCAAAATTGTATTTCATAAACACAATTTTGCATTACAGTCATTGAAAGGAATATAGTCGAATTTTCAAAGAAAATTCGATACCAAATATATGATTTGGTATCGAAACAGTGTAATTTTACACTGTTTCGACTAACTATAATCGTTATAATAAATATAAGATTTCGGAGAAATTTATGGATTTAAAATTTAAAAACGGTAAATTTACAATTTTACAAGTAAGTGACCCGCAAGATTTACAATACGTAAGAAAAACAATGATGAAAATGCTAGACAAAGCATACGACAGAGTAAAACCCGACCTGATTGTGTTTACGGGTGACAATGTTTTAGGTAACCATTTTCGTGATGCAAGAACTTTAACACCGCTTTTTGTTAAAACAAAAGAAGCTGAGTTTAAAGCAATGGAAATTGCAATTGAAAAACTTTTGAGACCTGTTGAAGACAGAAATATTCCGTTTTCAATGATTTATGGTAATCATGACGATATGAACGAGATTACCAAAAAAGAACAGTCTGACATTTACAGACGCTACCCACATTTTGTAGGTCTTGACAATGATGTAGAAATATTAAAAGACGAAACCTTTAATATTCCGATTTATTCAGAAGATGGTAGTGAAGTTAAGTTCAATATCTGGATGATGGATAGTGCCTGGAAGGATAAGGAAGAGGATAAATGCTATAGTCAGGTAAAGCCTGAAGCAATAGAATGGTATAAGAAAAAAAGTGCCGAGTTAAAAGCACAGAATGGCGGTATACCTGTCCCATCACTTATGTTCCAGCACATTCCATTAATTGAAATGCTTGAATTAATTGAAGAATGTGACAAAAATGATGAAGGTGCGTTTTTCGGTCCTGACGGAAAATACTTTAAAGCAAAACCATGTGTTGATGGAGAAATCGGTGAATACATAAGCACAGTTTCACAGGGTAATGGTCAGGTAGAGGCAATTAAAGAATGTGGCGATATCAAAGCAATAGTTTTCGGTCACGACCATCAGAATTGCTTTACCGCAACACTCGATGGCATAAACATTGTGCAGACACCTTGTGCATCTTTCCGCTGTTACGGCAGACGCTCCAGAGGTGTAAGAGTTTTCACAATAGATGAAAAAACAGGTAATTATGAAACCGAACATCTTAACTATAAAGATTTGTGTGGCGACAGTTTAAAGTCAGAATTAGAATACATCTGGGATGCAGACGGAATGTTAAAAGAAAAAATTCTTTTATGCCTTGGTGTAGGTCTTATTACAACAACAGTAAAACATTTTCTTAAAAAATAGGAGAAAAGAAATGGCAAAAATTAATGTTATTTCACACAGAGGAGCAAATATGGTAGCCCCTCAGAACACATTACCGGCATTTAAAAAATCTTTCGGGATTGGTTGCGATGGTGTTGAAACAGATATTCACTTAACAAAAGACGGAGTGCCTGTTTTATGTCATAACTTTACTATTGATGAAACATCAAATGGTAAAGGTGCTATTAAAGATATGACTTTAGAAGAACTTTTACAGTTTGATTTCGGTTCATACAAGAGCGAAGAATATAAAGATACTAAAATACCGCTTTTGGAAGATTTTATTAAACTTTGCAAAGAAAATAATGTCAAGGTGCTTAATATTGAACTTAAAAGCGAAGTTCCCGGTGAAGCACCTGTTGAATTTCCGAAAGTTACTATTGAACTCGCTAAAAAATATGATATGTTCGATAAGCTCATTATATCTTCTTTTGACCCTGCAATTTTAGTTGTGTGTAAAAAACTTGACCCGAATTGTAAAACAGGTCTTCTCTATGCACCTGACAAAAAAATCGGCAGAAAAATTATGTTTAAGCCATTTAAATTTGCAAAAGAAATAAAAGCAGATGCAGTTCACCCATTCAGTGCATTAGTTACAAAAGAATATGTAAAAAAGGCACATAAAGAGGGAATAATGGTAAATCCGTGGACTGTTAATAAAGAAAAAGAAATCAAAAGAATGATTTTTTGTGGTGTTGACGGGATTATTACGGATGACCCAGGCTTGTGTAATAAACTTATAGAAGAAAGTAAATAATTATTAAGTAATACCTGAGTATAATAATACTTGGGTATTATTTAATTAGGAGTCTAAAATTTATGACAGTTTTTGAAAAAATCTATGAAGTAGTTAAAACAATTCCAAGGGGTAAGGTAACAACCTATGGACAAGTTGCATTACTTGCGGGTAATCCTCGCTGGTCAAGAGTTGTAGGTTATGCTTTGCACAAAAATCCACAACCAGGAATCATCCCTTGCCACAGAGTTGTAACACGAAATGGTGAGGTTGCTAAAAGTTTTGCTTTCGGTGGTGAAAACGCGCAAAGAGAACTTTTAGAAAAAGAAGGGATTGTTTTTATGGAAGATGGTACAATCGACCTTAAAAAATATGGTTGGTTTGGTTGAATATATTGTAAAGATATGGTAATATTTTAGTACTATGTGTTTGAAAGGATTTTAACTATGAAACTTCGTGCACCTTCTATACCACTTATTACAATTGACCCATATTTTTCAGTGTGGTCAAGAGATGAAATTATAAATTTTTATGAAACAGAACACTGGACAAATAAACCGAATAATATAATCGGTACAGTTTTTGTAGATGATAAAGAATATTTATTTTTAGGTTATGACAGAGATGTTATTAAGTTAGAACAGAAAACTATTGATATAGATGCATTTTCAACTACAGTCGTAATGGAAAATGATATTATTTCACTTAATTTAAAATTCACTTCACCGGTTCTTATAAATGATTTGGAACTTTTAACCCGTCCTGTGTCATATTTAGCGGTTGATTATAAATTGAAAGATAATAAAAATCATAATGTTAAAATTGATATTCGCGTAAGTGATGAACTTTGTCTTGACGAAGCAGGGCAGAATGATGTTTTAAAAGAAGAGGTAAAACACGAAAAGCTTACTGGTATGAGAATGGGCAATATTGAGCAAAAACCACTTCATAAAAGTGGTGATGACATCCGTATTGACTGGGGTTATGTTTATCTTCTTACAAATAGCAAAAATGCTGTTACAAAAACAAGTGACAGACATGGTAAAGAATATATACATACTGTTTGTGAAGTAAAAGAAAATGAAGAAACTTTATTTTTCTTTGCTTACGATGATATTGAAAGTATTGAATATTTTAAAAAGCCACTTAAATCTTATTGGAACAGAAATGGTAAAACTATTCTTGAAGCAATTAAAGAAGCAAATGACGACTACAAAGAAACTCTTGAAAGATGCAACGCATTTTCAGAAAATCTTTATAAAGATGCAGTAAATGCAGGTGGCGAAAAATATGCAGAGCTTTTATTGCTTTCTTATCGTCAGGTAATGGCGGCACATAAATTAGTGCTTGATGAAAATGGCGAAATCCTTTATGTATCAAAAGAGTGCAACTCAAACGGCTGTGCTGTAACTGTCGATGTAAGTTACCCGTCAACACCACTTTTCCTTTTATATAACCCTGAATTAGTAAAAGGTATGATGCGACCAATTTATAAGTATGCAGAGAGCGACGAATGGACTTTTGATTTCGCACCACATGATGTTGGGCAATATCCATTAGTAAATGGTCAGGTTTATGGTGAAAATCAATTAAAATACCAGATGCCTGTTGAAGAATGTGGTAATATGCTCGTTATGGAAACAAATGTAGCACTCGCTACAAAATCTACTGCATTCGCAGAAAGTCATTTTGAAACACTCGAAAAATGGTGTAAATATTTAATTGAGTTCGGTGCTGACCCAGGTAATCAGCTTTGTACTGATGACTTTGCAGGTCATTTAGAGCATAACTGCAATTTATCTCTTAAAGCAATTATGGGACTTCGTGGTATGGCAATTATTATGGAGATGTCAGGAAAGAGTGAAAAAGCAGAGTTTTATAAAGCAAAGTCTGAAGAAATGGCAGAAAACTGGCTTAAAACCGCAGTTGATGAAAATGGTGAAAGTCTTTTAGCATTTGATAGACCTCACACATTCTCAATGAAATATAATATGGTGTGGGATAAAGTCTGGGGTACAGCTCTTTTCTCACAGGAGTTTATGGACAGAGAACTCAAAAACAACAAAAAATATTTCAATAAATACGGAATGCCACTTGATTCAAGAGCGGACTATACAAAGAGTGACTGGCTCGTCTGGGTTGCTTCTATGGCGAGTGATAAAAATACATTTGAGGAGTTTATAGCACCACTCTGGTTTGCATATAATGATTCTACAACACGCGTTGCTATGACTGACTGGTATGACACAAAGTCAGGTAATATGGTTTCATTTAAACACCGTTCTGTACAAGGCGGTTTATTTATGAAAATATTGATGGAGAAAAAGTTTTAATGGAAGAAAACAAACAAAATACTGAATTGCAACAAGAAGTACCACACAAACGCAGAAAGCGTTATTCAGGTACTCACCCTAAAAAATTCAGTGAAAAGTATAAAGAATTAAATCCCGAAAAATATAAAGAAGATGTAGCCCATATTATTGCTCGTGGTGCTACACCTGCGGGAATGCACATTTCTATAATGGTGCAGGAAATTTTAGATTTTTTAAATATTCAACCGGGACAAATCGGTTTGGATGCTACTCTCGGTTATGGCGGTCATACAAAAGCAATGCTCGAAAAATTAGAGGGGAAAGGTCATATTTATGGTTTAGATGTTGACCCTATAGAATCTGAAAAAACCAAAAAGAGACTGGCAGACGCAGGCTTTGGGGAAGATATTTTAACAGTAAGACTTCAGAATTTTAAAGATATTGATAAAGTGTCAGAAGAAACAGGTCACAAATTCAATTTCATTCTTGCAGACCTCGGTGTTTCGTCAATGCAGATTGACAACCCAGAAAGGGGTTTTTCTTATAAAGTAGATGGTCCTCTTGATTTAAGGCTCAACCCACAAAAAGGTGTAAGCGGTGCTGACAGATTAAAGCAATTAACAAAGGCAGAAATTGAAGGAATGTTAATTGAAAATGCAGACGAACCTTATGCCCAAAAAATAGCAAATGCAATTTGTCGTTGGCGAAATCAGAAAAGACCGATTGAAACTACAACTGATTTAAGAAAATGCATTACAGAAGCACTTTCGTTCTTGCCTGAAAAAGAGCAGAAAGAAGCAATTAAAAAATCGTGTCAACGCACCTTTCAGGCAATAAGGATTGATATAAACAGTGAATTTGAAGTGCTCTATGAATTTTTAGAAAAATTGCCATCTGTTTTAGCACCTGGTGGCAGAGCTGCGGTTTTAACATTCCATTCAGGTGAAGACAGATTAGTAAAAAAAGCATTTAAAGAATATCACCGTCAGGGTGTTTTCAGTGATGTTGCCCGTGATGTTATAAGACCAACTCAGGAAGAATGTTTTAAAAACAGCAGAGCAAAATCGACTAAAATGAGATGGGCGGTTAAATAATTCGGAATTCGTAATGCGTAATTCGAAATTAAAAGTTTATTTATCGCCTTTCTTTTCATCGAGGCGTTCGCGTTCTTGTTCTTTTCTTGAAAATCCTTGTGCTATTGTTGGGAATTTGTTGTCGGTATCAGCAGTTGGCTGGATTTCATAAGTGCCATATTTGTTTATTAACTGAAATGAATCATCAGGAGCATCACCTATAGATACAGCAGATGGTGTTAATTCAATCTGGTACTCATCAATTTTTGTGTCTTTTAAATTTTTCTTTTCATTTTTATTCATAATATCACCAAGATAAGTATTAGCAAATTAAAACAAATTATTACAATAACGGCGTAGCCCCTTTAATTCCGAATTACACATTACGAATTCCGAATTAAATACTGACTAGGTTTCAGAATTTTTATTCAGAAAGGATGTTCCTATGGGAAAAATAGTTGCTCTCGGTGGCGGGGTTTTTGAAAATGGCGAGGTTTTGCCGATTATAGAAAAAATTTATGAAATTTGCGGTAAAAGTAACCCGAAAGTTTTATATTTACCAACTGCGGGTTTTGACGATATGGGTGACGCTGAAATTATTTTAAAGCCATTTAAAGAGCGTTCAACTGATGTAAATTCACTTCTTTTAACAGACGAAAGTTTAACTGAAGAAGAGGTTAAAAACGCTATTCTTTCAGCAGATATTATTTATGCAGGTGGCGGTAATCTTGAGTTTTTAATGAACACCTTTAAAAAGACCAAAGCAGATATTTATTTAAAACAAGCCTATGAAAATGGTGCAGTTTTGTCGGGTCTTTCTTCTGGTGCAATGTGCTGGTTCGAGATGGGCTGGGACGACTGTGGCGAGGACCATTCATTTGTATTCATAGAGTGCCTTGGTATTTTAAAGGGTTGCTTCTGTCCACATTATGAGGGCAAAAGCTGGAATAAATTTAAAGACGCAATTAAAACAATTGACTTTGACGGAATTGCGGCAGAAGACGGTGCCGCACTTACATATGTTGATGGTGTTTTCGGCACAGTGAATGGTACAGAAGACGGCGATGTTTTCGTATTTAAAAGAGATAATGATTATAAAGAAGAATTGTTTAAATAAATGAAAAACCTTTCAGAGAGTAAAAATCTGAAAGGTTTTTGTTATTGATTATCAGTTGATGGCAAAACAGGCTTGCTTTGCATAATTTTAAGCATTATTTCAGTAAGTTCTTCAGGAGATTCTTTACAATCCGTTTCAAGCCAGGTTACATAAACAAAAAATAAAGCACCAATTCTGTAGCTTTCATAATAATTCTTTATAGAATCATCTACCCTGAAAGAGCCTTTAATCAGCAAAAATGATTCGTAAAGTAAGGTCGAAAGATTTGCTGAAACCAAAATTTTTGTAATTTCACTGTATGAGCACAGGTGAGTGAAAACCGATAGTATATAATCGTAATATGAATTTATTTGCTTTTTGTTTAATTCTGCAATAAATTTTAAAGAAATATCATTCAAATAATTTTTTAGAATTAAATCCTTGGATTCAAAGTTTCGGTAAATGGCATTTCTTGAAACGCCTGCCTTTTTAGCAATTTCGGTAAGTGTAATGCTTCCGTAGGTCTTTTCTTTTAAAAGATTTATAAGTGCTAAAAAAACACATTCCCTTGTAAAAGCTTTAGCCTCGCGGTTACAAGAGTTAGACATAACAAAACACCTCTTTTTGTTACAGCATATTTTATGAATATTGAAACTTCCAACTCATTTATATATAATGTTATAGTAATAAATTGTGGTAACAAATGTTACACCTTATAGTAACATAATATTTATCCGATTTCAAGGAGGCTAATTATGAAAAAAGTTCTTTCAGTTTTTTTAGCAATGTTATTTTGCATTTTAACAGTTTCACTTGCTGTTTCTGCAGCAGATGGGGTTTATCCTGTTGAAGAAAAATTCTCACAGAACGGACCAAATGAAGTTGAAACAATGATTTTTGATAGTGGCGAAGCAGCATACACCTATTATAAAATCTGGTACCCAAAAAACATTACTGTAAGCAGTGGTACATATCCAGTTGTTGTTTACTGCAACGGTACAGGTATGACAGACGCAGATGCAACTACAGTAAATTTAATGACTGCACTTGCTTCTTGGGGTTATATTGCAATAAGCAATGACCACGAATCATCAGGTAATGCTGACTCTGCTTCAAAGGGTCTTGATTTATTACTCGCACTCAATGAAGATCCAAGCACTATTTTCTACAATAAAGTAAATGTAGATGCAATTGGTATTTGTGGCTTTTCTCAGGGTGGCTCAGGTGCAATAAACGGTGCTTCTGAAGGTAAGCAACCAAATAGTTCAATGTTTAAATCGGTATGTGCATTGAGTGCGCCACATAAAGATTTGGCTGCTTCTGTTTTACAAAATACTCCTTATGATGCTTCAAAGGTTTCAGTTCCTGCATTTTTAGTTGCAGGTACAGGCTCAACAGATGCCGGTTCGACAACTTCAACAGGTATATGTCCGTTAGGTAAAGGGCTTATTGAAAATATGAAGAAAATTAATAACGAGAATGTTGTTATTGGCAGATATACAGGTGCAGACCACGGAACTATCCAAAAATCTGCGCAACCATATATTATTGCTTGGTTTAACTACACTCTTTCAGGGGATGATTTTTCAGCTACTGCATTTACAGGCGAAAATCCTGAACTTTACAGAAATAACAAATGGCAGGATGTATATAATAAGCAGTCAACGGATTTGCCTGAAAATCCTGACCCGACAGGCGATACTCAGGACAGAGTAACAACAAAGCTTCTTTTAAAAATATCTAAACTTATAACAAAACTTTTAGAAGTATTAGGAAAACTTATGTCTTTCTGATAGTGTTTTGTGGAGTGAAAAGACCAACACAGAATTTTCAGTTCTGTGTTGGTCTTGTTTTATATAAAATATCCATTAGTATCTCTCAGACCTATAAGAATTTCATACTGGTAAGAAAGAGTGCTTGCTTTTTGTTTATGGTAGTTTATTTTACCCTGAATTTTTTTACTTTGTTTTTCATTGGAATCATTTAATTGCTTTTTAAGAAGATTTATGCAATGCCAATGATACTCAATCAGTAAATAAAACTTTTTTCTTAATAACATTTTTACGACCCCTTTAATATATTTTGTTTTTAATCAGTAGTTCAATGCCTGATGTCTAACACCTAACACCTAACACCTAGCACCTAACACCTGATACCTGTATTATACATAACTTGCTTGTCGAAAAAGGTCACTTCGTGTAAAAAATATAAAAAATTTTAAGAAAAACACAATATTTAGGGTGTTTTTTTAGAAAAGCAGGGGTTTTAGTCAATATTTAGAATTTTAAGTTTTAAAAATAATTTTTGGTTTTTACAAAGTTTCACAAATTTTCAATTATTTGTTGAATTGTTTTTGTTTTTTTAGTATAATTACCTTATATAGTATTTTAAAAATTTAAGGGGTGGTCTTTGTGACAGCAAAAAAACTTATTTCAATAGTTTTAGTTTTGTTCACATTGTTAAATGTATTATCTGTTTCAGTATTTGCAAAAAATACTGTTTCTTACACTATAACAAGTCCTTATGAAACTGTAGATTGGGATACATATAAACAGTATAAAACTCAACTTCACGCTCATACACTTTATAGTGATGGTTTTATGGATGTTAAAGATGTTGTCGAAGAATATTACAGACAAGATTACGATATTCTCGCAATTACAGACCATGGTGTTGTAAATAAAGGCTGGGACGAAATGCCAGAAATGTTGCCGATTATTGGTTACAACAAACTCTTATATGATTTAAGTCCTGTTTCAAAAGAACGCTATGAAGAAATTACAACTGGTGTAGGCAGAGATGGCAGACCAATGCTTGATGTTAATCAGGGTATTGAAATGAATGGC
This sequence comes from Oscillospiraceae bacterium, assembly GCA_015065845.1. GTDB lineage: Bacteria > Bacillota > Clostridia > Oscillospirales > Acutalibacteraceae > DTU089. The sequence goes on from SVPQ01000019.1 coordinate 17,676, forward strand.
GTTGTTATGAGAAAAAACCATGTTAATGGTTTCTTCTGTGGTGCTTTCCAGGGCGACTGGGGTGAAGAGGAAGACTATATTTCACCTGTTAAAGCAACTCATGAAGCAGGTGGTATTTCGTTTATTGCTCACCCAGGGGATTTCTATTCAATAAATGGTAATCGTGAAAGAGCGGAAGATTATAATTATTTAAATATTTATATTGAACCACTTTTAGAGTACGAGTCTTGCGTTGGTATGGAAATATTCAATGAAAGAGATACTGTTGCTGGTGCAGACAGAATTATTTGGGATAATGTTTTAATGTACACAGTACCACGCGGTAAGGTTGTATGGGGATTTTCAAACGATGACTCTCATGTTATTGAAAATATAGGTGTTACAGCAGAAATTATGCTTATGCCCGAACTTTCAAATGATGCTTTGAGAACTGCCATGGAAAACGGTGCGTTCTTTGCTTGCTCACGAATTGCGAAAAATGAAATGGGCGATGAGTTTGAAGGTACTGGTGAATATGCAGAAATAGAAAAAATAACTGTTGATGAAGAACAGGATATTATTACAGTTACAGCGAATAATTATGATACAATTGAATGGGTTTCTGATGGTGAAATTATTGCAACAGGTAATACTTTCAATCTCAGAGAAAATAGTAGCAAATTAGGTTCTTATGTCCGTTTCCAGATTAAAAACGATGGTGGTATTGTGATGTCACAGCCATTTGTTTGCGATGATGGAAATATGGAAGCGAAAATGATACCTGAAACAGTGGTAGAACCATTGAACTTCTTTGAAAAATTAGTAGCGGCAGTAAGAAAAACTATTTTAGGTGAATTATTCTACAGAATGTTCTGGCTTTAATTTAGTGAAACTATAATTATTCAAACGCACCTGTAACTTTTATGTTACGGGTGCGTTTTTAGTTGTAAACTTTTTATAACATTTTATTGGTATAGATTGTAAAGTTTATAAATATACATTATAATTGTATTAAAATAAATTTGATTTTTAAAATTGGTAAAGGAAGTGATATTATGAGTTTTCAGGACTTTATAAATTACGCAAAAAGCAAAGAACAAACAGTAAGAGAAAATGACAAAATTGCACCGGAATTATATGTAAAACATTCAGTAAATAAAGGTCTTCGCGATATTAATGGTAATGGTGTTGTTACAGGTCTTACCAATATTTCAAAAATTGTAGCAAGTAAAACAGTAAACGGGGTAAAAGAACCATGTGATGGTGAACTCTGGTACCGTGGTTACAAAGTACAGGATTTAATAAATAATTTAGGAGAAGATGAATTAGGTTTTGAAAAAATCGCATATTTATTACTCCTTGGTGAAATGCCGACAAATGAGCAAGAAAAAGAATTCAGCAAACATATAGGTGATTTAAGATGTTTACCACAGAATTTCACACGCGATGTTATAATGAAAGCTCCATCTGCCGACATTATGAATTCAATTACAAGAAGTATTTTAACACTTGCTTCTTACGACAAACAGGCACTCGACACCTCTGTAGATAATGTACTAAGACAATGTATTCAGCTGATTGCAGAATTTCCGCTTCTTGCAATTTATGCTTATCACGCATACAATTACTCAGAACTTCAGGACAGTATGATTATTCACCGTCCTGACCCTGAGCTTTCTACTGCAGAAAATCTTCTTATGATGCTTCGTCCCGATAAAAAATATACAAAAACAGAAGCAAAAGTTCTTGATACCGCTTTAATTCTTCATATGGAGCACGGTGGCGGTAACAACTCTACTTTCACAACAAGAGTTGTTACATCTTCGGGTTCAGATACTTACTCTACAATTGCTGCGGCTATGTCTTCCCTTAAAGGACCAAAGCACGGCGGGGCTAATATAAAAGTTATGGAAATGATGGATGATATAAGAGCGAATGTAAAAGATATTACTGATAAAGAAGAAGTGAAATCATACCTTACAAAGATTATAGACAAAGAAGCATTTGATAAAAAAGGTCTTGTTTATGGTATGGGTCACGCGGTGTATTCACTTTCTGACCCGAGAGAAAGAGTGTTCAGAAGTTATGTAGAGGCACTTGCAAAAGAAAAGGGCAGAGATAAAGATTTGATCCTTTATGAAAATATAGAGGAATTAGCGCCTGTGTTAATTTCTCAAAAAAGAAAAATTTATAAAGGTGTCAGTCCTAATGTAGATTTTTACAGTGGTTTCGTTTACGATATGTTGGGAATTCCCGGGGAACTTTACACAGCGATTTTTGCTATTGCAAGAATTGTTGGTTGGTCTGCACACAGAATTGAAGAAATTATTTGTGCCGACAAAATTATAAGACCATCATATTTAAGTATTATGGAAGAAAATTAAAGTATAAATACACAAATTGAGATAGTTATTTTTGTTTACTATCTCAATTTTATTTTTTTGAAATTTGTGGAAAAAACTGTGTGGATATGATAAAATTTAAATATTATGTTTATATTATAAGGTGGTTTAAATTATGCTTTATAAAAAGAATTCTCAAAAAACATTAAGTAAAGAACTCTTTAAAAATCCTACAAGCGAATACAGAGGAACACCTTTCTGGGCTTGGAATGATTATTTGACAAAAGATGAACTTTCCCGTCAGATTGAAATTTTTAACGAAATGGGTCTTGGCGGTTTCCATATGCATGTAAGAACAGGTCTTAAAAATCAATATTTAAGCGAAGAATTTATGGGACTTGTAAAGCATTGTGTAGAAAAAGCAAAGTCTGAAAAAATGCTTGCGTGGCTTTATGACGAGGACCGTTGGCCATCAGGTGCTGCGGGTGGTCTTGTTACTAAAGATGAAAAATATCGTGCAAGATGCCTTCTTTTTACAACAGAAAAAGATGGTGAAGTATATGTGTCAGACGATTCTCGTGCTGAAGGTGGCAGAAGTGGTAATGGAAAATTACTTGCGTGTTACGATGTTGTTTTAGATAAAGATGGTTACCTTGAAAGTTATAAAAGAATAAACGAAACAGACGAAGCAAAAGGCACTAAATGGTATGCATTTTTAGAAATTAGCGGTAAAAGTTCGTGGTACAACGACCAGGCGTATTTAGATACATTAAGTGTTGAAGCAGTTAAAAAATTCGTAGAAGTTACTCACGAAAAATATAAAGAAACTGTAGGTAATGAGTTCGACAAAACTGTTCCTGCAATTTTTACAGACGAGCCACAGTTTACAAGAAAACAGGTTTTTGATAACTCATTTGATAAAGATGATGTTTGTATGCCGTGGACTGACAGTGTAGAAGAACTCTACAAAAAGACTTATGGAGCAGATATTTTAGATACTCTTCCTGAAATTTTCTGGGATTTAAAGAACAGTAAAGCATCAGTTCATCGTTATCGTTACCACGATTTTATTGCAGAACTTTTCGCACAGTCTTTTGCCGATACAGTAGGTAACTGGTGCGGAGAAAACAATGTTGCCTTAACCGGTCATATGATGGAAGAACCAACTTTAGAAAGTCAGACTGCGGCTTTAGGTGAAGCAATGCGCTCTTACAGAAGTTTTGGGCTTCCTGGTATAGATATGCTTTGTAATTTAAGAGAATTCACAACCGCGAAGCAAGCGCAGTCAGCAGTGCATCAGTTTGGTTACGAAGGTATTCTTTCAGAACTTTATGGTGTTACCGGTTGGGATTGTGATTTCAGAACATATAAATATCAGGGTGACTGGCAGGCAGCACTCGGTATTACAATAAGAGTTCCGCATCTTTCATGGTATTCAATGGCAGGTGAAGCAAAGCGTGACTATCCTGCATCAATTTCATATCAATCTCCGTGGTATAAGCAATATTCAGCAGTAGAAGACCACTTTGCAAGAGTAAATACTGCTCTCACAAGAGGTAAACCTATTGTTAAGGTGGGTGTAATTCACCCTGTTGAAAGTTTTTGGCTTCACTGGGGACCTAATGATAAGTCTGCAATTTTCCGTGACAGTTGTGACGAAAAATTCCAGGAACTTACAAACTGGCTTATTGAAGGCAGTATTGACTTTAACTTTATTTCAGAATCACTCTTCCCGACTCTTTGTGAAAAGGGTAGTAACCCACTTAAGGTTGGTCAGATGGAATATGACGCTATTGTTGTACCTGCTTGTGAAACATTGAGAGAAACAACATTAGAAAGACTTGAAGGATTCAGAAAGAATGGCGGTAAGCTTATATTTATGGGTTCTGCACCTACACTTTGTGATGCGGTTGAGTCAAATCGCGGTAAAGAGCTTTATGATGCAAGTGAATGTATAGAATATTCACGCTCTGCAATTCTTACTGCACTTGACAGTAACAGAACAGTTACGCTCCGTTTTGCTGATGGTAATCTTGCAGATAATCTTCTTTATCAGCTCCGTCAGGATAATACTTGCAAATGGCTTTTTGTAGCACATTCAAAAGAGCCACACAACAAAGATACTGACAGAGGTAACGATGTAAGAATTACTGTTGAAGGTGAATATATAGTAACAGTTTTCGATACACAGAATGGTGACGAATTCCCTGCAGATGTTACATATATGAATGGCAAAACAATTATAAATGAGCACATTTATGGTTATGATTCATTCCTTTATAAATTAGAGGACGGTAAAAAAGAAACCTCAGCAGAAAAAAAAGAAGTAAAAGAAGAAAATTTTGATACCCCTTATTATGTTGATTATACACTTTCTGAAGAAAATGCACTTCTTCTTGATATGGCAGAATACAAATTGGAAGAAGACGATGAATTCAGCAAGAAAGAAGAAATTTTAAGACTTGATAATATTTTAAGAGAAAGGCTTAACTTGAGAAAACGAGGCGGTGCAGTTGTTCAACCTTGGGTTTATGGCGAGAAAGCACCAATTACAAAAGTTACTCTTAAATATACATTCGAGAGCGAAATAGATTACAGCGGTGCATTTTTGGCACTTGAGGATGCTGACAAGGCAGAAATTATCTTTAACGGTAATCCTGTGAAAAATGAAACTATCGGCAATTTCGTAGATGTTTCTATTTTCAAAGTGAAACTTCCTGATATTGTAAAAGGAACTAACATTTTGCTTGTAACACTTCCTTTCGGTGAAACACAGAATTTAGAGTCTATGTATCTTTTAGGTGATTTCGGTGTCAGAGTAATGGGCAGAGATGCAAAAATTATTGCTTTACCAGAAAAACTTTACTTCGGTGATATTGTAAATCAGGGCTTACCATTCTTTGGTGGTAATGTTACTTATAAAATCCCTGTTACAGTAAAAAATAACCACCTTACAGTTTGTACTTCATTCTATCGTGGTGCACTTATAACTGCTTCACTCGATGATAAGGAATTCGGTAAAATTATTTATCCACCATATAAAGCAGAAATCCCTGCAGAAAATGGTGAGCATATTCTTTCACTCAAGCTCTATACAAACAGATTCAATTCATTTGGCTCTGTACATCTTTCTGATAAAATGGAGCATTGGCAAGGTCCGGATGCATGGAGAAGTGAAGGTAACAGATGGTCTTACGAGTATATCTTCAAGAGAACAGGTATTCTTAAAACACCGGTTATAAAGAATTGAAAATTGAAAGTTGATAATTGAAAATTTCGGAAGGCTTCGCATTTGATTATAATTATTGTTGAATAAAAAAGACTAAATCCTATCATTTTTAATACCAGTTAAAAATGATAGGATGTTTTTTACTTGCAACTTGTCACTTGCACACTTGCAACTGAAAGAAACTGCCTTTTTGTATATATAGTTAAAGATTTGTCAATAATTTTTTGTAACTACTTATTATTGAAATTTGGAATAAAATGTAATATAATTTAAAATGCGATGATTTGGGGTTTCTCGAATCGAAAAATTTCAGAAAAGGAAAGATATTATGGAAATTCTTGTTGAAATCTGGACGAAAATCCTTGCCCTTTTTGAAGGTACAACATCAATGGATTTTACTTCTGAAGTAATTCCAATGGTTATCATGTGGGCATTCGGTGGTCTTCTTATTTATTTTGCTATTGCAAAAGATATGGAACCAACACTTCTTTTACCAATGGGCTTTGGTACAATTCTTGTAAACTTACCACTTGCTGAATTAGTCGGCGTTATAAGTGAAGAAGGTGCAATCAGAATTCTTTATGATGCTGGTATTGCAAATGAACTTTTTCCACTTCTTCTCTTTATTGGCATTGGTGCTATGATTGACTTCGGTCCGCTACTTTCTAACCCGAAACTTATGATTTTCGGTGCTGCGGCTCAATTTGGTATTTTCTTTACACTTGTAGCAGCAACTCTTTTAGGGTTCCCTATAAAAGAAGCAGCGTCTATTGCGGTTATCGGTGCAGCAGATGGTCCTACATCTATTTATGTAGCAAATGTGCTTAAATCAGAAAACATTGGTGCAATCATTGTTGCTGCTTATTCTTATATGGCACTTGTTCCAATGGTTCAGCCACCAGTTATTAAAGCACTTACAACAAAAAATGAAAGAAAAATTAAAATGAAATATGAGGGTAAGGCTGTTTCAAAAAGAACAAAAATCCTTTTCCCTATATTCGTAACAATTATTGTTGGTCTTGTTTCTCAACAATCAGTTGCTCTTGTTGGTTTCCTTATGTTTGGTAACCTCATAAGAGAATGCGGTGTTCTTGATTCACTTTCAGAAACAGCACAAAAGGTTCTTGCAAACCTTGTAACAATTCTTTTAGGTATTACTGTTGCAACAAATATGAATGCAGAGAAATTCTTAAGAACAGAAACATTCATTATTCTGGGTCTTGGTCTTGTCGCTTTTGTTTTCGATACAGCAGGCGGTGTTCTTTTTGCAAAGTTCTTAAACCTCTTCTTACCAAAAGACAAAAAAATCAACCCAATGATTGGTGCTGCAGGTATTTCTGCATTCCCAATGTCTTCTCGTGTTGTTCATAAGATGGGCCTTGAAGCAGATAACCAGAACTTCCTTCTTATGCATGCAACAGGTGTTAATGTGTCAGGTCAGATTGCATCAGTTATTGCTGGTGGTATGATTCTTAACTTCTTTGGTTAATAGGAGGGTGTAAAATATGTTAGATAAAATTATTGAACGTTTTACTGCTCCTGAATTTATTGAATCTTTACTTTGTTCAGTAGCAGGTATGGCAGGTATTTTCATTGTTGTCGGCGTTATTATTTTAAGTATTGTTCTTCTTAACAAGTTCGGCACTATGGGCGGTAAGAAAAGCGAAGAATAGCAATAAAAAAATCCGGAGTTCATTTGAACTTCGGATTTTTTTATTGTAACATTGCCTAAAAAGTTACAAATTTTAATTATTTTAAATAGCATTGTGCAAGAAAAAGCGTCGAAAACCTTGACAAAGTTTCAATATTATAGTATTATCGTAGCACAATTATTACAAGTTTGTAACTTTTGAGGAGAAATTATGACAAAAAAATTAATTTCAGTAATTTTCGCGTTGATTTTTACTATAAGTTCATTTTCTGTATTAAGCGTAACAGCTTCGGCTACAAATAATGAAAATAAAAAAGAATATCCATATAAATTAGAATCAGCTTTAAGTTATGCAAGTAAAAACTGGAATAACGGTGTTGGCCTTTGTGCTGAGTTTGTTTCAAGGTGTATTCAGGCTGGTGGTATAAATGTTTTTGAACCAAGAGTTTCTGAGTTGTTTAAAGCCCTTAATAATATTCACGGTACAACATACGAGCTCAAATTGACAAGCGGTACAAGCGGTACACTTAAAATGGCTGATAATAAAGATAAAGTCGGCGAAGGTGACCCTATATTTTACTATTGTAATAACTGTAAGAGATATACTCATGTTGTAATCTGCAATGGTGCTAATGACAAAGGTTATATTCAGGATTATGCTCATAATAAAGCTCATAATGGGCAAAAACAGACATATACATATTATTGCTGTGGTTCAAGAGAGAACTGGACAATGTATTCAATTGTTTTAGATAAAGGTCTTCTTCGCTATGGGGCAAGATCTTCCGTAAAAGTTCCTGAGATTAATTATCTTAGAAATGGTGCAAATGGTGTTGTTGTGAAATGGACTGCAGTAGAAGGTGCAGAGAAGTATAATCTTTACAGAAAAACTGATTCAACCGGTTGGAAAAAAGTAGCGGTAACTTCAAAAACTTCATTTGCAGATAAAAAACTTTCAAATAATGTTAAATATCAATATACAGTAAGAGCAGTAGACGACAATGTTTTAAGTCAGTATTATGATGGTGAAACAATTGTTTCTCTTAATGCACCTAAAATTTCAATTACAAACAATATAGGTGCGGTAACTGTTAAATGGTCAAAAATAGATAATGCAGATGGTTACTTTGTTTATAGAGCAAGTGACGATGGTAAAAAATGGGTGAAAATAGCAACTATTAAAGGTGCTGATAATCTTAAGTTTAACGATAAAAATGTTGAAAGTGGCAAAACATATAAATATACTGTAAAAGCCTACGATGGAAAAGTTACGGGTGCATATATCAGTAAGGGTGTAAGCATTATGTATTTAGCAACACCATCATTATTTAAAGCAACTGCAACAGATAAGGGTGTTAATATTACTTTTAAAACGGTTGAAGGTGCCCAAAAATACCGCATTTACAGAAAAGCGGTAGGCGATAAAAGTTGGCGTTCGTTAGGCGAAGTTACAACAAATAGTTATGTTGATAACACGGTAAAGGAAAATATAACTTATATTTACACTGCAAGGGCGATAAATAATAAAAGTTTGAGTAATTATCAGAAAAACCCTGTAAAATACAGAATAGGTGAAAAAGATAATATATCAGAGAATGAGCAGATTATAAATTCAGTTTTAAAAGATGCTGCAAAAAAGAAATAAAGTTACAAGGGACTGTAAAAAACTAATGTTTTTTACAGTCCCTTGATTTTTATTATCTTAAATTATAAAACAAAGAATGCACAACTGCCAGGAGATAAAGTAACTTTTTCTGAAACTTTTTTGCCTTTAAGTTCCGGGAGTTCATCACCGGGTAATAATTCTAATGGCTTACCATTAAGAGTCATAACTCTTGAACGGAGCTTTCCTTGTCCTTCAAGAATATAAGCTAACCCTTCTTTTGGTAATTCTACCTCTGTAGTATCAGTTCTTGAGTTGTTTATTACAAGATAAACTAAGCCATCTTTACCATCTTTTCTTGAGTGTGCATAAACATGAGCACCTTCTCGTATTTCTTCACCTGTAGCATAAACCTCTTTACCCATAAGTCTGTTCCAGAGAAGTACTGCAAAATAGTTTGGTCTTGGTAAGAATGTACCATGCTCTAAGAAACCATAAGCAGATGAAGCCAATGTATTGTGGAAAATAATTCCATCTGTAACAGTAGAAAATTCCCCGAGTTCGTTGAGTGTTCTTGGAACATCTAAATAAGTCGGTGCCCAAGTGTTACCACCGCAACCAGCGTCACCAGATTCAGTAACCCACATTTGTCCACCAGGTACATATCTGTTGCGTCGGTCAATATATTGTCTTGCACAAGAAGCTGCCGTAGCTAAATATTGCTCAGTAAGACAAGCGGATTCAGGCCAGTGACCACCCATTGCGGCACCGCGTTCAGAAATACCATTGTAATAGTGGTAGCTGAAAACATCCATTTTCACTTTTTGGTCACCTAAAAGTTCTTCAGTAGTAACCATTTCTAAAGCAGAAGCAATACCGCCACCTGCCTGGTCCATATCAATATTAAAGAGATTTATATCGCCTACAGTACAAGGGCCAACAAAAAGACATTCAGGATAATTTTCTTTAAGCCATGCACCAAAAATATCGTGGTCACGAGCGTGGTCTTCTGCAGTGTAGCCTTCCGGTAAACCGCTCATAACCATCATATTAGGTTCGTTTGTAAATTCAGCAGCACTGATTGGTACACCATATTCTTTTGAGAAAGAAAAAATAAGTTCTGCCTGTTCCAATGGATAAGGTTCATCTGCTGAATGAATACCAGGACAGTTTGCCATAGAAAGTAATAATTTACCATCAATTGCTTTTACAAATTCAAGTACGCCAATCCATTGTTCTTTTGTGAGAAGATTCTGAAAACCTTCAGGAACTTTACCATTGCAATGCCCATCAAAATCGTAATATGTTTTATTAGCCCAGGTACCTGAAACACGCACCCACGCAGTACCGAGTTCTTTTGCCATTTTACGAAGTCTTGGGTTGTAAAGGTCAATAGGGTCGTACCATTGTTGTAAATTCCCCATATCCTGCCAGTTTTCTATAACAGGAAATTCTTCGGTACCGTCAACCTGAGCATCAGTATACGCTGTCCAGAAAGTACCACCTGTAACTTCGGTCATTTCAACATTGTATGAAACAAGTCTTTCATCCATTTCACGAAGTTTTTCAAGACCGGATGATTTGAGTTTGATGAATTCTGCCATAAATATCCACCTTTTTATAATATTTTTGTTTATATTATACATAAGATTTAAAGGTATAGCAAGAGTAAAAAGAAAAGATTTAAAATTTTTTAAAATATCAAAATAAAAAGGTTGTTGAAATAATAAAATTTTTGATGAAATAGAGAAGTGTTTTAAGAGAAAATTACAGGAGGCGAGTAGTGTGAATTTATCGTTTTCATATTTCTTTGAGCAAATGGTGGCAAATCCATTGCTTTTAATGGCGGTTGTACTTACTTTGGGTGTAATTCTTGTTAACGGTTGGACGGATGCGCCAAACGCTATTGCAACTTGTGTTGTAACGCGTTGTCTTTCACCAAGACTTGCAATTTTAATGGCGGCAGTTTTCAACTTTTTAGGTGTATTTATAATGAGTCTTGTAAATGCAACTGTTGCTCAGACTATTACTAAAATGGTGGATTTTGGAACGAATTCTCGCGAAGCAATAGTCGCTTTAAGTGCCGCACTTTTTGCGATTGTTTTATGGGCAATTTTAGCGTGGTTATTCGGGATTCCAACAAGTGAAAGTCACGCGTTGATAGCAGGTCTTACAGGTGGTGCTATTGCACTTCACAACGGACTTTCAGGTGTTAATGGTGCTGAATGGGTAAAGGTTATTTACGGTCTTGTTATTTCTGTATTTTTAGGTTTTATATTAGGTTTTGTTATTTGCAGAATCGTTGTTACTGTTTTCAGAAATATTCAGCGAAGCAAAACAGAAACATTTTTCAGATTCGCCCAAATTGGTGGTGCAGTGGCTATGAGTTTTATGCACGGGGCACAGGATGGTCAGAAGTTTATGGGTGTTATACTTTTAAGTATTTTACTCGTGAATGGTCAGAGTGCAGAAAATGTGAGCGTAGAAATGCCTGTATGGTTAATGGCAGTTTGTTCAATAGTAATGGGTGTAGGTACTTCAATAGGAGGCAAAAAAATTATCAAATCTGTTGGTATGGATATGGTAAAACTTGAAAAATACCAAGGTTTTTCGGCTGATATTGCAGCTTCTGTATCACTTTTTATAAGCTCAGTATTTGGTATTCCTGTGTCAACAACTCACGCAAAAACGACTGCAATTATGGGCGTTGGGGCAGTAAGAAGAATTTCTGCTATTAATTTTTCAGTAGTAAAAGAAATGGCAGTAACATGGATTTTAACATTCCCAGGTTGTGGACTTATAGGATTTATAATGACAAAAATATTTATGGCGATATTCTGATATAATATAAAAAGGGAATGATTGTTATGAAAAAATATATGAAAAACGGCAAAGAACAACTTTTGTTGTTTTTTGCCGTTTTTTAAAATACATCAACTTTTGCTCGTAGCTTCCCTTTTCTTGTTTCCTGCAAAATCCCACTAAAGTTAAATCTACCAAAACCTCTTACGGAGATTGTGTCATTAACTTTTATTTTGTACGAATTGTTTTCTGTGAGTTTACCATTAACAAAAACTTTTTTTGCAGTAAAAAGAGAATTGCTTTCACTTCTTGAAAGGTTATAAACTTCAGAAATTATTGCGTCAAGTCTTTCTGATGCTATAACAATTATCTTTTCTTCGATTTCAGGGTTTACTTCATCTGGTATTTCTGTCACGATTTCACATTTAACGTAAGTGTGCCTGACTTTTTTAAGATGCTCTTTAATATAATCTGCAACAGTATCAAGACAGAAAATATACCCTGTATTATTTTTGATAATAATATCGCCAATAGTTTCTCTTTTAATGCCAAGTCCTAAAACAGAACCTAAAAAATCACGGTGTGTAAGGTCATCTGCAAATTTCTGCATAACAGGTGAAATTAAAATACAGGTGACAGGCGGTGCAGGAGAATAACCTAAATCATCCGCACTTCCGAAAATTGCAATTTGTCTTTCTGCATTTAAAAATCCACCAAAAAGTGTGAAAGGTGTAGAAATATTAGAAAAAAGTAAATCCTGCTCGTACATATTAAGAAAATCAGAATAAACAAAAATACCTCGGTTGTAAGAACGCATTGAAAGTTCTTGCAATCTTTTTATTAAAAGGATTTCTTCTTTTTCCATTTTTTCACCACCATTTAAAAAGTTTCATATAATATGTAAGAATATACCACAAAGTTTATAGAAATAAAAGAGTTGAATGAAAATTAATGCAAAATGTGTAGTAAAATTGCACAAGTTATCAAGTTTCATTTTAGTAACATTTATAATAAGTTTAGAACTTTTTTTGTGTGGTGATTTTTTTGTTGATAAAAAAATCAAATAATGGTAGTATATCGTACGTAATATTATAATACTTAAGGGGTACTTACTATGGTAAAAGTTGTAAAGTTCGGCGGTAGTTCACTTGCTGATGCAGAACAATTCAAAAAAGTAGCTGCTATTATCAAATCTGATGAAGCAAGAAGATTTGTTGTTGCTTCTGCACCAGGTAAAAGATATGATGAAGATATTAAAGTAACAGATATGTTATATTCCTGCTACAAATTAGTTAAGGAAAATAAAGATATTGATGAAGCATTCAAATTAATTGAAGACAGATACAACGGAATTATAAAAGATTTAGGTCTTGATTTCTGGTTGCAGCCTGAATTCGACAGAATCAAAAATGCTATTGTTCACCACGCAGGTCGTGACTACATTGCTTCTCGTGGAGAATATCTTAACTCAATGATTTTAGCAAAATTCTTAGGATACGATTTTATAGATGCAGAAGACGGTATTTTCTTTACAGAAAATGGTGAGCTTGACACAGAAAAAACAAATGAAGAACTTACAAAAATTCTTAAAGAACACACTCACGCAGTAGTACCAGGTTTTTATGGTGTTATGCCAAATGGTACAATCAAAACTTTCTCACGCGGTGGTTCAGATATTACAGGTTCAATTGTTGCAAGAGCAATTTCTGCAGATATTTATGAAAACTGGACTGATGTTTCAGGTATGCTTATGGCGGACCCGAGATGCGTTAAAAATCCAAAGGTTATTAACACAATTACTTATCGAGAGCTTCGTGAGCTTTCATATATGGGTGCAACTGTTATGCACGAAGATGCAATTTTCCCTGTAAGAGAAAAAGGAATTCCGATTAACATCCGTAACACAAACAGACCTGAAGATGCAGGTACAATGATTGTTTCTACTGTTGACTCAAATAAAGTAGATACAGTTATTACAGGTATTGCGGGTAAAAAAGGCTTTTCTGTTATCGCTATTGAAAAAGATATGATGAACTCAGAAATCGGCTTCGGCAGAAAAGTTCTTGAAGTACTTGAAAATCATAAAATTTGCTTTGAACATCTTCCGTCAGGTATTGATACAATGTCTGTTGTTGTAAATGACAATGACTTCTTACCTGTAAAAGATACTGTTATTGCAGATATTCAGAAAAAGACAAAACCAGATAACATTACAATTTACAATGGTATCGCACTTGTTGCAGTTGTTGGTCGTGGTATGGCAGGTTCAAAAGGTACTGCTAGCAGACTCTTCAAGGCAATCGCAAATAGCGATATAAACATCAGAATGATTGACCAGGGTTCAAGTGAACTTAATATTATTGTAGGTGTTGCAGAAGAAGATTATGTTGCAACTCTCGAAGCAATTTATAATGAATTTGTTAAATAATTAAGAATTGCAGGATTTACGAAGCAATTATAATTTAATATCAATAAAATCAAATTATCCTATCATTTAATCAGGTGTAAAAACCAAGTTTAAGTGACAGGATAATTTTTTCTTGACACATATTAAAAATATTGATACTATAAAAATGTAGAAAGATTGTTTTTTGACAGTACAAAAGGGGTTGACAAAATGAAAAAAATATTCAGTTTGTTTTTAACATTTGTATTTGTTGCGGGAATGTGTGTATTGACACCAACTAATGTAAACGCAGCAAGTGTAAGTGATATTGAATTTGAACTTAACAGCGAGAGAACTGCGTATCAGGTAAAAACGGGTAATCCGGATATTTCAGGTGAACTCGTTATTCCGGAAAGTTATAATGGTTTTCCTGTAATATCAATAGCAGATTCTGCTTTTTGTGATTGCATTGCGCTTACAGATGTAGTAATTCCAGATAGTGTAATAAGTATAGGTGAAAGGGCATTCTATGGTTGCCCATTGCTCAAGAGTGTTGCTATAAGCAGAAATGTAAAATATATAGGTGATGAGGCATTCGGGTATCAATATAATGAAAAAACATATGAATCTGATAAAATAGAGGGTTTTACCATTTATGGTATGAAAGGAACTGCTGCAGAATTATATGCAAAAGGATGGGAAGTTGATTTTGTAGTCAACGGCATTTCATTAAAAGCACCAAAAGTTATAGCAGGTCAAGCAGATGAAGGTATAAAATTATTTTGGAATCCTGTAGAAGATGCTGAGTATTATATTATAAGCAAAAGTAAGTATAATTCTGAAACCGATGAACTCGAAAAAGTTGTGACACTCAGTGAAAATCATAAAAAAACAGTCTATATTGATAGTACTGTAAAACTTGGTGAAAAATATAGTTATACTGTTGTTGCGGTTAATGGTGATACTGTAAGTGAAGCAGGTAATACAGAGAGTTTTAAATATAATGTTACACCAGTGGTGAAAATATCAAACGCGTCAAGTGGTGTTAAAGTTTCATGGACAACAGCACCGAATGTAACAGGTTACACAGTTTACACTGCTACTTACAACGCAAAAACAAAAACATGGAGTGGTTGGAAAAACAGAGGCACGACAAAAGCAACGACAAAAGCTTGGACTGACAAAAAGGTTAAGAGCGGTGTGAAATATAAATATATGGTAAAAGCCCGTAATGGTAGTTTCAAGAGTTTTTGCAACCCTACTTCAAGTATTCGTTACCTTGCACGACCAACTGTAGCGGTAAAAGTGCTTTCAAATGGCATCAAAATAGGTTGGACTCAAAGTGTAGGTGCAACTGAGTACAAAGTTTACAGAAGTCAGTACAACGAAACCAGCGAAAAATGGGGTAGTTGGAAAGTAGTAAATACTTCGAAATCATCAGCAAAGTCGTATGTTGATAAAACTGCTAAAAAGGGAGTAAAATATAAATACACTGTAAAAGCAGTGAATGGAAAATTTGCAAGTTCTTTTAAATCAAGTAGTTCAATAAAAAGGTAAAACTTTAATTTGATTCGGAATGTGTAATTAAATATAATAGAAAAATAAGTTCTATCATTTTTAGTTCTTACAAAAAACTTTAAATGATAGAACTTATCTTTTTGGTATTCAATTATAATAGCAACGTAGTTTTCACAATTTTTAATACTTAATTCTTGATTTGAAAATGAAAGTCCTTTAAATAGTACAATTACTATGATATAATAGACTTATCAATAACAATAACATAAATAAAAGTAAAGGGAAGAAATTTATGGAAAATACAGTTTTACTTATTCTTTGTGGCGTGATTATATTATTACTTGGTGCGTGTATAGCGTTACTTGTTTCTTTAAAGAGAAGTGGTAGTTCAGGTGCGATTTTTGATGAACTTCGTTACAATCGTGAAGAAATGGCAAGTGC
Source organism: Oscillospiraceae bacterium (assembly GCA_015065845.1). GTDB lineage: Bacteria > Bacillota > Clostridia > Oscillospirales > Acutalibacteraceae > DTU089. The sequence continues at coordinate 33,627 of SVPQ01000019.1, forward strand.
CGGTAGATTGTCACGAGAAGAAGTTACAAGAGGACTTGAAAAGGTCGATTTACGACTTAACGCATTAAGAGAGGAAAACTATAAAAGTCGTATTGATATGACCGAAAAAATCACAGAATCTCTTAATGTTATAAGGCAGAATAATCTTGAACAAAATGACAGACAGACTCGTTTTATAGTTGAGTCTGTTGCCAAACTTCAGGAAAGTAACGAAAAGAAACTTGAAGAAATGCGTGTTACAGTAGATGAAAAACTTACTTCTACTCTCACAACAAGACTTAATTCTTCATTTAAAACAGTTTCTGAGCAACTTGAGAATGTTTATAAATCTTTAGGTGAAATGAAAGAACTGTCACAAGGTGTTACGAATAATGTTACATCTTTAAACAGAGTGCTTACAAATGTAAAGACCCGTGGTACCTGGGCAGAAGTACAGCTGGAATCACTTCTTGACCAGACAATACCAGGAATGTATGTAAAAAACTACTCGCCAAAGGTCAATGGCGAAAGGGTAGAATTCGCAGTTAAAATTCCAAGTGGTGAGAGTAAAGACGAAATAATTTATTTGCCGATTGACTCAAAATTCCCTATGGAAGACTATGTAAGACTTTGTGATGCAGCAAAATCCTGCGATAGTGAGCTTTTAAGAGTAGCACGAAAGGCGCTTGAAGACAGAGTTTTACAGGAAGCAAAAGATGTAAAAAAATACATAGAACCACCAAAAACAACACCATTTGCAATTCTTTACCTTGCAACAGAGGGGCTTTATGCGGAAATTGTATCTTCTAAAAATGGTATTGTTGAAAAAATGCAACAAGAAAATATTATGATTGCAGGGCCCACAACAATTACCGCGCTTCTTAATTCATTTGCTATGGGCTTTAAAGCAATTGCAATAAATGAAAAAGCAGACGAAGTAAGAACCTTACTTTCAGTTGCAAAATCCCAGTATAATACATTTGGTGCGGTATTAGAAAAGGCAAAAAGAAAGATTGATGAAGCAGGTAAAACACTTGACGAAGCACAGAAACGAAATGATATTATTCAGAAAAAACTCAAGGGTGTAGAAGTTATTGGCGGTACCGAAGCCGATGAACTTTTAAGTTTACCGATAGAAATTGAAGAATAAGTAAAGCGGTCAGAGCATTAAAAGTTCTGACCGCTGAGTTTTATTTTGGTAAGTTAATAGTATCAAATGAAGTCTGAATGCATTTATCATCTGTTACTGTGTAAACTCTTATTTCAATTTTTTCTCCCTTTAAATCGGATTTTTTGAAATAGACAGTAAATCCGTTTTCAGAAGTATGATATGCACGATAAACAGAATCATTTATAGATACATATATTTCTGAATTTTCAGAAATAGCAACTTCGTCAACCTCGCCGCTTATTGTAAAATAGTTAGCATCATAGTAGCAGTTTTCAACTGTAACACTTGTATCTGTATCTTTAACCAGAATATTGTTGGGGAGTTCTGCTGAAGCAGGAGTAATAATAGGTGGATTATATAAATAATCGGTTATATTACGCTCAACTTTTTCTATAACTACATAATCGGGCTTATCATCCTCAATACATTTTTCTAATTGGTTTGGTTGAGCTTTAGAATAATAAGCGGTTTTAAACTCTGAAGACATAAAATCTATTAAAGTATCAGCAAATGAATCGCGGAACATAAGTAGGGTGTTTTTGCCGTCTTTGTTTTCAGTTACTAACCACCCATCTTCAACATTTGCATCGGAATCAGTAAAGTTATAATTTCCAGGTGTTGGATAGATGTAATCATTCTCAAGTTCACCATAAAAACTATACAACATTTTATTGAGGTCACCGTTGTCATTCTTTTTAACAACTGGTTCAGAATCAGAATAATCATTGTGGGATATATTAAAAAAGTCCATAATTGAATTATACGCTAAGCAAGCACCTTTTGTATTCCAATGGGAATCGCGAAGTTGATATAAAACTTCGCTTTCTCCTTCAAACAAATCAAACATACTGATATAATTGATATTCTTTTTTTCAAGATGCTTTTCAAGTCGTTTTGCATTATGTTCTTCAATATCAGAAGCAACATAATAGTAAGGCATATTTTCACCATAAAGAGTGTTTTTATTTGCGGGAACAGTAAAAACAAAGGTAATATCCTGTTTCTTTAAATAATCCTGCACAATAGATAAATTGTATGCTAAATTAAAAAGCTCTCGTTCTGACAATTTGTTACGACCTGCATAATCATCCAAAGTAGAAGAATAGTATAACCAATCATTTTTTCCATAGATTACACCGCTTATATTTGATTCACCGAAAAGTTTTGTCTGAATTTTTGCATCAACAAAAATCATCTGGTTGCGTAAAGCAATGTGGTCGTTAAAATATTCACCGCAATCCTGAAAGAATAATCTGTTTAAACTACCGTCATCGTTTACAATTCGTGGAGTTTCCTGGAGTGCAGTATTCTCTGTAGAGGTAGTAGTCGGGAAAAATATCATACCAACAGAGGGAATAATACTTATTACAACACAAAGTACTATAAAAGGAATAAACTTTTTATTCATAGTAAAATCCCTCCTAAAATCTGAAATAAATAAACGGATTATAAGTGCCACCTGCTAAACGGATAATGCACCAAATAAAAATGATAACAGTGGCTACAAATGTAAGTGTCTCTATAACTTTTTCACGCTTGGTAAGAATTTTTGTAGCATTTTGTAAATCACTTACTTTTACAGAGAACTTATGAAGCGGACCGCAACAAATTATTGCTATAATAAACATAATTATGAAAAATGGTGTCAGCGGATGGATAACAAGTGACATTTTTTCTGGTGAAAAGTCAAAGCCACTGAACATTTTTGTAACAAAAGAAACCGCTTCACTTAATGTATCTGCACGGAAAATAACGAATCCTACAGTTACAGTCACAATTGTATAGAAATGCAAAATAACTTTTGGTAATTTCTTAATTTTAGGTATGAATTCTTCTAAGAGCAAGAAGAAACCGTGGAATAAGCCCCATACAATAAATGTCCAGTTTGCACCGTGCCAGAGACCTGTAAGAAAGAATACAATAATTCTGTTCAGAACTGTGCGCACTTTACCTTTACGGTTTCCGCCCAATGGAATGTAAACATAGTCTCTGAAAAATGTTGAAAGAGAAATGTGCCATCTGCGCCAGAAGTCCTGTATAGTTGAAGCAATATATGGATGATTGAAGTTTTCTTTGAAATGGAAGCCGAACATTCTGCCTAAGCCTATAGCCATATCACTATATCCGCTGAAGTCAAAATAAATCTGCATAAGGTAAGAGAACGCACCAATCCAGGCACTTAATATATTTAAATCTTCACCATTGATTTCAAATATGAAGTCGGCTACGACTGCCATTGAGTTTGAAATAAGTACCTTTTTACCAAGACCAACTATAAATCTTCTTAAACCGAAAGCAATGCTTTTTGCATCGGCATGACGCTCATCTATTTCACGAGCAATATCTTTATAACGAACAATAGGTCCTGCAATGAGTTGAGGGAAGAATGATATGTAAAGTAAAAGTTTTAAATAATTCTTTTGTGCAGGTACATCTTTACGATACACATCTATAACATAAGAAAGAGCCTGAAAGGTGAAAAATGAAATGCCGATAGGTAATGGTATCTCGGGTACAGGCAAAGCTACATTAAGTGCACTGTTTATTGAGGTGAGTAAAAATCCGGTATATTTGAATACGCCTAAAATACCGAGATTTATAATCACAGCTAAAATAAGAAATACCTTTTTTTGATGCTTTGCTATGAGTAATGCGAAAATATAATTCAGTAATACGCTTATAAGCATCAAAAAAATATAACTTGGCTCACCGTAGGCATAGAAAAGTATGCTTGCTAAGAGTAGCCAGCAATTTTTGAGTTTTAAATTTTTTGTAACCGAATGCAAAATAAAAACAATCGGCATAAATAAGCATAAAAATAATAAAGAACTAAAAACCATAACTAACCCTTATTAATAAAGTTTGGTGCCTACTCCCTGAAGATGTAATCTGCTCTTGGAGGCAGGAACCTTGTAACAGAATGAAGAATCGTGATTTGTGTATTTATCAAGTTCAACATCATATACATACCAGATATTGTCCTGATAAACTGTAACCCATCCATGTGGTGTCAACGGAGTTGAAGCTCCGAGAGTCTGACCGTGATAAACTTTAACAGGTAATCCGGTAGCTTCTCTTATAAGCATTCCAAGAAATGCTGCATATCTGAAGCAGTTTCCACCGTTGTTATCCATCTGGCTTTTTGCCATATCGTCAACCCAGCTATCTTTCCAGACCCAATCTGACCTTGTATGTTCATAGGTTCTTATATAAGTCATATTATTTGTTAACACCCAATCATACAATGCTTTGATTTTTTCCTGGTTTGTCATAGAGTCATTTGTGTGTTTTTTTACATACTGAATTATGCGATATTTAGTCGAACTTTTTCCTGCAGAATCGAGTTTATAACCTTCTATTACTTTGTTTGTTGCAAGGCTTCCGTTGGTTTCTGCGTAATAATAACCATCACCGACTCTGAACCAACCACCTGTTTTCATAGCAGATGAGTTGTTGAAATAATAAAGATTTTTATCAATTTTTAAAAAAGTGTTTTTGGCAGCACGGCCATTATCCTGAAAATAGTAATTTTTTTCATTGTTCTTTTTCCAACCGGATTTAAAAGCTTTACCATTTTTCTGGAAATAATAAAAGAATGTTTCGTTTCCAAAAGGAACCTTTTTGTAACCTTTGGTAAAAGCAGTTCCGTCATCCTGGAAGAAGAAATATTCTGTGGCTCCATTTATCTTAACAATTTTATAGCCGGTTGTGAATGCCTGTCCATTCATTAAAAAGTAGTAATAATTTGTTTTGTTTTCCTGTTTTATTTCTTTGTAACCATTTGTAAAAGCTTTACCATCCTCGTTAAAGAGCATATATGCTGTTCTCTTGCCAAGAGGAATAGATTTTAACTCGTTTTTAACGGCGCGACCTGTTTCGTTAAAATAGAAATAATGCTTTTTACCATCAATCATTACAGTTTTATAGCCGGTGTTAAATCCTTGTCCATTGACAAGAAAATAAAAATATTCGGTTTTACCATCAATGATTATTTCTTTATAGCCATCTGTAAATGCAGAGCCATCTTCCTGAAAGAAAAAGTAATACTGTTTACCTGAAACTTCAAAATTTAAATAGCCGTCAGTGAAGGCGGTGCCATCCTCGGTGAAATAATAGTATACTCTTTTACCATTTTTGGTAAATGGTTTGTATCCACCAGTAAAAGCAGTTCCATCTTCCTGAAAAAAATAATATTCTATTTTCCCATCAACAGATACTTCTTTATAACCTTCTTTAAAGGTGGTTCCATCTTCATTGTAAAAATATATTTTCCCGTTTTCTTCAGTAATTCCTTGCTTTACAGTAGGTGGTGTTATATTCTCTGTACCAGGTTCCGTGTTTGTACCAGATTCAAAGGATGAATTCTCATTAGCGGCATTAGCAGAAATAACGAATCCTGAAAAGATTAGAATTGAAACAATTACTGTGAGGAGTAAGCGTAAAAATTTGAGTGTTTTTTTATTACTCATTTAGAATGGGACCTCCTCTTGTGTTCCGTCAGAGTATGTAATTACCTTAACACCGTGACCTGAACCGTCGCAATCCTCGTAAATTTCGATATTTACAATAGTTCTTCCGCTTGTTGTTGGTACAGGCGGTTTTGTTGTAGGTGGTGTTGTTACCGGTGGAGTGGTCACTGCAGGTCTTGTTGTAGCAGGTTTAGTTACAGTAGGTCTGGTTACAGATGGTGTATAATGCTGATTATCATCATTATCATCATTGTTTTCATAAGTGTCTTCGTCAGCTTCTTCTGTTGTTGTTTCAGGCTCTGCTTTTTCAGAAATGATAATTTCCATTTCATTTTCAAGAGCAGCATTGAGCTTTTGATTTACAGAATAATTATCGGGTAACTCTACTCCCGCAGCGGCAATAGCATCTTTAACAGTAGCACCAATGAGAATAACAGTACACTCTGTGTTATTTATTTCGTCTTTAACAGTAACTTTGCATTTTCTTAAAACATTAACAACAATACCTTGAGAAACGACACTGTCAGTATCAACAGAAATAACATCGCCATCATTTATTTTAATGTTTGCTTTTTTAAAAAGTTGTTTGATAGTATCGTTAGCAGGATTTTCAACTGTAATTTCTTTACCATCCACATTAATTACAAAAGGGGTAGTATCAGTTGAAACTGGTTTGGAATTATCATTGCAAGAGCAAAGCATAGTTATTGATAAAACTAAAAGTAGGAAAAGTGTGGTTTTTTTAATTTTTAAGTTTTTCATATAACACCTCATACACTGCTTGTTTAAGCGTTTCGACAAAAATCAACAAATTCTATCATTTTTAATTCAGTATGTCAATATAAAATAAGAAAATAGGAAGATAGAAAAAATTGGTTTAATGTCATATAATTTTGTTATCAAAGTATAACATCCAAAATATTATGATGTAAAGCAAGTAGATGTTGCTTATTTAAACGCGTCTCTTAAAAATTCCACCGAATTTTTTGCATCAAGGTCAATTTGCTCCAATGTTTTACCTTTTGACATATCACGCCAGATAGAAATATCTTTACCTACCTGACCGCCCATAAGCACAAATGGTTCCATAACAACATAACCATCGTATTCAATTTCGTTAAGGGTTCTGCCTATTTCGTACCAGTCTATACGACTGTTTTTATTAGGGCATCTTCTGTTAGGCTCACCCACATGGAAACTACCAAGAGTACCTTTTGTAAGACGGATTGCATCAACTAATGAATCTTCTTCAATATTCATATGGAATGTATCGAGCATAGATTTAACATTTGGTTTGTCAACTGCTTTAACATAGTCAACATCTTCATAAGCTTCGTTTATCATATAACCTTCAAATCTGTTTAAAGATTCCATACAAAGTGTAATGCCATAATTTGCAGCAATATCTGCAAGTCTTCTCATATTTTTAATGCTTCTTTCGGTGTCTGCTTTTTTGTCAAATCCACCTGCGAAATTTACAGGCCAATAAGAATAAAGAGCACCACCAATGCGGTCAATACCCGCTATTTCCATTTTCCTGAAAATATCATCGTAAAATTTTAATGCGTTTTCAACTAATGCATTGTCAGGTGAAGCGAGATTATGTTCAGGTCTTGGACCATAGCCACCTGAGAGTAACATTCCGTTTGCTTCTGCAACATTTTTAAGTTCTTTAAAATAATCGTCATTTTCTAAATGAAATGCACCACAGGCAACTTCTAAAACATCAAAGCCCAATTTCTTTGTTTTTTCAATGTAAGGAACGAAGTTTCCGCCCCATTCCTTTTCCCAGTATGCATAATAAATACCAAATTTCATAATTAATTCTCCTTTTAATATTCTGGAATTGCTTCTTTTTTAGAAACAACAAAAGCACTTATTTCTATAGATTTTTTCAGACTTCTTGAAATATCATTTGTTTTAAAATATTCACATAAAAATGTAGCACCGAAACTGTCACCGGCACCAACAGAAGAAGCAACCTTTACTTTTGGTGCAGTTTGTGAGTATGCTTTTTTATTTTTGCAATCATACACAGTAGCACCTTTATCGCCTTGAGTAAGTAAAATAAATTCTAAATTGTCATACTTCTGTGATATATCGGATAATTTATTGTATTTACACGCTTCTGTAACATAGTGCAATTCTTCATCGCTTACCTTTAAAATATTTGCGTTTTCAAGAGCAAACAAAATAGTTTCATCTGAGAAGAATGGAGGTCTTATATTTATATCGCAATAAACTTTTTTTATATTGGATTTCTTAAGAATTGATTTTACAGTTTCGAGATTTTCACTACTTCTTAAAGCTAAAGTTCCGAAACAAAAAATATCAAATTGAAAATTATTTATATTGTCGGGTACTTTTATGTAGTCGTAGGCAACATCAGTTAAAACATTATATGACGGAACACCATTTTTATTTAGTGTAACAATACATTTTCCTGTTTCTTTTTCGTTGTTTACAGAAACAAAATCTGTTTTAACATTAAAGTTTTTAACTTCGATTAAAGCGTCTTTGCCTAAATCATCATTACCTACAGAGGAAAGCATAAAAACTTCTGCACCTTGTTTGCTACAGTGTGCCGCAAGATTAAGTGGTGCACCACCTATGAATTTTTCGTTTTCATAAACATCCCAGATAATTTCACCAAATGAGAGTATTTTCATAAAAAGACCTACTTTTCAAGTATTTCAGAAAGTGCAGCAAAATCTTCCATTGTCATTTTTTCTGCTCTGACAGTAGCAGAAAGCCCTGCTTTTTCCAAAGCATCTTTAACTTCTGCTTTAGGAATAGAAAGACCTGCACTTATAGAGTTCTCGGCGGTTTTTCTCCTTTGTGAAAATGCCGCTTTTACTACTTTAAAGAAAAATTCTTCGTTTTTTACTTCAACTGGTGGTTTATCTCTTAAAGTTAATTTAATTACACTGCTGTCAACCTTTGGTGGTGGCAAAAATGACTCTTTCGGAACAAAGAAAAGAATTTCACTCTCTGCATAATAATTTACTGCGACTGTAACCGCACCACCATCGCGTGAGCCGACCTCTGCGCAAAGACGGTCTGCCGCTTCTTTTTGCACCATAACAGTAATTGAATCAATCGGCAATTTGCTTTCTAAAAACATCATTATAATTGGTGAAGTTATGTAGTAGGGGAGGTTTGCGCAAACTGCAATTCTCATACCACTACATTTTTCTTCTATAATGCTTTTTAAATCGGCTTTCATAATATCCTGATTTATAATTTCAACATTATCAAATTCAGCCAGAGTTTCATCTAAAACTGGCAAAAGTCTTTCGTCAAGTTCGAAACTTAAAACTTTACCTGCTACTTTTGCAAGCTCTGCGGTGAGAACACCGACACCAGGGCCTACTTCGATTACACAGGTGTTCTCGTCTAGTCCTGCGTATTCTGCCATAGAAGGACAAACTTCCGGGTCAACAAGAAAGTTTTGCCCTAACCCTTTGTTGAATGTTACACCGTGTTTTGCCATTACAGAACGAATAACATTTATATCTGAAAGATTTTTCATAAATTACCTCAATAACTATTGTCTTTTTTTCTGAAATATAATAATATAAATACAACTCTAACAATTATATATTTTAAAGTATGTAATGTCAATAAAGGAGAGAAATTATGGATAACATTTTTAACGCACAATTTATAAGACAAAATGAAGATTTAGGAACAGTTTGCCCTGTGTTCAGAAAGATTTTCTGGGCAGATAAAAAAGTAAGAAAGGCTACACTTTCAGTCAGTGCTTTGGGTTTTTATGAAGTACATATAAATAACAATAGAATTGGCAAATTTATTTTTGCACCAGGCTGGACAAGTTACAGAACTCGTCTGCAATATCAGAATTACAATGTTACAAAATATCTTGAAGAATGTAACACTATTGATATTGCTGTGGGTACAGGCAGACGCCGTCACAACAGAAAAGACGAAGAATTACCATTCTTAAAGGCAGACGAAATTGCAGTTATTGCGGCTTTGACTGTTGAATATAAGGACGATACAGTAGAAGTAATCACAACAGATAAAACCTGGGAATGTATGAAGAGTAACATTCTATATTCAGATATTTATAACGGTGAAAAAGTTGATTTCACAGTAGAATGTGAAGATAAATTTACTGTAAAAGAAGTGCCTGTTGATAAAAATATTCTTATTGAAACTGAGGGTGAAGAGACTCGCGAAATGGCGCGTCTTGATGCGGTAGAACTCATTACCACACCAAAGGGTGAAAAGGTAATTGATTTCAAACAGGAAATCACAGGTTATGTAGAGTGGGTAGTTCCTGCAAGAAAAGGCAATACATTTATGTTACAACACGCTGAATTTTTAGACAAGGACGGCAACTTCTACACCGAGAATTTAAGAAGTGCAAAGTGTGAAATTGAAGTAACATCAAATGGGGTTGAGCAAGTTTATAAACCACATTTCTCATTCCAGGGATTCAGATACATTAAACTTATTGGTTTTAATGATGATGAAATTAAATTAGAAAACTTTACTGCAGTTGTTGTATTTTCAGATATGAAGCGTACAGGCTTCTTTGCTTGTGGTCACGAAGATGTTCAGCAATTATATGAAAATATCGTCTGGGGACAAAGAGGTAACTTCCTCGATATTCCTACAGACTGCCCACAGCGAGATGAAAGAATGGGCTGGACTGGTGACGCACAGGTTTTCGCAAGAACAGCTTCAATTAATTATAATACACAAAAATTCTTTAGAAAATGGCTTCACGACCTTGCTGCTGACCAGGAAGAAAATGGTGCAGTCGGTAATGTTGTTCCTGCAGGTTGGGACGGTGGCGGTTCTGCTGCCTGGGGCGATGCCGCAATTATTGTTCCTTACCAGATGTATTTAGCTTATAACGATACAAAAATTATTGAAGAACAATGGGACTCAATGACTAATTGGCTTAAATTCATTGAAACGGAATGTTCAGAAAAAGGCCGTTGGGATAAGGGTGATCACTTTGGTGACTGGCTTTCACTCGATGCAGGTAACGAAGCAACAGGCGGATTTACAGATAAGAATTTGATTGCAACTGCAATGTACGCTTACTCAACAAGTTTACTCATAAAAATGGGTAAAGCAATAGGTAAGGATGTTTCTTATTATGAAGAAATGTACCCTGTAATTGTAGAGCAATATAAAAAGAATTATCTTAATACAGGCAAAGTTGAACACGAAACCCAGACCTCAAATGTTTTGGCACTCTACTTTAATCTTACAGATAATAGAGAAAGAGAAGCCAAAAAATTAGTTGAAGACATTGAAGAATGTGGTCACTTAAAGACCGGCTTTGTTGGTACACCTTACCTTCTTCATGTTTTAACTGATATTGGCAGAACAGATTTAGCTTACAAGCTCTTACTTAAAGATACATTCCCATCATGGCTCTACTCAGTTAAAATGGGTGCTACTACAATGTGGGAACGTTGGGATGGTATGAAGCCTGACAGAAGCTTTGCAACACCTGAAATGAATTCATTTAACCACTACGCTTACGGTGCAGTTGGTGACTGGATGTTCAGTACTGTTGCAGGTATCCGCCCAGATGAAAACGAACCTGGTTACAAGCACATTATTTTCGAGCCAAGACCAAATAAAGAATTAGGCTACGCTAAAGCAAGAATTTTAACAAAGAATGGCGAAATAATTTCTTCATGGGAATATAAGGGTGAAGGTAATCTCTGCGAATTCTCTTTCACAATTCCTGACGGTAGCCACGCAACACTCTACCTTGATGATGAAGAGTATGAGTTTGTGAGTGGCACTTATACTACGGAGTTTGAGTATAATTCATAATGTCGGAGACATTATGAATTATACAAATGCAGAGTTCAGAATGCAGAATGCAGAATTTCGGAACTGCGTTGGCATTGTAATTGAACAACAAAATAAGTTCTATCATTTTAGTTTAAGATAACTTTAAGTGGTAGAACTTTTTCAATTACTTGCACACTTGCCACTTGCACACTTGATATTAACAAAAAATAAGTTTAAAAAACGTAAAAATATTACAAATTTAATTGAAAATAAAAAAATGATGTGTTACAATATAAGACATGGCATAATTTAATGTTTTTGTACTTTGTGTTGCGTCATTTTATTTGTTTAATTTACTTTTTTCAGTAGATTTTAAGCGAAGCCCGACCTCCTTTGAAAAGGAGGGGGACCGCGCGTAAGCGTGGTGGAGAATTGACTTTCAAAACGCGTAAGCGTGGTGGAGAATTGATTTTAGAATGTACGCAAGTGCAAGGAAGTGATTCAGTTGAATAATAATCATTTACCAAGAAATAATCAATTAACTGGTTTTGCTAAGACTATGCGAAAAAATCCAACAGACGAAGAAAAGAAAATCTGGTACGGTTTATTAAGATATATAACTCCGAAATTTCACAGACAAAGAATTATCGGGAATTATATTGCGGATTTTTATTGTCCTAAATTAAAACTTGTTGTTGAAATTGATGGCGGACAACATAATTCAGAAGAAAATTTAATGTATGACAAAACTCGTACGGAGTATATGAGTGAATTCGGTTATGAGGTATTAAGACTTTCAAATAATGATATAACTTACGATTTTAAAAATGTTTCTGTCTATATATTAGATTATTGTAAAAATAAAAGTAAACAACTAGGTTTTGATTTTCAGTTTAATCCTGAAAGAAAACCTAAAACTAAAAAGTCAGAATGAGCTGGATTTCAGCGAAGCCCGACCCTCTTTGAAAAGAGGGGGGACCATTCTTTTCCTAAAGTTTCTATTTTTGATTTGTTTTCAAACGAGTAAGATTATTGTTTTTAAAAAAGTTAAATCGGAATGGTGGAAGATTGATATTAAAATACGCTTTAGCGTAAGGGCATACCTGTTGTCAGGAGCGAGAATGTGTTGGTTTTTAGAGTGAATTTAAAATGAAAGAATGTAGTTGTTTTTATACATATTCAAATTATAATGCCAACGCAGTTCCTCAATTATTCATCATTCATCAGCATAAGCGACTTCATTATTCATTAAAACTCGTATCTTGCACTACCGTGCATTTTAATATCAATTCTCCACCAAGCAGAGCTTGGTCCCCCTCCTTTTCAAAGGAGGTCGGGGTGGCAGGAAATTCCACTTTTGGTTTTGGAAAGTGTTTATATATAAAAATATCTTTAAGGGGATGTTAAAATTGAAAAGATTTTTAAGTTTATTTTTAGCGTTAGTTGTCGCAGTAGGCATTTGCATTTCTGCACCAATGACAATTGAGGCTGAGGCGGCGACACAGGTTGACATTATTCTTGCACACGCCCAAAATATAGCAGATAATGATCCACATGCGTACGATGGTTATTGCTTAGCTTTTTGTGGTGCTTGCTATAAGGCAGCCGGATATGCACATTATTCAATGGGGGATGCGTATAATGCAGGGAGTGCATGGATAATATCAACAAGTAGTACAAATATTCCTGTTGGTGCATTGGTGTTTTATGGTAAAGAGTGGAGCGATCCTTATGGGCATGTAGGTATTTATGCTGGTAATGGTAAGATGTATGATGCTCGATCAGCTAGTGGAGGGGTGAAACTCCGCGCATTTAGTACATCAGACTATCGTGGTTGGGGATGGTATGGGGGTATAGCACCAGTTGGTATCCCAGACCCAGCAGAAACTCCTACGGTAAAATTAAGTAAAACTTCCTTAGCGTATGGAGAGACTGCAACTGTTACTTGGAATAGTTGTGCAAGAGCGACAAGATATTGGCTTTCTTGTTGGAAAGAAGGCGAAGGCGGTTACCAAAGGTTGACTTATGCAGTTTCGGGATTTTCTAAAACTATAAATACTTCTGATGACATTCTTGAGCCAGGAAACTATTCAATAACAATATGTTCATACGATCAATATAATCGCGAATCAGTTGGTAACTGGGTTAAATTTACTGTTTTACCTAAAAACTATACCGTAAGTTATAACGCAAACGGCGGCTCGAACCCACCATCATCACAAACCAAAACTCATGGTACTAACCTTACATTAAGTACTACAAAACCAACGAAAACTGGTTATACATTTAAAGGTTGGGGTACATCTGCGAGTGATACAACGGTAGATTACGCACCAGGTTCTACATATTCAGCTAATGCGAATATTACTCTTTATGCAATCTGGTCACCAAATGCTTACACAGTAAGCTACGATGCAAATGGTGGTAGTGGTGCACCATCATCACAGACAAAATATCATGACCAGAATCTTACTTTAAGTACAACAAAACCAACAAGAACAGGCTACAACTTTATGGGTTGGGGTACTTCTACAGGTGATACAAGTGTAAATTATGAACCAGGTGCAACATATTCAAGTAATGCAAATATAACACTTTATGCTATATGGGAAAAGAAAACATATACAGTAACTTATCGTTCTGGTAAGGATGGTACAACAAATTTACCAGCAGACCAGACAAAAGTTTATGGACAGGATTTAGTGTTGAGTACACAGATTCCTACATGTCCGGGATATACATTTTTATATTGGCATGCAAATTTTGGTAGCAGGTCAGACTATAAGCCAGGAGACGTTTACAAGGAAGAAAATGTAAACATGCTGGTAGCACAATGGAAATGTAACCACACCTTAAACGGTACAACAATTGTAAATGCAAAAGACCCTACATATACCGAAGAGGGTTACACAGGTGACACAAAATGTAACACTTGTGAAGAAATTATAAAAACAGGTACTTCTGTTTCAAAATTAACACTTGGTGTTCCACAAGTAAAAACAGCAAATGCAACAAACGGAATAAATGTAAGCTGGAATTCAGTGAACGGTGCACAGAGTTATATAGTTTATAGAAAAACATATAACACATCAACTGCAAAATGGGGCGGTTGGGAAACATTAACAACTGACTGCACTGCAACAAGTTATGTGGATACAAAAGCACTGCTCGGTGTGAAATATATATATACAACAGTAGCGGTAGCAGGTGATGTAAAAAGTTCATTTGTAGCAACAAGTGCACTTTTGCGAGATGTTGCACCAACAGTAAAAATTTCAAACGCAAATGCAGGAATTAATGTAACTTGGAATTCTGTATATGGTGCACAGAAATATACAGTTTACA
>SVPQ01000020.1 GCA_015065845.1 Oscillospiraceae bacterium
GGCCACAATCTGGCGCTCTAACCGACTGAGCTACATCCACCACAACTGGCACGCTTTGAGGGATTCGAACCCCCGACCTACTGCTTAGAAGGCAGTTGCTCTATCCAACTGAGCTAAAAGCGCATATTTACTTGGAGCGGGTGATGGGAATCGAACCCACACGACCAGCTTGGAAGGCTGGGATTCTACCATTGAACTACACCCGCGTCTGTTCAACGTGAGATATTTTAACACAACTCCCCCTTTGTGTCAAGTGTATTTTATAAAAATTTGGTATTATTTTTAATTTTCAAAAAATATTTTATTTTATTAAATTAACACTTGATTTTTTTATAAATTATGCTATAATACTCTTACTTCGGGAGCATAGCTCAGCTGGGAGAGCATCTGCCTTACAAGCAGAGGGTCATAGGTTCGAGCCCTATTGTTCCCACCAAAAAGAAAAGTCACACTTTTAGTGTGACTTTTCTTTTTGTATTATTATCTATTATTTATTCTTTCTTATCTATCCTCTAAAAAGCATCTTTCCCGTAAAAAAGACAAGAACAAAAATAGAAATATATAGCAACTTCGCGTTATTTATGCTATAATGAAACACAAAGAAGGTGTTAAAATGGTCAGAGAAATAAAAGAAAATGAATTAAACAAATTGTTAGAGTTATATTTACATTTACACGAAAACTAGATACCCGAAACAACCGAGCATTTAAAAGATACTTGGAATTCAATAATATCAGATAAAAACCATCATATCATTATAAAAGAAATTGATAACAAAATTGTTTCTTCTTGTGTTTGTGTAATCATTCCTAATTTAACGAGAAATATAAGACCATATGCATTTATTGAAAATGTAGTAACTCATTCCGCTTATCGTGGAAAAGGATATGCAACTGAATGCTTAGATTATGCTAAGAAAATTGCACAGGAATCTAACTGCTATAAAATAATGCTTCTTACTGGTTCAAAAGACGAAGCGACACTTAAATTCTACAACAATGCAGGATATAATTGCACAGATAAAACTGCTTTTATACAATGGATTGATTAAAAACCGATGCTCTTCTGAGCACCGGTTTTTTATTTTACTCTTCAATCAAACCATAATATCTGCCGAACCAATATGGAATTAAGAAGTTACCTGTATTTGCAGCCGAAGTTCCCCTGCCATTGTTGATTTTATAAATATTAGTGTCAAAATTAGCAACAACTCTTTCATCAATATCAAGAGCAACTTTAAGTTGTTCACTTCCGCCCCATTTTTCCTGACCCATATCAAACTCAAGGTCTTTACGGTTGTTATTTAACATTGGAATCTGAATAAAATCGAGTGGAATTTCTCTCAAATGTTTAATTGCATATTCTATGTCGCAAACATCATCAGTAAACGCATTATATGCGAGATTAAAGAATGGATTTCTTTCAGTTCTTTCATATTCCCAGTGCTGACGAAGTCCCATTAAGATATAAGCTCTGATACTTGGGTCTTTTTCAAGTCTTAAGAATGTTGTTGTACAAAGGAAGCCCAAATTATCATCTATATGGCAAACCCTTGCATCATCTTTTTTAGGTTGTGCGGCATTTAAAAGATAATGTTCATCAATTGCAAGTCTTAAAAATTCTTTTCTGTATTTTTCATCACCTGACATATGATAAGCAACATTTAAGAATGTTAAAATTTCAAGTGAATTTATACATTTTTCCCAGAGCCACATACTTTTACCATTAAGTTCGTCAGGGTCCCAACAAGCCCAGGTTGTCGGCTTATCGTCAATATCGTGAAGACGATATTTGTGTTCAATTATATGGTCAACTATATCACATATAATCTCTTTTATGTATGCTTTTTCTTTCTTGTCTGCACAGAAATCATAGTAGAGAGAAAAACCAAAGAAGTGACCTGTCATTTCATCACTTGAAGTTTCACCTAACCATTCACAACTTCCGTCAGGTGCTTTATGCCATTCGCCACCATCAATCTGCATATCAAGGTTTTCACCGTAACCCTCATCGCCCTCATATCTTACAGCACGGGCAGTAAAACCTTTTTTACCTGTAATTTTAGTGAGTAAAGCACAGGCATTCATAGTTCTTCTTGCTGCTTCTAAAACCTTTTTATCTTTTGTAACAGCATAGCAATAACAAAGTCCACCTAAATAATAGTGACTCCAAAGTCCATCATTATCTGTAATATTAGGTTTACCTGTTGTAATATCGTTATTGCTGATATCACCCATACCTGTAACAAAACCAGGTTCACGCACAAAATATTTTTCTGTGTAATCAAATACCTTTTGTGCCTTTTCAGAGAGTGTCATTTCTTCTTCATAAATTCTTGTAACACCTTTATCTGTTGCAGTCCAGATGTCGTTACCGGAAAAGATAACATCGTTTACTTTTTCATCCAACACCCAACGAGTTGCAGGAAGATATTTTCTCACACCGTTTTTAACAAGTATTAAACCAGCGTTTGAAGCAAATGCAATTCTGCCATCATCTGCGAAAGCAATTTTATAAATCTCTTCTTCAGGAAGACCTGATATTTCATCAGGTCCAAACCAAGAATTGTTATTATCGTAAATATAGGCACCTTTATCAGTTGCAATCCATAAGAAACCTGTTTTCTTATCAAATGTAATTGAATTAATATGAAAATAAGGCATTGAAGAATGTTCGGGGAATATGCACATCCAATGCTTTCTTTTACCAACAAAAACTGAAATAGCGGTATCACAGTTTGCCATAAGTCTGCCTGGTGCTGAAGAAATACCTTCAGATTTTAATTCATTATCAAGGAAAAACTCAAATTCGCCATCTTCCAATCTATAGATATTGTTTTCTGTAATAAGAAATGTTTCAGTAGCATAAGTAATACCTTTTACATCTTCTTCTAATGTCTGTAACTCACGGATTTTACCATTTTCACAAACATATACAGTTTTTTCTGATGCAAAGAAAACAATTCCGTCTTTACCCTGTGCAATTACTGTAACAGCACCACAAGAGAACGAACCGAAAGTTCCATCTTTTTTTCTGTAATTAAGACCACTTTCGGTACCAATAAAAATTGTACCATCTTCTGATGCACCAAGACATAATGCTTTATCTGCAAGAAGACCTTTTTCTTTATTAAAAACTTCGCACATTCTCTGCGGGAATTTATTTGATTTATAAATACCTTTTCTTTCCATATTCAACACCTTTTCTTAATAGTAACAGTCGAACACATTCGTGTTCGGCTGTTTTTCTTTATTTTTTATATGAAACTTTAACTTCATTTTCAACTGCAGTTACATTGATTTCGCTTGTTTCCTTTTCAGCTCTTTCAATGAGAATATCTGCTATTTTATCTTCAATATCTTTTCTTATATTTCTTCTTATATCTCTTGCACCTCTGCCACCGTCAACAGATTTTTCAGCAATAATTTCTGAAACACCTTTACCCACAACAAAGTTAATTCCCTTGTCTTTAAGTGGCTCTTTGAGTTCATCAAGAAGAATATCTGCAATTTTTATAAGATTTTCTTTATTAAGATTATTGAAGAATATAACTTCATCAACTCTACCGATGAATTCAGGGCGTAAGAAATCTTTTAACGCCTTCATTGATTTATCTTTAGAGTAATCATTAGCATCTCTGTTAAAACCTAAAGCAGACTCTTTCTGCTCACTTCCAGCATTAGATGTCATAATAATAACTGTATTTTCAAAACCAACTGTTCTGCCTTGGGCATCACTTGTTTTACCTTCATCAAGAATCTGAAGAAGAATATTTAAAACATCAGGGTGTGCTTTTTCAATCTCATCGAAAAGAATAACAGAATATGGTTTTCTTCGTACTTTTTCTGTAAGTTGACCTGCTTCATCATAACCAACATAACCAGGTGGTGAACCAATGATTCTTGAAACACTGTGTTTTTCCATAAACTCTGACATATCTAGTCTTATAAGAGTTTCGGGTGTTTCAAAAAGTTCATTTGAAAGTTGTTTTACAAGTTCAGTTTTACCCACACCTGTAGGACCAACAAATATAAATGATGCAGGTCTTCTTACTGCAGAAATCTGAACTCTGCTTCGTCTTATAGCGGCACAAAGTGCTTCAACTGCTTCATCCTGACCTATAATTCTGCTCTTCAATTTTGTTTCAAGTGAAGAAAGTTTTTTCAGGTCATTTTCAATAATTTTTGTAGTAGGAATACCAGTCCAGAGATTTATAACTTTAGCTAAATCCTGCTCTGTAACAGCGTTGTCAGATGCTTTTTCTTTAAGTTCTTCTTCAGCAGCTTCAAGTTTCATTTTCTCTGCTTTGGTATTTGCTAATTTTTCATAATCAATTTCGCCTTCAGTTACATTGACTATATCTTCTATTTCTTCATCAAGACGAACTAATTCTTTCTGAAGTTTTTCATAATCGCTTATAGCAACATTACGAAGATTTGCGCAAGTACAAGCTTCATCAAGCAAGTCAATTGCTTTGTCCGGTAAAAATCTGTCATTTACATATCTTTCAGAAAGAGTAACTGCTTTATAAACCAAATTATCACTTATAGAAACTCTGTGATAGTTTTCATAATACTCTTTAATTCCCAAAAGCATATTATAACAATCTGAAATAGATGGTTCTTCAACCTTTACCGGCTGGAATCGTCTTTCTAATGCGGCATCTTTTTCAATGTGCTTTCTGTACTCGTTAAATGTTGTTGCACCAATAACCTGAATTTCGCCACGGGAAAGTGCAGGTTTTAAGATATTGGCAGCATTCATTGAGCCTTCAGCATCACCACCTGTACCAACCAAGTTGTGAACTTCGTCAATAAACAGGATTATATTCCCCTCTTGTTTTACTTCATCAATAAGACCTTTAATTCTGCTTTCAAACTGACCACGGAACTGTGTACCCGCAAGAAGTGATGTAAGGTCAAGAAGATGAATTTCTTTATCAACAAGTTTTGCAGGAACTTCGCCACTTGCAATTTTTAAAGCAAGACCTTCTGCAATAGCGGTTTTACCAACACCTGGCTCACCAATTAAGCAAGGGTTATTTTTGGTTCTTCTGCAGAGAATCTGAATTACTCTGTAAATCTCAGTTTCTCTGCCTATAATTCTGTCAATTTTACCATCTTTTGCTTTACCTGTTAAATCAGTGCAATAAAGATTTAAAAATTTACGCTTTGTTTTCTTTTTATGTTTTTTAGATTTCTTTGTTGAAGACTCATCTTCATCTAAAATTTCATCTTCAACATCATTATCTTTATCTTCTTTTTTAGCTTTAGGACCATCAGAATTAAATAAATTCTGTAAAAACGGCATTGTACCTGCACCACCAGGTTGGAAACTATCCATATCACCGAGCATATCGCCAAACTGTTCTGAAACTGCTTCTAACTCATCATCAGTAATGCCCATACTTTCCATCATTTGTTTGATTGGTCCTATGTTTAAATCCATAGCACACTTAATGCAAAAACCCTCCTGGGTAGTTTTTTCGCCTTCTATTTTAGAGACAAAAATAACTGCTGGACGCTTTTTGCATTTTGAACATATCATTTTGTTATCCATTAATTTCTCCTGAAAATTCTGTAAAATTATTTTTTGCTATTAGCTTTCTTTTCTTTTGCCTGACGAATAACATCAGGAATATAACTGAAGAATGCTACCATTGTAAGTATTGCCGAAATCACAACAAGTATCATCATAAGTGGATTTGGTATGGTGAAAAGATTTCTGAAAGCACCAACTTCTGGACCAAAACCAATAATGAAAATCATTACAACATAAAAAGCTAATGTTGCTACTTTACCATAAATTTCTGCAGCACCCGGACGAAGTCCGATACTTAACATAATAATACTGCCCAATACCATTACAAATTCTTTACCTATGAACACCAAGAAAACCCAACTGAATGCTTTAAGCATTGCATCTTCTGCTTTATTAAATGTTAAGAATAAAATAACAGCAAGAGTAATCTGTGTTAATTTATCTGCTAATGGGTCAAGTAATTTACCAAGCGCACTTATCTGGTTAAATCTTCTTGCAATTTTACCATCAACACAGTCAGAAAGTCCTGAAAGTGCGAGTATAATAACCGCAACTACAAATTCACCCTGCATAAAGTAATAAGCAAAAAATGGTATAAGAATAATTCTTATTACGCTTATTAAGTTTGGTACTGTTAAACAGCCTTTGAATAAATCTTTCATAATAAAACCTCGTTTTCCACAATTAAAGTCTATCAATTAAATATATTTAATAACGGATTGTTATTATTGACAAATTCAAGTATTTTTGATGATGAAACAATCTCCACAAATTGTTCATCTTGTGAAGAACCTGCAATAAATGCTAGCACTGTACAAGCAACAAAAAGTACAACCACACCTTTAAGTAAACCTAATAAACCACCAAAAATTTTATCGGTTTCTTTGACAACTGGAATTTTTTTAATAACGCTGTCAAGTAAACGGATAATTACCGCAAGAACTAAGACAAATACAACCAATAAAACAATGAAAGTAATTGTTTCTACTAATGGCATCATAATTTTATCTGCTATATCTGTCATAATTGTATCAATAAGAACTTCTTTATCACCAGGTGTTGATTTTATAATAGAATCTGCAACAGCGTCAACATTGAATCCAAATTTTGCAGAAAAAACAATTGCACTTTCAGGAATTTTATCTATCAATATTTCAACTTTCTCTGAAATTGACCCAAAATCATTTATTGTAGAATTAAGTGCATTTGAAAGACTGTTTCTTAACATATCTCTTACGAATGTATCGTAAGCATACTGTGAAGCAGGTTCCACAAATTTGTAAGCGAGAACACCAGCTATAAGAGTTGAAAAACCATCAAGAAGTGCTCTTATAAAGCCTTTTCTTGCACCAAACACAACAAACATAACTAAAACTGCAAGTAAAACCAAATCTAAAAACAATGACATATAAAAACCTCCTTTAAATTGTAAAGCCAAGTTCAAGTTCGCTATTACCAAATGAATAACATCTTGAAACTGAACCTAACGAATGAATAAAACAATATTTATCTGTCGGGTAAATACCATAAAGCTTACCTATAACAATTATTTCACCGACTTTTCTACCATCAAGATTATATACCATTATGCTATTTTCTGCAAGAGCAAAAATATACTTATTGCTCATAGACATTGAGGTTACTTTATAATCAAGTGAAATGCACTCTTTTAATTTACCAGATGGAGAAAACACAGAAATCTCAAACACATTAGCACTACCATATTTCGCAAGACAAACTGCATAATTCCCTTTATTATTTGAATCAACTGAAATAAACTCGCTACCGAAATACTTTGTTACTTCCTTATATTCATCGCCATTTTTCTTTATCTGGTAAATACCTGAATCCGAAAGAGCTGTGAGAGTAGTTGAATTAGAAAATTTCAAATCCAATACCGCTATGTCAGCAAGCTTCTGCGTATTAAGTGCCGAACTGTATTCAAATCCAAAGAAATGAACTGTTGAATATATAGCGCCATTTTCTGCATTTAAAGTTGCAACACCTGCAAATTTACCATCATCTGAAAGTGTTATTGAAGCAATATGCTCATAAGCACAGTTCCACTGAAAACGAACTTCCCCCTGTTTGTCAAAGACTGCTAAAACACTGGTTGATTTATCGCCTCTCAAAGAAAACGCGTAATTACCATTTTTTCCATATTCTGCAGTTATAATCACACCCGCTGTATTACCTGATGAGATTTTCTGTTTATCTGTAATAAGTATGTAGCCTGTACCATTCCTGTCAAACACAACTGCTTTGTTGTTATTAACAGAAAAAGCGGGTCTTGAAAAGGTATGTTTTTCGCTGAATGTAAGGTTACCATTTGTATCATAAACAGAAACAGTTTTATCTGTTAATATAAGGAAACTCTCACCTATAACATCCATATTTACAACATCGTCACTCTCTATTGAAAACGGGTAGTTTTTACCACCACCAAAAAGTCCTGTAGAAATCCTTGCTGTTATTGCATCAAGCGGCAGAATTCCTACTGCCGAAAAAATAAATGTTACCAGAAACACTAAGACAAGTACTAAAGCAATAATAGAAATTGCTCTTTGTTTTGGCGAAAGTCTGCTGACACTTTTTTCTATGGAATATCCTGTATTTAATTCTTTAAGTCTTAGCTTCATTCAATTCACTTCCATAAAAAACTTTATTAAGATATAAACCATCAGGAATTGCTGTAATACCAGCTTTGGTTCGGTCTCCGCTTTTAATTATATCTGGAATTTCTTCCGAGTTTATTTTACCTTCTGCAATATATAAAAGCGTCCCCGCCATAATACGCACCATATTATATAAAAATCCGTTCCCACGAACTTTAAATATTACCAAATCATTTTCTCTTCTTACAGATGCTGAATAAATTGTCCTTACTTTTGACTGAACGGTAGCACCTGAAGCACAAAACGCAGAAAAATCATGTTCACCAAGAAAATGTTGACAAGCTTCATTAAGAAGTTCCACATCTAACTCTCTGAATTTATAGTGACAAACCTTTTTATACATAAATGGCGATAAATTTTTAGTATTTAAGAATATGTATTCATACTCTTTGCTTTTACAATCAAACTGTGCATTAAAATCAATCGGCATTTCTTGACACGAAATAACTAAAATTTCAGGTGTGAGTTTTGTCATTAAAGCAACTGGAAAAGAGTCACACGGAATTGACGAATTTGTTTTCACATTAAAACAATATTCTTTTGCGTGTACCCCTGCGTCAGTTCGGCTACAACCATTGATTATTATATCCTCACCTGTTAATTCGTAAAAAGCATTTTTCAAATCGCCCTGAACAGTTCTCAGTTCACTCTGTATCTGCCACCCATGAAATAACGAACCGTCAAAACTAATTTTAAATAATAAATTTCTCATAAATTATATTAAAGCCTCGAACTGAAAATTCATAAAAATTATACCTGTACAAACAACTAATGTTACTAAACCAGCAATTGCATCACGATATGAAAAACTCATTTGTCTCATACGCGTTCTACCTTTACCACCTACATAACATCTACAAGACATAGCGTCCGCTAATTCAAATGCTCTTTTAAAAGATGAAATAATCAATGGAATAAAAATCGGGAAAAGTGCTTTTATTCTTTTTAAAAGATTACCGCTTTCAAAATCAGCTCCTCTTGCTTTTTGTGCAGACATAATTCTGTCGATTTCATCAATTAAAGTCGGAATAAATCTTAAAGCAATTGTCATCATCATTGCAAATGTATGAATATCAACTTTAAATAATCTTAAAGGAGAAAGCAATTTTTCAATTGCATCTGTCAAATCTGTCGGTGCAGTTGTATAAGTAAGAATTGAACTTATTACCAGAAGTGCAATAATTCTTATCGCAATAAAAATTGCTGTGTAAATTCCACCATCGGTAATTGATATTTTTTTATAAGACCACAATACATCACCAGTATTGTTGTAATAAAGTTGTAAAACAGAAGTCAGTATTATAATCGGAATAAGAGGTTTAAGACTTTTAATCATAAGTTTTGGTGAAAGTTTTGTGAGTGCATAAACAAAGCAAACTAAAAAGCACATTAACCCCATAGATGCAAAATTCTTACATAAAAAGATAAATATAATTAAAACAAAACAAGATAAAATTTTTGCTCTTGCATCTAATTTGTGTATAAAAGAATTTCCTGGGAAAAACTGACCAATTGTAATATCTTTAACCATTTACTTTCCCCCTTTTTAGAAATTCCAATAATTTTTCTTTACCATCACTTACTGTATAAACATCAGTCGGCACATCAAAACCTTCCTCGTGAAGTTTCAAAAATACCCTTGTAATTTCAGGAACATCAAGACCTAATTTTAAAAGTTCGCTACCTTTAGAATAAACTTCCGGAACTGTGCCGTTCATTACTATATTACCATCACTTAAAACAAGTACTCTGTGAGCAATCAAAGCAACATCATCCATATTATGAGAAACAAAAATTACTGTACTGTTAGTGGTTTCGTTATAAGATTTAATTAAGTTAAGTAAATCATTTTTACCCACAGGGTCAAGTCCTGCGGTTGGTTCGTCAAGAACAAGAACTTTCGGTTTCATTGAAATAACACCAGCAATTGCAACGCGGCGTTTTTCACCACCAGATAAATCGAACGGTGATTTAGTAAGATAATCTTCTGTAAGACCAACAAATTTTATAGATTCAAGAACGCGTTCTTTAATTTCTTCTTCTGAAAGTCCCATATTCTTAGGACCAAAAGCAACATCATCATAAACTGTTGATTCAAATAACTGATGCTCAGGATATTGGAAACAAAGTCCTACACCAAAACGACATTTTCTTACACTCTCTTTTGATGACCAGATATTTTCATCTTCAAATAAAATTTCACCGCTTTCAGGTTTTAAAAGACCATTTAAATGCTGTAAAAGCGTACTTTTACCTGAACCAGTATGACCAATTACGCCAACAATTTCACCGATTTCAAAATCAACAGAAACACCCTTTAAGGCACCTATCTGAAAAGGGGTGCCTTTTGAGTACGCATATTCTAAATTTTTTACTGAAAGTACTGACATAATTATTATCCTTTATTTTAAAATAAACTTTTGAATGCTTCTGAAAATGCATCTTCTGTTAAAACTTTTACACCTAAATCATAACCTTCTTTTTTTAACTCTAATGCTAACTCCAACGGCTTAGGAACAGAAAGACCTATTTTCTTAAGTTCATCTGTATGTGAAAAAACTTCACTCGGTGTGCCATCAAGTTGAACAACACCATCATTCATAACTACAACCCTGTCGGCATTTACTGCTTCATCCATAAAATGAGTTACAAGTATAATTGTCATACCCAATTCATTTTTCAGACGCATTAAAGCAGTCATAACTTCTTTTCTCCCTTTTGGGTCAAGCATAGCAGTAGGCTCGTCCAGTACGATGCATTTTGTCTGCATAGCAATAGCACCTGCAATTGCTACCCTTTGTTTCTGACCGCCTGATAATTTATGTGGTTCGTGAAGTCTGTAATCGTACATATCTACAATTTTTAATGCTTCATCCACCCTTTTTCTTATTTCTTCGGGTGGAACACCTAAATTTTCAGGACCAAAAGCAACGTCATCTTCAACAATTGTTGCAACAATCTGATTATCGGGATTTTGAAAAACCATTCCAACATTCTGTCTTATTTTTATTTCATTTTCTTCGTTACTCGTGTCAAAACCAAAACTTATTACTGTACCAGAGGTCGGGTAATTTATTGCATTTATAAGTTTTGCCATAGTTGATTTACCTGAACCGTTATGACCTAAAACACAAGTAAACTGACCTTCATAAAAATCAATAGTCAAATCATTTATAACATCAAATTCATCATCCGAATATTTAAACGAAACATTTTTAAATTCTATAATTTTTTCCATATCATTTCATCCAAACTGCAGTTGAACCACAAGGTAATACAAGTCCGTTTTCCGAAACTTTAAGACCTATTTCATCTGCTTCTGCTTTACCACCGAAATCTTTTACAACAGTTGAGTTCAATATGTAACTCATTACAGCAGGAGAAAGTCCTGCTGTGTAAGAATTCACGAGAATTGCGAGTGGGTCATCACTTAAAACCTGCTTACACATTTCAATAAATCCATAAACTTCGTTTTCAAGTTTCCACACTTCACCACCTGGCCCTCTACCATAAGATGGCGGGTCCATAATTATAATGTCATACTTTTTCTCTCTGCGTATTTCACGGGCAACAAATTTCATACAATCATCAACAATCCAGCGTACCGGTTTGTCTGCAACCCCTGAAGACTGGGCGTTTTCCCTTGCCCACTGCACCATACCTTTTGAAGCATCAACGTGTACAACCGAAGCACCTGCTTTAAGTGCTGAAACTGTTGCAGCCCCTGTGTAAGCAAAAAGATTAAGTACTTTAACATCTTCACGACCACTATTTTTAATAATGTCGCGTACCAATTCCCAGTTACAAGCCTGTTCAGGAAAAACGCCTGTATGTTTAAATGACATTGGTTTTAAATTAAATTCTAAATCGTTAAATTTAATCTGCCATACTTCTGGTATTTTTTTATAGAATTGCCACGAGCCACCACCTGTATTTGAACGGTGGTACCTTGCATGTGCCTCATACCACAATTTATTTTTCTTCTCTGTTTTCCAGATAACTTGTGGGTCAGGGCGAATAAGAATAATATCGCCCCACCTTTCAAGTCTTTCACCGTCAGAACAATCTAACAATTCGTAATCTTTCCAGGCGTCTGTAATACGCATTAAAGTAATCTCTCCTTAATAACATCTGCAAGTTCATCTGCGAGAACTTTAATTTTATCTTCATCTATACCTTCCAGCATAACTCTTATAAGTGGTTCTGTACCAGAAACACGAACAAGAACTCTGCCGTTATTACCTAATTCTTTTTCTGCTGATTTTACAGCATTTTTGATTTCTTCATCGTGAGGGAAACGTACTTTTCCAAAATCTGAAACACGAATATTTTTAAGCACCTGTGGGTAAACTTTCATTTCACTTGCAAGTTCTGATAATTTTTTATTTGTTGCACTCATTATAAGCAGAAGTTTTAAAGCTGAAAGTTCGCCATCACCTGTTGTTGAATGGTCAAGGAATATTATATGACCTGACTGTTCACCGCCAAGATTATAGCCGCCTTGTAACATATTCTCAAGAACATATCGGTCACCGACTTTTGCTTTTTCACAATTTAAACTGTTGTCTTCACAGAATTTGAAAAAACCCATATTACTCATAACGGTAACGACAACTGTGTTATTTTTCAAATTCTCTTTTGACTTCATATATTTTGAAAAGATAGAAAGTAATTTGTCACCATCTACTTCATTACCGTTTTCATCAATTGCAAGAAATCTGTCTGCATCACCATCAAAAGCAAGCCCGACATCACATTTATTCCTTACAACGAAATCACTCAAAGAGTCAAGGTGTGTTGAACCACAATTCTCATTGATATTTATTCCGTTAGGATGAGCATTTATAAAAAGTGCATCGGGACAAAGTTTTAAAAACAAATCAGGCACGGTAACTGAAGCAGCACCATTTGAACAATCTACTGCAATTTTCAAGTTACTTAAACTTCCGATATTGTATTTTTCAGCATCATCTTCTGCAACAGACAATAGATATTCTATATAATCATTGACTGCAGTTTTTGACCGTGTTATTCTACCAACATCACCACCTATTTTTACTGGTGGTATTTGTGCTTTATCTAAAATAATTGCTTCAATTTCTTCTTCTAAAGCGTCAGGTAATTTATAACCATTACCCTGAAAGATTTTAATGCCGTTATATTCACACGGGTTATGCGAAGCAGAAATCATTACTGCGGCATCATATTCGTACTTCCTTACAAGAAATGCTACTGCAGGTGTTGGTATTTCACCTAAAAGCATTACATCTGCACCCACTGAGCAAAGACCTGCTGAAATGGCTGACTCAAGCATTTCTGAAGATGCTCTTGTATCCATTCCAATAAGAACTTTTGGTTTCTTTTTATTTTCCTTTGTCAGAACCATCGCGGCTGCTCTGCCGATTTCCATTGCTAATTCACAGGTAATTTCTGTGTTTGCAACACCTCTTGCACCATCTGTACCGAATAATCTACCCAAAACAATCACTCCATCAATAATTTTTGAATGTGTTTTGTTCGCCGTCCTCCAAAGGTACATTATATCCTAAATGTTTATATCCTAAAGGTGTGACCTTTCTACCACGCGGTGTTCTGGTTAAGAAACCTAACTGCATTAAGTACGGCTCATACACATCTTCTATTGTTACCGATTCTTCACCGATTAATGCAGAAATTGTTTCAAGACCTACCGGACCACCATTATAATTTTCAATCATAGCAGTTAAAAGGTTTCTGTCTGTCATATCAAGACCTAATTCGTCAATTTCCATACTTGAAAGAGCATGTTGTGCGTTTTCAACTGAAATAACACCGTCACCTTTAACTTCAGCAAAATCTCTTGCGCGTTTTAAAAGCCTGTTTGCAATTCTTGGTGTGCCTCTTGAACGCGAGGCAACTTCTAACGCACCATCGTTATCAATACCGACCCCTAAAATATTTGCACTTCGTGTTACGATTTTCGCGAGTTCTTCAGGTGTATAAAGTTCGAGTTTCAAAATTATACCGAATCTGTCTCTCATTGGTGCAGAGAGTTGACCTGCACGGGTTGTAGCACCAATGAGTGTAAAGCGTTTCAAGTCAAGTCTTATTGAACGGGCTGATGGACCTTTGCCTATGATAATATCTAAAGCGAAATCTTCCATAGCGGGATAAAGAACTTCTTCAATACTTCTTGAAAGGCGATGGATTTCGTCAATAAAGAGAACATCACCATCATTAAGACTTGTTAAAAGCGCCGCTAAATCACCGGGTTTTTCAATAGCGGGACCAGATGTTACCCTTATCTGAACACCCATTTCATTTGCAATAATTCCTGCTAATGTTGTTTTACCAAGACCAGGCGGACCATAAAGAAGAACATGGTCTAATGGTTCTTTTCTGTTTTTAGCCGCTTCAATATAAATTTTTAAATTCTCTTTTACTTTTTCTTGACCTACATATTCATCTAACGCATGTGGTCTTAAAGATGTTTCTATATCATTATCATTCCCTGTGAATTCGGGAGTAATAATTCTTTCTTCATCTGCAACAAAAAAATCGTTCATTTTTCCACCTTTGATTTATTAGAATCTTAAAGTCATATTTTTAAGAGCACCCTTAATGAGTTCTTCTACTGAAAGTGACTGGTCTAATTTACTTATAGCAACAGATGCTTCTGTTTGTGAATAACCAAGAGCAGTTAATGCTGCAATTGCTTCGCTTGTGTTACTCTTTACGCTTACCTGAGAAACTGCATTTGAAAGGCTACTGCTTTCTTCGCTTATGAAACTTACATTTGAGATTTTGTCTTTGAGTTCAAGAACAATTCTCTGAGCAAGTTTAGGTCCGACACCATTTGCCTGTGTAATTGCTTTTGTGTCACCTGATGCTACTGCAACTGCAAAAGAATCTGGTGTAAGTTCAGAAAGAATTGCAAGTGCCGCTTTAGGACCAACACCTGAAACCCCTAAAAGTAATTTAAAAGCATCTAATTCCTCATTTGTGTAAAACCCGAACAAATCGAGAGCATCCTCACGAACATTAAGGTAAGTAAAAAGTGTTTCTTCATTATTTCCTGATGCATTTATTTTTACAAGTGTTGAGCGTGTTGTGAAGCATTTAAAACCAACACTGCCACACAATATTGCAACTGACTGTTCATCTTTATTAATAATTTTACCTGTTAAACTATAAAACATTTTTTAAAAACTCCCATTCATAATAAGTGAACCGCTTGAATGACCATGGCAGATTGCAAGTGCCAATGCGTCGGCGGCATCGTCAGGTTTCGGAATGTGGTCTAAATGCAGAAACATTTTTGTCATTTCCTGAACCTGATTTTTTTCTGCCCTGCCGTAACCGACAATACTTTGCTTTACCTGCAACGGTGTGTATTCAAAAATAGGAATACCTTTATTTTGCACAGCTAAAACTATAACACCCCTCGCCTGTGCTACATCAATAGCGGTTTTCTGGTTTGTATTAAAGTAAAGTCTTTCTATGCTTACTGCATCTGGTTTAAACTTTTCAAGTAGTTCAGTAAGGTCGTCATAAATCTTTTTCAAGCGTTCATTAAATGGCATATCCTTATCAGTAGTAACAGCACCATATCCCAAAAGTCGAAAGTCATTTTTTTCGTAACGGACAATACCGCAACCGACTATTGCATAACCTGGGTCAATACCAAAAATTACCACCAAAACACCTCTTTTAACAAAAAGCAATACTACACTATTTTACAATCGTTTAATTATAGCATATATTACATTATATTGCAAGTTTTTGGGATAAATTTAACATATTGCTTTTTACTATTTCTGTGATATAATTTGTGTGGTGATTTTATGTATATTTGTAATGATTGCCCGAGAAATTGCGGTATTGACAGAACTAAAGAAAAGGGCTTTTGTAATATGGGGTTAGAACCTAAAATTGCAAGGGCATCTGTTCATTTGTGGGAAGAGCCTCCTATAAGTTCAGGTAATGGTAGCGGAACTGTATTTTTTAGCGGTTGCAACTTAAAATGTGAGTTTTGTCAGAACAAAGAAATAAGCAAAAAGCAATTTGGTGAAACCGTTTCTGTTGAGAGATTAAAAGAAATTTATAAAGAACTTATAGAGCAAGGCGTTAACAACATAAACCTTGTAACCCCTACCCACTTTCTTGACGCAATATTAAAATCACTTGATGAACCATTAAGTGTTCCTGTTGTTTACAACTGTGGCGGATATGAAAACATTGAGTCTCTAAAAAAATTAGAAGGCAAAATCAATATATACATTCCCGATTTAAAATATGCTGACGACAACTTGACTTTTAACTATTCTGGTGCAAAAAATTATTTTGAAACTGCAACAAAAGCGATTAAAGAAATGTTCAGGCAAGTCGGAAGATATAAAATTAATGACGACGGAATTATGCAAAGCGGTGTTATAATCCGTCATCTTGTTCTCCCCGGTCAACTTGAAAACTCTAAAAGAGTTATTGATTGGGTTTCTGAAAATTTTAATGATGGTGATATTCTTTTTAGTCTTATGAGCCAATTCACACCTAATGGGGAGTGCACAAAAGATGAACTTTATAGGCGACTTACACAAGAAGAATATGACGAAATCGCAGATTATTTGTATGAGTCAGGTATTGAAGACGGATTTATGCAAGAACTTTCTTCGGCAAAGGAAGAATACACACCGGAGTTTGATTTAACGGGAGTTAAATCGAGTGCTGAATGCTGAGTGCAGAATGCAGAATTGAGGGTCCGCGACGCTATTATAATTAAATAACAAAAGATAAGTTCTATCATTTAAAGTTTTTTGTAAACTAAAAATGATAGAACTTGTTGTTTTTATTGATAATTAATCATAATCAAGTCCGCAGGACTTCCGAAATTCTGCACTCTGCATTATGCATTCTGCATTTCTTTGAGCACTTCAATCGCTTCTGGCAAGTCGGCAAAGAAATCATCCGTTCTTGCTTCAATCGTCAGGGTTTCACAACCAGCTTTTTTTAATGCAACAAGGAATCGTTTGTAAATATCATTAACTGATTCATCTGCATTTTTGTTTGGGAAAACGCGTGTTTCTGGTTCTGCAATGTGAGCGTGTTTAATTTTACCTACAAAATCACCTATTCCGTCAATATCGTCTTTATTATTGCAAACATGGAAAAGGTCTGCAAGTCCGTAGATGTGGTTAAAATCAGCTTTTTCAGCAAAATCGACACCGTCTTTTACTGTATGAATCATTGAAGTTTCGCCTGTACTGAGTGGTTCAATAACAACATTAACATCGTATTTTGAAGCAATTGGCGAAACAATTCCTTTTAAAAATTTCGTCATATCTTCATTTGCTTTCTCCATAGTGTAATCATCTTTAAAACTTCTTGCCGCACCGCTACCGAAAACAACAGACTGAATGCCTAAAACACTTGCTCTTTTGAGACCTTTTTCTAAAAATTCAGCTAATACCTTTTCGTCTACATCTTTACCAACAAGTTTTAAATGACCAGGCAAAAAGTGGTTAGCGGCAAGAACAGGAAACTGCAGTTTTTCAATATTTTCACAAAACTCATTGAAATCTTCATCACTTGCCAGAGTAATATCTGTAAAATCTGTTTCCCCGTAGTCTAAACCACATTGTTTTGCGAATTCATATTTACTGAAATCGCCCCAACCTAAACAAGCACCTAACTTCATATTTTTCAACCTTTCATAAGCATTTCTTCTGCATTTTTCAATTGCGTTTCGGTAATTTCACCACCACTTGTGATTCTGGCAATTTCGTACTTCCTACCCTCGAAATCAAGTGGTGTAACATTTGTATATGTTTTACCATCTCTTGCAGATTTTTCAATAAGATAATGGTTATCACTGAGTACCGCTAACTGTGCTAAATGGGTAACACAAATAACTTGTCTGCCAGTTGACACCTGTTTTAATTTCTGAGCAACCTTTGTAGCGGCTCTGCCACTTACGCCAGTGTCAACTTCATCAAATATCATTGTACCTACCTTATCTTTATCTGAAAGCACATTTTTAAGTGCTAACATAATTCTTGAAAGTTCACCGCCACTTGCTATTTTTGCAATAGGTTTTGGTGGCTCACCAACGTTGGCACTTATTAAAAATTCAACTGAATCTATACCGTTCTCGCAAAGTTCAACTTCTGTAAACTGCACATTAAATTCTACACTAGGCATATCTAAAAAGCGTAATTCTTCCATAACATCAGTCTGGAATTTTTTAGCAGTTTCTTTTCTGCTTTCTGAAAGTTTTTCTGCTAAAATTGTTGCTTTATTACTAATTACTTTTCGTTGTTCTTTTAAAACCTCTAAATTTTCTTCTGATGAAGTAAGTGAATTTAATTTTTCTTCTGCTTTAGTTAAAAACTCAAGCATTTCTTCTTCATTTGAACCATATTTTTTGCTTAATCTGTAAAGTAAATCTAATCGTTCTTCAATAACTTCAAGGTCATTTCTTGAATATTCACTTTCACCATCATTAAAACGCAAGGTGTCTGCTATATCATTTAATTCATAATAAATGTCATTTAATTTAATTGACAATTTTTCTGCTTCTTTTAAAAAATTTGCTACCTGAGAAAGTGCTTTTTCTGCACCGAGAACGAGTTCAACCGCACCTGTAAAACCATCACTACCAGAAAGTGCGTCATTTGCATTTCTGAAGCCTTCACTAATCTTTTCAATATTCTGTATTTCGGTGCGTTTTGCTTTAAGTTCTTCCCACTCACCTATTGTAATTTCTGCTTTTTTTAGTTCATCAATCTGGAATGATAAAATATCAATCTGACGAGCCTTTTCAGCTTCGTCTGTCATAAGTGATTTTATTTTAGAAGTGATTTCACAAAACAAAGAATAAGCCTCTTTATATTCCTCAAAAAGCTCACTATTACTTGCTACTGCGTCTAAATAGCCAATATGAGTTTCGTTATCTAAAAGCTCACGATTGTCCTGCTGACCGTGAATACTTATAAGGGTGTTACCAATTTCTCTGAGTGCAGAAACAGAAGTTAAAGAATTATTTACTCTGCATATATTTTTATCATGAGTTATTGTTCTTGTAATCAAAAGAGAATTATCGTCATTTTCTGGTAACCCTAATTCATTTAATTTTTCAATTGTCTTTTCGCCGACAAATGAAAACAGCGCCGTAACTTCTGCTTCTGTTTCACCCGTTCTTATAAGTTCACGGGATGTACGAAAGCCAAGTACAGCGTTAATTGAATCGAGTATAATTGATTTACCTGCACCAGTTTCACCTGTAAGTACATTAAAACCTCTATTAAACTCGATTTCCGCGTTTTCAATTATAGCAATGTTTCTGATTTTCAAAACAGAAAGCATAGTGTAACCGCCTTTTAATTCTTAATCATTCTCTTAAGTGCTGCCGCAACACCTTGTGCTTCATCAGTTGTTCTGCAAAGCATAAAAATAGTGTCATCACCCGCAATAGTACCTACAACTTCTGTAACATTCATTGAGTCAATTGCAGCACAAGCAGCCTGTGCAAGACCAGGAATACACTTAATTACACAAATATTACCTGCATAATCTACTTTAAGTAACGAACCTGAAAAAAGTGCATTGAACATATCAGTATAATTAGTTGTGTTGTTAGTTTCAACAGAATAACGATAAACGCCATTAGGACTTAATGTTTTTACAAGTCTTAACTCTTTAACATCTCTTGAAACTGTAGCCTGAGTTACACTGTAACCTCTTTCGAGTAATAAATCAAGTAACTCATCCTGTGTTGCAACATCCTGTTGTTCAATTAAATCGAGAATTAACTTATGTCTTGTCTTTTTCAAAGGTTATACATCCTTTCAAAATAATTTATTTTGACATTTTTTTATTTAATATATCAATAAAAGTATCATTCTTTACTTTTATAAATTCCGCTTTTTTATCTGAAATTTCAATTTTTACAATTGCTCCATCAGGGATTAAAACTGCCTCTTCACCATCGCATGAAAGCACTGCTTCGCCGGAATTATCATGAGCAATTTCTAAAACTGAATCAGGTCTTATAACAACTGAACGAGAGAAAAAACTATGACAACAGACTGGTGTAATCAGCATACTGTCAATCTGTGGTTCAATAACTGGTCCACCAGCAGAAAGTGAGTACGCAGTAGAGCCTGTCGGAGTTGAAACAATAACACCATCTGCACTATAATCCATTAATGGTGCATCGTTGCAATTTATAGATAATTTCATAATTCTTATATTACCACTACGCGACACAACCGCGTCATTAAGGCAATTTGAATGATATAATATTTCACCACTTTTGTCAATAATTGTAGCGGTAAGCATCATTCGTTTTTCAGTCTTAAAATCACCTTTTACAATCTCAGATAAAAGCGAAAGCTCGCTACTTTCAAGCCCTGCTAAATAAGCAAGTTTACCTGCATTTATACATAAAAGTGGTTTCCCTTTTTCAGCCGAAAGTTTTGCGGATTTTATAAATGTACCATCACCACCGACAGTAACAACAATCTCGCAATTTTGAATATTTTCTTCGACATTGCAATATTTTATGTAATCACAATCACCAAAATAAGTTTTGAAACTTTCATCTAAAAATACTGTAACCTTTAAGCTTTGAAATTCTTTTAAAAGTTCTTTTGTAACATCAGGTGTATTTTGCCTTGTTATATTAGGGATTAATGCAACTTTCATTTTATTCCCCCTTTTTGTCCAATGCTTCGTGAGAAAGTTTTGCAAGTTCTTTTGCATATTCTATATATTCAGCACAAGAAGTTATTTCATTTGATTTCTTCAGGTAAATCAAATATTCAATATTGCCTTCAGGACCTTTAACCGGTGAATAAGAAAGTCCTGAAACTTTAAATTTTTGTGATGACGCAAATGATACAATATTTTCAATTACCTCCGTATGTACATTCACATCACGCACAACGCCTTTTTTACCAACTTTTTCTCTCCCTGCTTCAAACTGTGGTTTTATAAGGCATACCGCTTCACCATTTTCTTTTAAAAGTTCGTACATAACAGGTAAAATAATTTTTAGCGAAATGAAAGAAACATCAACAGATGCAAAATCTATATCTTCAGGTATTTGCTCATGGGTTACATAACGGAAGTTCGTTCTTTCTAAGTTCACAACTCTTTCGTCACTTCTTAATTTCCACGCTAACTGACCATAACCTACATCTATTGAATAAACTTTTTTAGCACCATTCTGTAGCATA
The DNA here is from genome assembly GCA_015065845.1 of Oscillospiraceae bacterium. Taxonomy (GTDB): domain Bacteria; phylum Bacillota; class Clostridia; order Oscillospirales; family Acutalibacteraceae; genus DTU089. The sequence continues at coordinate 21,431 of SVPQ01000020.1, forward strand.
CAATCAGTAAAACCACCAGTAGAAGCACCTATATCCATACAAATACAGTCTTTTAATTCAATCGGGAATTCCTGCATTGCTTTTTCAAGTTTCAAACCACCGCGACTTACATATTTTAATGTACTGCCACGCACTTCTACTATATCATCACTTTTTATGTCTCTACCAGGTTTTAATTCTTTTTGGTCATTTACATAAACAATACCTGACATAATAAGTGCTTTTGCTTTTTCTCTGCTTTCGGTAAAGCCATTTTCAAACAAATACAAATCAAGTCTTACTTTTTTATCACTCATTCTCATTGACCTTTCCGAAATCTTTTAAAATAACATTACACATACCTTCACAATCCAACTGATACTCGTGCAAAATTTCATCCACTTTCCCCTGCTTTACAAAGCAATCAGGGAACGCAACTAACTTAAAGCGTGGTGCTAAACCATTTTCGAGTATATAACTACCAAATGTTTCGCCAATACCACCGTTTTTAACACCTTCTTCAAAGAAATAGACTTTTTTTACATTTTCCAATTCCTCATAAACAGTTGTTGAAATAGGTATAATTTCATTTAGTTTTATAATTTTAATATTTATGCCCTTTGCTTTTAATTCTTTACACGCTTTTGCTGCTTCACCAAAAATTCTGCCGTAAGTTACAAGCGCATATTCTGCCATCTTGTCACCATAAATATCATAAGCATTTCCTGTAATAGTAAAATCATCAGGACAATAAGGTTCTTTACCTCTTGGATACCTTACAACAACAGGTGTTGTAGAATGATAAAGAGCTGAAACAAAATCCTTATTGAGTTCCCCATAATATGCTGGTGAATAAACTAAAATATTAGGAACACCATTGAACATTGCGGCATCATAAATACCATTATGAGTTTCACCATCATCACCGACAATACCCGCTCTGTCAACTGCAATAATCATTTTGCCTTGTTGCAAAGCGAAATCATGCATTATCTGGTCATAACATCTTTGTAAAAATGTTGAATAAACAACAAAAACTGGAACCATTCCATTTTTAGAAAGCCCTAATGCATAAGGCACTGCGTGCTCTTCTGCAATACCAACATCAAAAAATCTTTCTTTATATTCTTCGGAAAACTTCTGAAGCCCTGTACCCAATGACATAGCGGCAGTTATAGCACAAATTCGTTTGTCTTTTGCCGCCTGATTATAAAGAAAATCGCCGAATTTTTCCGAGAAATTATCATTTGATGCTTTATCAAGACCTTTTTCTACAACAAAGGGTGCAACACCGTGATAATCTGTCGGATTCTCTTCTGCCAGACTATAACCTTTACCTTTAACCGTGTTGATGTGTAACAACACAGGATGACCGAAATTTTTAGCACCTTCGAGTGCTTCGCAAAGATGTTCCATATTATGACCATCAATAGGCCCCATATAACGAACACCCAAATCTTCAAACAGATTACTGCCATACATCATATTTTTAATGTCAGTTTTTGTTTTAAGAATTTTATCGGCAAGTTTCTTTCCAAATAAAGGTATTTTAGAAATAATTCTTTCAGCCAAGGATTTAAACTTAAAATATTCTTTTGTAGAACGCATTACTGCAAGTTTTTTTGCAAGATTCCCTACATTTTTAGAAATGGACATTCCATTATCATTAAGAATAATAATGAGTTTGGTATCTTTTAGATTTCTTGTATTGTTAAGTGCTTCATAAACAAGACCACCAGTTAAAGCACCATCACCCAAAACTGCAATAGCACAGTCTTTTTTACCATTGACTTTATTTGCAGCAGCAATACCCATAGCAGTAGAAATTGAAACACTGCTATGACCGCTATAAACAATATCATGTTCACTTTCATTTGGTCTTGAAAAACCTGAAAGTCCATCTTTCTGACGGAGTGTTTTAAACTCTTCATATCTACCAGTTAAAAGTTTGTGCGTATAAACCTGATGACCTACATCCCATATTATTTTATCATCAGGTGAATTGAAAACACGATGGAGTGCAATTGTTAATTCTACCGCACCAAGATTTGACGCTAAATGACCACCATTTTGTGAAACTGTTGAGACAATAACATCTCTGACCTCCTCAGCAAGCTGAGGAAGCTGACTAGCATCAAGATTTTTAACATCTTGCGGAGATTTAATTTTCTCTAACAATTCGTGTTTCATAAACATCAATACTCTCTATTCTGTAGATAATCCGCATATTCTTTAATCAACTCATTATTGGGGAAAGCATTTAATTCTTCCAACGCTTCATTAGTAAGTTTTTTAACAAGTTCCTCACATTTTTCTATACCTAAAAGTGTAACATAAGTCGATTTATTATTTTCCTTGTCGCTACCTGTCATTTTACCTAACTTTTCAAGCGAACTTGTAACATCAAGAATATCATCTTTAATCTGAAAAGCGAGACCTAATTTTTCACCAAAAACCTTTGCAGAATTTATTAAATCATCACTTGCACCTGCAACAACACAACCCAAAGCACAAGCAACCGAAATAAGACAACCTGTTTTTAAATTATCCATAAGTTGCAAAGTTTCATAATCGGCATCAGGATTATTTTCGTTGGCAATATCAATAACCTGACCACCTATCATACCGCGAGCACCAGCGTAAACTGAAAGTTCGTGAATGGCTTTAACCGCAATTTCAGCATCATAAAGCCCTGCTAATGACCAGACAGAAATTCTTTCAAATGCTGCAGTTAAAAGTCCATCACCAGCTAAAAGCGCTGTTGTTTCGCCATAAACCTTATGATTAGAGGGCTTTCCACGACGAAAATCATCATTATCCATACAAGGTAAATCATCGTGAATCAATGAATAAGTATGAATAAACTCAACCGCTTCTGCCATAGGAATTGCCTTTAAAACATCATCTTTACCGCAAGCATTGTAAAAAAGCAATGTTAAAAGTGGTCTGACCCTTTTGCCACCATTTTTAACGCTATATTCCATTGATTCAAAAAGAACTTTATATTCAGGAAGCGAGTTTTCAAAGAATCTGTAAAGCTTCTCTTCAATAAGTGAAGAATATTCCTGTATTTTGCTATTCATATCATTCACCCTTAATAAGTGTACTTATTTTCTGCTCAGCAGAATCAAGATATTTTGTACATTTACTTAAAATTTCAGTTGCCTCTGAAAACAATTTTAAACTCTCGTCAATTGAAAGTTTACCATCTTCAAGCAAAGCAGTAATTTCTTCTAATCTTTTTATAGATTTTTCATAATTCTGTTCCATTTTATTTACCTTTCACTTCAGTAACAGATGCAAAAATTTCGCCATCGGTTACTTTAACTTTAATATTGTCACCAATCTCTACATCTTTAACACTTTTAATCGGTGACTCGTTACTATAAGAAATTGAATACCCACGAGAAAGTACATCTAAAGGACTTAGTGCATTCAACTTACCCGAAAGAACTAAAATTTTACTTTTCTCATCATTAAGTTTTATTTCAATTAAATTTACAATCTTTTCATATAGATTTATAAGTTCCTGCCGTAAATTCAGAATTTTATTTACAGGACTTAAAATAGAAAGTCTTTTTTCTGCATTTTCTAAGTATTCACGCTCATAATTAATCCTGTTTTTGATTAAAACGGTTAAGTGTTGTTTTAATCCGAGTAAATCTGATTTCAACTCAATAATATCGGGAACTGCCAATTCTGCCGCAGCGGACGGAGTAGGTGCTCTTAAATCTGCAACAAAATCTGCAATTGTAAAGTCAGTTTCATGACCTACTGCAGAAATTATCGGGATTTTTGACTCAAAGATTGCACGGGCTAAAATTTCTTCATTGAATGCCCACAAATCTTCTAACGAACCACCACCGCGACCGATAATCAAAACATCACACGCATTTTTATCATTAAAAAGTTTTATTGCATTTGCAATTTCAGGTGCAGCAGAAGCACCTTGCACTGCAACAGGACAAAAAACAATTTCTGCAAGCGGGAATCTTCTTTTTAAAACTGAAAAAACATCACGCACTGCAGCACCATCCGGTGCAGTAGCAACACCTATTTTCTGTGGGAATACTGGTATTGCTTTTTTATTTTCCTGATTAAAAAGACCTTCTTTTAAAAGTTTCTCTTTTAATTGCTCATAAGCTAAATTTAATGCACCAATACCATCGGGTTGCATATCTGTTATATAAAGTTGGTAAGAACCATCTTTGCTATAAAGCGAAACGCTACCAAAAATGATAACCTTCATCCCGTTTTCTGGAACAAATTTAAGACGCGAAGCATAAGATGAAAACATTACCGCTTTAATTGCGCCACCCTCATCTTTTATGGTCATATACATATGACCACTATAATGATTTTTAAAATTTGAAATTTCGCCTGTAACAAAAACATTCTTCAGGTTATCGTTATTATCTAGAAGCGATTTAACATAATTATTAAGTTCAGTTACACTATAAACAGTTGGTGAAACAGAATACATTCACTCACCTACTCATTTTTAAATTAATCTTTGTAAGTACAGCAATACCAGCTGCGTTATCAGAAGAAAATTCAGGTTCTGCAAAAAAAGCGGAAAATCTTGATTTCAAAATATTTTTAATAATTGTGTTTGACATAACTCCACCCGCAAAAACAAGCGGTAATTCCCCAAATTTTGAGAAAATATCACTAACCATTGAAGACAGAGTTTCTGCAATATAACAAAACAGAAATTTTGCAACATCCTCGGATGATTCGCCATCCTGAAGCATTTTAAGGCATTTATTTTCAAGTCCTGAAAGAGAACAATCACCATCATAAAGTTTGATTTTTATTTTAAAGTTTTTATCACTTTTAAGTGCCAATTTTTCCAATTCTTTACCACACGGGAATTGAAGACCTATTTTAACACCTATTCTGTCAACTGCTTGTCCTGCTTTTAAATCATTTGAAGAACTGATAGGTGTTATTTTAAGATTACCGTTATCATTTTCACAAAGAACTGCATCTGTTGTGCCACCTGACACATGAAACGCTATAAATTTTTCATTAAGTAAATCTAATTTGTCGGCAGAATAAAGCGCCGCAACAATATGACCTTGTTGGTGTGAAAACCTAAAAACCGGAATATTTAAAACTGATGATAAAGACGAAGCAAAACTTTCCCCCACTAAAAAACACGGCATATATGAACCAATTTCTGTAGTTGGTGAAACTGAAACTCCCACCGCTTCTATTTTTTCATCAACATTCTCAAATAATTCAATTAGAAGTTCAGGGTATGCTTTTGTATGATGAAAAACTGCGTCACTCTGCCTTAAACCTCTCTCTCCGCTTTTTACTGGTAAAAGGCGTTTTTTCTGCAAAACGCGACCAGTACCATCACACAAAGCAACCGATGTAGTGTAGTTACTTGTATCTATACCTAAAAACAAACTCATTATTTTATCTTTTTGACAATTGTTGATAAAACACCATTTATGTATGAAGCATCTTCTTCACTACCAAATGTTTTTGCAATTTCAACTGCTTCATTAACACTTACACTTACAGGAACATCTTCATTATAAAGAATTTCTGCAACTGCAAGACGCAAAACAGCTAGCGAAACTTTAGGAAGTCTTTGCAAACTCCAGTTGACAAGACTACCCTCAATTGTTTCGTCAATCTTTTCAAAATTCTCTTCAACTATATTTAAAAGTGAACCTGCAAAACCATTGATTTTTACCAATTCACATTCTTGTGCACCATCAATAATCTCCTGGAAACTTGCAGTTTCATTGAAACTTTTTTCAAAAATAACCGCAAACGCCTGTTCTCTTGCCTCGTGTCTTGTCATAACCACACCTCATTTATTTTTTCTAATGTTGTATTATACCATAATAAAATAATTTTATCAATATTTTGTGATTTATTTTTGCATAAAAATACATAAAAAAAGAGCAAGGTTTTCACCTTGCTCAAATTAATTTTAATAAACAAAATCTGTATAAACCGCTGTATCTGTTACTGTACCAGTAGCAGTCTGACCTGGCATTATAGCGAGACCAAGAAGCGGAACTGTTAAATCGTAAGTAACAACACAATCGTACTGAACAGTCTGTGTAACTGAAAGTACTTTACCTGTTTTTGGCATATAATTAATTTCTAAAGTACAATCGTGATATAAGAGATTAACATCAGTAATAGTTGTAAGCATACCCTGACGAGCAACAAGTTTTTCTTTGATATCCTCTTTATCAACAACTGGGAACATAGAACTTGTAAAACTTTCAGGCTTTTTCTGGTCTGCAGGTGTAACTGCAGGATTTTCTTCGTTACGAAGAACTATTGTTATTTTTGTTGAACCATCAGATTGCGCTGTTTTTTCTACCCTTCTGATTGCTTCAGAAGCATTTTTGTCAGAAAGAAGACAAGCGTAATCACCATTTTCAATTAAGAAGAGTGACATATCTGAGAATTTCGCAGAAACAATAGGAGCAGCCTCTGCGTCACCCTGACTGATAAAATAACCAGGATAATTCTTTTCAACACTACCTAAAACAAGTTTTGCACTATCATCTTTCTCCATTGTTCTATACTGAACTTTTGTAAAACCAGGTTTAATTGAATTTGCAGTATTAACAACCTTTTTATATGTATTAAGAACAGCCTTTTTCTCTTTAATCATTGCAGGAGAATCTGTTAAAGGTTCTGTTGTTGTAGGTTTTGTTGTTGTAGTTGTTGTGCTTGATTCTTCTGAAGAAGTAGTTGTTTCAGGTGTTGCTGTAGTAGTTGTTGTATCAGGAGTTTTTGTTGTTGTCGGTGCCTGTGTTGTCGGTGCCACAGTAGTACCCTGAACATCAATACTTATAGATGTTGTATCCGGCTGGATAATTTGTTGTATAACATTCTGAATATTATTGTTACCATTATTGCCATTATTGTTATTGTTCTGAGCATTTATATTAGCAGAAATAGCTGCCGCTCTTGACTTTAATGCACCAGGAATAGCAGTAAGTCTTAAAATGCTTGAAGAAAACATTGTAAACACTAAACTGCAAACAAATAAAACAACAAGAGCTTTGAAAACACCTGATGAAGTAAAACCTTTTACTGCTGCTTCAAATGCAACTTTTTCTTCAGGTGACTGTACTTTCTTTTCCTTCACCTTTTTCTCTTTTTTTACTTTAGGTGCTTTTTCTTTTTTGATTTTATCTTTTTTCATAAAAGTCTAACCCCTTTCACTCAGGCAAAGTGAATAAAAACACAACACACTCCCTGAAGGATACACAATATAATTCATCTTATTTTACACAATTTTTACTGAAATGTCAACAAAAAGTTTGCAATCATTCATACATTAATATTTTTGTATAAAATAGCCAAAGAATTTCCCATATTTTAGCGATAATAAACATTGAAAGAAAGTGTAAAAATTTGTATAATACAATGGTAAGATTGTGTAACTATATATTGTTTAACAATCACATCTAAAACGAAGGAGATAGCTCTTATGAAAAAAAGCAAATTCACAAAGGTACTTGCTCTTGTACTTGCCCTTACACTTGCGTTCTCAAGTTTTGGTGCAGTTACCGCAAGTGCAGTTTCTGTCGCAGCTCCAATGACCCTTGCTGCTGGCGAAGGAAATATTTTAACAAGTTTTCTTGACACACTTTTAAGAATCGTGTTTGACTGGTTTGCAAACCTCTTCCCTAACGGACCTGGTTTCGTACAAAAAGAAGACAATAACACAGATGTTGAAGAATTTTATGCCGGTACTACAGGTAAATTCAACACAACACCTGATGCAAATGCTCAATGGCATTTAGGTTACGCAAATGCAAGTCTTATTCCTGATGATGTTACAAATGGCGAATATTACATTGGTGGTTACATAGCTCCTGAAAACGCATTCACAAATGTTGTTGAAGGTGTTATTGACGATATGATGGTAAGATGTATCGCTCTTAAAGATGGCGTTACAGGCGAAACTGTTCTTTTTGGTACTATCGACTGTATCGGTATTACGAATGGTGATATCCGCGACATTCGTGCATTACTTAAAGATTTTGCTGCAGAAAACAACATTGTAGCAATCAATATTGCTTCTACACACTGTCATAGCTGTCTTGATACAGAAGGTCTCTGGACTAACAACCTCGTAAAACTTCTCACAAACGGTATCAACAGCGGTACACAAAACGGCAAAGACTTACAACAGGGTACAAATCCTAAATACATGGCTTTCCTTAAAGAGAAAGTTGCAGATGCTTTAAAAGCTGCTTACAACGATATGAAGCCAGGTACTCTTACATTCGCACAGAAGGATATTGGCGAAGAATATTTCAATAACAAAAACAGACCTTCTTCTGATACAATAATGTCAGAACTCTCAAGATTTGTATTCACTCCGGACGATACAAACTTCCGTCCAACAATGATTATCAACATTGCTGCTCACCCTGATGTTGCAGGTCTTCCTACATCATCAAACTCAGGTAGAGAAATTTCTGGTGACTATGTTTACTACTGCGGCGAATTACTCAATAAAGCTGGTTACAACTTTATGTTCTTTAACGGTGCTATTGCCGGTATTTATATGAGCCGTGGTATTACAGGTGACGGTGTTGATACACCAAAGAGATACCACGAATCAATGAGATATGGTCACGAAATTGCAAGAATGGCTCTCGCCTTAACATTAACCGAAGAAGAAATCAAAGCAGACCCACTCCTTAACTGCGCAGATGAAATTGCTCAGTATGATATTGGTACAGTTGGTCAAAAAAGAACTGATTATACTCTCTGGTACAAAGATTACGATTACACAATTGTTACTGATGCAGAAACTGGTGAAGAATATGAACAAATCACCGCTATGAACAGTTGGCAACCAGTTACTGAAACAGTTGTTGAACCTTATCTCAACTTGGCTATTAAGAGAGTTGAAGTAAGAGTTTCAAATGACCTCATTCAAGCTGTTGGTAAACTCAATATGGCTAACTACGATGTATTTGAAAGCAAAGATGTAAACGGTAAAAAGATTTACACAACATTTACTGAAATTGGTTACATTGAATTTGGTAGCAAGTTCAAAGCAGTTATGCTTCCTGGTGAAATCTGTCAAGACCTTATCGTTGGTGGTTCATCAGTAGAAATGGGTGTTACAGGTCAACCTTTCACTCACAGTCTTGTTTGCGATATTTTCGGTCAAGGTACTATGTGCTTCGGTCTTATGAATGACGCTATTGGTTATGTTGTTCCTGATAACGACTACACAATGGGTGACCCTGCGAACCACTACCACGAACTTATTTCTCTTGGTCAGTATGTTGCTTCAGCACTTATGGATGGTCTCCAGGAACTCAAAGCTGAAATTGATGCAAGATAATATTTAAAATAAAATAACAAATGGGCGCAGTCGTTTGTTAAAAACGATTGTGCCCAAAAATTATGGAGTTGATTTAATATGTTAAAAGTTGGTGTTGTAGGTGTTGGTGGCATAAGCGGTGCTCACATTCCTGCATGGGAAGAAATTAAAGAAGTAGAATTAGTTGCTCTTTGTGATATTCGTCAGGAGAGACTTGATCAATACCCGAAAAAGCATCACTACAATGATTTTAAAGAAATGCTTGAAAAAGAAGAACTTGATATTCTTGATATATGTCTCCCTACTTACCTTCATGCAGATTATGCAATAATGGCGATGGAAAAAGGTATAAATGTAATTTGTGAAAAACCTATTTCATTAAAAGAAGAAGATATTGAAAGAGTTTACTCAACTGCTAAAAAGAACAATGTCAAATTTATGATTGCTCAGGTTTTAAGATTCTGGCCTGAATATGAATTATTAAAAGAGATTTTTGACACAGAAAAATATGGCAAACTTCTTTCCGGTACAATGACCAGACTCGGCTGCTACCCTAAGTGGAGTTGGGATGGTTGGATGATGGATGAAAAGAGAAGCGGTTTAACACCATTCGACTTACACATTCACGACCTTGACTTTATGGTTTATGCTTTTGGTGCACCTAAAAAGGTTGCTCACCAATACCGTTCAAAAAGACCTGATCAAGATTTTATAAGTGTTACTTACGATTTTGGAGATTTTTCAATCAGTTCAGAAGCATCATGGTACGCAACAAGCTACCCTTTCACAGCAGAATTCCGTTTCCAATTTGAAGATGCTTTAGTTTCAAACGAAAATGGTAAAATGCAGATTTTCTTAAGAGAAGGTAAAATTGACCTTTCAGCAGAAGCTGAAGGCGACACCGGTGACATCAATTTACCAAAGAGTGATGCCTATGCTAACGAAATCAAATACTTCCTTGATTGTGTAATGAACGATAAGGAAGTTGAGAAAGTTAAGAGTGACGAACTCCTTGCAGTTCTCAAGATTTTAAATAGTCTTTAAAATTAAAAACGAGTGCTGAAACCCAGCACTCGTTTTTCACTTTTGCCCATAATAAGCATTAGCACCATGTTTTCTTAAATAATGCTTATTGAGTAAATTCTGACTTATTCTTGCAACATCAGGGTTAATAAGAAGTGTATTAAAATTCATATTTGCTACTTCTTCTAAAACAACTGCGTTGTGTACTGCATTAAAGCAATCTGTTCCCCAAGAGAATGGTCCGTGATTTTTAACGAGTACACCTGGAATATTGTCAGGGTTTAATTCTCTGTTATTGAATGTTTCAACAATAACATTGCCTGTTTCTGCTTCATACTCACCTTTTATTTCAGCGCCTGTCATTTCTCTTGTGCAAGGGATTTCACCATAAAAATAATCAGAATGAGTTGTTCCTAAAGGCATAATGCCACTACCCGCCTGTGCAAAAGAAGTTGCCATTCTGCTATGAGTGTGAACAATACCACCAATGTTTTTAAAACTTCTATAAAGAACCAAATGAGTTGGTGTGTCGCTTGATGGGTTTTTATCACCCTCAACAACCTTACCCGTCTTTAAATCAACAACAACCATATCTTCCGCAGTCATTGTATCGTACTCAACACCAGATGGTTTTATAACTACAAGATTTTTTTCTCTGTCAATAGCAGAAACATTACCCCAGGTAAATGTAACTAAATTATATTTTGGCAAAAGTATATTTGCTTCATACACCTTTTGTTTTAAATCTTCTAACATTTTATCACCTTATTTCGCTAACATATCAAGAAGTTTTAAATTCTGTTCAAATGTTACCAAATCTGTATTTTCATCAATCACAACGAGTTCAGTATCTGTAAACTTTGCAAAAAGTCTTATGTCTTCAACTGTAAGACAAGTTGAAACAACCGCGTGATGAGCACCGCCTGCATAAATCCACGCTGCTGCACCTGTTTTAAAGTCAGGTTTTAATTTCCACATAAGTCTTGCAACTGGTAATTTCGGCATTTCTTCGGGTTGCTTTACAAGTTCAATTTTTGCACAGATAAGTCTGAAACGGTTACCCATATCGACTAAAGAAACCGCTATACCCTCACCTTTTATACCATCAAACACAAGTCTTGCCGGTGCTTCTTTGCCACCGATTGAAAGCGGATGCACCTGAATTTTAGGTTTAGTTTCAGCAAATACTGGTGAAACCTCTAACATATGTGAAGCGAGTTCTAACTCTTCACCATCTGTTAAATCGTAAGTATAATCTTCTGTAAAGCCCGTTGCACCATTTCTGCCCTCTGCCATTTTTGAAAGCACTGCACCTAAAGCAGAAGTTTTATAATCACCCTCAGGACCGAAGCCTACACCGTTTTTCATAATATTCTGCACAGCAAGACCAGGTAACTGCTTTAAGCCGTGTAAATCTTCAAATGTATCTGTAAATGCACTTATGTTATTTTTCTCAAGGAATTTTTCGAGTGCAACTTCATATTTCGCCTGTTCTTTAACTGAGTCAATATTATCAGTATCCATTGTATATAATGAATTGTATTCGCCTATTTTAGTTTCAATTTCAGCATCAGTTACTTTATTTATAATATCAACTAAATCACCGATGCCGTAATAATTGACACTCCAACCAAAGTGAATTTCACTTTCTACTCTGTCACCATCAGTAACCGCAACATCACGCATATTGTTACCAAACATAGCAACACGCATACCTTTTGAAAAATCAATAGTTTTCGCCACTGAAGCAAATGCTCTGATTTTCTCAACAACGCTTTCATTTTTGTAGTAACCTACAACAACTTCACGATTTATATTAAGTCGAGTGCAGATAAACCCAAACTCTCTGTCACCGTGTGCAGACTGGTTAAGATTCATAAAATCCATATCTATACTGTCGTAAGGCAATTTCTCGTTAAATTGAGTATGTAAATGGAGCATTGGTTTTTGTAAACTCTGTAATGCTCTTATCCACATTTTTGCAGGTGAAAATGTATGCATCCACATAATAACACCTACACATTCTTTATCACTATTTACTTTTGCACAAGCCTGAACTGCTTCATTTGCATTTCTTATAATAGGTAAAGCCTCAACTTCTACTGTATTGCTTAATTTATCGTTAATAAATGATGCCATTTCAAACCCATCATTCTGTGCTTGTTTTAAAGTTTCATCACCATATAAATCCTGACTGCCTATTAAAAAATAAAGCTTTTTCATAGTAAAACGCTCCTTAAAATCATATATTTTCATTTTATCACAAATATATAAAAAAGTCTATAAATAAAACTCCTGAAAATCATCTAGTCTAAACAATACAGGTGAATTCCCAAGATACCCACCAATATCAACATCAATCCAAGTTTTTGTTTTAAGAATTTTTCCATTGTATTTTTTATCAAAACCAACAGTTGGCGTATGACCGAAAACTGTTATTATATCGTCATAATATTCATCTGTAACTTCGGGCCACGCCCACAAAAAATCATCCGCACTGTATTCTGACAATTTTTTATTTTTCTTAAAATTATCAATACCCGAATGACAAAGCAAGAAGTCTTTACCCCCTGCCGACACGGTTTCATACACCGGGCAGTCTTTTAAATAATCAAAAACACTTAAAAATGTTTCGTTATCAAAAGTTTTTAACGCTTTAAGATTTTTTAATGTTACATCGCCACCATTTGATAAATACATATTTAAAAATTCAAGTTTTTCACTATCTATATTTTTAATGCTTACTTCTGTAATTTCTTCAAAAACAAATTTATTAGCCAGAAGCATTGCTTCGTGATTACCTAAAAGAAGTTGAACATTATATTGTTCTAACAACCAGACTAAAATTTCTACACCACCATCATTTTGTCTGTCAACTACATCACCCAGAATATAAAGCCAGTCACTGTCATTAAATTTAACTTTTTTCAGAAGTTCTTTAAGCTTATTCAGTTCAAGTCCATGTAAATCTGATGTAACATATATAGCCATAAAAATCTCCTTTTATTTTTATCTATACATTATATAACATATTTTTGCACAAAAGTAAAATCTTTAATTGTAAATCAGAGTGATATATGATATAATTAGTATGTATATAAATTACAGAAATGGGGTTTTATTATGATACGTTATAAAATTGAGGGTGACAGCTTACCTGTTGTTATTTGTTATCCTGAAGCAGGTCAGACTTTAATGACTGAAGCAGGTGCTATGAGTTGGATGAGTCCAAATATTCAGATGGATACAAATTCAGGTGGCGGAATAAAAAAAGCGTTAGGCAGAATGTTTGCTGGTGAATCACTTTTTATGAATGAATTCACACCAAGAAACGGAACTGGAACTATAGCATTTGCTTCAAGTTTTCCCGGTTCAATAATCCCTTATGAAGTTTCACCGGGCAATGGAATCATTGTGCAGAAACACAGTTTTTTGGCTATGGAAAAAGGTCTTGACCTTTCTATTTTCTTCCAGAAAAAATTAGGTAAAGGTTTCTTTGGTGGCGAAGGATTTATTATGAATAAAATAAGCGGTAGCGGTATTGTATTTATTGAAATTGATGGTTATTGCAAAGAATATACATTACAGGCTAACGAAAGTATTATTGTCGACACAGGTTACCTTGCTGCAATGAGCGAAACTTGTACAATGGATATCGAAGCAGTTCAGGGTGCTAAAAACATCTTTCTAGGCGGAATGGGACTTTTCCACACTAAAGTTACAGGTCCTGGTAAAGTTTACCTTCAGACAATGCCTATTATTAAAACTGCAAAGGCTATTGAGCCATATTTGACATTCCCTACTACTGATGGAAATGGTGGCGGAATTAACATTCGTTTAGGAGATTAAAATGCAACCTTTAGTAAGTGTTATTGTAGCAACATATAAACGAGACGAAATACTTTTAAGAGCATTAAATTCTCTTGCTACACAAACCTATAAAAATTTCGAAATCATTTTAGTAGATGACAATGCAAATGATGAGTGGAACTCAAAAGTTTCAGAAGTAGTAAAAAAATTCAAGTCAGACTACCCTGAAATCACTTTGAAATACATCGTGAACAAAACAAATCAGGGCTCTGCCAAAACAAGAAATATAGGCATAGATGCATCAACTGGTGAATTCATTACATTTCTAGATGATGATGACATTTATTTACCAGAAAACATCGAAAAACAAATTGAAAATATGATTTCTGCAAATGCCGATTTTGGCATTACTGACCTTGATATGTTTTACGACGATGAATCTCTCTGTGAAAAAAGAACCCGTTACTTTATTAAATCAACAGAAAAAGAAGATTTAATAAAATATCATTTAATGCATCATTTAGCCGGTACAGACACTATGATTTTCAAAAAAGATTACTTATTGAAAATAGGTGGATTTGACCCTATTGATGTTGGTGATGAATTCTATTTAATGTTCAAAGCAATTGAAAATGGTGGTAAATTTACATATTTAAAAGGTTGTTTTGTCAAAGCTTATGTTCACAAAGGTGAAGGCGGACTATCAAGTGGTGATGGTAAAATTGACGGTGAAAATCGTCTTCACGAATTTAAAAAGAAATATTTTGACCATCTTTCAAAAAATGAAATAAAGTATATTGTAGCCCGTCACTATTCTGTAATTGCATTTGCAGAGTTAAGAAGAAAGCGTTTCCCTGCTTTTTTTCAAAATGCCATAAAAGCTTTCTTTACTTCCCCTATAAACTGTTTAAAAATTCTCAAGGAGCATTCGTAATCAATGAAAATTGAAGTTTTAGTTTCTACTATGCATCAGAAAAATACAGATTTAATAAATAAAATGAATCTTAAAACTGATGCAATTATTATAAATCAGACTGATAACTCTGATTTTAAAGAACTTTCAATAAATAACAACAAAGTGCGTATGTTTTCATTTAATGAACGCGGTGTTGGTCTCAGCAGAAACTCTGCTTTAATGCGTTCGGACGCTGATATATGCGTACTCGCAGATGACGATATGGTATTTTGCGATGATTACGAAGAAACTGTAAAAACTGCTTTTAAAGACAATCCACAGGCAGATTTGATAATTTTCAATTTAATTGAGGATGAAAAGAGTTTAAACAGACAAAACACAACAATTACTAAAATAAACATTCTGAATTATATGAATTATGGTGCCGCAAGAATTGCTTTTAAGCGCAAAGCGGTGTCTTACAACGGAATTACATTCAATCTGAATTTTGGTGGCGGTACACCTCACCAATGTGGTGAAGATACTTTATTTATAAGAGATTGCTTAAAAAAAGGGCTTAATATAATAGCAGTACCACAAGCAATTGCCGAGTTAAAAGACGAACGGGACTCAACCTGGTTT
The DNA here is from genome assembly GCA_015065845.1 of Oscillospiraceae bacterium. Taxonomy (GTDB): domain Bacteria; phylum Bacillota; class Clostridia; order Oscillospirales; family Acutalibacteraceae; genus DTU089. The sequence goes on from SVPQ01000020.1 coordinate 37,114, forward strand.
AAGGGTTACAACGAAAAATACTTTTTTGATAAAGGTGTTGTTCTCTCACTCGCCCACCCTATTTTAGCAAACCTGTTTTCATTTTATTTAGTATTGCGACACGATGAATACACCGAAAACGGAATGAGCAAAAAAGAGGTTTACAAAGAAATTTGTAAAGGGATTAAATTTGTAAAGAAAAAGGAATATAAAAAGGTTTAGTTTTATGAAAAATTCTCTCTCAAAGCGTTGGTTATTTTTAGGTGTCGGCATTTTTACAATGCTTTTTTCAGGTGTACTTTACGCTTGGTCTATTTTAAAAATACCATTTAAAGAAGCATTTAATTTCAGTGATTCAACACTTGCGTTTAACTTTACATTAACAATGTGTTTTTTCTGCCTCGGTGCATTCTTTGGCAGTTTAATCTGCAAAAAAATCGGCACTAAAATCACTCTGATAATTTCCGGTGTTTTAGTTGCACTCGGTTTTGTTTCAACAGGATTTTTAAATGAATCAACTCCACATACATTATTATACCTTACCTACGCTGTTTTAGCGGGTACAGGCATTGGTATTGCTTATAATGTTGTTGTTTCAACTGTTTGTGCGTGGTTCCCTGACAAAAAAGGACTTTGCTCAGGCTCACTTATGATGGGTTTTGGCGTAAGTACATTACTTTTAGGTAACGTTATCAGTATTCTTTTTGAAAATGGAGCTTTTGGTTTCAGTAAAACTTACATAACATTAGGTTTAGTAATTGGTGTTGTAATTACACTCTCTGGTATTATTCTGAAAAGACCTGACAGTAACACCGTATTCCCTGTACCGAAAGTAAAAAAACCTGCTTCAAAAGAGAACTTTGAAACACGGGACTTTACAACAAAAGAGATGCTTAAAAGCTTCACTTTCTGGAGAGCATTCCTGTGTATGGCATTTATTACCGCAGTCGGTAACACAGTTATAAGTTTTGCGAGAGATTTGATGCTTTCAGTTGATGCAATACCAACACTTGCAACTACATTAGTTGGTGTTCTTTCTGTATTCAACGGTATAGGCAGAATAATTACAGGTGCGTTTTACGATGCTTTAGGCAGAAGAACAACAATGATTTCTGCAAATGTTTTAACCATTGTAGCGGCTGGTGTTACACTTTTAGGTGTTGTGATTCATTCGCTACCACTTTGCATTGTTGGTCTTTGCCTCACAGGTATTTCTTACGGTTCGTGCCCTACTGTAACCTCTGCATTTTCAGCATCGTTTTACGGACAAAAGCATTTCTCGACAAATTACAGTATTACAAACTTCAATTTAATAGTTGCATCATTTATAGCAACATTCAGTAACTCATTACTGATTTCTACCGGTAGTTATGTAGCACCATTTATATTGCTACTTATATTAGCGGTTAGCGCTATGGGACTTAATTTAAGTATAAAAAGACCTTAGGAGTTAAAATTATGGAAAACAATATAATAAAAATACCACCATATAACTGGTTTATAAATAAAAGCGATAACAAACCTGTTACTAATATTTATTCCGGTTCTTGCGACACAGAATACAATAAAGGTGCCGCACACTTAAAAACATTCAATTATAAAGTTTATGTTGTTGATGTTGGTACAGAAACTGCACGATTTGTTGCAGAATGTTACTCTGTAGACCCTTGGAATGACGGATATAAAAAAGAAGACATTGGTAACAAAGAAGCCTCTTGCTCTGACGAGGGTTTAATAGAGCTTAACGAGTGGTTGAATGAAGAGCATAAGAAGTTTATTGAGAATTAAATCTTTTGAGTTCCAATAAACTGTTTGCGCCGTTGGTTTTTATTAAAATAAACAAGCTGGCTAGATTTTTGTTATAAGACAATTTTTGTTAATTATTGAAAAAACTTTAGATTTAATATATAATTATGTTTAATTTAATACTTTGAAAGGAATGAGATTTGTGGCAAGTAGTCGAACATATATTTGTTTAGTTTGTGGAGAACGACATCAAGTATCTCCAGAAGAATACAAATCAATCAAAGGTAACCCTATTTGTGACAAATGCAAAGAAAGTACTTTTTCTGAAAACGAAAATATACCACAAACCACCAAACCCAATGTTCTTAATACTTTTTCTAATGTTGTAAGTGGTATTAGTCTAATTTTAGACAAAACTATCAATAAATCAGATAACACACCTGATACCTCGTTAAAAACAGCTGTTCATAAAATATCTTCTACACTTAATACGCCAAGTAGCATTGACGAGTATAATTGGAAACATATTGGTTGTCTTGGCGAGTTGTATGATAATAAAAAACTTGGAGAATGGAGTTCGTATGTAGGTCTTTATATGCACAAAATGAACGGAGAAATAATGTATATAGGTCGTGCTATTGAGTACAACAATGGTGGTTTTAGAAAAAGACTCAGTGATTATTGCCGACCAAACGGAAGTGCACGAGTACATCCCTCAGGTCAAAAAATTTTTGCTAATCGCTACAATCTTCAGACATATCTGCTTATTGTAGGCACCGATGCTACTGCAGCTACAAAAACAAAATTACTTGAAGAAGTTTATGTTGCAAAATATAATCCACCTTGGAATGACAAATTGAAAACGGATAAATAAAATAAGGAGTAAAAAATGAATAAATTGGTAAAAAACGAGATTTTCGACTTTAAAAAGCTTTACAAATGCGTTTCTTCGCTCATACGATGTGCGTCTTACTTTGACGAAAAAGAAAGAAATTTAACCATAAAATTAGAAAAACTTGCCCGAAAAATCGAGGTTTCAAATTATATTCATCAAAGAAACATTATAGCAATTGCAGGTATGCAGGGTTCTGGTAAAAGTACGCTTATAAAAACTCTCTATAATTTACCAGACAATCTGTTAGCTATAGGTAGCGGACGTTCGGAAAGAACACCTGTTTTCATTACAGAAAGCAGCGAATTGAATGAAGGCGAATATAAAGCAAATGAAGTTATTCTTCAAGACGGGAAAAAAGAGGTAAATGAAATAAAAATCAATGAAATTCGCACCAAAAGCAAGAGTCCCAGGGGCATTGCTTATATAGAGTTATTTGTTCCTAAACGTTACTTTTCTTGTGAAAATGCAGGATTTGTTCTTCTACCAGGATTTGAGAAGAATGCTGACGGATTTTTTGACGAGGATTACAACAGTATTATACAATACGCACTATATTTCTCTAATGCTGTTATTCTTGCAACAGATGATGCAGGAATTGCAAACAGAGACATCTCAACTCTTACAGAAATACTCTTAAATAATAACTTCAATCTTTCTAATCTTGTTTTTGCTATAACGAAATGTGACACAACTTCAATTGGAAATAAAGAAGAAATGGTTACCTCGTTAATCGAAGCTTGTGAAGATTCAGGATTACCAATTTCAAAAAATAATATAGTTACTACCGGTTTATATAAAGATGATGCAGAAAATGAAAAATGGATTCAGGAATTTGCAGATGTAATAAATACTGAAGGTGTTCTTGATTTTGATTCTGCAAGACGTAATTATTTATATTACAGACCTATGGTTGATGAAATGCTTTACTGTGCTGAAGTTCTTGAAAAGGAACTTGAAATAAAATCTATAAGCACTGAAACTGAAAGCCCTATTTACCAAGAATTAAAAAATGCTCTTGAAAAAAAAGAAGAAGAATTAGATGACTTGCTGAGTGATGCTGTAAAAACTGCTCAAAAACGTGCTGAAGATAAATTTGCAAGCGAAAGTGAAAAAATTGATAAAAAACATTTGAAATCAAAAAAGTTCCTTTTATTTAACAAAAATTACAAGGATAATTATGAAGATAGACAAGCTATTTCAAAAGTATGCTCTGAATGTCTTATTGATTCTAATGGAAAAAGTTTCTTTATTGAAGAAGTAAGAAAAAAGGTTATGGAGCCAAATATAAAAGATTCTCTCGTTCAGAATTTCAACACCCCACTCCTTCCGGCTAATGAAGAACAAGAACAAATTAGCAATAATGAATATAACATCGTTATGAATCAATATGTAAGTTACTACCTTGTATCAACAGATTTTAATAAACCTGTTGAGTCAAAAATTTACACACCTGATATCGCAGAAATTTCAGAAACAACCGCTATTGGACTTTATGGTACTTTTTTCAGTGCACTGTTTGCTCCACAAGTTTTAGATGAAAAACTCAAAGAAATCAACATTAAAGCTTCTAGCATACCTATCGCAATAAAATCGGCTCAAGGTTTTTTAGCAACACCAAATCCATTATTAACTACCTTTGGTCTTGTTGATATGCTTGATGGTAAATCTGATATCATAACCGCTATTGTAACAGCCTTTTCAAAAAAAGGTACCGAAGCTGCAGCAATTGCTTCAACAACATCTACAATTCTAGGCGTTGCATCAGTTGCGATAGTTGTTGCTATGTTAACCAAAACCGGAATCAATATTTACAATGCCACTGTCGATGAACAAAAGAAAATCTTGGAAGCCTGGGAAAAAGCCCTAAAGAATTCTATTGAAGAACAAAAAAATGAATGTCTCGAACTTTTCCATGATGCTAGTCAGAAATTACTTGATCACGTGCAAAATATACATAGTAAACGAATGCATATTGGTGATACACAAGAAAGACTTATAAATGCAAAGTATGCAATTCAGGACATTAAATATCTCGCAAATAAATTCAATGACAACTATGCAGTTACATTAGAGTAAAATACTACAGATGAGAAATTTGACTAATACACTTGAAGATGTGTTAAATGAAACGATAACTTGGGAGAAATCACCCATAAATGAAATTTTCAACACTTCTTATACTTCAACTTCAAATTATTCTAAACAAATAATACTATATGGACCTACACAAGTTGGTAAAACAACTCTGATTATGGACCTTATAGGCATTAAAAATTCGCGTCGTCTGGAATTAGACGAACTTTTAAAAGGCGGTTCCCGTTCAGGTTCCGCCTCTACGAGTAGTGCAATAATTTATAGTCGTTGGAATGAAGATATGTTTGGCATTTCTCAAAAAAATATACATAGTTCCAACGATTCTATTCCCGAAAAACTCACAGCTGATGAGTTCAAACAAAGAATTCAAAGTATAAACTCAAGAAACCGTTCTCAGGATGTATCACTTTCAGAACTTGCTGATATTTATTGTTTTTACATACCAAAGGATTATTTTGAACAAACCACAGAGTTACAAAACATTCAGATGATAGATTTACCTGGTTTTGGTGAGCGAAATGAAAAAATGCAAAAACGAGCAGACGAAATAATTTCTTATATTTCTGGTTTCGTTGCCGGTGCAGTAGTTGTTGTAAAAAGCGATAATATTCAAAGTCTTCAAAGTGATTACAAAAGATTTATCAGTAATCATCATATCAATCACCTTGCTGTTGCAATAAGTTATTCAGCTTCAAGAAACTTGGATGTCAGGAAAATGCTAGATGGTACCACAACCGATAAAGAAGTTGCTCTTAATATAGCTAATTATTATTATAATCTCATTGAAGAAGATAATTATATGCATTTTAATAATCTTCCACCGGAGACCATTCTCTTCCCTCTTGAAAAAAGAGAGTATCTTGAAGAAAATCTTCCTGAATTTATCGGAGCATTTGATCAACTCAGGCAAATGTTAAAAGTGAGAATCACTTCTATGACTGAACGTACAGCTATAAAATCCTGCATTGAACAGCTTGATCTTGAAATAAAAAACTGTAAAGAAAGCATTGAATGTATTAAAACAGATATAGAGAAACTCGCTAACAGAAAAGAAGAATGCGATGAATTGATAAAAAAAGCAAAAAAAATTGAAAACAAGCTTATTAACGAATTGAAAATACTGGATAAAAAAATTACTTTTATAATAACTGCAAAAAACGAAATTTCTAAAAAAATCGATACATTTGAAGAAAATAAACACTATACCGAATTTGGTGCAAATTGCTTCTGGTCCGATGTAAAATCTTGCACCGAAAGCAAAAAAAAAGACGAGTTATTCAAGAGACTTTCAAGAGAAATTGATGATTGCATTGGTGAAAAAGCACCATTGCACGACAAAAAACTATATCTTTATATAAAAAATGAAATGGAAAAAGTACTTGATGATTTTAGCTTTAATTACTTTTTCAAAGGCGTTTGGGGGCACGGTAAAAAATGGGAAGAAAAAGCTGCGCGTCTTATAAATTCCTATTATAAAAATATATGTACAGCCGGCAGAGATGCTTTAAAAAAAGAGAGCGAAAAGCTTATAAAAAAAGCCAAAAACGAAAAAACACCACTTGAAAATCAAAAAAATCAAAACTTTATTGTTCTAAATAATTTACAAAAGGAATTAGATGAGATAACTAATAAGCAGAGCGAATACACCGCGAAAATCAAGCAGTTGGATGAAGAAGCTGACAAAAAAATCGACAGACAAAAACACGTGATAGATATTTTCATAAAACATTTTTACAAGAAAGTAAATGAATTGGAATACCGTATTGAAAAAGAACCAGTTCCAGAAATTAAAACAGCACTTTTCATCGTTCTTAGTTCTATTTATTTAAGTATGAAACCTTACTTGGAGGATATTGAAAATGAGTAATACAAAATCCGGTAAAAAAGAATTCTCGAATGAAGTAAACGAAAAACTCTCTTCTGTTTTTCAAGCATTTGCTGTAAACCCTGTAAACCAAAGTACTGACGACCGCATTACAACACTCGAGAAAAGAATTTTTGAAAGCACAGATGATGAACCTTCGTTAGAAGATAATATTTTAAATAGTACCGAAGAAATTAATCGCAGAGTAAAAAGAATTAATGACGCACTATCAAAGATGGACGAACAAAGCGAAAACCTTTCTGTAGAAATTACTTCTGCAAAAAATGCGATTATCGCTAACCAAAATAATATTACAGAGAACGAAAAAGAGTTTTTCAGTAAATTGAGTGAACAAAACGAAGTTCTACGCGAAAATATAAAATCTCGATTTAGAAATATTGATGACTTGCTTTCCCACAACACTAATACTACAAATGATATTTTTAGTATTGTAAAAACTTCATACGAAGACATAATTCAAGCATTAGATTATCATACCAACTCTGTAAATTCATATATAGAAAGCACTTTACATCCTCTAAAAACAGACATAGAAGCAACAAAAGATGTTGTAAATAAAATTGATAATAATATTGTAGAATTCATAGAAAAAAACAAGAATCTGAAAAAGATATTAGGAATACTTCTAGCTACAACCGGAACTACAACACTACTTTTAATTATCGTTTTAATACTAATCATATAGTTTTATAAAAATTAAAAGAACTGAGCGAATTCACATACTGCTCAGTTCTTTTGTGTTTATTCAATTTCACACATATATGGAATCGATTTCGACGCACCCGGGCGACTGACTGTTATTGCAGATGCTTTGGTAGCATAAACAATAGCATTATTGAGTGTTTCGTTTTTTGAAAGTTTTGAAACTAATGCACCTATAAATGTATCACCAGCAGAAGTGGTATCTACTACATTGGTTTTCAACGCAGGTTCAAACAAAATACTGTCACCCACATTGTAAGCACAACCACGCTCGCCGAGAGTTATAATTACATTTTTAACACCCATTTGCTTTAGTTTTAAAACTGCTTTTCGGGCGTTTTCTTCGTTATCAGGGTAAATACCCGTTAAATTGTGTGCTTCGTGTTCATTAGGAATTATATAATCTATCTGTAAAAAAATCTCATTTGGTAACTCTTTAAAAGGTGCAGGATTAAGAATAATTTTTGTGTCAGATTTTTTTGCAATTTCACATGCTTTTAAAACAGTTTCCACTGGTATTTCTAACTGCAAAACACAATATTCACATTCAGCTATTAAATCTCTGTAATTTTCAATTACTTCGGGTGTAAGTTTTGCGTTTGCGCCAGAATCAAGAATAATAAAATTATTACCATCCACAACTGTAATCATAGCAATACCCGTAGGTGCTTCACTGGTTACAAATCCTTTAAAATCAACATTATTATTCTTTAATTCATTCAGTAGCAACTCACCATTTGCGTCGTTGCCGACACAACCACAAAATGAAACATTACCACCTAATTTTGCAATTGCAACTGCCTGGTTAAGTCCCTTTCCCCCGCATTAACTTGAAAATTACTACCTGTAAGCGTTTCGCCAATCTGTGGCATTTTTGGTGAATGAATAACTAAATCGGCATTGGCACTACCAATAACAATGATTTTAGAAGACACATTAACACCACCTTTAATCCAAATGATTTACTCCACCTTTTTCCTTCGCATCTTTCTCAGCAAGTTCTCTTGCTTCATCCGTTGTTAACGAATCATGCAAAGAACTTGCAAATTTGCACACACCAACAATAACGAGACTTGCAGCAGACATAGTTGCAAAAGCAAGTAACAAACTAATCAAATCGCCTACCAGTCCGCCAACACGGTCAGCAAAATTCTCTATGTAAACGCTTGTATATGCGAGTACAAACATTGACAATACCCCTGATAGACACAACATACCCGCTCTGCGTATTTTCATATTAAAAATATATTTTCTCGTCAGCAACTCCAATTTTCTCTCATCTGTTATTTCGGGATTATTTGTTGCAACTTTTTGGTAAGCCTCAAGAATTTCATTTTGCTTTTTAATTTGCTTTTTGTTTTTCATATTTACACCTACTTTGCTGTAATTATAACACAGTAACCAAAAAAAATAAAGCATATTATGTATTATACACAGTTATTTTCACACAACAAATCTTCCCACTTAATTTTATAATTTACAAAAAAGATTATTTATGTTATACTTTTTATGCATTGGAGTTGATAATCTTGTTTATTAACAAATTCAGAGAAAAATTAAAATCAGTTATAAAAAACAAAAAAGTTGAAGAAACGATATACAGTTCAGAAAAAGAAAATAAAAAAGAAGATACCATTCAATTGAGCTATATTGGAAAAATTAGTGCTTCAACACCTAAATACAAATCAATTTTAGACACAATACATATTTTAGAAAAAAATGAATTTAAATTACTGCGTATAAGAACAGATGGAGAGTGTTCAGGACATGATTGCACTGATAGTTTCAGCAAGGAATATTCTTCTTATGAAGATTTCATATCAAAAGTTTATGATGACTTCAATTCAAAAAAAGAAAGCGTAGCGGGTTTTGCTCAATTAGATTGGTCAACAACAATATTCGAATTATTAAACGAAGAGCATAATATCAGGATAGTATTAGGTATTGACGAAAACAATGGAAATACCAATTCGCGTGAAGCGTGTTTATCTATTCATGAACAGTCTGTCACTCCAGAAACTTATGAATTCATTAAGAACTTAGTAACTAAATTAAATGTACACGAATTATAAATATAAATCTCATTGCTTTACAGATGATAGAAGTGTTAAACTGTAACCTAGGAGATTTTCATATAATTTTGCAAAAAATAAAGCGAGGCAGAAAACCTCGCTTTTATCATTATTTTACCAAATATTCAAATCCTAATATAACAACACCTAACACAACCAACACTACGCCAACTGCTCTGTTAAGGGTTTCAGGTTTTGCTTTATTTGCAAACTTAGCGGCAATTCTTGCCCATATAAATGTAAATACAATACAAAGTATCATTACAAGAATATCTGGTGAATCACCAAGAGAAAAGTGAGAAACAGCACCTGTTAATGCGGTAAATGTCATAATAAACACACTTGTACCAACTGCAGTTTTTAATTCATAACCGAGTACACTGGTAAGAATAAGAAGCATCATCATTCCACCGCCTGCACCAACAAAACCGCAAATAAAACCAATAAATACACCACTTATTATTGAACCGACAATTTTTCTTTTTTTGCTGACTGCTTCCATCTCTGCTTTAGTGGTCATTACAGGTTTAAAAATAAATTTAACACCAAGCATAAGTGTAACAAATGTACTGAAACCACCCATAGTCTGTGACGGAACTATGCTCGATATATAACTTCCAACAACAGTAAAAATCAATATCATTGACATCATCAGAAGTCCGTTTTTAACATCAAGATTCTTATTTTTTCTGTAAGTAAAAGCAGAAACACCGCTCGCTAACACATCAGAAGCAAGAGCTATACCAACAGCTGTATACGGGTCAACTCCAAGAAATGTAATAAGCATTGGAGTTATTACAGCGGCGG
>SVPQ01000021.1 GCA_015065845.1 Oscillospiraceae bacterium
TTAGAAGTAGTTTATGCTCTTCTTAATTTCCTTGGTAATGAAGAAATTGCAAATGTTGTATCTAAGGCTGTTTATGGCGTTTTAACTTCTGATGGTGTTAACATTGGCGGTCTTAACGGCATAGTTGCGGAATTTGTTCCCCTCGGTGAAATGCGAACCACAAACTTACAGAGTAACATTTCATCATTTTTTACAAACAGAATATCCATTTTTCGACAAACTAAACATTGCAAAATGGAAAATATTATTATATAATTAGTTCGTATATTTAAATCAGCAGTGGGTGGTCATAAAATGAAACTTTTAGAAGAAAAAATCAGACAAGAAGGACAAGTTATTGGTACTGATATTTTAAAGGTAGATATGTTTTTAAACCACCAGATTGATGTAAACCTTCTAGACGAGATGGGCAAAGAATTTTACAGACTTTTTAAAGATAAAGGAATCAACAAAATTTTAACTGTTGAATCTTCAGGGATTGCTATTGCTGTTATGGCGGCTAAATATTTTAATGTTCCTGTTGTTTTTGCTAAAAAATCTTCTCATAAAAATGTAGGTAACGAGCTTTACTCTGCTCACAGTCATTCTTTTACACACGGTAAAGATTACGAAATGATAGTTTCTAAAAAATACCTCTCACCTGACGACAACATTCTCTTTATTGACGATTTTCTTGCAGGTGGCAACGCCGCTTTTTCTGTGCTTGACATTTTAAAGCAATCAGGTGCAAATTTAGTCGGCATTGGTATTGCTATTGAAAAAGGTTTTCAGGACGGAGGCAAAAAAATACGCGAGATGGGGATTGAACTTCAGTCACTTGCGATAGTGGAAGAAATGGATGAAGTTGAGGGAATCAATTTCAGGAATGCAGAATGCTGAGCACAAGAAGTGCTGAATGCTGAGTGCTGAATGCTGAGTGCTGAATGCTGAGTGCTGAATGCTGAGTGCTGAATGCTGAGTGCTGAATGCTGAGTACTGAATGCTGAGTTTCGGGACCTGCGGTCGGCAATTGTAATTATTGGCGAATAGAAGTTAATTTATAGTTTCATTTTTATCTTATGAAAACGATTTACCTGAAAGTTAAGGAGTAGTTATGAAAAGTGTTGCGGTAGATAAGAGTTTTGAGTTTGCAATAAGAATTGTAAATTTACATAAATTTCTTAATAACGAAAAGAAAGAGTTTGTGTTATCAAAGCAACTACTTCGTAGCGGAACCAGCATAGGTGCAAATGTATCAGAAGCACAACGCGGTCAGTCAATGGCAGATTTTACAACAAAAATGTGTATTGCTTTAAAAGAAGCAAACGAAACAGAATATTGGTTAAAATTATTATATAAAACAGATTATTTAGAAAAGAAACAATACGAAAGTTTAAATAGTGATGTTGTTGAATTGATAAATATATTAACTTCAATATGTAAAACATCACAAGAAAAGCTACAAAAATAAAAAGTGCAACGAGTGAGAAAATTTGAGTGTACTGAGAACGGAAAAAACAGTATCTATTATAAATATAATAGCCGACCGCAGGTCCCGAAACTCAGCACTCAGCACTCAGCATTCAGCACTTATCATTAAATATAAAACCCGTTCTCTAAATGCGTTTGCATTTTCAGATAAATAAATTCAAACGGAGGTAATTCCAATGAAAAAACTTGCAAAAGTTCTCGCTCTTTGCCTTGCAATTTCTATGATTGCACTTTGCTTTGGCGCTTGTGGCGGAACAAAAGACCAGGATGAAAACAAACCAGCAGATTTAAAGGTTGGTTTCATCTTCCTTCACGATGAGCAATCAACTTACGACAAAAACTTCATGGATGCTGCTAAAGCTGCTTGTGAAGAAATGGGCGTAGAATATGCTCAAAAAACTCAGATTCCTGAATCAAAAGACTGCTATGATGCTGCTGTTGAACTTATTGAAGTTGACGGTTGCGACATCATCTTTGCTGACAGCTTCGGTCACGAATCATTCTTAATTGACGCTGCTAAGAAATATCCTGAAGTACAATTCTGTCACGCAACAGGTACACAGGCTCACACAGCAGGTGTTGCTAACTTCCACAATGCTTTCGCTTCTATTTACGAAGGCAGATACCTCGCAGGTGTTGCTGCAGGTCTTAAACTCAACGAAATGATTGACGCTGGCGAAATCACTGCTGACAAAGCAAAAATGGGTTATGTTGGTGCTTTCACATTCGCTGAAGTTATGTCTGGTTACACTTCTTTCTACCTTGGTGCAAAATCTGTTTGCCCAACTGTTACAATGGATGTTAAATTCACAGGTTCATGGTATGACGAACAAAAAGAAAAAGAAGCAGCTCAGGCTCTTATTACCGGTGGTTGCGTTCTTATAAGCCAGCACGCTGACTCAATGGGTGCTCCTACAGCTTGTGAAACAGCAGGTGTTCCAAATGTTTCTTACAATGGTTCAACTCTTGCTGCTTGTCCTAACACATTTATCGTTTCTTCAAGAATCGACTGGACACCTTACTTCAAATATATGATTGAATGTGTTCAGAATGGTAAAGCTATTGACGCTGACTGGACAGGTACTATTGAAACAGGTTCAGTTGTTCTTACAGATGTAAACGAAAAAGCTGCAGCTAAAGGTACAAAAGAAAAACTTGAAGAAGTTAAAGGTAAACTTCTTGATGGTTCAATCAATGTATTTGACACTGCTAACTTCACAGTTAAAGGTGAAAAATTAACAACTTATATGGCTGATGTTGATACAGACGCTAAATTCGAGAAAGATACAGAAGCTATTGAAAATGGTGTGTTCTACGAATCAAAACACCGTTCAGCTCCTTACTTCGATGTTGAAATCGATGGTATCACTCTTCTTGACAGAAACTACGGCGAATAATTAAATTTTTTAAGAATTGTCTGAGCCGGGGGTGCTCCCCGTCTCAGACTAATTTTGAAGAAAGGGCTATAATCATTTAATTTATAACCTTTTCTTGAGAATTAAAATCTCTATATTTTGAGGAGGTTATTATGTCAAAACAACCTGCTATTGAACTTAAAAATATTACAAAAACATTCGGCAAGGTAGTTGCCAATAAAGATGTCAATCTTACCGCTTACCGTGGTGAAATCCTCTCTATTTTAGGTGAAAATGGTAGCGGTAAAACCACTCTTATGAATATGATTTCGGGAATTTATTTTCCTGACGAAGGTCAGATTTTTATAGATGGTAAAGAAGCACTTATTTCTTCACCTAAAGATGCTTTTGACTATAAAATCGGTATGATTCATCAACATTTTAAACTTGTTGATGTTTTCAGTGCGGCAGAAAATGTTGTTTTAGGTATTGAAGATAAAAAATACAACCTTTCTGCTTCTACTGAAGAAATTAAAAAAATCAGTTCACAATATGGTTTTGAACTCACACCCGAAAAGAAAATTTATACAATGTCAGTTTCAGAAAAACAGACAGTTGAAATTATAAAAGTTCTTTACCGCGGTGCAGATATTCTAATTCTTGACGAACCTACTGCAGTTCTTACCCCACAAGAAACTGAAAAACTCTTTAATGTTTTACGGTGTATGCGTGACGATGGTAAATGTATTATTATCATCACCCACAAACTTCACGAAGTTCTTTCGCTTTCTGACAGAGTTTCTGTTCTTCGTAAAGGTGAATATGTAGGTACAGTAAACACAAGCGAAACAAACGAAAATGAACTTACTGAAATGATGGTTGGTAAAAAGGTTACGCTTAATATTCAGCGTAACGAACCTAAAAACACAGAAGAAAGACTCACAGTAAACAGTATTACCTGTGTTGACAGAGTTGGCGCTACTGTTCTTGATAATGTTTCATTCACTGCAAAAAGTGGTGAAATTTTAGGTATTGCCGGTATTGCAGGTTCAGGCCAGAGAGAATTGCTCGAATCAATTGCAGGTCTTCAGAGACTTGAATTTGGTGATATTTTCTACTTTGACCCTAAAACAAATAAAAAAGAAAGTTTAAGAGATAAAACACCTATGCAGATAAGACAAATGGGTGTGCGTCTTTCATTCGTTCCCGAAGACAGACTTGGTATGGGTCTTGTAGGCAATATGGATATTGTTGACAATATGATGTTGAGAAGTTACTCAAAAGGTCACTCGTTCTTCTTAAAACGCAAGTCCCCTAAAGACCTTGCTATGAAAATTATAAATGACCTTGAAGTTGTTACACCAAGTGCTTCTACACCTGTAAGACGACTTTCGGGCGGTAATGTTCAGAAAGTTCTTGTCGGCCGTGAAATTGCCGCTTCACCTACTGTTTTAATGGTTGCTTACCCTGTTCGCGGTCTTGATATCAACTCATCTTATATGATTTATAATCTTCTCAACGAGCAAAAGGAAAAAGGCGTTGCTATTATTTTCGTTGGTGAAGACCTTGATGTACTTCTCGAACTCTGTGACAGAATTATGGTTATCGGTTCTGGTAAAGTTACAGGTATTGTTGACGCAAGAACTGCTACTAAAGAAGAAATTGGTCTTCTTATGACTAAAACATCCGATGATGAAGGAAAGGAGAATAACAATGGCTAAAACAAGTGAAACAAAACATCGTGAACCACTTTTTCATGTTGTTAAACGCGATGATATGCCTGAATGGAAAGCATGGCTTATAAGAGCTATAACAATTTTAGTCGGTTTTCTCTTTGTAGGTATTCTTTCAATGGCGGTTACTGAAAAAAGTCTTGGCGACACTTACAATATTATGTTCACGGGTGTATTTGGCAGATTACTTGAGGGCAGTACCACAATGCTCTGGAAATATTTACAGGAAATTGTAATTCTTCTCTGTCTCGCACTCGCACTTACTCCTGCTTTTAAAATGAAATTCTGGAACTGCGGTGCTGAGGGACAGGCTCTTATGGGTGGTCTTGCTTCTATTTTCTGTATGATACAATTCGGTGAGAAACTCCCTTACCCTGTTCTCATTATTGTTATTGCAGTTACAAGTATTCTTGCTGGTGCTGTCTGGGGTGTTATTCCAGCAATTTTCAAAGCACTTTTTAATACAAATGAAACACTTTTCACTCTTATGATGAACTACATCGCAACACAGATGATTGCTTACTATGTTTACATTGAGGGTGGCGGTTCAAATGTTATTAACCCTGTTCCTTACGGTAATTTCCCTGTTGTTGGTAACAACGATTATTTTGTAAATATTGTTATTGTTTCAGTTATTACTGTTTTTATGTTTATTTACCTCAAATACAGTAAACAGGGCTATGAAATTTCTGTTGTTGGTGAAAGCCAGAACACAGCCCGCTACATTGGTATAAATGTTAAAAAAGTTATTATTCGCACAATGCTTATTTCAGGTGCTCTTTGCGGTGTTACAGGCATGCTCCTTGTTGCAGGTAAGGACCACACAATTAATACTAACCTTGTTGGCGGTCAGGGCTTTACTGCGATTCTTATGTCGTGGCTCGGTCAGTTCAATCCGTTTATTATGGTTCTTATGACTGCTATTGTAGTATTTTTAAGATTGGGTGTTGCAAAGGTTGCTGACACTTCACTCCTCAACTCATCATTCTCAGAAATCATCGTTGGTATAGTAATTCTTATGCTTGTTGCGTGTGAATTCTTTATTCACTATTCTGTAAAGTTCCGTCACAACAAAAAGGAGGTTAAAGCATGATTATTCAATTTATATGCCGTGCAATTCTCCTTGGTGTTCCGCTTCTTTATGGCTCGGTCGGCGAAATAGTTACTGAAAAATCAGGTCACCTTAACCTTGGTATTCCCGGTGTTATGTATGTTGGTGCTATAAGCGGTGTTGTCGGCTCATTCCTTTATGAAAATGCGTGTGGTAATGATATTGCCAATATGAACGCATTCCTTGCAATTATAATTCCACTTTTGTGTGCCATAGCCGGTGCTACAATTATGGGACTTATTTACAGTTTCTTAACAGTAACACTTCACGCAAATCAGAATGTTACAGGTCTTGCACTTACCACTCTCGGTATTGGTCTTGGTAACTTCCTTGGTGCATCACTTATAAATATTACAAAAAGTGAATTACCATCAATCGCACTTACAAAAACAAGTTCTTTCTTTTCTCAGAAACTTCCTTTTGCAGATGATTTAGGTTGGTTCGGCGAATTGTTCTTATCTCACGATTTTCTTACATACCTTGCAATTGTAATTGCATTTGTAGTTTCTTTCACACTCAACCGCACACGCGTTGGTCTTAACCTTCGCTCAGTTGGTGAAAACCCTGCTACTGCAGATGCTGCCGGTATAAATGTTGTGAAATACCGATACCTTGCAACCTGCATTGGTAGTGCTATTGCAGGTCTTGGCGGACTTCAGTATGTTATGTCTTACGCTAGTGGTGTTTGGTCAAACAACGCATTTGGTGACCGTGGCTGGATGGCAATTGCTCTTGTTATTTTTGCTCTCTGGAAACCATCTGCTGCTATTGTTGGTTCTTTCCTTTTTGGTGCTCTTTGCAACGCAAACAACTACATTCAGGGACTTGGTACTGAAACTCAGGAACTTTTCAAAATGCTTCCTTACATTGTTACTATAATAGTTCTCATTATTACTAGTATGCGTAAAAAGAGAGAACATCAGCCACCTCAGAGTCTCGGACTTAACTATTTCAGAGAAGAAAGATAATTTTCAAAAATTGCTAATAAAATAAAATCGCCTGTTAATACTGTTAACAGGTGATTTTTTATGACTGGAGTTTTAATAGCAATTATTTCGGGTGCTTTAATGAGTATTCAGGGTGTTTTCAACGAAGGTGTAACAAAACAGACTTCTATATGGGTTTCTGCATCATTTGTGCAACTGACTGCATTTTTATTCTGTATATT
Source organism: Oscillospiraceae bacterium (assembly GCA_015065845.1). Lineage (GTDB taxonomy): Bacteria > Bacillota > Clostridia > Oscillospirales > Acutalibacteraceae > DTU089. Next base: position 6,838 of record SVPQ01000021.1, read on the forward strand.
AGCGTGGATTTTTACAGGGCGTGACGGTAGTTTCTCGTCGCTATTTGCAATCAACAATAAATATATGCTTTTAGGCGGTATAATGGGCGCTTTAATTACTTACACGGTTATTAAAAGTATGTCGGGACTTGGCCCTGCGGGTGCAGTTATGATAATAGTTACTGCACAGATTTTAGTTGCTTATTTAATTGAACTTTTCGGACTTTTCGGTACAGATAAAGTGAATTTTGAATGGTCAAAACTGCTCGGTGTAGCACTTGCAATAGGTGGAATTATTCTCTTTAAAAAATAAATCAGTCGGGGTAGAAATAATCTACTCCGACTTGTTTTTTATTCAGCATCGCTTGGAATTGCGCCGTCTTCTTTTAATACCGCAACAATTTTTTCTCTTATTTGCTCCGGCATTGCTTTCATTTCTTCTCTTGAAAGATTATCTGTTTCAATAGCTTCTAAAAATTTTACTGTTACAGTACCAGGTGTAATATTTTTGGTGCCTTCAAAACGGTCTATAATACCTTCAAGCACAACAGGCACAATTTTTGCATTTGTTTCCTTAGCAATCATCATAACGCCTGATTTAAATGGTAACGGAATACCATCACGGGAGCGTGTGCCTTCAGGGAAGATTACCATACTTCTACCCTTTTTTATAAGTTCTATTGCTTCTTTTAAAGCAACTCTTGCTTCGCGCTTATTTTCTCTGTCAATAAATACACAGTCAAGAAGCCACATCCATGTTCTCACAATCGGAACTTTTTTAAGTTCAATTTTAGAAACGAAACCACAAGGAGTTGGTGTATTCAAAATAAGTGCAGGCATATCGAAAAGCCCCTGATGGTTAGGTACATAAATTACCGCTTCATTTTCCGGAATATTCTCCTTACCTTCCACTACAAAATCAACACCTGCAGATTTCATAAGTGGGTTTAACCATTTTCTTAATTCTTCATCTACAAAAGGTTTATAAACAGATAAATCACCTGTATTTTTAAGTTTAACACCTTTTTTCATTTTTGGAATAAGTCTTAAAAGTGAACACGCAACTTGTGTAAACCATTTAAATGTACGAAAAGTCATAAAAGCCCTACTTTCTTCTCCCTATTTTTTGATTTTACCATACCCTACTGTCAAATTGCAACATAAATTTTATTTCTTGATAAGAAGTTAATATTGTGTTAATATTTATTTATATTAGCGAAGGAGTGGTTTTGTGCAATTTATTTTCGAAAAACTCTGCATTATTGCTGAAAATGATATTGAAACACAAGCAAGTAAATATTTTATAGCTGAATTAAACAAGCGTATTGTCGCTATTTCTGAAACAAAAAATGATATTCTTAATGTTGTTTTCAGACAAGATAATAATTTAAAAGATAATGATTGCTACAACATTATTTTCAACAATAATATCCTTATATTTAAAGCTAAAACAATCCGCGGACTTATTTTTGCATACTCACACTTTTTAAGAAAATGCGAATTTAAAGATGGTAAAATCATTTTAACTAAAGATATAAGCGGTACTTACATACCCAAAAAAGCAATACGCGGACACCAGATTGGTTACCGCACAACTCCTAATACTTATGATGCGTGGGATTATAACCAGTATTTCGAATATTATCTTGATATGATGGCATTTACCACAAACACTTGTGAGCATATGCCTTATGAAAAAGGGGTTTCAAAAAGAAATTGCCTTATGAAATATGACGAAGAAGAATTTTTAATCGAAGCATCACGCCTTGCTGACACTATTGATATGGATGTATCTATATGGCATCCGAACTTAGATGACGAATCAATTGAAGAAGCAACAGAAAAACGCCGTGAACTTTATAAAAAAGTACCGAGAATTGACTATTTATTCATTCCAGGTGGCGACCCCGGTGAATATTATGCTGATGAATTTATTGAAAGAACAAAAAGAATAAGCCACGCATTAAAAGAAAGTCACAAAGACGCTAAAGTTTATCCGTCAGCACAAGCACCCCATAAATATCACGACTGGGGCAATAAGTTAATAGAAGAATTAAAAAAAGAACCCGATGAAATTGACGGACTCATTATGGGGCCAAACCACGCATTCCCTATGCACGAATTAAGGGCGAAAACTCCAAAAAAATATCCTATGAGATTTTACCCTGATATTACCCACAATCTGCGTTGTGAATACCCTGTTCACTTCCTTAATGATGACTGGCACTACGCTTTTGCATCAACACTTTCAAGAGAAAGTGTAAACCCAAGACCTGTTGAATTTCACACACTTCACAGACTTTTTTCTCATTATACAGTAGGTAGTGTAAGTTATTCAGAGGGTGTTCACGATGACCTCAATAAAATGGTGTGGTCACTTCTTGAATTTGATGAAAATTATCCTTTAAACGAAGCAGTGAGCGACTATGTAAGATATTTCTTCTATGGTACAGATACAGAAGCTCTTACCGATGCAATTTTTGGTCTTGAAAAGAACTGGGAGGGCAACCCGCTCAATAACCCGTCTATAAACTGCACATACAAATCTTTCTGCAAATTAAAGAGGGATTACCCTGCACTCTCTGAAAACTGGCGTTTCTTACTTCTTTATTTCAGGGCTTGTTGTGACAAACTCGTTCTTGAAAGAATGAAGTTTGAAAATGCTTTAATTGAAGATGCAAAATATTATCTGAAAAAGTTTGATGTTCAGAAAGCAAAAGAAATTTTAAATACTGATTATCCTGAATTTTACAACAATTTACGGACAGAAATTTCTGACTTGGGTGAACAGTTATTTAATCTTATTGGTATTCAACTTGATGTAGAACACTACCACACAGACAATTGGGAACGCGGCGCAACGCTCGACACTATTGACAGACCAATTACAGATAAACTCTGGCTTTTAAACAGACTCGACTATTGCAAGAGTTTACCTGAAAGTGAGCAAAGTTCTTTTATTACCCGTCTTTTAAACAGAAATTCAGTAGCAAGTGATGAATATTACTATTCAGTTGCTCTTCACGAATTAGTTTCTTTAGGCGTAAAACAAGATGGCGAATTTTATATGAATTTTCAGGGCGACAGACCTGATAACGATGGCAGAATGCCTGTGAGTATGCTGAAAGTTTATGACCATTTCAGTTTCAAGGCAAAACTTGGTGGTTTTAGGGACAGGGATTATACTCTTACTGTTATTTACAAAGACCATTCCACTGAAAATACTCACCAGAAAATCACCGCAAACGGTAACATAGTTTACGAAGGTATTTCTTTTGGTGGTGAAAGAAATAAACTTTTTGACAGTGAAATGCTCTGCGAAGGATTTTTAAGTGCTTCCTATAAAATCAATAAAGAATTCTTTATAAATGGTACACTTGACTTAGTTATAACAGAAGAAACAAAAGGTATTGAAATCTGCGAATTCTTTATAAAATAATTTTTAAAGGGTGATATTATTCTTTTGAAGAATAATATCACCCAAATTCTTTCAATTTTGATATTTTTTGAAACTATTTTGTAATAAATTGTTGAAAATTGTGTGTATTTTATGTTATTATAGAGTGAATATTGATTTCTTATAGTACAATCTAAAAACTATTACGGGGGTAACTATGGAAAAAATTATTTGTGAAAAGTGTAAAAACGCTTATTTACAGAAAACTGAAGAAGGTTATTTCTGCTCAAGTTGCGGTATGTTCTACTCAAAGGCAGAAGAAAATCTTCTTTTAGGAATCCATCATTATAAAGAAGGCAACCTTCAGGAATCTGCTGATTATCTTATGAAAGCTATTGTAAGTGATGGTAGCAACCACACCGCACTTTTATACAAGGCTTTAGGTGACGGCTTTAATCTTGATGAAGATTCTTCATCGTTAGAAGATGTTTACGAGCAAATTATTTTCGCTTGTGAATTAGTTCCTGACAGCGACTTTCCTAAATTCCTTGAAATTGCTAATGATGAAGCAGAAAAATTAGAACTTGCTTTAGCAAGAATTCATATAAATGCTTTTGAAACTGCAGATGCAGAAAAAATCAAAACTATTGTTTCAACAATATTAAAAATTCAGGAAGATGCAAAGAAGTTCAGAAGCAAACTCGCAGATTTTGCTGATGCATATAATAAACGCAACGGAAACACAATGGTTTATAACCTTTCAAAATGTTTCCTTGTTACACCTGAAATTGCTGACGAAATTGGCGAAAAGAAACTTAATAAAATTAAGTCAGATATTGCTTCTCACACAGTTTTCACAGGTATTCTTACTACTGATATTAGAAACCTTGAAATTTATTATCGTTGCATTGTTATGTTCTTCAGAAAGAATAAAGCAAAATATGACTTCCTTATGAAAAATGCGGAGAAATTTGTTCTTTTAGATGAACTTCTTGAAGAAGGCAACTATACATCAATTCAGGGTACTGCTTCAACTGCAGAAAAACTTAAAATTACTGCTTATTCTTTCTTTGAAGAAAGTTTAAAAGGCGAACCTGATGACGATGAAGAATCAACAAAATCTGTAATTCTTATTGCGGAAGAACCAGAAGAAGTTACAGAAGAAACTCCTCAGGAAGAAATTCAGGTTGAAACAGAAGATGTTGAATCAGAAACAACTGAAGAAGCTACTGAAATTGAAGAAACAGTTGAAATTGAAGAAGTAAACCTCGAAGAAGAGACAACTGTTATTGAAGAAATTACTGAAATTACTGATGACACCGAAATTGAAGAGATTTCTGAAATTGTTGAAGAAGTAGTTGAACCTGAAACAAGTTTTCAGGATACACCTGTTCAGTTCCACGAAGTGCACGACCCGATTTTAGAAGCAGACACTGTTCAGGAGTTACCTAATACTGATGTTGTTATAGGTAATATTTTCGATTCTAACACACAAGAAGCTGAAAATACTCAGGATGAATCTCCTTTCAATTACGAAAATAAAGAAAATACTTCTGAAGCACTCGAGAATGCTGAATCTTCTGAAGACGATGAAGCACTCGAAAAAGTTCAGACTGCTAAAACTCAGGAATATCCTGAACTCACACAGGAAGAGAAAGATGACATTGCAAGACATGAGCGTTTCAAACAAATTAAAGTTGTTAATACTGATGATGAAAACTTCCAGAAACTTGCAAGAAAATTTGACAGAGCACGAAAAAATGACCCTGACAGAGAAACTACTTTAACACCTAAGAAAAAAGGCAATAAAGCAAAAATTATTATTCCTGTTGTTATTTTAATTGTTGCTATTATTGTTGTAAATGCTATAAGATTCGTTCCGGGTTATATTGCAGAAACAAAATACAACTCTGCACTCGAACTTATTGAAAGCAAAAATTACACAGAAGCAATTGAAATATTCACTGAACTCGGCGAATATCAGGATAGTCAGGAAAAAATAAAAGAATGTAAATATCAGAATGCACTTTTGCTTATTGACGCTGAAGATTACACAGAAGCAAAATCACTTCTTGAAGAATTAAAGGGTTACAATTCTGATATTCAGACAAAAATTCAGATTTGCGACTACTCAATCGCAAAACATTACCTTGAAAAAGGCAAATATGACAAAGCACAGGAATTATTTACCGCTTTAAAAGATTACGGTGACAGCAAAGAAATGATTAAAGAATGTTCTTACAAAAAAGCTCTTTCTTTAATTGAAGGCAAGAAATACGAAGACGCAATTGCAATTCTTTCAGATATTAAAAAATATTCTGATTCATCTGAAAAAATCAACGAAGCAAAATATTTATATGTAACAGAAAATCTCACTGCTGACAATGAAACTACTGTTAAATATCTTAAAGAATTAGCAAAAATCAAGTACAGAAACAGTGCCGATTTAAAACAGGAACTTTTAGGTGCATCTTCAGATTCATCACTTAAATTCTTTGTTAATACATCTTCTACCGATACTGAAACTTCACTTGACAGTGTAAGTCATTTAAGAAGTGCATATTTCCACATAATCGCTTTAGACGAAACTTATTATGGTGAAACACTCACTCTTAAATATACAACTCAGTATAATTACACTTCAAAAAGTTATGTAACATTCTCTGAGGATAACACAAGTGCTATTGTTGTTTACCCACCAACAAATACATCTGGCTACACAGTAACATTCTCAATCCAGACTTCAGACGGTACAACAATAGGCTCACAAAAAATTACGATTTCATAAATCTAAAGGGAGTATTTGCTATGGCTGCTCAACCACTCTTATCTATTGGTATGATAGTAAAAAACGAATCACGTTGTCTGGAGAAATGCTTAAATGCATTAACACCATTACGCAACGCAATTCCTTGCGAATTAGTAATCGCTGATACTGGGTCTACCGATAATACAAAAGAGATTGCAGCAAAATATGCAGATACTCTTTTTGATTTTCCTTGGGTAAATGATTTTTCAAAAGCAAGAAATGCAGTTATGGACCGTTGTAAAGGAAAATGGTTTGTAACTATTGACGCGGATGAATATCTTGAATCTTCACCAGATGAACTTGTTGCTCTCGTAACAGATGAAAACAATCTGAAATATAGTTGTGCAACTTTTGTTAAAAGAAATTATTCATCCGTTACTTTACAGGGAATGTACAACGATTTTTCGGCTGTAAGAATTGTCAGATTATTGCCACAAGTAAGATATTCAGGTGCAATTCACGAAAAATTAAACAATGTAGATTTAAATAAATGTATCTCTCTCCCTAACACGATTTTTGCACACGATGGTTATGCAACTATTGATTCAGATCTTTCTAAACAAAAAGCGGAAAGAAATCTGAAGTTGTTAGAAATTGAATACAAGAAAAATCCTGATGATGCAACTGTTATTCTTCAATTATTAGAATCAGCACATATTTCAAAAAACGAGAAATATAAAAAATCAACCCTCGGAATGAATTTTATAAAAAAACTTAATAAAAATTCTTCTGACTGGAAATATATTGCCCCTGCAATTGGAAGAAAAGCTTTGCAATACGCAGTTATGGAGAATTTTAATGAAGCATCTGAATGGTTCAGCTGGGTATTTAAAAACCTTTCAGATTCTTTATTCACTCTTATTGATGTTACCTATCTTTACACTCAATTCTGTTACCAGAAAGAAGAGTATGTATCCGCTGAAAAGTACGGGAACATTTATTTTGACAATATAAAAAGAAATAAAAACCGATTAAATAGCAGTATTGAATCTATGATTTCTGCTATGCTCTTTTCACATGAATTGTCGCAAAATAATATTGCTATAATAATTGCAAAATCTGCAATAGAAAATGGTAGCACCGACACTTGTCTTGATGCATTAAAATCTATAAATCTTTCAAATGCTTTACCTGCAACTGTTACAGAATGGCTTTCCCTGGTGGCAGAGTCAGATAATAACTCTGCAATTAATCTTCTGGAAAACTCATTAGTACCATTATTAAATGATAACTCAAAACAAAACAATGAATATATTTATGACTTCTTATTCAAATTTTTCTCCAGTAAATCGCAAGAAAAAGAGAAGTTTAAAAAATTTCAAGTTCTTCCTTGTGAATACGGAATTTATGCAGATATTTCTACTGCTGAAAACAAGCAGGAAATAACAAAACTTGCCAATAAAATTAATTCATTCAATAAAATTTTACCTTTGCCATTTTGTAAAATTTTATCTGTTGATATCCAATTACCTGACAAATTTTATCAGATACCATTGGAACATCTTCAAAAACTATTTAAAGATTTAACCGAAAACTATAATTCGTGTGAAGACCTTGTTTTAAAGTACACAGATAATAAGCAATTTGCAGATTTCAATCAACTCTCGTTTGCTTTCAATTTAATTTCTGCAACGATTTCTTCTGATAAAGAGTTTTCGCTTCCTTTTAAAAACCAACTTAAAGAAAGATTTTACACCATTTCAAAACTTTATCTCACTAATTTATACAGAGATGAAATTCTTGAAAATGATTATGTTTTTTCAACTCTCCCTGCTCTTCACAGATTCAGTATTTATTTTGTAATAGCTATTGACTCCACTGATATAAAAGAAAAAATCAGTTTACTCCGTCAGGCACTTACAGAAGAGCCGAAAATGAAAGAACTTGTAAACATTACTCTTGAAGATTTACAGAACGAACAGAAAAAACTCGAAGCAGAAAAGCAATTATCTGCTTCACCTGAGCTTGTTGAATTAGCAAAACAAATCAAGATTATGTTAGAGAGTTATCCTGAAAATTCCCCCGAACTTTTAGCTATTAAACAAAGTCCGGTTTACAAACAAGTAGCACACTTAATAGAAAATCTATAAAATCAAGAGGCTGTAAAAAACTCAGAGTTTTTTACAGCCTCTTTTCATTCATAAAATTTATGAATTGATTTATTTCATGCCTTCTTCGTAAGACTTGATCATTTTTTTAACCATCTGACCGCCAACGCTACCAGCCTGACGAGATGTTAAATCACCGTTGTAACCTTGTTTAAGGTTAACGCCTACCTCAGAAGCAGCTTCCATCTTAAATCTGTTAAGAGCTTCACGAGCTTCTGGAACTACATTTTTCTTTGATGCCATTTTCTTTTCACTCCTTTTTGAAGATTTGGTTTGCGTTTGTAATCATATTATTTTCTGAAAGACTGAAAATATTTATAAATTTTTTTGACAATGTTTGTAAATTTTAAAATTCAAAACAGTATGTAAAAACTAATTGATTTTTACATACTGTTTTTATATCAATTTTTATTTCCTAAATCTTCAAGAAAAGCAAGTAAGAGTTTCTGCTGTTTAGGGGAAAGTTTTGAAAATACAACAGAAATTTCATCTGTATTAGTATCTTCTTCAAAAAACTCCTTCAGAGAGATACTCATAGCATCACATAGAAGTTGTAAATGCCCCACTGTTATATCAGCCTGTCCTAATTCAACCCTACGCAGATGAGTCTGCGATACACCAGCTCTTTCTGCTAAACCATTTTGTGTGTAACCGCACTTTTTTCTCAAATCAACTAATCTTTTACTAATATCCATAAAGTGCCTCCGAATTAGTCTTATAAGAATATGTTAGCACAAACACTCTCGAAATATTAGTCTTATAAGGTTGACAAATTAGTTTTATAAAGTTATAATAAAAAAGATAAAACATCATAAAGGGGTATTAATATGGCTACTAATGAAAAAACAGAAAAAACTAAATTGATAAAAAAACTGCAGAAAATTTATGATTTATATGCAAATGTTCTGAATATAAAATACAAAATAGAAAATTTTGTACCCGATGACACATACGAGAGAAATGTTTTGGTGCCTCAATTTTCCGGTGAAAGTAAAATAGAAACTTTTGACCAAGTCCAGCATGAAGCAAGAAATGCAGTTGAAACAATTGGTGAATTGTACAATTATTATCATTCCCCGAAAAAACCTGAAGAACCAGCGTATCCTAAACAACCAGATACTTACACTGAAGAAACTACCAAGATTAATAATAAATATGGGTTGCGTACTTTACTTTGTACAATTTTTGGCGTTTGCTCTTTGCTTGGCACAATCACTCTTTTATTTGATGGTTTCAAACAACTTCCCGTAGAAACAATTATATTTATAATAATCACTTGTGTTTTAGGATATTTTGTTTTTGATGGTCGAAAAAAACTCGCTAAAGCAAAAGAAGCTGATGCAGCTACACTAATGAAATTGCAAAAAGAATATATAGAAGAAGTTGCCAAACTAAAAAGGCAATACGATGAAGAAATTGAAGTTTTCGAAAGCAACCTTGCCTTACACAATTCAGCACGTGAAGACTTTTTAATTGAATATAAGGCATGGAGAGATATATTTCTTCAACACGTTGAAGAAGAAGCAGAAATAGAAGAAAAACTTGAAAATGATAGAATTGTTGCAACAAAGAAAATATATGAGGAGGAATATATTCCTGCACTAAATACATTAAATAAAGCTAATGATTTAGTGTCTAATGACTATCTTCCTGCGCTTGAAACAATTATTGACCTTTTAGAAACAAACAGAGCTGACAGTTTAAAAGAAGCTATAAATCTGTTTGAAGAAATTGTATATAGAGAACGACAATTGCAACTTCAAAAAGAGCAAGAAGAACAAAGACGATATGAAGAAGAACTGCGTCGTCAGGACGAAGAACGCCGCTACCGAGAAGAAATGGCATTCAAAGAACAACAAGAAATAAACAGACAAAACGAAGAAAGGGAACGTCAACGCATAGAAGAGCGCCATTATCAGGAAGAAATGGCGTTCAGAGAGCAACAAGAACGTAACAGACAACGAGAGTTGGAACAAGAACGTCGTAAACAGGACAAGGTAGAACTGCAAAGAAAAATGGACCAAGACAGAGCTACCCACAGACAATGCCACACTTGTGCTTTGGTAGGTCGTTGTAGCGTAGCTTTTTCTAGACCTAATTGTGCAAGTTACCAACCAAGATAAATAAATTCATTTAAAAGAGTCATTATTAAAATATATTTGACTTTAAAAATATTAGGAGGAAAACGATATGGATTTCAAAGAAAAATTCGGAAAATTTAAGGAAGGGGCTGCTAAATTCACAAAAACGACCGCAAGATTTAATAGTCTTGCTTTCTGTGGTAATGTAAACCGTGGTATAAAAAATGCAGATTTCTGGGAAGGTTCTTATGTAAACATTGAAAACGGTCATGGTATTATTTATGGTGTCTCACAAGAAGATTACATTTTCACCGCAAATGATATCAAAACAATCGAATTAATAAAAGACCTCAGTCCAAAAGTTACCAAAGGCAATGAAACCTATACTGCATTAAGATATATTTTTGCATTTAATGATGGTAAAGCAGCACAAATAGACTTAATAGTAGATAAACTCGATACATTTAAAAATACATTTCAAATGGACCAAAAAATGATTTAAAAACATTTCAAAAAACAGCGATAGAATCCATTAGATTCTATCGCTGTTTTTATATTTCTAAAATTCACTATTATACCCTTTTTCTTTTGCTAATTTCATTACTTCTGCGTGTGCTTTTTTAGTCCCCGCTAAAATTGAACACGGCTCAGTAAATGAAATTTTGCCACCGCCGACTCTTGCTATAATTCCGCCCGCTTCTTCTATTATTACAGAAGCCGCGGCGTAATCATAAGGTTGTAATCTGTATTCTAAATAAATAACATTACTGCCCTCTGCAATTCTGCTTATATCAATCGCGGCAGAACCGCCACTTCTTATAGAAAGACTTTTTAAAAACAACTCTTTTACTGTTTCAAAAAGAATATTTACATCACATTCGTTATATCTTGCACAACCGAAAGAAACAATGCCTTCTTCTACTGACAAATCTTTCATTGTAAGTTTTTTATCATTAAGAAAAGCACCCTGATTTCTGATTGCTTTATAGAGTTTATCTACAAACGGATTATAAACAAATCCTGCAATCATTTCGCCATTTTGCGAGAGTCCTACTGAAACAGAACTATGGTAATAGTTAAACATAAAATTTGTTGTTCCATCTATAGGGTCAATATAAAAAATGTATTCTTTATTCAAATCTTTTATATTATTCTTTGTATCTTCTTCACCAAAAAATGATGCTTCAGGTAAAATCTCTGAAAGTTCATCTATTAAGAATTTCTGAACTTTAACATCATACTCTGTGCAAAAGTTAGCGTCACCTGTTTTCTTTTCAACAGAAGCATTTTCCATATTTGCATTTAAAACCATTTCTCCTGCTTTTTTTACGCAGTCTTCTATTTTTTTATAATCAATCATTTTTGACACCCGCTTCAATCTGTTCTGTTTGACCAAATTGTCTTTTCAATTTTTTCATAACTACAAAATATGCAGGAACGAGTAAGAAATCTGCCGCAAACCAGGCAACAGGGTTTGCAAAGCACGCCGCCGCAAATCCATATTTCAACACAAAACCGAAGCCTACGCCACCACGGGCTGCAAGTTCAAAGAAGCCTGCAAACATAGCGGTTGTACCGTAGCCCAAGCCCTGTAAAGCATTTCTGTAAATAAATATAAATGTAAGAACAGGATAAAACCACGCACAAGTATCTAAAAATCTTTGTGAAAGTTCTAAAACTGCAGTTTCACTTCCATCTATAAATAAAAGTCCTATATATGAGCCTAAATATCTTGCAATAAAGAATGCAATAAAAGAATATGCAATTCCTAATATTGTACCATTAAGCACGCCTTTTTTAATTCTATCATATTTTTTTGCACCTAAATTCTGACCGCAATATGTTGCCATTGTGATGCCGATTGTTTCAGATGGGAGGACAATCATAAGCTGGGTTTTACCGCCAATTGTCATTGCGGCAATAGCATTAGAGCCTAATGTATTAACGCAAGACTGAAGCATTACAGAGCCAACTGCAGTAATTGAGCATTGAAGTGCCATTGGCACACCATTGCCAACAAGCTCTTTTATGCATTTAAAATCAACCTTTCTGTCACCCTCCTGAAAGTGAAGCATAGGGTAATTTTTAATTACAAATACAAGACAGAGAACCCCTGAAATAAGTTGAGATACAACAGTTGCAATTGCCGCACCTCTTACACCCATTTTAAATACAATAATTAAAAGCAAATCCAAACCGATATTTAAAAATGATGAAAAAATGAGAAAGTAAAGCGGAGTTTTACTGTCGCCTAATGAACGGATAATACTAGAAACAATGTTATAAAGCATTGTAGCACCAATACCAATGAAAATTATAACTATATAATTATATGCATCCTGAAATATATCATCTGGTGTATTAAGAATTCTCAAAAGTGGTTTTGCAAAAACTACAACCAATATTGTTAGCAATATCCCCATTGCTACACTTGTGTAAATAATGTTAGCAGTAATTTTTCTTAATTTTTTAAAATCCTGTGCCCCGAAACTTTGCGCTATTGGTATTGCAAAACCTGTGCAAAGACCGAGTATAGAGCCTATAACAAGAAAGTTTAAAGGTCCGACAGAACCAACTGCAGAAAGCGCAGTTTTACCAACGAATTTACCTACAATAATTGTGTCCGCCATATTGTAAAACTGTTGGAACAAATTACCCATCATTAAAGGAAGGCAAAATCTTATGATTATTTTCATAGGATTGCCTTTTGTCATATCTTTAACCATAAAAACTCCTTTATCAACAATTTTCGGGTGACGAATAAAATTCATCACCCTTTTTTGCAAATCTTTTTAAACATTTATAACATCATACGCTAAATCAGGAACATCTGACATAATGCAGTCTGCACCAATTTCGTTAAGTCTTTTTATTTCATCTTCTTCGTTAATTGTCCAGTACTGAACTGCTATATTATGCCTGTGAGCATAATTTACAACTCTCTCTGAACCGAGCATCAAAAGGCCATATTGATTTGTAGGAATCTGTAATGCATCAAATTTATAAAAACTGTCGGGTAAATCAATATTGTAAGAAGCTGCAAGGTAGAAAAGAACTACTTCTACAATTGAAGATGAACGAAGCATATCAGGATAATTGTCATCAACATATTTTGTTACATCCCCGTTGAATGTACCGAAAACTACCTTTTTAAGTAAATCTTTTTCTTTTAAAATTCTGTAAAGTTCATCTGCCGATTTAAATCCGTTTTCACCCTTATCTTTAATTTCGATTATATAAGTAAAATCACCATTACTTTCAAGATAATCAAGAACTTCTTCTAAAAGCACAACTTTAAGATTTTCAGGTATGTCATCGCCACGAAGATTTCTGTAAGGATATTCACCCTCTGGTGTTTCGAAATTTTCACCGAAATTAAGCACACTTAATTCTTCATAGGTGTATGTACTAGGTTTTACTTCCTTATAACCAAATACTTCAACCGCATTTGTTGTTCTGTCCAATGTATCATCGTGAAGAAGAATGAGTTTATCGTCTTTTGTAATATGTAAATCAAATTCAAATGTATCAACATTAAATTTCTCATTTTCTACACAGAACTCGAATGCCATCATTGTGTTTTCGGGTGCAATATCTGCACCAGAACGATGTGCAGAAACGAGCGCTTTATCTGTTGTGATAAAAGGGTTTGATATCTCCTCTTCTGTTGCCTTTTCACCTGCAGATGCATAGCACAACCCTGTTGCACCAAGCATTAAAACAAGTAAAATTGCTATTACAGAAGAAATTATTTTAACAACTCTTTTTAATACTTTTTTGTTGTTTTTCTTTTTATTGTTTTTTCTCTTTTTGCTCATAAAAATTCCTCCGCAGAGATTATTTTTTGAATATAAAATAATCTACCATAATTACATTAAAATGTCAATTTACAAAGTAACAAAAAAGTATTATAATAACAGCGGTGATTTTATGAAAAAAATACTTGATGAACTTTTTTCGCTTCAGGATGAAGAGTACAGAGAATTTAACAGTAAACTTATACCTACAGTAGCAAAAGAAAATGTTATTGGCATAAGAATTCCTGTTTTAAGAAAATATGAAAAAGAGATAAGAAACACCGAAAAAGCAAAAGAATTTTTAAATTCTTTACCGCATAAATATACAGAAGAATATAATCTTCACGCATTATTATTAGAAAATATAAAGTCTTATGAAGACACTGTAAAAGCACTTAATGAGTTTTTACCATTTGTAGATAACTGGGCAACCTGTGACATTATGAGCATAAAAATATTCAAAAAACATCTTGATATTTTGCCCGAACAGCTTGATATATGGCTTGATTCTACCCACACTTACACTATTCGTTTTGCTATAAAAATGTATATGACTTATTACCTTGATGAGAACTTCAACATTTCATATATGACTAAAATTTCGAAACTTCGTTCAGATGAATATTATGTGAATATGATGCTCTCCTGGTATTTTGCAACCGCCTTAGCAAAACAATATGAAACTGCAATAAAATTTTTAGAAGAAAAGAAACTGAGCGAATGGGTACACAATAAAACTATTCAGAAAGCAATTGAAAGTTACAGAATTACTGACGAACAAAAAACATATCTAAGAACATTAAAAAGAACTGGAGAATCTTAAAAGATTCCTCAGTTCTTTTTTTAGTTTATCTTACAGCATTTCTCACATCAGACATACCTTCACTGATACCCTCTGATACATCTGTAACAATATCACCTATCAAGCCGTTATCATTTTCGCCTGAAACATCGGTAATTTCGCCATCATTTTTGTCCGGTACTGTTACGATATCCATTGTAGTATCAATGGTTGTATTTTCAGTAGTAAGTGTTGTAGTTGTCATATCTTCTGCATCATTACCACAACCGTAGAATAAAACTGCAACCATTGAAATTGCAAGAATTGCAATACCGAGTGTTATAATTTTTTTCATTGATTTCACATCCTTTCCGGAGTGATTCTACTCCCATCTTATTTTTCCCACAATCAGAATGAAATATTACTATTATTTTGTAAGGACACCATTATCCATATAAAGCAAAATTAAAATTTCTGCTTCCGTACCTGTTTTCGGGTCAATATAAACTAAAATTTCCTGATTATCCGGTGCTACACAATGATATTCGTAAGCAAAAATTTCAGTACCAAAATCTGTGGGAATAAACACTTTTTTACTCGCCTTTACTTTAAGCGATGAATTAAGAAGTTTCTTTGCACTTTCAAGACTATATTTATACTTTCCAGTTTCTTCGCGTTTTGTATGATTCATTAAATACCCTGTCGAATCAAATGCAGTAATTTCACCATTATCAAGTGCAACACTTACTTTTATTAAATCCGTATAATAAGTTATTCCGTTTTCGTAAAATGCAAAATTTATTGTCATAATACCGTCTGTTACTGCGTAATAACTCTCTTTTACATTCTTATATCCTCTCTGATTTAAAAAGAGGGTTGCAGTTTTTATTGCTTCTTCATAAGTTAAAGTACTTTCATCGGCAAAGCGTGAATAAATCATATAAGTCACAATACCGCCCTTTTTAGTAACAGAAATTGTAAGGTCTGCATTGTAAAAACTGTAACAATCAAGGTTACTTTTACACTCACTTAAAAAGTATAATTCTGTTTCAGATATTCCTAAAAAATCTGCCGCTTTCTTCTGTGCTTCTTCTTTTGAAATTTCTGGTAAATTTTCTATAAGTTCAGATTTTTTTGTGTCAATATTATCTGAAAAAGGTCCATCATAAATAAGTGTAGGGTAATCTGTCATTGTCTGTTTTGCATCGTCTAATTCTTCACCCAGATAAAGCTTCTCTTCGCCTTCAGTTTTAGCAAGTGTGGATTTTACATGTTCAAACTGAAGTCCTCCACTCTGCTCTTCACTGATTAAATAATTTACTTCACTACTTAATTTCTCAGCATATTCTGCAAGTTTTTTTAAATTTTCTGTTTCTTCTTTTGAAATCTTCTCGCCCAAAGCACTTTTCTCGTTGAGTGTCATAGTGTATTCGCCCACTTGCGAAAGAAATTTATAAATAGATGAAAGTTCTGCTTCACCATCAGTAATTTCTGACAAATTTGTTTTTGCCGCAGTTGAAGCACGCCACACTTCAGTTGAAACATTAGCAATCATCGGAGAAGTAGATGCATAAAGACATTTATCTAAATTAAGACTTATTGCATCAAGATGAGTACCTAGTTCTGTAAGTGCTCTTTCTCTGCCGGCATTAAGAATTTTTTCACTTTTCATATATTTTACAGTACTTACTGTGCTTAATGCGACTAATGCTACAACTAAGGCAACTAAAAAAGATACTATTCTTATACTCTTTCTTCTGCTTTTTTTCATATAAATCACCTTTAAAATTTTAATCAGAACTATTTTTTCCAAAAAATTAAAGATTTATTCATTTTTTTGAACTTCAAACTTCCATAAAAGCATTTACAAATTCCCTTTTATATAGTATAATACATTGGTTAGAGTGGGAATGTATCGTCACTCTGAAATGGAGGTGTTTGCTCTTTGGCTTATTTTGATAACAGTGCTACTACAAAGCCAACCGAAAATGTAGTTAAAGCAGTCAAATTTGCCCTTACTGAATGCTGGGGTAATCCATCTTCACTTCATTCACTGGGCACAGAAGCAAACAACGCACTTATTAAAGCTAAAAAGCAAGTATCTTCTCTTTTAGGTTGTCAGAGCGAAAATTTCTTTTTTACTTCTTCAGGCACTGCCGCAAACAATACTGCAATTTTCGGTGCTTACGAAAAACAAAAAAGACTCGGCAACAGAATTGTAACTACATCCATTGAACACCCGAGTGTACTGGAACCTGTAAAAAGGCTCGAACAAAATGGTGTTGAAGTTATAAGAATCAATCCCGACAAAACAGGTAAAATCAACGAAGATGAATTTTTCTCTGCAATAAACGACAAAACAATTCTCGTTTCTTGTATGCACATAAATAATGAGGTAGGCTCTGTAATGCCTGTTGCTTCAATAAAATCGGCAGTAAAAAGAGCGAAATCACCCGCACTTATTCACACAGACTGCGTTCAGGCTTTCGGTAAAATTCCACTTTCACCGAATTCTCTCGGTGCAGATATTATTACAGTTAGCGCCCATAAAATTCATGGTCCTAAAGGCGTTGGCGGAATTTATTTAAAGGCTAAAAATATTATTAAACCATATATGCTCGGTGGTGAGCAGGAAAGTAATATTTTTGCAGGTACTCAAAGTATGCCTGCTATTCTCGGTTTTGGTAAAGCGGCAGAAGACGCAAAGAACATTACTGAGAATACAGAAAAAGTCGGAAACTTAAAAAATTATTTATTAGAAAATATCAAAGATTTAAAATCAGTTACAATAAATTCACCCGAAGACGCTATACCCTATATTTTAAATATTTCAATTCTCGGACTCCCCAGTCAACCTATTGTTAATTTTATGAGTGAAAGAAACATTCAGATTTCAGCAGGTTCTGCTTGTAAAATGGGGCACAGAAGTCCGGTTCTCACTGCAATGGGACTTGACAGTAAAATTATAGATTCTGCAGTTAGAATCAGTTTTTCAAGATATAACACAGAAGATGAAGTTAATCTTCTCATAGACGCAATTAAAGAAATAAACCAGAAATATGGAAAAGGATAGGGTGAAATGAGTTATCCGAACTTGCCTAAAAGCGAGTCTTTTTAAGTCTTTTCGGCGTTTCGGTCTTGCAAGGCGAAAGCCTACCTTCACCCTCAACACCAAAAATCCAATAAAAACCCTTCGCTTTTAGGTCGAAGATTTTTTACAGAACGGATTTTTGGTCATTCAAGGCAAAAACGGAGCAAATCCTTTGCGGATTTGCGAGTATTATAACGAGGAAGGAGCGAAAATCCGTCTGTAAAAAACACAGTTCGGATAATTCAATTCACCCTAATATGAAAGAAATTATTCTCATTAAAGATGGCGAATTAGCATTAAAAGGACTTAACCGTTCTACATTTGAAGATGTTTTAGTTAAAAACATCCGTTGGCGTATTAAGAAATATGGTAACTTCCAGTTTAAAAAGGCACAATCCACAATTACCATTACACCAATTGATGATAATATAGATTTTGAAGCAGTTTGCTACGAAATTTCTCATGTTTTCGGTATTGCAGGATTTTCGCGTGCGGCAGTTACCGAAAAAGATATTGATAAAATACTTGACTTAGCACCTGTTTATTTAAAAGAACAGTTAAATGAAGTTTCTACATTTAAAGTTGAAGCAAAAAGAGCGGATAAAAAATTCCCTCTTACTTCACCACAGATTTCTGCAATGGTCGGTGAAAGAATTTTAGAAACATTCCCACACCTTTCTGTTGATGTTCATAACCCTGAAATTACAGTTACAGTTGAAATCCGTGAAGATGCTTACATAAGAGGTAACCAGACAAAAGGTGCAGGCGGTATGCCTGTTGGTACATCCGGAAAAGGTATGCTTCTTATTTCGGGTGGTATTGACAGTCCTGTTGCAGGGTATATGATGGCGAAACGCGGAATTGACCTTTCTGCAATTCACTTCGCCTCCCCTCCTTACACATCAGAAAGAGCAGAACAAAAAGTTCACGAACTTCTCTCAAAAGTTGCTCTTTATAGTGGCAGAATTGCTCTTTACACAGTTCCTTTTACACACATTCAGGAAGAAATCAAAGAAAAATGTCCTGAAGATTGTTTTACACTTATTATGCGCAGATTTATGATGCGTATTGCTAATATGTTGGCAGAAAAATGTGACTGTCACGCACTTATTACCGGTGAAAGCGTTGCACAGGTTGCAAGTCAGACAATGCTTGCTTTAGGCTGTACAGATACAGTTTCTTCACTTCCTGTATTCCGTCCTGTTATTGGTATGGATAAAGAAGAAATAATTAAAATTTCAAGACAGATAAACACTTTTGAAATTTCTATTCAACCTTACGAAGATTGTTGCACAGTATTCACACCGAAACATCCTAAAACAAAACCGATTTTAGCGGATATAGAAAAAGCCGAAGAACCTTTGGATGTTGATGCACTTTGTGAAGAAGCATTTAACGGTATCAAAAAAATCTTTATAAATTCAGACGGTGTTCAGAATGGTTGAAAGTGAATTAATCGCTCTCGGCGAAAAAGTGGTTAAAAAATTCAAAGAAGAAAAACTCACACTAAGTTTTGCAGAATCCTGCACAGGTGGGTGGCTCAGTAAAATAATCACCGAAATAAGTGGTGCTTCAGAAATTTTTATGGGCGGTGTTTGTTCTTACAGTAACGAAGTAAAACAGAATGTTTTAGGTGTTAAAGAAGAAACACTTAAACTTCACGGTGCTGTCAGTGAAGAAACCGCAAGAGAAATGTCTGAAGGCATTACAAAAATTATGAAAACTTCTGTTGGCGTTGGTGTTACAGGAATCGCAGGTCCTTTATCTGATAACACGCAGAAAAAAGTAGGTCTTATATACATTTCTATAACACACAACAATAAAACAGATGTAATAAAATTAGAAAATGATTTTTCGGGTGATGTCCGTTACAAAAACAGATTCACCGCGCTAAAAACAGTACTTAGTTTTTTAATAAATGAGGAATTATAATAATTTATGAAAGAAAATCAAAACAAACCAAAATCTGAAAATTTAGTTCATTTTGACAGTTTTGAGGAGACAGTTATTCGTGGCAACAGTCCCGAAAAAGAAGCGACAAAAAAAGTCTTAAAAAAGAAATATACTTTAAAAAAATTAAGACAACTCGTTTCAATTGTATCTGCTTTTGCAGTTCTTGTTTCTGCTTTCTTTTTAGGTAAACGCGGATTTGAAAGTTACCTCGTTCACTCACAGGAAAAACAGGAAGAAGAGTATGTTCTCCCAAATAAAGTTACAAAAGAACTCAGTAATATGACTGAAGAAGAAGCGTGGGCTTATCTTTATGAAAAATACCCACATCTTTTAGATATTGTCTTCCCTGTCGGTTTTGACTACAATTATGCTTTATATTATGCAGAAAATCCCGACACAGTCGGTTACATTAAAATAGACGGCACTAAAATAGACACACCTGTTGTTCAAGCGGATAATAACAAATATTATCTCAACCACGACTTTTACGGTAAATACACAAGTTATGGTGCTATATATGCAACTTATATTGCAAACCTTAATCCTTTAGACCGCAATATTTTGCTTTATGGTCACAATATGAACGATGGTTCTCGTTTTGCCGCACTCAAACATTATAAATCTATTGAGTATTTCAAAGAACATCCTGTTATTGAATTCAATACCCTTTACGAAAAACATAAGTGGAAAGTCGCAGCTGTTATAATAACAAATGGTCATGTAAAAGGTGACAATGGTTATTTCTTTGATTTTACATTCAACAATTGCTCAGACACTTGTTTTGAAGAATATTTAGTTGAAGTTGAAAAGAGAAAACTCTATGAAACCGGTGTAGATATTCTTCCAACAGATAAACTTCTGACCTTATGTACCTGTACTTATGAATTTAACGATGCAAGACTTGTTGTTATAGCAAGAATGGTGCGTGAGGGTGAAAGTGAAGAAGTGGATGTTTCACTTGCAAAGAAAAAAGAAACACCTGTAAAATATCCTTCTTCTTATTACAGTAATCAATCAAAAAATCCATATAAAGATGACCCTAAGTGGTACTTATATTAATTGTGAGGTGTATAGTTTGAAAATTAAAGCATTTTCATTTGAACGCGATAGTTTTACTCTTTCAGATGTAAAAATGTCTGTAATTGAAACTCTTGAAGGTGCAGGGCTTTATTTTGAAAGTTTTTCAAATGCGAACTCATTTTTTGAAGCAGTTTCAAGTTCTTTAAGCGATAACGATGTTGTAATTTTAGGTGTAGAAAGTTCTCTTTATTTAAAATTTAAACCAATTCTTATTAAAGCATTTAATTTCACACCTGCTTACAGCGGAAAAATCCAGGACAGAATCCCTGCCAGTATTTCAGACGAAAGAACAAGAAAAGCTCATATGCTCATTCCTGATAAAGCAACTGAACTTTTGACTTCTGATGGTCTTTACAGTGGTTTTTACATCGTTTCAGAAGGTAAACATATTGTTGTTCTTCCTCTTAAAAAGGATTTGTCTGTTGCTCTTCTTAAAAATTCAGACTTTTCTTTCATTAAGAGAAAATCTATTTCAGTTGTTTCTGTTGACGAAGACCCTGTTGACGATATTTTAGAAAAAATTAAAGTAGTGGTTGAAAAGTTAGAAAAATATGACTTGAAAGTTGCAATTCCTACAACACCTGCAGCTCTCACTCTTCAGGAAAAATTAAACACTATTGAAGGGGGCGAAAGAGTTATTTTCACACCTTTCGTAAGTGATAAAGGAATTACCGAACCAAAAGAGTATTCTGCAGAATTGGCTCGTGGTGCAAAGGAATTAAGAAACACAGAAATAGGTGCAACTATTTCTACAATATTCAGAGAGAAAAAAGGCGACATCACTCTCAGTTACTACGCATTTATAGGCGTTGCTATTGAAGACAAAGTTGTTGTAAGAAAACTTATAGCAAGTGCTGATGAAAGCGTTCCTAATTTAGTTAAAGAAGCATCTATTGAGCTTTATAACCTCATAGATAAATATATAGATGAATTCGTTTTCAAACTCGATGCTCCCGAAGAAGAAATTGAAAAATATGAAACAGCTCAGATTCAGGCGGAAGTAGCAACAGAAATGCGTCCTACTGCTTCACTCAGCAGAAATGGTATGATTGCATCAATCGCAATCCTTCTTCTCGCTGTAGTCACTTGTGCTGTAATTGGTATTAAATTCAGTGGCTACAATGTTTCTACAACAGATGCACCTGAAACCGAATCACTTCAACAAGTTGAACCCACAACTAAAGGTGGCGGTGAATTACCACCAAAAACAACTGTTCCTACTACTACGGAACCATCTACTACAACACCTGTTTCTGGCAACAGTACAGAAGCAAATACTTTCGTAGAGTTTACTGATTCAATTTTCACTCCGGACCCAACAACTCCACCTACACAACCGGTTTATAATCCACAACCTCGTCCTACACAGGCTCCTACACCTACAACTACAAAACCAATACCTACTGAAGAGCCTACAATGACAGAAGAACCTACTACAAAACCTTCTGTTTCATTCATTCAGGGCGAAATGGGTTAATAAAATTTTGATTTAATTTATTACAAATTCTTATTAAAAGGAGTTTTATATATGGCAGTACTTATCACAGGCGGTGCGGGTTATATAGGCTCACACGCAGCAGTTGAATTTTTAAATAATGACAGAGAAATCATTATTCTTGACAACTTCTATAACAGTTGCCCGGAATCTTTGAACAGAATCAAAAAAATCACTGGTAAAGACTTTAAATTTTACGAATGTGATATAAATGACAGAGAAGGTTTAGAAAAGATTTTTTCTGAAAACAAAATTGATTCAGTTATCCACTTTGCAGGTCTTAAAGCAGTTGGTGAATCTTGCCAAAAACCACTTTTATATTACTACAACAATATTTCAGGTACAGTTGCTCTTTGTGAAGTAATGGCAAAATATGGTTGCAAAACAATTGTTTTCAGTTCATCTGCAACTGTTTATGGCGAACACAATGTTTCACCTCTTAATGAAGAAATGCAGACAGGCGGTACTACTAACCCTTATGGTACTACAAAGTATTTCATTGAGAGAATTCTTATGGATTTAGCTAAGGCAGACAGCGACTGGTCAGTTTGCATTCTTCGTTACTTCAACCCACTTGGTGCTCACGAAAGCGGTACTATCGGCGAAGCACCTAATGGTATTCCAAATAACTTAATGCCATACATAACACAGGTTGCTGTAGGCAAACGCCCTCACCTTAATGTTTTTGGTGACGATTACGATACAATTGACGGCACAGGTGTGCGTGACTACATTCACGTTGTTGACCTCGCTAAAGGTCACTTAAAGGCATTGGATAAAGCATATTCCTGCAAGGGTGTAAACATTTACAACTTAGGCACAGGCCGTGGTTACAGCGTTTTAGAAGTTGTTAAAGCATTTGAAAAAGCTTCAGGCGTTACTGTTCCTTATGTTATAGAGCCACGCCGTCCTGGTGATATAGCAACTTGCTATTCAAACCCTGAAAAAGCAGAGAAAGAATTGGGCTGGAAAGCTGAAAAAGGCATTGACGAAATGTGTGCTGATTCTTATAGATGGCAAAGTAACAATCCAAACGGATACGAGGACTGATTTAATTGACTGATTTTGTACCTTTTAATTCAAGAGATTCGAGGCACAAATCAATATTTGGTAGCATAGCCGCAGGTGAAAACTTGCGGTTTTCTGTTCTTATGCCTCGTTCTATAAATTGTAGCAAAGTAACCCTTGTTATTCATGATGATTTCAACAATTACTCTTACCACAATTTATTGTGGTGCGGTATGAATGGTGATAGCGAAGAATGGTGGGGTATTGACTATACATTCGAAAATATCGGTCTTTATTTTTACCACTTCAATTACGAAACACCTTTTGGTACAAATCATATTTACTTGCGTTCTGCAGGTCTCGGGTCTTTTGCATCACAAGGAAACGAATGGCAACAAACAGTTTACTCGCCTGACTATAAAACTCCTGACTGGGTTAAAGGCGGAATTATGTATCAGATTTTCCCTGACAGATTTTATTTCTCAGGTGAAAAGAAAAATAATGTACCAACAGACAGAGTAATTCATAAAGACACAACTGATATTCCTGTATGGAAACCAAACGAAGAAGGTAAAATTTTAAACAACGATTATTATAGGGGTGACTTAAAAGGCATTAAAGAAAAATTACCTTATCTTGCTTACCTTGGCACTACAATTCTTTATCTCAACCCTATTTTTGAAGCACATTCAAATCATCGTTACAACACCGCAGATTACAGTAAAATCGACCCACTTTTAGGTAATGAGAACGATTTTAAAGAACTTTGCAAAGAAGCCCAAAAGTATGGAATAAAAGTTATTCTTGACGGTGTTTTCAGTCACACAGGCAGTGACAGTATTTATTTCAACAAGGAAAACCGTTACAACTCAATTGGGGCTTTCAACTCAAAAGACTCTGAATTTTTCCCTTGGTTTACTTTCAATAATGATGGTTCTTATAAAAGTTGGTGGGGAATTGATACTTTACCAGAAACAAATGAAGAAAATGATAAATATATTGAGTTTATTACAGGTAAAAACGGTATTTTAGAAAAATGGCTTCAGTTTGGTGCATCTGGTTACAGACTTGATGTTGCTGACGAATTGCCGGACAAATTTATAGATGCACTTTATAAATCGGTGAAAGCTCTTAGTGATGATTACTTTGTTATTGGCGAAGTGTGGGAGGATGCCACAAACAAATTCAGTCACGGTGGTAGAAGAAGATATTTATTAGGCGGTCAGTTAGACAGTGTTATGAACTACCCTTTTTCTAATGCAATTCTTGATTTTATGCGTTATGGTGTGGCAGAGAATTTTATAGAAACAGTAGTTTCTGTATGCGAAAACTACCCGAAACCCGCACTTGATGTGCTTATGAATCATATCGGTACTCACGACACTGCAAGAATTTTAACAAGGCTTATAAATTTCGAGTTAGAACACAAACCACGCGAAATTCAGGTGGGTTACAAGTTAACTGACAACGAATATGCCCACGCAAAAGAACTTTTAAAAACCGCTACTGTTTTGCAGTACACTTTACCTGGTTTCCCATCAATTTATTATGGTGATGAAGCAGGTCTTCAAGGTGGCAGTGACCCTTTTAACAGAGCATTTTACCCTTGGGGTAATGAAGACAAATCACTTATAAACTGGTACAAAAAGTTAGGTGAATTACGCCATAAACTCACTTGTCTTAAAGACGGCAGATTTACTCCTTACTCCGCAATGCTCTCTTGTGTAGCATATATAAGAGAAAGTAAAGAGCAAAAAATATTCGTGATTGCAAATAAAAACAATCACGAAATAACTTATAATCTCCCTTATGAATTCTGGAATACAGTAGAACTCACAAAGGATTTACCAGTAACAGACTCTGTTACTGTACCGGCGTTTGGGGCTGTTGTGCTTTTAAAAGATTTTTAGTTTTTTTAAATGATTTGCCCGAGGCATGAATTGAAATAACTTTCATGATTTGCATCTTACGATGCATGATTTGCCTTTCGGCATTATATAGGCAAATCAAATCATGTGAAACAATTTATGCGTTTACGCAATTCATGGCACAAGCCAAATCATTTAAAAATACAAAAACTCCGAAGACATTTTTTTGTCCTCGGGGTTTTGTTTTGTGCTAAATATACAACTCTGTAAAACTGTCAGATTTAGATGCAGAAGGCAATTTCTTTACCCCGATGGCGTACAAAGGTACGTCGAGTGGGTAAAAAATTGACTAAAAACCCCCGAAACTCTTGTTTCAGGGGTTTTGTTCTGCACTAAATATGGCAGTTTTTAATAAATATCCTTACGACCAACCAATTTACCCTTATGCCTTGGTTCTAACACCCACGGCACATATTTGGTTGCTTTTTGCATTACTTTTACAACTAAATCGTTGTCAATAACTTCAGAAGCCGCACCTACTAAAGATACTGCCATATCTTTAACCTTTGGTGTAGAAAGAGGTTTCATTATTAAATTTTCTGTACCGACAAATGTAAATTTGAGTTTTCTTTTTGATGCAGTTTCAATTGGTCTTATATTGACTTTTAAAATGTCACTTTCATCCCATTCTGCATAGCAACAAACCTTGTATTTTACACCCGCTAAAGTAATATCACCATATCTTAAATGGCCATCCATACCGCAAGTTATTGTATTTTTTTCATTACCCTCGCACCAACTCATAAGACATTCTTTTTCTTTGAATGTAAAGTTGATGTTATCTATATTACCCGCTCTTTTGCCATTTAAAAATGTAACAGTAAATGGAATTACACTGACAGGGAAGCCAATTAAATTTAAAAGCACTTTTCTTTTAATTTCAATTGTTTTATTGTTTAATTTTGCTTCCTGTAATGAACGGATTGATACACTCGGGTTATCTATTTTGAACTCATCAGCAATTCTGTAAAAATCCTCGTAAGCAGGTTCTTTTGCCCTTTTGTCAGGCTCAATAAATGCTTTCGGGAAGTGACGCCAGACACAATCTCTTGCCTCCTGTTCACTTGCAATTGCACCAAAGCATACTAATACAGCATTTTCTTCTGGGAATACAATACCGAATTGAGAAAACATTCCGTTTGCTCTATAACTTTGGTTTCCTCCATTACGCCATACGCAGTAACCGTAGCCTTTATCTGTATCAATATTTTTACAGATAGATGTATCCGCGTGAGCATCAGTCATTTCAAGAACCCAGTTTTCAGGAATAATCTGCTTTTTTTCTACCTTACCGTTATTGCTGAGGCAATACATAATTTTAGCAAGGTCTTCTAATTTTAAAGAGAGACCCCAGCCACCTGCTTCTATGCCATCCTGATTTGTTTCCCATTCAGGAAAATCAATACCTAGTGGTGCAAAAAGACGCGGTGTTAAATATTCACGGAGTGTTGTTTTTGAAAGTCTGCAAATCATTGCACTTAAAACAAAAATATTTTCATTCACATAACGGAATGTACCTGGTTCACCATAAAATGATGATTTGAAATATTCTTCTAACCAGTCTGTTTTATTTTTATTAAGGAAAAGATTTGGTGAAACACCCGCTGTCATTGTAAGAAGGTTTCTTACAGTAACTTTAAATATTCTGCCGTCAACTTTTTCAGGAATGTATTCTGGAAAAACATCTACAATTCTTGTATCGAGATTAAAAAGACCTTCTTCTATTGCAAAACCTGCCGCAATAGCGGTAACAGTTTTACTTATAGAATATGCAGAATGCGGTGTTTCTTTATTAAATGGTGCACGATATAATTCACAAGCAACTTTGTTATTTTTTATTACCATAAAACTATGAAACTCAAGTTTATTTTCTTTCATATCGCGTAAGAATTCTACTACTTCTTTTGAAGAAACACCAACTTCTTCAGGACTTTTTGCCCTTTCAAGTGTAAATTTTTCTTTTGCCATAGTGTAACACTCCTTTGCAGTCGTGATTTTTTCTTATTTTATCATATATTTTTATAAATCTCAACTTTTATTTTCATTATGCTTGACACTACATCTAAATATGGTAAAATATTCTTTGTTATTTTACTACTAATTTCTGAGGAAGCGATTATTTGAAAACACAACAATATTTAGAAAGTAAAAAATATTCTTTACTCGTTTTTGTAGCGTGTTTTATTGCTTATGCCGCATCTTATGTCGGCAGAATAAACTACTCCGCCGCTTTACCCGATATTTTAGCGGATGGACTTTTTACAAAGTCACAGGCTGGTATAATAGGTTCTGCATTCTTTATAGTTTACGGATTTTTCCAGATTATAAACGGATTTTTAGGCGATAAAATTTCTCCTTTTAAAATGATAATGCTCGGTTTATTTTTATCTGCGGGTACAAATATTTTAATGACATTCTGCACCACAAATGTTATGATGGCGGTTGTGTGGGGGTTTAATGGTTTTGCGCTCTCTCTTTTATGGGCGGCAATCCTTAAAATTTTAGCAAACATTATAAATTACGATATGCGTAGTAAAGCGTGTCTTAATATTTCTGCCACATTACCAATAGGTACAGTTCTTGCCTATATTTTAGCTTCAGTTTCTATTAAATTTTTCAACTGGAAATATGTTTTTTACACTTCTTCCGTTGTTCTTATTTTCGCTTTTGTTTTCTTCACTGTTACATATTTTCTTTCAAAAAAGCATATTACTGATGTGCCAATTGAAGGTAATATTAATAATAACAAAAAAGTTGACAATAATACTAAAAGCGTAAATAAATTTTTACCACTTTTCCTCTCTGCAGGTCTTCTCTTAGTGTTACCTGCAGACGCAATTCACGGTGCAATCAAAGAAGGTATTACCACCTGGGTACCAACTATGATTACAGAAACTTACAACACACCTGTTGCTTTTTCTGTATTCGTTTCTATAATTTTACCAATAGTAAATTTAAGCGGTAACTATATTGTTACACCTTTATATAATAAAGTGTTCAAAAAAGACGAACTTAAAACAGGTGCATTTATTTTAGGATTTGTTTTAATTCCATTCACATTCCTTATATTTATGAAAAACTTACCAGTTGTTTTAAGCGTTGTTCTTTTAGCACTCGGCACTACCGCAATGCATACTTTCAACTATATGATTATAACACTGGTTCCTATGCAATTTGCAAAATATGGTAAAACTGCAACTGTTACAGGTGTTATGAATGCAACTGCTTACATAGGCTGTGCCGCTGCTACTTATGGTTTCGGTATAATTTCAGATAACATTGGTTGGAATGGTACTGTTATTGTGTGGATTGTAATTGATATAATCGCTTTACTTTTCACTTCACTCAACATAAAAAAATGGAACAGGTTTAAAAATAATGAATGTTTATGATTTTGACAACACAATTTACGACGGCGAAAGTGCTTTTCATCTTTTTAAATTCTTTTTAAAGAAAGATAAAGGTCTTATTACATTTATGCCGGCAGTAATTACCGCTTTTACAAAATACAAACTCGGTAAATTAACTGTGGAAGAAGCAATAAACAAATACGCTCAGAGGGCACTTGATTATTATATTGCAAATCCGCATTACCGCAATTGTATGGAAGAATTCTGGGATGAACACGAAAAAAATATAAAACCTTTTTACGAAAAGGTAAGAAAAGATGATGATTTGATTCTCTCATGTTCACCAGAAATATCTTTAAGTGAAATCTGTAAAAGACTTAATGTAAAGAATTACATTGGTACTTCTATCAACGAAGAAGAAGGTAAAATTGAGAGACTTTGTCTTCGCGAAAACAAGGTAAAAGCGTTTTTTGAAAGTTACCCCAACGCACAGATAGACGACCTTTACACCGATTCTTTTAACGACAAACCACTTATGGATATAAGCAAAAATGTTTATTTAGTAAAGGGCAACAAAATAAAAAAAATAAAATAATAGTTCTTAAAATCTCTTTTCGGTAATATATATTATCGAAAGGGGATTTTTTTATGATTTCAGAAGAAAAAAAGACTGGATTTTTACCACACAACTGCATTTTAGAGGACAGAAAAACGCTTTCTGTTTCTGGGGTCAATGATGTTGACAGTTTTGACGAACAGACAATTGTTGCTATTACCGATTTAGGTGAACTGACAATTCGTGGCGAAAAACTTCATATTACAAGACTTTCACTTGAAATTGGTGAATTACAGATTGAAGGAAATATTGCCGCACTTTCTTATGCCGATATTGCACCTAAAACTAATAGTTTCTGGGGAAAGGTATTCAGATAATGTACTCATTCGAGCAGAGTGAACAATTAAAACTTTTTTTGCTTTCTTTAGGTGCAGGCTTCGTTCTTGGAATTCTTTACGATGTTTTAAGAACAATACGCCTGACATTTACAAAATCAAAAAAGTTGTTTTTCATTTTTGATATTTTGTATTTTTTCCTTTTTGGTCTGGGAACTTTTATTTTTTTCTTAGCAACTAACAAAGGTGAATTCCGTTCATATATGATAATCGGAGAGATTATAGGCTGGATTTTCTACTACCTTTCTTTTGGTCTTGCCGCTAAAAGTTTCACCGATGCTTTTGTAAAAGCAATTCACGCTGTTATTAAATTTGTTTTTAAAATTATTTCTGCGCCATTTTTACTTATTTTTAAGGTGTTTTTAAAGATAAAAGAAAAAATATCCATAATTTCTCAAAAACTTACTAAAAAAATGCAGAAAAATCGAAAAAAACACTTGCAAAAACTACGGTTATATGTGTATAATTTATTAGGTATATTAAAAGGCAACGGATTGTCAAAAAAGAAAGGTGGCTGTAACAATGGAGAACAAAAAGAGAACTCGTAAAAAAACTAAAAAGCAAAGTTTTTTTATGACTTTAGTATTCACTGCGGCAGCAGCCTTTGCAATTTATCTTGCAGTTTCTTTCTTCTCTGCTTATAAAGATATTAACGAGAAAAAAGAAGAGTTAGCCGAGCTTCAGACCCAATATGAAGAGCAGGTTCAACAAAATAAAGATATTGAGAAAACAATAAAAGAAAATGACGAAGCCGCAATTGCTGAAAAATATGCGAGAGAAAACGGGTATGTCAAAACAGACGAACGAGTTTACATTGACATAACTCCGGGCACATAATTCTATTCCAATTTATTTTAAAAACGAGGTAAGTCTTTCATGGCAGTAGAAATCGGCGAAATCTTAGACGGTAAAGTTACCGGCATTACAAACTTCGGAGCTTTTGTTGAACTTCCTGACAAATCAACAGGTATGGTACATATTTCTGAAGTTTCAAACACTTATATCAAAGATATACACGAAAAATTATCTGAAAATCAGGAAGTTAAGGTTAAGGTAATTGATATTAATGAAAAGGGCAAAATTGCTCTTTCAATAAAAAAAGCACTTCCACAAGAAGAAGCTCCTGCACCTAAAAAGACTTATGATAAACCCAAAAGAAGTGGTCAGCCACCTGTTTGGAATGGCGCTCCTAAAAATGAACCTGAAAATATGTCTTTTGAAGATATGTTAGCTCGTTTTAAGACAAGAAGTGACGAAAGAATGAGCGATTTAAAGAAAAACACCGCTGCAAAGCGTGGTAGTTCTGCTCCTCGTCGTGGCGGTAGCGGAACTCAACGCGGATTCTGATTTTTTATCATACGATGAAAAGGGTCTGTAAAAAACGCAAGTTTTTTGCAGACCCTTTTAGAATTTACGGAGGTTAAAAATTATGCGTGAAATTGATGTTTCAATAATTGAAAAGAAAGTTGAGGAACTTTTTATTTCTGCCAATGCAGAATTGCCAACATCTTTAGAGAATTTAATTAAAAATTCAAAAGATAAAGAAACTAATGAAACTGCAAAAAATATCTTTTGCGATATGTGTAAAAATTTAAATATTGCAAGAGAAAATGAAATACCTATTTGCCAGGATACAGGAATGGCTGTTCTTTTTATTGAGATAGGACAAGATGTGCATTTTATAAACGGCAGTTTAAATGATGCTATAAATAATGGGGTGAGAAAAGCGTATCTTGACGGTAAAATGCGTTGTTCCATTGTAAAAGACCCTATTCACCGTGGTAATACAAATGATAACACACCAGCACTTATACACTACTCAATAGTTGATGGTGACAAAGTAAAATTAACTGCCGCACCAAAAGGGTTTGGCAGTGAAAATATGAGCAGAATAAAGATGTTCACACCATCTGCAACTGAAGAAGACATTATAAATTTTGTTGTTGATACTGTTAAAACTGCAGATGCTAACCCCTGCCCACCTGTTGTTTTAGGTGTAGGAATTGGCAGTGATTTTGAAGGGTGTGCAATTCTTTCTAAAAAGGCTCTCACACGCGATATTTCAATTTCTAACAAAAACGAATATTATAAAGAATTAGAAGAAAAAATGCTTACAGAAATAAATAAATTAAACATTGGTGCACAAGGCTTTGGTGGAGATATTACCGCTTTAAAAGTAAATATTGAAACAGCACCAACACACATTGCAGGACTTCCTGTTGCGGTGAATGTTGGGTGCCATGTGACGAGACATAAAGAATTTGTTATATAATAACAATACCAATGATTTGCCCTGGCATAAATTGAAATCAATTTCATCATTTGCATCTTGCGATGCATGATTTGCCTGTCGGCATTATATGGCAAATAGAATCATGTGAAACAATTCATGCATTTATGCAATTTATGGCGTAGCCAAATCATTTTAATACAAAATAACAAATCACTCGAAAGCTAAGTTCTTCGAGTGATTTTCTTTTTAAATATATTTCATCAAAATCTCCACCACAAACACCGCTACACACGAGAAAACCGCAACCTGAACAAGACTGCGTTTAAACAGTGCCGCTATTACTGCAACTAAAAATCCTATAATCGCACTTATGTAAGAATCTGTCGCATAAAAAACCGCGGGTACTGTCATTACGCTTAAAACTGTATATGGCACATAGTAAAGAAAAGATAAAATAAATTTATTCTTAATAGGCTTATTAACAAGCACTAAAGGTACCATTCTGACAAGATATGTAACCCCTGCCATAACTAAAAGATAAATAAAAAATTTGGTGTTATCCATTATCTGCCACCTCTTCTTTTATTTCTTCTACCGTTACTGGCTTAATAAATGCAAACAAAGCACTTGCCACTACCGCACATATTATTACAGTAAAGCCTGTCGGGATTTCTTTTAAAACAGGTGCATAGTAAAAAATGCAACTTAACACAATTGATGTTGCAACGCAAAGTGCGGTCCATTTTTCTTTTTTTATAACAGGGACTACAATTGCTATAAACATTCCATAAATTGCAAGACCTAATGCTGAAATTACTATTTCAGGTAAAATATTACCTGCAATAGCACCTGTTAATGTACCTGACACCCAACCTATAACTGGTGTTAAAATCAGTCCCACCATATATTTAAACCCAACTTTTTCTTTGTTAGAAGATGCAACAGCAAAAATCTCATCAGTATTGCCGAATGCAATTAAAAATCTGTGTGGTATTTTTACGCTTTTTCCGAGTTTTTGTGAAAGTGATACCGACATTAACGAATATCTGGAATTTATGACGAGTTGCGATAATATAAGTTCAATTACAGTACCGCCACCGACCATTATAGGCACTGCCGCCAATTGCCCTGCTGATGTTAAATTGGTAAGGGAAATTAAAACCGCCTGTAATACAGAAAGTCCGTTTTCAACAGAAAATATACCGAATGCAAAAGATACCGGAAAATACCCCACGCAAATTGGAAACCCTGCTTTTATACCCCTTTTAAAACTGTTTATTTCGTTCATAATCTGACCTTCATTTTCATTCTTGAATACAGATATTTTAACACATTTTCTGTATTATTCAATAGGCTATAAATTAAAACAACCAAATAAAAGAAAATTTTTTTGGTAAATGCACCAATTCAATTAATGCAATTAAAATGATATAATTCTAGTATAAAAATAAGGAGATGAATAAAATGAAAAAATCGATTTCTTTTTTTATTGCTTTATTACTTGTAGTTTCAGTTTTATTTTGCGCTCCTGTAACCGCAAACGCTGCAACAACTATAAGTAATAATTGCACTTACTATAATTACGATAATACCGGTGACTACAATTACTCGTGGAACTGGTCTACCCCTATATATTCTTATCTCAATGTTTGTAGCAACGGTGATTTAATGCGTTTTCAGGCAATACAGTCTTATGATGACAGTCTTGTTATGTTCGCCGAGTTTTTCGACAGTAAATTAAATTTCAAATATCATATTCCTATAAAAAATGAATTGCCGTTATTTGGTGGTTTTTACTCTGATGGCAATAACTATTATATTTTAAGTGGTCAGAATAACCCTGATGAAGATAACTCTGTAGAGGTTTTCAGACTTACAAAATATGACCTTAACTGGAACAGAATTTCTGCGTGTTCTATTACTGATGATAACACTACTGTGGCTTTTCGGGCAGGTACTCCTCGTTTTACACATTCTGGAAATCAACTTTTAATAAGAACTGACCACGAAATGTACACAAACCCTAATGATGGACTTAATCATCAGGCAAATGTTACTTTACAAATAAACACAAGTAATATGACTCTTGTAAGTAAAAGAACCCGTGTTCTTAATAGTGGTTATGGTTACTCCTCCCACTCATTCAATCAGTTCATAAAACTTGACGGAAACAAAATAGTTGCCGCAGACCACGGTGATGCATACCCAAGAACACTCGCACTTTTTATATATGATAAAGAACTCTCTTCATCTGGTTTTGGCGATTATCCTACAACTCAATGTTTAAGTTTTCTTGATATACCAGGACAAATCGGAACAAACTATACAGGATGTACAATTGGTGGTTTTGAAGTATCAGATTCTAACTACATTATTGCAGGAACCAAAATCAACTTAAATGATTTTGAAA
Source organism: Oscillospiraceae bacterium (assembly GCA_015065845.1). Lineage (GTDB taxonomy): Bacteria > Bacillota > Clostridia > Oscillospirales > Acutalibacteraceae > DTU089. The sequence goes on from SVPQ01000021.1 coordinate 41,289, forward strand.
ACAGTGAAACTAAAAATGTTTTTATTTCTTATATTCCAAAAAATTCTACCACCGCTACTGTAAAAATGATTACATCTTATGCAGAAGGAACATCCTCTACCTCTACCCCTCATTTTGTAAAGATTTCAAATAATAAATTTATGTTATTATGGGAAAAAGATGATAAAACTCATTATTTATTGATTGACGAATATGGTAATAAACTAAGTGAAGAAACAACTGTCAATTTTCGTCTCAGCGACTGTCCTCCTGTTATTTATAACAACAATTTAATCTGGTACACTCAGGAAAGCAGTATTCTCAATTTTTATAAAATCAATTTAAGCAATATTGCAACTGTCTCAAAAACTGAGAAAAAATATGGTTGCGAATTCGTTTTGAAATCTATAACTGATGATACTGCAAATGTAGAATGCAAAAAATGCAAAAAAACAAGCTCTGAAAAAATACCAGAGCCTATGGTCAGATTTTACAATAGCGTAACTTACTCTGGCACCACATGTCATATAGGTTATAATTCAAATTTTGATTTATATTTAGACGATGCTTACAAATACTATCAGATTATTTCTTATAATCAGAAAACTGCAACTATCAAGATTAATAACGCTACTGTTTTCTCTGATTACTTTATTGAAATAGAAGATACAAGTATAGCTTCATTTACCGAGCCCGATTACAGTCAATTATTAATAAAACCTATAAAAAATGGTAAAACAAAATTGACTATCACTTCTGCTCTTTCAGATTCTCTTAAATGGACTGTTGATTTAGAGGTATGTTGTGACCCTTGGTCTCAAAGTACTACATACCCTACTTGTGAAAGAGATGGAAAGGTCTTCTCTATCTGTGGAATCTGTGACAGAGAATGGACTGAAGTAATTCCTGCAACAGGGCATACAGAATATGTTGTAGTGGAAGGTCGTGCACCTACCTGTACTCAAAATGGTGTTACTGATCTCAAACGCTGCTCAACTTGTGGAAACACTACACAAACACAAAAAATACTTCCTGCTACTGGTCACAAAGAAATAACAATAAAAGGAAATCCCGCAACCTGTACTTCAAATGGTCTTTCAGATGGTAAGAAATGTACAGTATGTGGTAAAATGACAGTCAATCAACAAATTCTCAAAGCAAAAGGACACACAACAATTGTAACTAATAAAAAAGTTGCAACCTGTACTGAAGCAGGTTACTCCGGTGATTCATATTGTTCTGTTTGCAAGTTGTCAACTAAAGGTTCGGTAATTCCTGCAAAAGGTCATACTGAAAGCGATTGGGTAATTGACAAACAACCTACCGAAACCGAAAAAGGTAGTAAGCACAAAGAATGTACAGTTTGTAAAACCATTCTTCAAACTGAAATTTTACTTGCAACGCCAACAGTAAAAGTAGCTAATGCAAGTAATGGTGTTACTGTTACCTGGGGTGCTGTGGGCGGTGCAACAAGCTACAAGGTTTACCGCAAAACATACAGCACAAAAACTAAAAAATATGGCAGTTGGAAAACTTGCGGTACTGTAACTGCAACAAGTTATGTTGATACAAATGCTAAGAGCGGTACAAAGTATATTTATACTGTAAAAGCATTTAACGGTGATACAAAAAGCGGTATTAAAAATTCTTCAAGTATTTTATTCCTTAGTCAACCAACAGTAAAAATAGCAAATGCATCAACAGGTGTAAATGTTACCTGGAATAAGATTACAGGTGCAACAGGTTACAAAGTTTACCGTGCTGAATACAAAAATGGTAAATGGAGCAGTTGGAAAGGTATGAAAACAATTGACAAAGGTTCAACTGTTTCATATACAGACAAATCTGCAA
>SVPQ01000022.1 GCA_015065845.1 Oscillospiraceae bacterium
TTGAAAATTGAAAATTTCGGAAGTCCTGCGGACTTGATTATAATTAAATATAGATAACAAAAACTACATTCTTTCATTTTTACTTTAATGAACGAATGTAGTTGTTTTTATAATATTATAATAGCGTTGCAGACCTTTTAATTCCGAATTACGCATTACGAATTCTGAATTAAATTGGTCGCCGCGAGTAGTGGGAGTTAGTTTTTTATTACAATAAACCAATCGAGTGCAACACATTTTATAAAATCTAGTTCCTAATTCCTAATTCCTGTTTCCTAATTCCTGACCACTTGCATACTTGCACACTTGCAACTACCTATACTAACAAAATTATTGCAAAACTGGAAAATATATGGTAAACTGAAAATACCACACAAACTTAATATGACATTCCATGGAGTCGTGTTTTTATTTTTAGGTAAAAATACAGGCTTCTGTTTGGCGTCTCTATGGGATTTGTCAAAGTTTGTGTGGTAGCAAAATGAGGCTATGTATTTTTCGTGCGTAGCTTCGGCTGCGCACTTTTTTATTTTAAGAATTTTAAGGAGGTTAATTTATGAAAAAGTGTATTAGTTTAATTTTAGCATTTGTTTTTGTAATTGGTGTTTTTGCCACTGTGCCATTAACACCCATAGCAAATGCGGCAAGTGTTGATGATTTGATATTTGAATTAAATGAAGATGGGACAATGTATCAGGTGAAGGATTGCGATAAAGATGCATCAGGTGAGCTTGTAATACCGAGTACGTACAACGGGTTACCTGTAACAAAGATTGGCAGTAATGCTTTCATTGGTTGCACGTCCCTCACAAACGTAACCATTCCGGATAGCGTAACAATTATAGGCAGTAATGCTTTCATTGGTTGCACGTCCCTCACAAACGTAACCATTCCGGATAGCGTAACAAGTATAGGCGATGCTGCTTTTTATGGTTGCACGTCCCTCACAAACGTAACCATTCCGGATAGCGTAACAATTATAGGCAATTTTGCTTTCTATTCTTGCGAGTCCCTCACAAACGTAACCATTCCGGATAGCGTAACAAGTATAGGCGGTTGGGCTTTCTATGATTGCGAGTCCCTCACAAACGTAACTATTCCTGATAGCGTAACAAGTATAGTCGGTTGGGCTTTCGGTTATAAATATGATTCTTGGGAAGAAAAAGAAGAGAAAATTCCCGGCTTTACAATTTATGGCGCAAAAAACTCTGAGGCGGAACGCTATGCAACAGCAAACGGCTTTACGTTTATTGAAACGGAAGAAACAAAACCACATAAACACACTTACACAAGCTCAGTAACCAAACAACCAAGCTACACAGAAACAGGTGTAAAAACGTTTACTTGTACAATTTGTGGTGATAGTTATACAGAAGTTATTCCGAAGTTAGAAAAACTTAAATCCCCAACAATAACCAGTATAACCTCAGAACAGAATGGTATAAAATTCACCTGGCAAAAAGTAAATGGTACAGAAGGATATATTATTTTCAAACTCGTTCAGAATGAAGCGGGTGAATATGTATATCAGCAATTAGCAGTAGTAGGTCCTTCAACTTTAGCATTTACAGACCAGACCGCAGTAGATGGTGAAACATACTGTTATGCAGTTGCTTCAATGGATGCAATGGGTAATGCAGGGCAGTACAGTGAGTTTGCTCATACATATAAAAAATTAACAACTCTTTCAACACCGAAAGTATCTGTAAAGAGCACATCAAGCGGTGTAAAGGTAAGTTGGAAAGCAATAGAAAATGCAGAAACTTACACAGTTTACAGAAGAACATATAACGCAAAAACTAAAAAATGGGGCGACTGGAAAAAACTCAAATCCGGTTACACCAAAACAAGTTTTACAGATAAAAAAGCGAAACTCGGTACAAAATACCGTTACACAGTAAAAGCAGTTAATGGTAGTGTAAAGAGTAAATATAAGTCAACAGACACAATAAAATATAATGTAACCCCAACTGTAAAAGTGGCAAAAGTAAGTAACGGAGTAAAGGTAACCTGGTCAACTGCGGCAAACGCAACAAGTTACAAAATTTACAGAAGTACTTACAACACCAAAACAAAAGAGTGGGGTAGTTGGAAAGGTCTTAAAACTGCAAAAGCAACTTCAAAATCTTATACCGACAAATCTGCAAAGAAAGGTGTAAAATACCGCTACACTGTAAGAGCAGTTAATGGTAGTTATAAGAGTACGTTTAAAGCAAGCGGTTCAGTAAAAAGGTAACACCTTTTTACTGAATGCAGAATGCAAAATGCAAAATGCAGAATGCAAAATGCAGAATGCAGAATGCAAAATGCAAAATGCAAAATTTCGGAAGTCCTGCGGACTTGATTATAATTAAATATAGATAACAAAAACTACATTCTTTCATTTTTACTTTAATGAACGAATGTAGTTGTTTTTATAATAGCGTCGCAGACCTTTTAATTCCGAATTACGCATTACGAATTCCGAATTAAATTGGTCGCCCGTAGTAGTGGGAGTGATTTTTATATTACCAAAACCCAATCGATTGCAACACATTTTATAAAATCTAGTTCCTAATTCCTAATTCCTGTTTCCTGCTTCCTGTTTCCTGTTTCCTGCTTCCTGCTTCCTGCTTCCTGTTTCCTGCTTCCTGACCACTGACCACTGACGACTACAGTTTTTGTAACTATAACAAAATAAATACACTATAAAATCAACAAAATCAAAATAAAATGCAAAAAAATGTCATTTTTAGTCAAAAATTCATCATTTGGCTTAAAGTACTTCCAAAAAATGTTTTTTATGTTAAAATATAAATCGTTGAAACAATTATCACACCAATTGTTTCAAGAGGTTTTTTAAAAACCAAAGGGGGAGGAATATTAGTTTTTATATTAATATTCCTGAAAAATCACAGAATCAGGTTTTGCAGTTTTACTGCGTTCGCTTCTTTCCTGATTCTGTATTTTTTTTGCTTTTTTTTATTTAATGTTGAAATTTGTCGAAAAGTAAAGTATTATGTAATATACAAAATAGTTTAAAGAGTTAAAAGGATTGTCTATGAAGATTAAAACTATTGTTTCAGTAATACTTTGCTTTTCTTTTTTTCTGTCTTCTTGCAAAAAGGAAGAAGTTAAAACTGAACTTAACGAAATGAGTGTTGCAGTTGAGATAGATTCATTATCTTACGAAGCGGCAAAGACTATTGAAAATGAAGTAAAAGAAATAAGAACTTTTTCAACAGAAGATGGTGCGGTAACTGCGGTAGAAACCAAAAATGCAGATTTGCTCGTGTTGGATGAATTTTCGTATTCATTATATAAAGCGGATGAACGCAAGATAAACAATGTAAAGGTCTTGCCCTTTACAACAGAACACTGCATATATTTTCATAACAATGCAGAATTATTGCAGAAATTCAATGTAGAAATACTCGAACTTCAGGAAAATGGTACAATAAGTAAAATCAAAGATGCATATAAAACAAGTGATGGTTATTATCCAAAATTAAAACAATTATCTCCCGAGGCACCGACAATTATAATGGCAACAGATATTGCGGGTGCTCCATACACCGATTTGACTGAAAACGGTTATGTAGTAGGAATTGATGTTGATATTGCCAATATAATTACAAATTCACTGGGGTATAATCTGGAAGTTGTTGTAACAAGTGCCGATGAAATGTTCAATATGCTAAGTGAAGATAAAGTGGATTTCATAATGTCAGGACTAATGTATGAAGAAAAACGCGAAAGCGAATTTGACACTTCGTTCTCATATTCAACTACTGAATACTATCTGATTGAAAGAGATTGATATATTACCATGCTATTGTGATTTTGCACAACTTAATATTGTGAAATTTGCCATTTTCAACAAGGTTGCTTTTTGTGGATTAATTTTACTTATTTTTGTTGCAAACTTTCAATTGCTATGCTATAATTAATTAGATTTGTAACCGTGGAGGTGTCTTTTTTGGAAAACGAAAATTTAGAAGTCCAAGAAAGCGTTGCGGTTGGTACTGATTCGACAGGTGAATTAAACAGGGAATATGTTTATGAAAATCGCCGTTATGTAGGTCTTAAAGAAACTATTTGGTATGTTGTTTATGATATGTGCCAGAGTTTTAATATTGACTCTTTTGGCGATCGTTTCGTTACTAATATTCTTCAGATTGACCTTGACTATCAAACAATCGTGCGCGTTGTAAACGGATTTTGGGATGTTATCAACGACGTATTTACAGCGGCAATCGTTGAAAGAACCCGTACTCGTTGGGGTAAATTTAAACCGTATCTTGTTGCTCTTGGTATTCCTGGTACAATAGGTACCTGTTTCTATTGGTTAATGCCTATGCTGTTCAAAGGTAAAGGCGCCAGAGATATGAGTAAATTTATTACTTACTTTATTCTTACGCTTGTGCGTGAGGGTGCCGGAACGTTCAGGGCTATCGCAAGAACCGGTATGTTAGCGACAATTACGCCTCACCCTGTTGACAGAACAAGGCTTATTACTGTTGCCGAGTTCGTTTCAGGTCTTTTGGGTGAAAAACTACCGCAACAGATTCTTACAGTTCTTCTTGACCTTATTGGTAACAAAGTTATTAACCTTTCATATACAAGTACATTTATGGTTATGGGTAACTTTACCTCAATTGTAAGTGGCTTTGCGGCTCTTGCGTTCTGTGTTATGACGCGTGAAAGAGTTATGCAGTCCATAGAAACACCAAGTGTTATTCAGGGACTTAAATCGGTTATCAACAATAAGCCAATCTTGTTATTAACTCTTTCAGAAACACTTTCTAACTTTAGTGTTGGCGGTAGTATAAACGACTACTACATAGATGTTTTGAACTTTGCTTCTATGACAATGGTTGCAGGTATTCCGGGTGCTATTATTAACCCATTCTCATTCTACTTTGTACCATGGTTCAGAAGAAGATTCTCAACAAAAACTCTTTATCTTGTTTCAACAAAGATTCAACCACTTCTTGATATCCCTGTTTATCTCGTTGGTATGATAGGTGGTAAGCATAACGGTCTTTATAAGAAAGTTCTGCCAATGTTCTTTGTTATGGCAATTAAAGAAGCTATTTACATGGTATTCTGGGGTGTTCGTCGTGTTATTCCTAGTGAAATGTACAACGAATCTATGGACTACTGTGAATGGAAAAATGGTTATCGTACAGAGGCTATGACTTCTGTTGCAAGAGAACTTACCAAGAAACTTGCAAGTATCTTAAACTCCGCAGTTTCATTACAACTTAAGAAGATGATTGGTTACGACATCAGTTCTTATACTCGTGGTCAGGCTCAGACAGACGAAACAAAGCATGGTCTTTTTGCTATTGCAACAATCATTCCTACTCTTACAGGTCTCTTAGGTATCATTCCTATTCTCTTCTACGATTTAAGTGGTGAGAAGAGAGAGCGTATGTACGCTGAACTTCTTGTTCGCCGTGAAGAAATGGCTGCAAAACTTGCAGACGCTACAACTGATGAAATTCAGGCTATCGGTAAAGAACAGATGGAAATCGGTTCAAAGAAACAAGATTTATAATTTAACAATACGGCGACATAGGTAAAACTTATGTCGCCTGTTTTTTTGAAAGTGATATTATGTTAAAACAAAGATTTTTAAAAAATTCGGCAAGAGTACTGATGGTTTCTACTGCGTTACTTTTTATAAGTAATGCAATCTTATGGGCAACTTATGAGTTTCCGTCAATTGAAACTAAATTAGGTTTTCTTATTAAGTTACCTGATTTGTCAGTTTATATATTTACATTTTTATCATATCTTGCATTAAATGATGAAAAAGCGGCTCACAGAAAAATAAAAGACATAAAAAGTCAGAAGAAACTCAAAGTTTTAAAAGCTTTTTTAATATTTGTGTTTGTTTCTCATTTTTTTAAAACTCTGGTTCAGAAAATATTATTAAGTCTTGATAACTCGTTTTTTACAGTAGTTTCTGATGTGTTTCTGACAGTAGCATCATTCAGTTTCTTTTTGTTGCTCGTGTCATTATGGTACTTTTTCAGAGATAAAAATGAAGGCAAAATCAGATTCGTTGCGTGTGTGTCAGCTATAGTTTCAATTGCGTATACTGTCTTGAAATTTTTCTTGAGTCAAAAGGTGTTTTCTTTATATTCATTTTCAACTTTTACAAATGATGAATATATTCTCGTACAGAGAGTTCAATATATATCTTGTCTTGTCCAGTATGCAGTGAATATTATTATGTTTGCTCTTGTAAAAAAACATTACGAGAAAAAAGAAATAGATTCCGAAGAAAAAGAAAAAAGTCTGCCAAAACCCAAAAGACCGGAAGTAATTACTATTGAATTGGAAGATGGTGTTGGCATAGATAGTATAGACGATTTTGAGTTTTCTTCTGAAAATCCTGAAAAAGAAATAGTAGAATAGTTGAATAAATTTTTATTACCGCTTGTATAATTTATACAGGCGGTGATTTTTTGAAAAAAATAGCAGTTTTATTTGTAGCAATTTTTATATTGAATTTAACTTCTTGCCTTAAAAGTTCTGGTGAAGCAAAAACAGAAACGGAGGTACAGGCAGAAGTTAAAGTTGAAGAAAAAACTGAAATGCGTGGTGTGTGGCTCAGTTTCTACGAAGTTTCAGATATGTGTAAAGGAAAAACTGAGGAAGAATACAGAGAAAATGTTGAAGATATAATTAATAATTTAAGTGTCAATAAATTCAACACAGTTTTTTATCAGGTCAGATGTTTCAGTGATGCTTTATATAAATCATCTGTTTTTCCGACATCAAAATATATCGTGGAGACGGAAGGGGACGAAATAACTTTTGACCCATTTGAAATTTTTATTGAAATTGCAAGTCAACATAATATAGATGTTCACGCCTGGGTTAATCCTTTAAGAATTTCTTACGAAAACAATATAAGTTCACTTAGTAAAAACAATCCCGCAAAAATTCTTTATAATGAAGATGAAGATCTGAGCAGTCTTATTATCTGTGAAAAAGGGTTGTTTTACAATCCTGCTGATGAAGAAGCGAGAAAAGCAATACTTTCAGGTGTACGCGAATTGATAGAGAACTATGACATAAAAGGTGTGCAGTTTGATGACTACTTTTACCCTGAATGTGACGATATAAATGATGGTATTCTTTATAATGAGTATAAAGATAATAATGGCGAATTAACTCTGGAAGATTGGCGTAAGAATAATGTTTCTTCTCTCGTTTCTTCGGTATATAATCTTGTTAAAAGTTATAATGAAGATTTACAGTTCGGTGTCAGTCCCTCAGCAAACCTTGAGAAAAATGAAAAAATATATGCAGATGTGAAGTTGTGGTGTCAGGAAGATGGGTTTGTAGATTATATAATGCCGCAGGTTTACTATGGTTTTGAAAATGAAACTATGCCATTCAGAGAAACAGTCAATGAATGGTTAAGCCTTTGTAAAAGTGAAAAGGTCAGACTTTATTTTGGTCTTGCGGTTTACAAATGTGGTGTAGCAGATGAAAATGCGGGTAGCGGAAAAAATGAGTGGATAGAAAATAACGATATTTTATTACGCCAGTACGAGTATCTTAAATTAAGTGATTTGTTTGCTGGAGTTTCACTGTATTCTTATTCATATTGTTTTGGTAAGAATGTAAATGAAAATAGTATAAATGAAATTGATTCTTTAGTGGAAAAGTTTTGAAAAAAAGGATTGTTACAAATTTCGTAACAATCCTTTTACACTTTATTAATTTGACTTAAAAAATGAAATATGATATTATACATATATATTGTATTTTTTTGTCGAAATCAGGTGGTAGTATGAACAAAAGAATAATAAGAGTTTTGTGCTTGTTGTTGGTTACAGCAACTTGTGTTTCTATATGTCCTGCGTTTACACCGATTACTGCCTATGCAGTGGAATATGAAAAAGGCGATATTAACGGTGATGGTGATATTACAACGAAGGATGCACTCTTAACAATGCGTTATGTAGCAAAACTTCAGGATTTATCTGACGAGCAGATAGCAGTTGCCGATTTTGATGAAGATGGCACTATTGATTTAGAAGATGCCCGTGGAATTCTCAGGTATGTTACATTGGGCTCAGGTTATGAAGACAGTCTTTATAATGCAGGTTTTCCTGCTTCTTTCGTTGAATTGCTTTTAGAACTTCATAAGAAATATCCCAACTGGGAATTTAAAGCAATGAAAACAGGGCTTAATTGGGCAGATGCAGTAAATGGCGAACATACACCACATAATAAACAGCTTATAGAAAAAAATGTTGATGCTTCTTTAAAATGTGATTGTTCAAAATGTGACGGTGTTATTCAGGAAGCATCTTCATGGGTTAGTGCGTCAAAAGCCGCAATAGAATATTACCTTGACCCGAGGAACTTCTTGAATGAAAAATATATTTTCCAGTTTGAAAGTACTGCGTATTCAGAAAATCAGACAAAAGCGGGTGTAGAAGCAATTCTTGATGGCACCTGGATGGAAGATAGTTACATTACTTATTACGATGGACTCGGAGAATCTCAGACATACCTTAATTCTAAAGGTAAAAAAGTCAAGTATTCTGATGCTATTATGAAAGCCGCGAAAGATAGCGGTATGAGTGCTTATTACTTAGCTTCTAAAATTGTTCAGGAGGTAGGTTCTTCTAAGGCATCTTATGCAGGTGGTTCCTGTGGTACAAATTCACCTTATAATGGTATTTACAACTATTATAATATTGGTGCTTACACTGGTGCAGTTGACGGTCTTAAATGGGCTAACGGTTTCCTTAACACAAAAAGAGCGTCTGCTAAATTGTTGAAAGAAGCAAAAGCAGATGCAGAAGTAATAGTAACAATTCCACAGAATAGCTCTTCTATTTACTATATATCAGAAAAAGATGGTTATTATTATGTTTCAACTGTTATAAGTGGCAAAACATATAAAGGTTATGTACTTAAAAGTGCAGTTAACCCAACCACTACTTATGGCAGACCATGGAGTGACCCATATAAGTCAATTTACTATGGTGCACAATATATTTATGCATCATTCTCAAAATATCAATACACAGGTTATTTACAGAAATTCAATGTGAATAAAGAGTCAGGCAGTCTTTATAGTCACGAATATATGGCTAATGTAAGAGCGGCGGCAAGTGAAGCTAAACATACTTACAATGCTTATGTTGATGCGGGTATTTTATCAACTGCAAAAACATTTGTTATTCCGGTATTTAATAATATGCCAAATGCTGATATGACAAGAGATGATGTTTTTAAAGCAGCGAAACCAACAGTAAAATGTAAGTCCTGTAATACAACATCATTAACACTCAGTTGGACGGAAGTAAAAAATGCTGAAGGTTATCAGGTTTATAAGTTGAATACCGAAACAGGAAAGTACAAAAAAATAGCAACTACTAAATCAGATGAACTCACATATAAAGATACATTGGGTGAACCGGCAACAAAAGCTACTTACAGAGTAAGAGCATATACTACTGCAAAAGATGGTACAACAATTACTTCAAAATATCATCAGTTTGAAGCAACAACTTCAAGTGATGCACCAACAAATTTAAAGGTTACTGCAGTTACAGATGATACTGTGTCTTTATCATGGACAGGTGTTAAAAATTGTGAGGGCTACGCAGTATTTCGTTGGGATGCAATTTCAAACGCTTATAAATCTGTCGGTAAAACAAACGAAACAAAATTTACCGATAAAACTGCTTTGAGTGGTACTCAATATAAATATAAAGTTCGTGCTTATATTTATATAACGCAGAATTTCTATTCGGGTTATACTAACGAAGTTACTGCGAAAACAACAGGAGAAGCAGCAACTCAGTTGGGTAAAGTAGATGTTAATGATGTTCTTAATGTAAGAGCAGAACCAAATACATCGGGTACTGTTATTATCCAGTTGAAAACCGGTACACAGGTTTATATTATGAAACGCGAAGGTGACTGGTATAAAGTAAGGGCAGTGGTTGACGGGACAACCTATACAGGCTACGCACACTCAGATTATATAGTTATTACTAATAGTGATTTAACCCGTGAACAATGTCCGTATACAGAGCCATCTTCAACTTTAAGAAGTGGCAGTACAGGTGATGGTGTTAAATGGGTTCAGTGGCATCTTTATAAATTAGGTTATTTAAAACAAACAGATATTGATGGCGATTTTGGTCCTACGACATTAGCTGCTGTCAAGAGTTATCAGACAGATAAAAAGTTGGATGTAGACGGAGTTGTAGGCTCAGGCACACGAGGTCAACTGAAAACTGATTATAATAATTCATAAATTAAAGAACGATAAAGGTAAGTTTTTACCCTTATCGTTCTTTTTTTATATAATATTTCCGTTTGTAATTACTGTTTTTATGTTTATGTCATCGTCAAACAAAACAAAATCTGCATCGTAACCTTTTTCAATTTTACCTTTTGTTTTATTGAAACCTATAACCTCTGCAGGTGTAAGTGTCGCCATTCGTACTGCTTCATAAAGAGGAACATTAACTGTTTTGTACATATTTCTAACGCAATCTTTAAGTGTTGCTACTGAACCTGCTAAAGCGGAACGGTCAGCGAGTTTCATAGCACCATCTTCAAAAATAACGCCCATACCATTTTCTTGTGTGTAAACTGTGTTTTCTTTAATATCACTTGCCGCGAATTCAAGACCATCAGTTATTAAGTACATTTTTTCTACGCCTTTTGTTTTGTAGATGAGTTTTAAAAGTCCTTTAGGTAAATGTCTTAAATCACCTATAACCTGTGTTGTGATTTCGTCAATTGTAAGACCTGCTTCAACAACACCTGCAACTCTGAAAATACCTTCTTTAAAGCAAGAGGTACAAGCGTTATAAATATGAGTAACATCACTGTAACCGTGTTTTATTGCTTCTTCTACTTTTTCATAACTTGCCGCAGAGTGTGCTATTGAAGCTACTATATTTCGTTTTCGTAACTTGTCACCTAATTCTAAACATCCGTCTTCTTCAGGTGCTGCCCCCATAATTAAAATCTTATCCCAGAGAGAAAATAATTCGTCTGGTGGATTTTTTACAGGATTTAAAATATTTTCAGGACTTTGAGCACCTTTATATTTTAAAGAAATGTAAGGTCCCTCGTAATGAAGTCCTAATATATTTGCTTTTTTTGATTTTTCACTAGCTTCTTTTATTGAAAGAGTGACATTTTTTAATTGCTCTATAGGTGAAGCAAGAGTTGTAGGAACAATTGATGTAGTACCATATTTAAGGTGAGCTTCTGCCATCTTGATTATATCATTATAATCAGTACTCATTGCGCTTTTATTTCCGCCACCGTGAACATGAATATCAATAAATCCGGGTGAGAGATAAAGTCCGTTTGCATCAATTATATTGTCGCCAGTACCTTCAGTGTAATGTTCAACAATATCTTTTATTTTGCCATTGTCACAAAGCACAATGGCTTTTCTTATTTTATCTGTAAAAATTACATTTGCATTTTTTATAACAAGCATTTCAGGAACTCCTTTTATAAGATGGTTTTATTTTATTCTTATTTTTAGTAACTGTCAACGAAAATTTTTTTATCGACTTATTTCTGCAAATTAGTTAAGTTTTATAATTTATAATTCAAATGGTGGTTTTATGGTAACGGTAATTTATCTCGATGTTTTAGTAGCGGTTAATATTTTGGTTACATATATTCTGCTTGTTTGTACAAGAGTGGTTGTGAAACAGCAAACCAAAAAGTGGGGAGTAGTCATATCAACAATACTAGGCGGTGTATCTTCTCTTATAATTTTCTGGGAAGAAATGCCACTAGTAATTTCTGTTATATATAAAATTCTTGTTGGAATGATTCTTTCATATTCTGCATTTGTACCAGATAATAAAAAGTTGTTTTTTAAAACTACACTTGCTTTCTTTTTGGTGAATTTTATATTCGGCGGTGTTATGTATTTTGTTGAGATTACATTTAATATAAATAACCTTATGTACATAAACGGTACTGTCTATTTTGATGTTAGTGTGTTGTTTCTGGTTTCAATGACTTTAATCTGTTACGGATTATTACTTGTCGGTGATTATTTTCTCAAAAAAAGAGCGAGTGAAAATACATTGTATGAAGTTCGGTTATATTTCAGAAATGAGTGCGTTACTTTAAAAGCACTTTACGATACAGGTAATCATCTTACAGACGGTCTTGATTCTAAACCAGTAATAATTGTTGAATTAAAAGAACTTTTAAAATTTTTCAGCAGTAGTGAAATAGAGTTTTTTATGAATAGTGATTTAAACTACGATGTGCCTACGACAATTAAAAGTGTTTTCAGAATTATTCCTTGTAGTTCTGTTACAGGTAGCAGTATTTTAAAAGGGTTTATTCCTGAAAAAATTGAAATAAATTCAAAAGATTATAAATATGAAACGACATTTCTGGTGGTTGCAGTTTCAAGTGGCGATTTACAGAATGGTGAATATAATTGCATTCTTAATGCAGATATTTTTGAAAGGGGTAAAAGAATTGATAATGTTAAAGTTAAGAGATAGACTTAAAAGTTTTTTTATTAGAATAAAACTTAAAATTTTTAGTGATAAAGTATACTACATAAATAGTCCGCAGACTTTACCACCACCCTTAAAAAAATCAGAAGAAGCAGAACTTGCCGAAAGAATAGCAAATGGAGACGAAAAAGCGCGTGAACCTTTAATAGTTCATAATCTGCGACTTGTCGTTTACATAGCGAAAAAATTTGAAAGTTCGGGTGTTAATATTGAAGATTTAGTTTCTATTGGTACTATTGGTTTAATAAAATCAGTAAATACATTCTGTCCACAGAAAAATATAAAACTTGCTACATACGCTTCAAGGTGCATTGAAAACGAAATTTTAATGCATTTAAGAAAAGTTAATCAGCAAAAGGGTGATGTGTCATTAGATGAACCACTTAATACAGACTGGGAGGGTAACGAACTTTTACTTTCGGATGTATTGGGTAGCGATGGTTACGAAATAAATAATGATATGGAGGATGAAGATGAAAGAAGAATACTTCATCTGTGTATGGAAAACTTAGGCGACAGAGAGCGCCTTATTATGAATATGCGTTTTGGTCTTTGTGGTTATAAAGAGCACACGCAAAAAGAGGTTGCAGATATTCTTGGTATTTCGCAAAGCTACATTTCAAGGCTTGAAAAAAGAATAATATCACAGCTTAAAAAAGATATAGAAAAAATTACAACTGATTAGTTTTAAAAATCAAGGAAGTTTATTCCTTGATTTTTTTTCATTTATGTAATAAAATGAAATTAAGGTTGAAATTTCCATAAATGGTATAATGAGGATGGATAAAAATGAATAAGGCTGAATTGGTTTTTAAAGCAATTGATGTTTTGGGTCACGCACCACAGAACGCGAAAAGTTTCAAAGGTATAACCTGTATTAAAGATATTTCTTATGGCTCAGAAAATTTACAGAAAGGTGACCTTTATTTCAAAGATGAGATAAATAAAGATGCAACTAAAAAACCGATTGTTTTATATATTCACGGTGGTGGATTTATAAAAGGCGATAAAAAACACCGTGTTACTGTAAGTGAATATTACGCAAATGAAGATTGTTTTGTTTTTAGTATAAATTATCGTTTGCCACCTGAAGTGGATATTTTCGGGCAGATAGATGATTGTATTTCTGCACTTAATTTTATAAAAACACTTGCAGAAAGTTATAACATTGATTTGGAGAATATATTTATCACAGGTGACTCGTCTGGTTCTTGTCAGACTACATTTTTAGCGGCAATAAAGTATGATGACGATTTAAGAGTTAAACTCGGTTGCAGAGAGGTAGAAGTTGATATTAAAGGTTTAATGCTGATGTCGGGTATTTATGATGTTGAAGCTTTGGTAAAACATATTAAACTCTTTGGTGTTATTCCACAGACTGCTGGAATGATATTGAACTTTAAATTAAAAAGTGATTTATCTAATCTTAATGAGTACGAGTTTTATGATTGTATGTCACCTAGTAAATTTGTAAATGATAAATGGTGCCCTGTGTTCATAAGTTGGGCGGAAGATGATATTTTCTGTAAAGGTCAGGGCGAAGCAATGAGTAATGCTCTGAAAAGTCACATTGATGATGTGTCTACATACAGTGTAAAAGGTATTCTCAATAATCACTGTTACCACCTTTTCTTAAAGTCAAATAAATATGCTGAGGAATGTATGAGAAAATCGGTTGATTTTATAAACACTCAAAAAGAAAAAGTGCTTGTGTTAAAATAAATTTTCAGTAATTCCTACTAAAGTGCAGTAAATTTATTGACTTTATATGAAAATATTGCTAAAATAGTTGTAAGATAAATAAAAATTATCTTCGTAAAGGAGAATATTTATGGGTTTTAACGAAATCGCTGCAGTTGCTGTAAGAAAAATCGGTATTGCTGCAGGTAAAAAAATGAGAAGAAAAGGCATTAAGGCAGACCCACTTCCGAAGACAGAACCAACAATTATTAAAGGTGAGTCTTTCGTTTCTGGTTATGCAGTTAAAGAAGTAATGCCAAAAAGTATTACAGAGAAAAAATACTGGATTGCAGGTCACGGTATGGGTCATACTATTGACCGTGTTCACGACCCTATTACTGTAAGTGCTATGTGGCTCGGCAGTGGTGATAGTGGTATTATTCAGATTTGTGCAGATATTATTGGTCTTACAAACTTTGAAGTTAATATTGTAAGAGATTCATTAAAAGAATTTTCAGAAAAATCAAACTGCAAGAGCATAAATGTTTCTTGTTCACATACTCACGCAGGTTTCGATACTGTTGGTTACTGGGGTCAGCTTATGAAACTCCAGACAGGTAAAGACCAGGAGTATATGGATTTACTTTTAAAATCACTTAAAGAAGTTGCAATTGAAGCTTACGAAAACAGAAAACCAGGTAAACTTTATGTTGGTTCAGTTTCTGTTCCTGAAGCACAACTTGATAAGCGTGAACCGGTTATTCTTCACGATACATTAACAAGAATCAGATTCGTGCCGGACGATGGTTCAACTGAAACATGGCTTATGAACTTCGGAGCTCATCCTAATACATTAGGTGGTAGCAACCACGATTGTAGTGCTGACTATCCATATTGGTTAAGAAAAACAATCAACGATGCAAAAGAAACAAATGTAATGTTCTCTGCTGGTGCTATCGGCGGTGTTGACCCGGGTGATTTCTGCGAAGACAGACCAGAGAGAACTCGTATTCAGGGTGAAACTTTAGGTAAAGCAGCATTAGAAATTTCTAATGACAGAGAATTAAAACCTGAGATTACAGTTTTGTGTCAGAAATACTATGCACCTGTTGATAACGGTCTTTTAGCATTAATGGTAACCATTGGTGCTTGTAGTGCTCAGAGATACCCTTATGACAGGGGTGACTTGGGTATTGCACTTCAAACAGAAATTACATACATCAGAATTGATGATTTACAGATTTTACTTCTTCCTGGTGAACCATTTACAGAAGTAGTTTATGGTGGCGCAGTAGAAGCAGACGAATCTTCAACAGGTAAAGGTACAGAAATTAATCCGCCGGCTTTAGTTGATGTTGTAGGTGACAAAGACCTTGTTGTGTTCTGCGTTACAAATGATATGACAGGTTACTGTGTTGTTCCTAACGACTTTATTCTTCACGAAACCCAGGCATATATTGAACAGGGTACAGATGTTAAAGGCAGAAGACACTATCACGAAACAAACTCTTTAGGCTACTTAACAAACGAAGTTATAGTTGAAGTAGTTAAAGATATTATGAGCCGTGTAAAATAAGAAAGATAAAAGGGAGTTCTATACTCCCTTTTAGTTGTATAGGAGCATTTTATGAAAAAAGAGACACAGATTAAAATTGTTGAAACAGCAATAAATGGTGTTATAAACGGACTTTTTGGTAAACTCAATGACGGACCAAATTTTGATTATCTTAAAAACTATAAAACAGAGAACTTTTTCTCTGGTACAGAAGAATTTTTAAAAGAACCAGCAGAAAATTCAGTTTGGCAGTTAGGTTATGCAAGTGTTGACTTAACACCAAAAGATTATAAAGAAAAAAATTATTATATGGGTGGTTATATATCACCTGATAATAAGTTTAAAAATCTTATTGAAAATGTTGTAGATAAAATGCAGGGCAGAGCAATTGCACTTTCTGACAATTCAGGCAGAGGTGTTTCACTCTTTTGTACTGTTGACTGCATCGGTATTACAAATGGCGATATCCGTGAAATAAGAGCGATGTTTACAGAAGAATTCAAGAAAAGATACCCCGATAAAATATTAGCATCTGTAAATGTATGCTCAACACATACTCACAGTTGTGTAGATACAGAAGGCTTGTGGACTGATTTTCCTGGTAAGATTTTAAGGAATAGAAAAAAGAATCTTAAAAAGAACTTCGATTTAGAACAGGGTACAGATAGAGAGTATATGATATTCTTAAAAAAATCTGTTGTAGGTGCATTTTTTGATGCTATTGAAAATATGTGTGATGGTGAACTTTACTTTGCACAAAAAGATATAGGTGAAGATTATTTCAGAAACACAAACAGACCATCTGCAACAGGTCTTGTTACTGATGTTACAAGATTCAGATTTGTACCATCTGACAAAACAAGGAAGCAGACTCTTATTGTGAATTTTCCTGCTCACCCTGATGTTGCAGGTCTTCCTACATCAGATAAAAATGGCACGGGCAGAGAACTTTCAGGCGACTATGTTTATTATATGGGTGAAACCATAAATAAAGCAGGATTTAACTTTATGTTCTTCAATGGTGCGATTTGTGCAATTTATTCTAATCGTGATAAAGCACTTGACGGTCATACATTCGACCATCGTTACGAGCAATCAATCCGTTATGGGGTTGAAGTTGGTAAAATTACATTAGCACTCACAAAGTCTATTGAAGAAATTAAAAATGACGCATTACTTTATGATGAAGAAGAAATAAAGAAAGATATTGAAAAATCAAAAGCCAATAATGCAGAATATACTTTGTGGTGTGAAGATTGGGAACCTGTCAGCGAAATAAAAGTTGAACCGATTTTCAATATAAGATTAAGGGAAGTTAATGTGCCTGTTACAAGCACACTTATGGTTGGTGTTGGTAAACTCAATATTGCTAACTATAAAATGTTCAAAGACGAAAATGGTTACAGTATGTTTACCGAAATCGGTATTATTGAATTTGGTAAAGATATTAAAATTGCAATGGTACCGGGTGAATTCTGTGCAGACCTTTTAACAGGGGGAGCTTCACTTAAAGCAGATGGTGCAGTGTTAAAAACAGATTTCAATTATCCTACTGTAAGAGAACTTTTCGGTGAAGAAACAATTGCTTTTGGTCTTAGTAATGACGAAATCGGTTACATTGTGCCTGATAACGACTTTACAATGGGTGACCCGGGTAATCATTACCATGAACTTGTTTCGTTAGGTCAGTTTGTAGGTTCTTCAATTATGAAAGGCTTTGTAGAAATTAAAAAGGAATTAGGTTGATGTATGTATATAAACGAAAAAACTTTTAATTCACATCCCGAAACAACAAAAACACAAAAAGAAATGGATGCCTATTTGTTTTTGGAAGAAAACGGTGTAGAGTATATCCGTGCAGAACACGATGAAGCGGCAACTATTGAACTTTGTGAAGATGTTGAAAAAATAATAGATGCAAAAATCTGTAAAAATCTTCTTCTGACAAACAGACAACAGACGGTATTTTATTTGTTACTTATAAAAGGGGATATGGTGTTTAAAACAAAATATCTTTCTTCACAGATAAATTCTGCACGGCTCTCTTTTGCCAATGCAGAGCAGATGGAAACTCTTTTAGATGTAACACCAGGTTCACTTACTGTTTTAGCATTGATGAAAGATAAAGAGAAAAAAGTTAATCTTTTAATAGAAGAAAATGTGTTGAAAGAAGAATTTTTTGCGTGTCACCCTATGGTGAATACTGCGACTGTTAAGTTTAAAACAGAAGATTTAATAAAAAAAATTCTTCCTGCTTTAGACAGGGAATATACACTTGTTAATCTGGAGTGCAAAGAAGATGAACAGTAAAAAATGCGTTATTTTTGATCTTGACGGTACGCTTCTTTATACTCTTGAAGATTTAAAAAACAGTGTAAATTTCGCATTAAAAGAATCGGGTTTTAAAGAGCGTTCTTTAGATGAAATAAGAGAGTTTGTCGGTAACGGAATTGAAATTTTAATGAGAAAATCTGTGCCTGACAATATCTTGGAAGAAGAATTTAAAATTTGTTTTGAAAACTTCAAAAATCATTATAAAATTCACTCTGAAGATAATACAAAAGAATATGACGGAATTACTGAATTACTTGAAAATTTAAAGTGTAAAGGTTTTTTACTTGCGGTGGTTTCAAATAAAGCAGATTTTGCTGTAAAAACCTTGTGTAATAAATATTTTCAAGGTTTGTTGGATGTTTCATTTGGTGAAAGAGAGGGCATAAAAAGAAAACCTTGCCCTGATTCAGTAAATGAGGTTATAAATTTTTTAGATGTGAGTAAAGATAATTGTTATTATGTCGGTGATTCTGAAGTTGATGTGAAAACTGCTCATAATGCAGAAATAAAATGTATTGCGTGTAGTTGGGGATTCAGGAGTAAAAGTGTATTAGAAAATGAAAATCCTGAATATATTATAGATAGTCCTGAAGAAATATTAAGAATAGTAGGTGTAGAATAATGAAAGTTTTACTTATAAATGGTAGTCCACACGAAAAAGGTTGTACATTTACCGCTTTAAATGAAATTAAAAAGACACTTGAGAGCGAAAATGTAGAAGCGGAAATTTTTCATATTGGTACAAATCCTGTGCGTGGTTGCATAGGTTGTGGCGGTTGTGCAAAAAATAATGGCAAATGCGTTTTTAATGATGATGTTGTAAATGAAATAATCGAAAAAGCAAAAACAAGTGATGCGTTTGTAATTGGTTCACCTGTTCATTATGCTGCACCGGCGGGTGCTTTGTGTGCGGTGCTTGACAGAGCCTTTTATGCAGGTAGTGCTAATTTTAAATTTAAGCCTGGTGCTGCAATTGTAAGTTGTCGCAGAGCAGGTACTACTGCGTCATTGGATTGCCTTAACAAGTATTTCACAATAAGCAATATGCCTGTTGTTTCATCATCTTATTGGAATATGGTGCACGGCTCAAAGCCCGAAGATGTTTTAAAGGATGAAGAAGGTCTTCAGATTATGCGCGGAATAGGTCACAATATGGCGTGGCTTTTAAAATGCATTGAACTCGGTAAAAATAACGGAATAGAACATCCTGTTCCCGAAGCAAAAATAAGAACTAATTTTATCAGATAATTACTAAAATATACTACACAATATTGTGTATCTTATTATTGATTTTAGTTTCTTAAAGTTGTATAATTAGAATGTTGATATTTTTTTGAAAGGGTGTTCAATATGAACGATATTCATGCTCTTTACGATTTGTGGTGTGAAAAAGCGGTTTTAGATGCAGATTTAATTGAAGAATTAAAATCTGTAAAAGGTGATGAAGAAGCAATTCTTGACCGTTTTTATAAAGATTTGGAATTTGGTACAGGTGGACTTCGTGGCGTTATAGGTGCCGGTACTAACCGTATAAATGTTTATACGGTAGGTCAGGCAACACAAGGTCTTGCTGATTATCTTAATGAAGCATTCGAAAACCCATCAGTTGCTATTGCTTATGACTCAAGAATAAAGTCAGATGTTTTAGCAAAGACTGCGGCAGGTGTTTTAGCCGCTAATGGTATTAAAGTTTACATTTATCCTGAACTTATGCCAACACCAATGCTTTCATTTGCAGTAAGAAGACTTCATTGTTCTTCTGGTATTGTTCTCACAGCGAGTCACAATCCTGCAAAATATAATGGTTACAAATGCTACGATTCAAAAGGTTATCAGATGACTGATGAAGCAGCTGCTAAAACTTATGAATATATGAAAAAAGTTGATATGTTCACAGGTGTTAAGCGTATGGATTTTGAAGACGCTTTAGCAGAAGATATGGTGGATTTTATTGAAGACTGGGTAAAGGATGAGTTTATTGAATGTGTTTTAGCACAATCAATAAATAAAGATGCAGTTAAAAAATCCGGTTTAAAAGTTCTTTATGCTCCACTTAATGGTACAGGTAATAAACCTGTGAGAAGAATTCTTAAAAAATTAGGTGTTAAAGAGTTGGAAGTTGTTAAAACTCAGGAGAAACCTGACGGTAAATTCCCGACTTGTCCTTATCCGAATCCTGAAATCCGTCAGGTGTTTGAAGAAGGTCTTGCTTTAACAAAAGAATTCCCTGCAGATTTAATGATTGCAACTGACCCTGACTGCGACAGAGTAGGTATCGCAGTAAGAGTTGGCAACGACTACAAACTTATGACCGGTAACGAAGTTGGCGCTATGTTCTGCGAGTATATTCTCTCAACACTCAAAGAAAGAGGCGAATTACCAGAAAATCCTGTTGTTGTTAAAACGATTGTTACTACACCACTTATTGCCGCTATTGCAAAAGAATATGGTGCGGAAATGCGTGATTTATTGACTGGTTTCAAATACATCGGTGAATGTATTACTGAACTTGAAGAAAAAGGTGAAGAAGACCGTTATGTAATCGGTATGGAAGAAAGTTATGGTTATCTCCGTGGTACTTATGCGAGAGATAAAGATGCAGTTGTTGCCGCTATGCTTGTAGCAGAACTTGCAGCAGTTTGTAAATTAAAAGGTGAAACTCTCTGGGATTATATGAATGCAATTTACGAAAAGTATGGTTATTATTTCAATCGTCTTGATAACTACGCTTTCGAGGGTGCTTCCGGTATGCAGAAAATGTCTGATATGATGGAAAATACCAGAAATAATATCCCTCAGGAAATTGCGGGTAGTAAAGTTATTTGGGTAGCAGATTACAAGACAGGTAAAATCAAAGATTTAGTAACTGGTGAAGAAAGTGAAACTGGTCTTCCTACATCAAATGTTCTTTCATACAGATGTGAAAATGGTAATACCGCTATTGTGAGACCGTCAGGTACAGAGCCAAAAATCAAAATTTATATTACAGTTAAATCTGACTCAAGAGAAAATGCAGAAATTGCATTGGATGTTGTATCAGAGGGAATGAAAGGTCTTTTAGGTATAGAATAATGTTTTTTTCAAAGAAGTTTATAAAAGCAGTATGTTTAGGACTTGCAGCACTTATGGGTCTTGGCGTATTTGCAGTAGTTTTTAATGTAATATTTTAAAAAACGGAACACTGTCAAGGTTTTGACCTTGACAGTGTTTTGCGTTGTCAAACGCTTCGTGTTTCTTAGCAGCAGCCACAGCCACAATTATTGTTGTTATAGTTGTTGTCACAACCACAACCGCAACCGTTATTTGTACCGAAAAGAAGAACGATGATTATAAGAATGATAATCCAAGAACTTGAATTGCCAAAGAAGCAGCCCACAAAATTTCCCCCTTTCTCTGTTCTACACTACATATTATGAAAATTTTGAAATTGTGTTACATAAATTTATTATGAACAGGAAAAATAGTAAAAAAGAAAGGGGTTCTTTTATGGGTTTTATATTTAATTTTGATAATTTCAAAAAAGGTAAAAAGAAACTTAATCCGTTCGATTTAGTTGATGACTTTGACTACGATTTTGCGGAGAGTTTTGAAATGGATGATTACGAATCAGAAGATGATTATGACGATTTTAATGATGATGGGCTTTACAGGGATGACGAGATGGACTGAAAGTTGTTAAAATACACAAATATAAAGACAGTATTTCTATAATATGGAATACTGTTTTTTCTTTTATCGCATTGACAATTTGTGCTTGAATGAAGTATAATCTATTATGTATTGTAATGTATTTATACATTGAAAGGATGAACAAAAAATGAAAAGAGTTTTATCTACAATTCTTGCAATTGTAATGGTGCTTTCTGTTTGCTCTTCGCTCACATTTACTGCGAGTGCTAATGTAACAGAAGAAGAAGCAAAAGTCAATTACGAAGTAAAAACGACAGGTTTAAAAAATGGTGAAATTACATTTGATGTGTATTTTTTGCCAAACCAAACAATAACAGCAGCAACAATTACAGTTAATTTTGATCCTGATATTTTTGACGTATTACCTGCAAAAACAGGTCCTGAAATGACAACCGATACTGAAGGGGAGTTGATTCAAAAACTTCCTGGTTTATATGATCATGACATTTCAGTAGGTGGACCATCTTATTATACTTTCACATACATAACAAGTAGTGAATATAAAACAGGTTCATCTGCAAAGAAGTTTGCAACTTTAACACTTAAAGTTAAGAGTGGTAAAGACGGTAAAGTTACAGCAATCAAATTCTACAAAGGTAATTGCGAAGATTGTATCAATGAAAATTTGTTCCAAGAATACAACAACTTTGTTACACTCGAAACACCTGTAATGAAAAATTACTGGTTGGAAGATGGCGCAATTGGTTTCAACTGGAATTCAGTAACAGGTGCCGCTGGCGGTTACTTTGTTTACAAAAAAGTTGGCAATGAATTCAAAACTCTTGCAGAGGGTATAAGTGCTACATCTTTTAAAGATTCTGACAAATTAGTAAATGGCACAACTTATACTTATGCTATTGCTTCAAGAGATGGCAATTTCGGTTACCCAAGTATGAAATATGAATTCAGTGTTACTTATGTTGCACCACCAACAGTTACACTTTCTAATGCCACAAATGGTATAAATGTAAAATGGACTAAAGTTTCATCTGCAGATAAATATCTTATTTATCGTTCAACTTTACAAGGTGACGCTTGGTCATCATGGGAAACTGTCGGAACAGCTAATTCAACAAAATTAACTTATATAGATTCAACTGCACAGAAAGGTGTTACTTACAGATATGCAGTTTCTGCGGTGATTGATGATGTTGAAACCGGATATAAAGCATCTGCTTCACTTGAATGTGTTTCATCAGAACTTACACTTGAAATTCCAGTTGTAAAAGTAGCGAATTCTGCAAAGGGTGTAAAAGTTACCTGGAACAATATTGAAAATGCAGAAAAATATGTAGTTTATTCCTCAACTTATAGTACCAAAAATAAAAAGTGGAGTGGTTGGAAGAAAAGAGGAACTACCACTTCAACAAGCTGGACTGACACTTCAGTAAAAAGTGGTACTAAATACAAATATACCGTAAAAGCTGTTAATGGTGATGTGCTGAGTAAATATAAATCATCTTCTAGCATCTTATATCTCGCACAACCAACAGTAAAAATTGCAAATGCATCAACAGGTGTAAAAGTTACCTGGAACAAGATTACAGGTGCAACAGGTTACAAAGTTTACCGCGCTGAATACAAAAATGGTAAATGGAGCAGTTGGAAAGGTATGAAAACAATTGACAAAGGTTCAACTGTTTCATATACAGACAAATCTGCAAAGAGCGGTGTAAAATATAAGTACACAGTAAAAGCAGTAAACGGAAAAACTGCAAGTACCTATAAATCAAGTTCATCACTTCTTTATTTAGCACAACCTAAAGTAGCGGTAAAAGCACTTTCAAACGGTATAAAAGTTGCGTGGGTACAAAGCACAGGCGCAACAAGCTACAAAATTTACAGAAGTGAGTACAATGCAAAGACTAAGAAATGGAGCAGTTGGAAATCATTGAAAACTGCAAAATCTACTTCTAAGTCTTATGTAGATAAATCTGCAAAGAAAGGTGTAAAATATCGTTATACTGTTAAAGCGGTTAATGGTAAGACTGCGAGTACTTATAAAGCAAGCAGCAGCGTGAAACGCTGATGATTGCTCAGGAACTAGGAATCAGGAAATAGGAATTAGATATACTTAAAGAAAAATCATCCTATCATTTAAAGTTGGTTTTTACATCAACTAAAAATGATAGGATGAATCATTTGTATAACTCTAGTTCCTAGTTCCTGATTCCTGGTTCCTATTTTCTTGCATACTTGCAACTGAACTGACAACTCAATCTACTTTATTCTATATAACCAAACACGAAACGAAAAATTTGGGGGTATTGTTCATTGAACGAAAAGACAAAAAAGTTTATAATTATAGTAGGGTATCATATTAAAAAAGAGGAGTGTTTTTATGAAGCGGTTTTTATGCTCACTTTTATCAATATTGTTTGTTGTAGGTATCTGGTTCAGTGTACCTATGACTGCGAGTGCAAAGGGTAATGATATTAAGTGTGTTGGTATCTATGAATCCGGTGTGATAATTAATCCGTTATATGAGGGGGTAGTTGATGTACCGGAAAAAAATATTTATAAAATGGATACATATAATTCAGATGGGTTAAGTGATTTCGATTCATCATTGTATTCTGATGATAAAGAGGTTTCAGCAGAGGTTATCCGTAATGGAATGGAGAACAGGGAAGCAGAAATAGAGTTTTATTATAAATCTGCTACCGAAATATCAAGTGAGTCCGCATTAAATGAACTTTTTTCACAAATACTGGAACTTGCTTTTAAAGAAACAGATAAACCAACTCAGGGTGATACATTGCGTCTGGGATTATGGTATTATAGTCCGTCAGTAACAGTTTATACTGATAATACAACATATTATTATGAATACTCTGTTGGTTTTGGTTATTATACAACTAAAGCAGAAGAAGATGAATTAACTGCGGCAGTAGGTAATCTTATAGATGAATTTGGTTTCACCGAAGAAACAACAGAGCGTGAGAAGTCAGATGCTATTTATGATTATATTACACAAAATATAACCTATGATTACGATGGTTTAAAGGCAGAAGATACCGATAACTATGAATATACCCCGTACGCAGCACTTATAAACAAAACTGCTGTTTGTCAGGGTTATGCTATGCTTTATTATCGTTTAGCAGAAGAAGTAGGGCTTGATTCTCGTGTTGTTACAGGTAAAAGTTTTGGTGAAAATCACGCATGGAATATAGTAAGAATGGCAGATGTTTATGATGTGTCTGCGTATTATTTTCTTGATTCTACTTGGGATGCCGGTAAGGAATACTACGATTACTATTTAAAAGGTGCTTTCGATTTTTATGATCACGATGGTTTAGATTGGTTTGCTTTACCCGAAAATAAAAAATATTCAATCTGGCAGTACGGTCCGTTTATTCCTGATTTCGAAGCGACATCAGGCGATTATGAATATCTCGTAAAAGATGATGTTGCGTATATCACTAAGTATAATGGTACAGAAGAAGATGTAGTTGTTCCTAACAGATTGGATAAATATCCAGTACACTATATTCAGGGGCGAGCATTTAGTGGTAATGATAATATAAAAACTTTGACAATAAGCGAAGGTATATTGAGCGCTGAAGAAGCATTTGTAAATGCCTGTAATAATTTGAAGACATTAAAATTACCGTCTAGTATTGATTTGGTTGTAAGTAATTACGGAAAGTTTATAAGTACTGGTTTTTCAAAAATTCCTTTGTATTGTACTGGACTTGAAAATATAGAACTTGCGGAAAATAATCCGTATATGACAATGGTTGATGGCGTTTTATATAGCAAAGATATGAAAACCTTGGTAATGTGTCCGGCAGCTTCAGCTATAACATCAATACAAATACCTGATGGTGTTGTTGAAATTGGACCAAGTGCACTTGCAGATTGTAAAAATATAACGACAATTGAATTGCCGGATTCTTTAAAAAGAATTAATATGCTTGCGCTCGAATCTACAAGTATATCTGAAATAACTCTTCCGGATGGATTTGAACATATTGATCAGTACGCATTTACAAATTCAAAAGTAAAATCTCTTCACATTCCTGCAAGTGTTACTTATATAGGTGCTCCTATATTAGGAGGATGTGAGATAGAAAGCATTACAGTTGATGAGAATAATGAACGCTTTTATATTGAAAATGATGCTCTCTGTGGTAGATTTAGTGATGGTATAGTTTTTTATAACTGTTTTTCAACCGCAGAAAAATACATGGTTCCGCAAGATGTAACAATCATTGCTCAGAATGCATTTGATAGCAATAAAATGAAAATGGTTGTATTACATAGCAATATTACAAAAATAAATTCTAATTCTTTTGAAAGATATGAAAATCTTGAACATATAGAGTTACCCGCTTCAATTAGCGAAATAGATGATTATATGTTTTCTGATTGCATAAATCTTGTAAGTGTAATTATTCCTGATAGCATAAAAGAATTTGGAAGAAATGTTTTTGGTAATGCTAATGTTACTGTATATTATGAAAGTGAAAACAGTAAAGCATATACTTATGCCGAGAACAATCAATTGAACTATAAACCTGTTTCAGAATTTATATGCTCTACAGGACATAATATGGAGTATGTTTGTGATTCGGATGGTTATAGATATACTTGTTCGGTTTGTGGTGGCTCAAGTAAAAATAACCCATTAAAAGCTATATGGACGGCAAAGGGTACTTTAGTAAAAGATGAGTTCATTTTTGGAGATATTAATCCTGTTGTAGATAAAATCGTTTATGGTGATACAGTATTAGTTGAAAATGAAGATTATGTTGTGTTAGACGATTACGGGGATTTTCCAGGTACGCAATACTTAAGTGTAAGAGGTATAAATGAGTTTTCAGGAATATTGCAAATTCCATTTACAATTCATAAGGCTGATATATCAAAAAAAGAAGTTGAGTTGAGTTTTTATGAATGTGAATATTCAGGAAGTTGGTTAGTGCCGGTAGTAACAATAGATGGTTTGTCTCGTGGTAGCGATTATGAATTGAGTTTTACAAATAATATAAATGTCGGAACAGCGACTGTAACAATAACCGGTGTCAATACACACTATGGTACTATAACAAAAACATTTAATATTACACCAAAAGATTTTTCTAAAATAGGTGTAGATGTATCTGTTGAAACTGGCTGGTATGAATATGATGGTACAGAAAAATGCCCGAATGTTTCTTTTGGAGGATTAACTGAAGGTGTTGATTATACTGTAAGTTATAAAAATAATGTGAATGTTGGTACAGCAACAGTTGTATTGACCGCTATGGGTAATTTTAGTGGTTCAGTATCAAGTACATTTTTCATTGGACAAAAATATATTACCGAGCAAGATGTGACTTTAGAGTATGAAAAAGTTGTTTATGATGGTAAAGAAAAGTGTCCTAAAGTAACTATAAAAGGTTTAGAAGAAGGTGTTGACTACACAGTAGTTTATAAAAATAATATAAATGTCGGTTATGCATATGCTGAAATAATTTTGAAAAATGATAACTATGATATAGATGGGGTAGCAAGGTGCCCAGAATTTCAAATAACTAGACCTGCTCACACCCATAACTATAAAAATACAAATACCGTACAACCAACCTGTACAGGAACAGGTACAAAAACATTCACTTGCTCTTGTGGAGATAGTTATACTGAAACGATTGCTGCAAAAGGTCATACAGAAGTTACTGTAACAGGTAAAGCAGCAACATGTACTCAGAGTGGTCTTACAGATGGTAAAAAATGTTCTGTATGTAATACAGTAACAAAAGCACAGGAAACAATCAAAGCAGCAGGCCACAAAGAAGTAGTAATCCCAGCAGTAGCACCAACCTATACAACAGTTGGTAAAACTGAGGGTAAAAAGTGTTCTGTGTGCGGTACAATTACAGTAGCACAAAAAGATGTTGCAAAACTTACACTTGCAACTCCTGTAGTAACAGTTAAAAACAGTGCAACAGGTGTAAAAGTAACATGGAACGCAATAGACGGTGCAACAAGCTACAAGGTTTACCGCAAAACCTACAGCACCAAAACTAAGAAATATGGCAGTTGGAAAACTTGTGGAACTGTAACTGCAACAAGTTATGTTGATACAAATGCTAAGAGTGGTACAAAGTATATTTATACTGTAAAAGCATTTAACGGTGATACAAAAAGCGGTATTAAAAATTCTTCAAGTATTTTATTCCTAGCACAACCAACAGTAAAAATTGCAAATGCTTCAACAGGTGTAAAGGTTACCTGGAATAAGATTACAGGTGCAACAGGTTACAAAGTTTACCGCGCTGAATACAAAAATGGTAAATGGAGCAGTTGGAAAGGTATGAAAACAATTGACAAAGGTTCAACTGTTTCATATACAGACAAATCTGCAAAAAGCGGTGTAAAATACAAATACACTGTAAAAGCGGTAAATGGTAAAACAGGTAGCACTTACAAATCAAGTTCATCACTTCTTTATTTAGCACAACCTAAAGTAGCAGTAAAAGCACTTTCAAATGGCATAAAAGTTGCATGGGTACAAAGCACAGGTGCAACAAGCTACAAAATTTATAGAAGTGAGTATAATGCAAAGACTAAGAAATGGAGCAGTTGGAAAGGCATAAAAACTGCAAAATCCACTTCAAAATCTTACACCGACAAATCTGCAAAGAAAGGTGTAAAATACCGTTACACAGTAAAAGCGGTTAATGGTAAGGTTGCGAGCACTTATAAAGCAAGCAGTTCAGTAAAAAGGTAACACCTTTTTACTGAATGCAGAATGCAAAATGCAAAATGCAAAATTTCGGGACCTGCGGTCGGCAATTATAATAGTTGCTAGTGTGGCTGGTTGGCTAGTTGCTAGTAAAGTAAATAAAAACAAAATATTCTACCGTTTTCAGTTTACAATAAACTTTAAATGAAACAAAAAATCAACTCCCACAATCGTAGGGGAAGACTTTTAAAATGCAAAATTCAGAATGCAAAATGCAAAATTTCGGGACCTGCGGTCGGCAATTATAATAGTTGCTAGTGTGGCTAGTTGGCTAGTATTATAAAAAAGAGAAGTTCTATCATTTTCGGTTTATGAAAGTGATAGAACTTTTTATTTTAAAGAATGAAGAAGAAATAATAAAGAATAAATGACACGAAAAAGTGATTGCAAGAGCGTACCTCTCTTCGAAGAGAGGTACAGGAGAAAGAAAACTACATCCTATCATTTAAAGTTGGTTTTTACATCAACTAAAAATGATAGGATGAATCATTTGTATAACTCTAGTTCCTAGTTCCTGTTTCCTAGTTCCTAATTTCTTGCACACTTGCAACTTGTAACTGATTTGTGGTATAATAAATATGTATTTCGATAAAACGGAGGTGCAGTATGGATAAGTTTATTTTACACTCAGAATATAAACCAACAGGCGATCAGCCGGAGGCTATTAAAACATTGACAGATGGTGTAAATGCAGGGCTTAAAGAACAGACACTTTTAGGTGTTACAGGTAGTGGTAAAACTTTTACAATGGCAAATATTATTGCGAATGTAAATAAACCCACATTAGTTCTTGCACATAACAAAACTCTTGCTGCACAGCTTTGTACTGAGTTTAAAGAATTTTTTCCTGAAAATGCGGTGGAATATTTCGTTTCCTATTACGACTATTATCAACCGGAAGCGTATATTCCGACAACGGATACTTATATTGAAAAAGACAGTGCGGTAAATGATGAAATTGATAAACTCAGGCACTCTGCAACATCTGCACTTTCTGAAAGACGAGATGTTATTATAGTTGCATCAGTTTCCTGTATTTACACATTGGGTGACCCTATTGATTACAGAAGTATGGTTATCTCATTAAGAACAGGTATGCAGAAAGACCGTGACGCACTTTTAAACAAATTAGTGGCAATTCAGTACGAAAGAAACGATGTTGCTTTTGAAAGAAATAAGTTCAGAGTAAAAGGTGATACAGTCGAAATTTTTCCTGTATATTCTTCAGAAAATGCAATAAGAGTCGAGTTTTTTGGTGATGAAATTGACAGAATTTCAGAATTCAATCCTTTGACTGGTGAAGTCAAATGCACTCTTTCCCATGTTGCGATTTATCCCGCATCTCACTATGTTGTTGAACACGAAAAAATGGAAAGAGCATTAGAAGAAATTTATAACGAAATGACCGAAACTGCTGAAAATTTCAAAAAGCAGGGTAAACTTTTAGAAGCACAAAGGATTATGCAACGCACACAATATGATATTGAAATGCTTCGTGAAACTGGTTTTTGTAAAGGTATTGAAAACTATTCACGCGTTATGTCGGGCAGAGAACCTGGTACTGCACCGTTTACTTTACTTGACTATTTCCCTGATGACTATTTGTTGTTTGTTGACGAATCTCATGTAACTTTACCACAGGTGCGTGGTATGTTTGGTGGGGATCGTTCAAGAAAAGAAAGTCTTGTCAATTTCGGTTTCAGACTTCCGTCTGCATTTGACAACAGACCATTAAAATTCGATGAGTTTTATGAAAAAACTAATCAGAGAATTTTTGTGAGTGCTACACCAGGCGAATTTGAAAAAACAAAGAGCCAAAAAATAGCAGAACAGGTTATAAGACCAACAGGTCTTTTAGACCCTGAAATTTTTGTAAGAAGTACAGATGGACAAATTGATGATTTGATTTCCGAAATCAATTTAAGAGTAGATAAAAAAGAACGCGTTTTAGTTACAACCTTAACAAGAAAAATGGCAGAAGATTTAACTGAATATCTTGAGGGTTGCAAAATAAAAGTCCGTTATATGCATTTTGATGTTGATACAATCGAAAGAATGGAAATTATAAGAGATTTAAGACTTGGTGAGTTTGATGTTTTAGTTGGTATCAATCTTCTGCGTGAGGGTCTTGATATTCCTGAAGTATCGCTTGTAGCAATTCTTGATGCTGATAAAGAAGGTTTTTTAAGAAGTGAAACTTCACTTATTCAGACAATAGGCAGGGCGGCGCGTAACGCTAACGGTCAGGTTATTATGTATGCCGATGAAGTTACACGCTCTATGGAAAACGCTATAACAGAAACTTACAGAAGACGCGAAAAGCAGATGAAATATAACGAAGAAAATGGCATTGTTCCCGAAACTATTAAAAAGGATGTTCGCGAAATTCTTGAAATTTCTTCAAAAGATAATGTTCAGGAAAGAATTGCCAAAAAGCGTTTTTCTGCTAATGAGAAAAATCAGTTGATAGAAAAACTTACGAAAGAAATGAGAGCAGCCGCAAAACTTCTTGAATTTGAACACGCGGCATATTTAAGAGATCAGATAGAGAAAATTAAAAACAGTTAGGTAGTAGAAAATGGAAAAGAATTTAACAGTCAAAGGTGCAAAAGTTCATAACTTAAAAAATGTAAATGTAGAAATACCAAGAGATAAACTTGTAGTTTTTACAGGTCTTTCAGGTTCTGGTAAATCTTCACTTGCATTTGATACAATCTACGCAGAAGGGCAGAGAAGATATATGGAAAGTCTTTCTTCTTATGCTCGTCAGTTTTTAGGCCAGATGGATAAACCTGATGTCGAAAGCATCGAGGGACTTTCTCCTGCAATTTCAATTGACCAGAAAACAACATCTAAAAATCCGCGTTCAACAGTTGGTACAGTAACAGAAATATATGACTATCTCCGTCTTTTGTACGCAAGAGTAGGTGTGCCACATTGTCCTGTTTGTGGTAAAGAAATTAAAACTCAGACTATTGACCAGATTGTAGATAAAGTTATGGAACTCGCAGATGGTACTAAATTCCAGGTTTTAGCACCAATTGCAAAAGGTAAAAAAGGTGAGTTCAAAAAAGAACTTGAACACGCATCTAAATCAGGTTATGTAAGAGCAAGAATTGACGGAATTATTTATGATTTGTCAGAAGATATAAAATTGGAAAAGAATATTAAACACAATATCGAAATTATTGTTGACCGTCTTGTTATGAAGCGTGATATTGCTTCTCGTCTTGCAGATTCTTTAGAAACTGCTTTTTCAATAACAGAAGGTACAGTTTTAATTGCTGTTGTTGATGGTGAAGAACAGTTGTACTCACAGAATTTTGCTTGTCCGGAACATGGTTCATTTATGGATGAATTAGAGCCACGAATGTTTTCTTTCAATAATCCATTTGGTGCTTGTCCTACTTGTTCAGGCTTAAGTATGTTTTTGAGAGTTTCAGAAGATTTGTTAGTTCCTAACAGAAATCTTTCAATAAATGATGGTGCGATTAAAGGTTGCGGTTGGGGTCAGAGTGACAGAAGTACAATCGCGGGTATGTATTATGCAGCACTTGCAGAGAAATATAACTTTACTCTTGACACACCTTTTAAAGATATTTCTAAAGAAGGTCAGGACGCAATTTTTTATGGTACAAAAGGCGAGAGAATACAAGTTACCCGCATAAATGAATATGGTAGTGGTACTTATATGACTGACTTTGAAGGTATTGTAAATAACCTTGAACGCCGTCACAGAGAAACTACAAGTGACTGGTCACGAAATGATATTGAACAA
The DNA here is from genome assembly GCA_015065845.1 of Oscillospiraceae bacterium. Classification (GTDB taxonomy): domain Bacteria; phylum Bacillota; class Clostridia; order Oscillospirales; family Acutalibacteraceae; genus DTU089. The sequence goes on from SVPQ01000022.1 coordinate 32,313, forward strand.
TATATGACAGAGTCCCCTTGTCCTGCTTGTAAGGGTAAAAGACTTAAGCCTGCTTCATTAGCAGTAACAGTCGGCGGTAAAAATATTATGGAATTTACCGATATGTCTGTAAGAGATGAACTTGAATTTATAGATAAAATTCAGGAAACACTTTCGGAAAAAGATAAAAAAATCGGTAAACAGATTTTCAAAGAAATTCGTTCACGACTTTCATTCCTTTGTGATGTCGGTCTTGATTATTTAACACTCTCTCGTTCTGCGGGTACACTTTCTGGTGGTGAAAGTCAGAGAATAAGACTTGCTACACAAATCGGTTCTTCTTTAATGGGTGTTTTATATATCCTTGACGAGCCAAGCATTGGTCTTCACCAAAGAGATAATGACAAACTCTTGCAGTCACTTAAAAATTTAAGAGATTTAGGCAATACTTTAATTGTTGTTGAACACGATGAAGACACAATGAATTCTGCAGACTACATTGTCGATGTAGGTCCTGGTGCAGGTGTTCACGGTGGCGAAATTGTCTTTCAGGGTACAGTAAAAGATATAAAAAAATGTAAAGAGTCTATTACAGGTCAGTACCTTTCAGGTAAAAGAAAAATTACAACACCTGAAAAGAGAAGAGATGGTAATGGCAAATTTTTAGCAATAAAGGGAGCTTCTGAAAACAATCTTAAAAATATTGATGTTGAAATACCACTCGGAAAATTTGTTGCAATAACAGGCGTTTCAGGTTCGGGTAAATCTTCTTTAATAAATGAAATTTTATTTAAAAAGTTAGCCGCAGAGCTTAATGGTGCAAGAAAATTCCCTGGTAAACATAAAGAAATCACAGGACTCCATCATTTAGATAAGGTAATAGATATTGACCAGTCACCAATAGGCAGAACTCCGCGTTCAAACCCTGCAACTTATACAGGTGTGTTTACAGATATACGCGAACTTTTCGCACAGACACAGGATGCAAAAATGAAAGGGTATTCTGCGGGGAGATTTTCATTCAATGTAAAAGGTGGCCGTTGTGAAGCGTGCGAGGGCGACGGTATTATAAAAATAGAAATGAACTTCCTCTCAGATGTTTATGTGCCTTGTGAAGTTTGTCACGGTGCAAGATATAATCGCGAAACATTAGAAGTTCTTTATAAAGGTAAGAGTATTTCAGATGTTCTTAATATGACTGTAGAAGAAGCGACTGAGTTCTTTAAAAATCATCCTAAAATTCACAGAAAACTTGAAACACTTAATGATGTTGGTTTAGGTTACATTACTTTAGGTCAACCTGCAACAACACTCTCGGGCGGTGAAGCACAAAGAGTTAAACTTGCAACAGAACTTTCAAAGCGTTCAACAGGCAGAACTATTTATATTTTAGATGAACCAACAACGGGTCTTCACTCTGCCGATGTAAGTAAACTTTTAGAAGTTTTAAACCGCCTTGTAGATGCCGAGAACAGTATTGTTGTAATCGAGCACAATTTAGATGTTATTAAAACTGCCGATTATATTATAGATTTAGGTCCTGAAGGTGGTAACGGTGGCGGTACTGTTGTTGCAACAGGTACACCTGAAGAAGTGGCAAAGAATAAAAAATCTTATACGGGTCAATATTTAAAAAGAATTTTATCTGAATAAATGTTGATATTTAAACCGGTTATATGTATAATATGAGAGATATTTTTTAAAGGAGTAATTCATTTATGAAAGCAAGCGAAAGTATCGCAAATTATGATATTAAAGTAAGGGAATATACAAACTATGCTATAAAAAGCATCAAAAATTGTTGTAAGAATTTTGGTCCGAGACCAACTGGTAGTGAAGCAGAAAAAAATGCACAGGAATATATGATGAATGACCTTAATAATTTCTGCGATGAAGTTACCCGTGAAGAATTCAAAGTGAGCGACAAAGCATTTATGTCTTGGATAAGAATTGGTGTTGTTATGGCAATAATTGCTATTACAATGTTTACATTAGGTTTTTATGTTGTTTCTTTGGCACTTTATGCTTTAACAATTCTTATGATTGTTTTAGAATTTGTTTTTTACAAACCTGTTTTAGATGTATTCTTTAAAAAGAAAACTGCAGGTAATGTTTACGGTGTAAGAAAAGCCAAAGGCGAAACAAAAAAGAGAATCATTCTCTGTGCTCATACTGACTCTGCGTATGAATGGAAATATACATACAAAACCGGCAGAAAAGGTGTAGCATTTAACATCTACGGTGCACTTGCTTCTCTTTTGATTGGTTTAGGTGTTTCTATTTATGCAGTTGTGGCAAATGGTGCATTTTCAGACATTGTCTGGCTTTCAGAAGGTTTAGTAGTTAAGATTTTAGCAGTTGTACTTTACCTTACAATTATTATTTATTGCTTCAATTTCAGTTTTATTAACTACAAAAACCCTGTTACAGGTTGCATTGATAATTTAAGCGGTGTATTTATTTCAAATGCAGTTGCAAAATATCTTAATGATAATGATATTCGTTTTGAAAACACTGAAGTTTGTGTTCTTTTAACTGGTGCAGAAGAAGCAGGTCTTCGTGGTTCAAAATCATTCGTTAAAAATCACCCTGAATTACAGAATAAAGATGTTGAAACTGTTGTAATGGGCGTTGATACAATCTGTGAAATGGACTTTATGAAAATTTACAGTAAAGATATGAATGGTCTTACTAAAAATGATAGCAGAGTTGCAAAACTTATTCAGGATGGCGCAAAAAATGCTGGGTATGATGTACCAACAGGTGTTATTGAATTAGGTGCGACAGATTCAGCTGCATTCTCACAAAAAGGTGTTTCGGCGGCTACATTTGTTGCTATGAATCCGGAACCGTCAAGATATTATCACACAAGACTCGACACAGTTGAAATGATAAAACCGCAAGCAATTGATGCAGGTGTCAAAATTGCACTTGAAACAGTATTTTTATATGACGAAAAAGGTATATGATTATGACACCCAAAAATCTTAATCATAAACTTACTGGTAATGGTAATTTACTCGATGAAAAAGGTATTCTGCGTGAAGCGGGGTGGGCGAACAGTTTAGTGTATGACTATTCGCGTTCGATGGTAAAATCAAATAAATCAAGGCTTAAAGAATGGGATTATTACCATATAATTGACAGCGAGGGAAAATATGCAGTTTCTTTTACATTTGCCGATAATGGTTATATGGGACTTATAGATTGCTCGGTATTTGATTTTATAACAAAAGAAAAGTTTTCTGCAACAGAAATTCCAATTATGCCAATGGGTAAATTGAATTTACCTGATACGAGTGAAAAAGGCGATATTTCTTTTAAGAATAAGTCTTGCGAATTTCATATTGACAGAACAGAAACAGGCAGACACTTTTATTGTGATTTTAAGAGAACTTTTAACCACACAGAGATTGTTGCGGATATTTACTTAGAGCAACCACCAATGGACACAATGGTTGTTGCAACTCCCTGGAAAAACAATAAAAAAGCATTTTATTACAATCAGAAAATTGCTTGTATGAAAGCAAAAGGTTCTGTTACAGTAAAGGGCAGAACTTATACTTTTGATGACTGTAAAGACTTTGGTATTCTTGACTGGGGAAGAGGAATATGGACATACAATAACACTTGGTTCTGGGGAATTGGTAGTGGAACAGTAAACGGTAAACCGTTTGGTTATAATATCGGTTATGGTTTCGGTGATACTTCTGCGGCTTCTGAAAATATGCTATTTTATGATGGCAAATGTCATAAACTGGATTTAGTTGATTTCTGTATCCCTGAAAATGTAATGGATACCTGGAATATGACTTCAAGTGACAATCGTTTCAGAGTGGAGTTTAAACCATTTTTTAATGATAGAACAGATATTTCTGTAGGTATTATGTCACAACACGCTGACAAGTTATTCGGTATGTTAAATGGCATAGCAGTCCTTGATGATGGCACAGAATTGAAAATAGAAAATTTACCCGTATTCCACGAAAGAGTGCATAATAAGTGGTAATAAAAAATCCCGACAGCTTGAACTGTCTGGATTTTTTAATGAAGAGTTAAGAGTGAATAACTTCGGAACTGCGTTGCTATTATAATTAAATAAGAAAAAGTTAAGTTCTATCATTTAAGGTTTTTATAAACCTAAAATGATAGAACTTTTTCTGTTTTCTGCTTCCTATTTCCTGTTTCCTTACTTATGGCTTGCAACTCCCACACGGTTCATATCCGTCATTAATTAACTCGCTTCTGTCACCATTGAACTCTCGTTTATTCTTCTCAGCCATCTTTCCAACTGATGAACAGTCGGGAGAGTGGAATTTTTTTGAGTTTATATTTAAAATATATGTTGCTTCAATTTTTTCGGTATTTGTTGTAGTTGCTTCAGTTGGCTTTACTATAAGACAACTTTCACCCGTTTCATAATCAATTTTAACTGATGGTTGTGCGTTGTAACAAAATACATTGAAGCAGATGCCTTTGCCTTTATCTTCAACAGAGTAACCTTCCATTTTAACGCCTTTACATAAAAGGTTTTCACCCTCAAAAACGGGTGTAACTCTGTACATTACATGGTTGTTTGTTTCTTCAATATAGTCTGCAACCATGTTTTCAAAAGGCAACATTCCCTGAATGTTTAAATATCTCGTACCAGTTATAAGATTTTTATCGTTTGCATTCTCGGCAGATAACTGAAACCCGATTAAATGACATCGGTTATATAAATATTTGCCATCAACACAATCATATTTTTTTAGATGCCAGCCACTGGGTTTAATCATACCGATTTCACCACGCTCTTCAGTCGGCATTGTTTCTCTGCCAAGACACGCAAAAGCAACACCGCATCTGCCACGATAGTCTAAATTGCTATATCGTTCAAATGGTTTTTCAGTAATTTCATCACTCGTGAATTCTGGTTGATTGTTGTTGAGAGTAATATACGCTTCACCTGAATATTCGGGGATGTTACTTACAGAAACAATCTGTTCTGTAGTTGCAACAACTGTTTCTGCATCTGTAACTGTTTCGGTTGTTTCATTTATGGTAGTTAATTCTGTAATTAATTCAGTAGTTGTTTCTGTAACAGTCGCACCTGAATTACCACCGCAAGCAGTACACAACAAAACAACTAACAGAATTGCCAGTAATTTAAGATTTTTCATAAAGTGAATTCCCCCTGTTTCCTGCTTCTTGTTTCCTATTTTCTAACGCGTATGTTTAAAATCTGTCTTATAAAGCTCGTAGTTTAATGCTTTTAATTCTCTCAAAAGGTCATCGTTATTTTTTATTTCATTCTCAAAAATCACACCGCCGTGAGCTAAATCTTCAATTTCGTGGAAGTCCGAACCGGCTACTACAATATCTTTGTTGTGGTATTTCGCCCAAGCCTCTGCAATAGGGTTTGAAGAATAGTGTCTTGGATTTCCGTTAAATACTTCGTATCCGTCAAGTATTTCCCAATCCTCAACAGTAAGACCGCGTCTGAAAGGATGTGCCTGTAAAAATAAAAGACCATTTTTCTTAGCGAGTTCTGAGAAATCTTCAGGTGAATACGCCATTAAATCACCATTATTTCTTAAAAATTCTTCTGTTACACCATAAACGAGGTAATCATTTTCGCATTCATAAAAATTTATTTCCATACCTAAAAGTACAACCATTTTTCCTGAAAGTTCTTCTTTTAATATATTATAGCCCTCTAAAAAGTGAGTAACTTTTTCGTCCCATGTAGCATTTTTATAAGGTTTTTTAGAAAATGCTGAACTGTTCATATGGTCAGTTACAACGATTCCGTTGTAATTGGTTGTAAGATACAGTTCTGCAATCTGTTTTGCAGGAATTGAAGCACAACGACTTACTTCATCTGTATGCAAATGCATTTCAAATAAATAACTCATAATAACTTTCTCCCGAAAAGAATTTTTACATAATTATATTCTTTTTTTTATTTATTGTCTATACACCTATTGAAAAAAATAGAGAAAAATGATACTATTAAATATGTAAAAATTCTTTTCAGGAGGAATAGATTATGGCAAAGTTAAAAGCAGCAGTTATTGGTACAGGTGGTATAAGTAACGAGCACATCGGTGCTTATTTAAAAAACGAAAATGTTGAGCTTTACGCCTTTTGTGATATTAATGAAAAACAACTTAATTTAATGGCGGAAAAGTATGGTGTTCCTAAAGAAAGATGCTTTTTAGATAAAGATGAAATGTTAAAAGCATTACCTGAAATTGATATTGTAAGTGTGTGCACTTGGAACTCTGCTCACGCTGAATGTACTATTGCAGCACTTAATGCAGGTAAAAATGTTCTTTGCGAAAAGCCAATGGCTATGAATACAAAACAAGCTGAAGAAATGCTTGAGGCAGCAAAGAAGAATAATAAACTTCTTCAGATTGGCTTTGTAAGAAGATACGGTAACGATGCAGATGTAATGAAAGATTTTATAGATGCGGGTTATTTTGGTGATATTTATTACGCAAAAGCTACATATTTAAGAAGAAACGGTAACCCTGGTGGTTGGTTTGGTGATAAATCCCGTTCAGGTGGTGGTCCACTTATAGATTTAGGTGTTCATGTTATAGATTTAGTCCGTTACCTCTGCGGTAACCCGAAACCTGTTTCAGTTTATGGTGCTACATTCCAGAAACTTTTTAATCGTCCTGACATTAAAGGCGGTAAGGGTTATAACTCAGTTTCAGCAGGCGAAAATGATATTTGTGATGTTGAAGATTTAGCAAGTGCTATGATTCGGTTTGATAATGGTCTCGTTCTTTCAGTTGAAGCATCGTTTTCACTCAATATCAAAGAACCAAAAGGTGATATTGAGTTCTTTGGTACAAAAGCAGGTGCAAAACTTTCTCCTGAGGTTGAAATCTTTACAGACGAACAAGGCTACTTAGTAAATGTTTCATTCGATAAAGACACATCTTTAAGCTTTGACGGACTTTTTGCAGGCGAAATTAATCACTTTGTAGATTGTTCACTTAATAATATACCTTGCAGAGCACCGGCGGAAGATGGTGTTGAGCTTATGAAGATTTTAGACGCTGTTTATGAATCTGCAAGAACTGGTCACGAAGTAATTTTAAAATAAAAAATTAAGGGTGAGAAAATAATGCATAAATGTGATAGTTGCGGTAAAGTTGTTGTAAACGAACAGGATTATATGTGTCCGCATTGTGGTGCGGTTTCAAATAAACATTGTGACCATAACACACATTTGCCTGATGATAAATATAACAGAGCAAATGATTACAGAACAACTGCCGCAGAACATAAAAGCAAAACTTACGATTATCAAAAAGCACCAAAAACAGATGCAAGTCAGAAGTTTGATATTAATGATTTAGCAAATATCAAAAATGTTGAAGATGCAAAACAAGTTGCTAAAAAAGCATTTATAGAGCAGGACCAGAACGGCAGAAAAAAGTTTAAGCCTTTAGCGGTTTTTCTTATAGTTATTTTTGCGGTTAATATATTTGGTAATCTTTTAGGTGCTCTTGGTGATGGCATAGATACAGTTTTCGATGAACTTGAGTACGCATTTGAAGATGTTGGAAATGCTGACTATACATTCGGTGAAGATGAAATTATTCACGATTTTTATACTACTGCAAATGTAACAGGTGCAGTATACGATAAAGCTCAGGACCAACTTGTAATTAACTGTTCAGATATTTATTTTGAATACGATGGAACCAGAAATGAAGATTATGATATGATAGCTGATGAATGGTCTTCTGACTTTACATTTCCTGGAGAATATTTTTATGGCGCTGATTTTAGTGCGTGTATTAATATTTTTGATGAAAATGAAGTTGAAGACAAGGATGAACTTTACGGTGTATTGGACTATGAATTGATTTTAAAAAGCGAAATAACGGAAGATGGGTTAATTATTGTTAAAGGTTTGGCATCATCTATAGAGCATTTATATGGTAGTGATATATATATTGATATAAAAATTCATGTTACTTACCAAAATGATGAAACAAACGAAATCTTAGATTACTGGATTTCGTTACCTACTAATTTCATTAAAATCAATCCTGATTACTCGGTTGAATTTTATGATATTTATGCAGATTACGACATAGTTGTTAAAGAAAAATTGGAACTTGATGACCAGTATGTGCCAGATGAATATATTGAAACTATTCATTTTGATGATAGTAATATATTTGAAAGTATCCCTGCTTCTGCCACTTATACCGAAACGGTTACTTTAGTTGACTGATATGAAAAAAACAAGATATACAACCATTTCGGGGATGGTGTCTGCTTTGTCGGTGGTTATAATGCTACTAACAAACATAATGCCATCTATGATGTATGTAATCCCGATAATAACTGGTGCAATAGTTTTTGCAGTTGATGAAATAATCGGTAAAAAATGGGCTTTGGGCGTGTTCTTTGTAACGAGTTTTATTTCGTTTATACTTTTAACCGATAAAGAAGCGGCACTCAATTACACATTGTTTTTCGGGTATTATCCACTTTTAAAACCATTATATGAAAAACTGCCAAAAGCACTTTCGTGGGGTGTAAAGGTTTTAACCTTTAATGTTGCTCTTACTGCAATCGGTCTTATAGTGACATTTATTTTTAAATTGTCTTTTTTAGATGAAGATATGGGTAAGTTTACTATTCCTATTTTTGCAGTTTTATTTAATGTGGTTTTCGTAATGTATGACATTATGTTTACTGTGTTTAAAACACGATTAACACCACTATTTATAAAATTAAAGAATAAACTCTCTTGACTTTTTATATTGTAAAGTGTAATATATTTTTATATTATTTTAGGAGGAAAATTTATGGGCGATTTTTCAGTTTTTACTAATTTCGATTGTGCTGTTTTCCAGTTGGTTGAAAAACTCTGGAATCCTGTTCTCGATGCAATTATGATTTTTATAACTCACTTAGGTGATGATGGTATTTTCTGGATTGCTTTAGGCGTAATTCTTTGCATATTCAAGAAAACCAGAAAATTTGGTGTGCTCGTTCTTTTAGGTTTGGGTATTGCAAGTTGTATTAATAACCTTGTACTTAAACAAATCTTTGAAAGACCAAGACCATTCAACTTTGATGGTTGGCCGGCAGATTTCGTGTTCCCGAATCCACTTATTGAAAAACCACACAGTTTCTCATTCCCATCAGGTCATACTTCATCTTCATTAGGTGCAGCAACACCGCTTCTTATTAAAGCTAACAAAAAACTTGGTATTCCAATGTTTATTCTTGCTTTACTCGTTGGTTTCTCAAGAGTTTACATTCATGTTCACTACCCAACAGATGTTATCGTTGGTACATTAGTTGGTATAGTTGGCGGTATCTTAGCAGTTGTAGCATTCAAATATGGTATGCCACTTGCAAAGAAGATTCTTGGTGAGAAAGTTATAACAAAAATATTTGGTGAAATTTGATGACCGTTTATTTTGGCGCAGAACAAACACCCGAAGCTAAGGCTTCGGGTGTTTTAGTCATTTTTTCACCCACTCGTAGTATCTGTATAACGATTATAGTTAGTCGAAACAGTGTAAAATTACACTGTTTCGATACCAAATATATGATTTGGTATCGAATTTTCTTCGAAAATTCGACTATAATCCTTTCAATGACTGTAATGCAAAATTGTATTTATGAAAAACAATTTTGCTAAAAGCCGATAAAATCGGCTTTGTCGAAACGCAACTGCGTTTCGACAAATTACAACCATTATACGACTTCGGGGTGAAGAAAATGACTTCTGCATCCAAACTAAACGGTCATTTTTAATCAATCTAACCCCCAACACCCAGCCCCCAACACCCAGCCCCCAACACCCA
>SVPQ01000045.1 GCA_015065845.1 Oscillospiraceae bacterium
ATAATACTGAAAGACATATAGGCGAAGAAGTTATTTCTGATATTGCAGATTGGATTATGAAGAATGTATAAATAAAACCTGGTATCACCATTGATACCAGGTTTTATTTATCTTGCAAGTTTCAACCACACCGCCATATCTGCTTCGCCACGGTTTGCAAATGTGTAATATGGCACAAGCATTAAGCGTATTGGCTTTTTAGTATTTTTGAGAGGTCTGTAAAGTCCTTCAAAGGTTTCTGTTACAAAAGCATCTACTTCCATAATATTCGCTTTAAAGAATTCAACATATTTTATTGTTTCATTAAGCGTTTTAGAAAGTGAAATTTCAGAAATTTTGTAGTCTGTATCAATATCTTCAAGGCAATAAATAAATGGTCCGTAAGATACTGCAACTCTGCCGAAGTTCTGGTCAATTAACGGATTTGCTTCGTTTAAAACTGCTTTCATTTCTAAATCGAGCTCAATGCTGAGTTTTTTGCCTTCGCATTTAATATAAATAAATCCGTCAGTAACTTTCGGTTTAACCGCTTTTTTATCAACTGTAACGGTGTATTTCTGACACCAACCCGGAATTCTTAAAGCGATTTTTTTGTTTTCGCATTTACCTGAAATAGCAATTTTGATTTTACCTTTTAATGGGTAGTCAGTTGTCTGTTTTATTTTTATACCATTAAAAGCGGCGCTGGATTTTGCGTAATGATGAATATATACTGTGTCATCATCCTGAGTGTAAAGAAAATCACCGAAAGACTCAATAAATCTTGCAAAGTTTGGTGGGCAACAGGAGCAATCAAAAAGTGCCTGTCTTTCAGTAGCAGGGAAGTTCTGATTTTCCATTCTGTATTTTTGGGTGAGTCTGCGTTCTTTTAAGTTGATTTCAAGTGGATTTGTGTAGAAAAATTCTCTGCCACTTATAGAACAGGATGCAAAAATGTTGTTATATATAACTCTTTCTGCAACATCATCATAAATTGAATTGACATCTAACAAATTCATTCTTTTTGCAAAGAGTGCAAGAGCAATACCAGCACAACTTTCAGAATAGGCAAACTGGTTTGGTAAGTCATACTCTTCAGTAAAACATTCACCTAAGATGCCTGAGCCTACGCCACCTGTAATATACATTTTTTTATTTGCAATGTCGCTGAAAAGTGCTTTACACGCATTCTTTAATTCTTCATCATTGTCAATTCTTGCAAGGTCAGCCATAGCACAGTAAAGATATTCTGCTCTTACTGCGTGGCCTATAGCAGATTTCATTTCTCTTACAGGCTCGTGACTTTGCTCATAGGTGAAATCTGTATGGTTGTATACAGGTTTGTCTTTTTCGTTGTTACCTCTTAAATTGATAAAGTAACGGGCAAGTTTTAAGTACTCCAATTTATCTGTGTATTCCCAGAGTTTTATTAATGCAAGTTCAATTTCTTCGTGACCTGGTGTTGCGAAATCTGCAATATATTTGTCCATAAATACATCTTTAATATGAAGCACATATTTTTCCATACATCTTAAAAATTTGGATTTGCCTGTTGCTTTGTGATAGGCAATTGCCGCTTCAATTAAATGACCTGCACAGTAAAGTTCGTGTGCATCACGATTTGTAAACCTTTTGGTAGGTTCGCACACAGTGAAGTATATATTGAAGTATCCGTCAATAAACTGATTGTCATAAATCCAGTCAACTATTATGTCAATAACTTCTTCTAAAGATTCGTCCGGTGCGTTTATGAGCGAGTAAGAAACACCTTCAATCCATTTTGCAATGTCAGAGTCCCAGAAATAGTGTGGTTTCTTTTCGTCACCTGGCTTCCAGTCACAAGCAAAAGCGGTAACTCTGCCTGAATCGTAAAATTGCTTGTAAATTACGGGCATAGTTACATCACGGTTAGTATTCTGCTTTGTTTCCCAAAAGCCACCTAAATCAATGTTTTCAAAAGATATTTGTTGCATTTTGTCACCCCACAGATAAAATCTAGAAACATTATAACGATTATAGTTAGTCGAAACAGTGTAAAATTACACTGTTTCGATACCAAATCATATATTTGGTATCGAATTTTCTTTGAAAATTCGACTATAATCCTTTCAATGACTGTAATGCAAAATTGTATTTATGAAAAGCAATTTTGCTAAAAGCCGATAAAATCGGCTTTTACGAAACGCAGTTGCGTTTCGACTAATTACAATCATTATACAATAAAAATAAACTTATATCAATCAAAAGTTTTTTAATAAAAAAAGTTCACAAAGTTTTTTGATATAGCTTTGAAATATCTACTTACCACTAGGGGAATTAGGGTGAATGTGAGTTGCGAGATTGTGAAATGTACACAAAAACAATTGACAGTGTTTAGTGAATTTATTCAAAGAGGGTGCAAAACGACAAAATATGATATTTTGCAAGTTTTCGTCATAATGCACAAACATAAGAAGAATGGATTGTGCAAAATAACTTGACTTTTGTGAAAAATGTGATATAATCTACTCGTAAGTTGAACAAAACAACTAAAGCAAAACAGACAAAGGAGTTAAACACAATGATGAACTTAAACGACATTAAAAACCAACTTTTAGTAGAAATTGAAAACGAAAAAGGTTTTTCTTTCAAAAAACTTGCAAAAATCATTGAGTTAAACGCTGTTCTCAACAACCTTCAATAATTGTTTTAACAAAAGGTTGTTAGAGCAACTCTAACCCGCCCATAACACTCTTTTCCCCTTTGGAGTGTTTACATATATTTTTCTATTCATATTTATTAAAAGCCAAAACACACGCACTGAGCAAAAAGTCTCGGTGCGTGGCTTTTTTTATTTTAATACTTTTAAATTGTTTTAGTTTGTGGTAAAATATGAAGGATATATTTTAAAAGGTGATTCGTTATGGATTTTGAATTGGCAAAAAAGAGAGTGGCAGAATTAACAACTATTCTCAATGATTGTATAGAAAAATATTATATGGGTAATGAAAGTGATGTTTCTGACTATGATTACGATATGATGATGCGTGAACTGTCAGAACTTGAAGATAAATTCCCTGAACTTTTAAAGACAAATTCACCAACTCACAGGGTAGGTGGCAGAAGTGATGAGAATTTATTTACAAGCGTTACTCACACAGTACCAATGGAAAGTTTGCAGGATGCATTTTCAGATGAAGAACTTTACGATTTTGAAAGACGCGTAACATCTGTTCTGAGTGATGTTGAATATACTGTTGAACCGAAAATTGATGGACTTTCATGTTCACTTGAATATCGTGACGGTGTTTTAGTCAGAGCATCTACCCGTGGCGATGGTTTGGTTGGTGAGGATGTTACTGCTAATGTTAAAACTATCCGTTCAGTTCCATTAACATTAAAAGAAAAGATTCCTTTTATTGAAGTCCGTGGCGAAGTGTATATGTCACATAAGTCTTTTGATGAACTGGTTGAAAAACAGGAACTGAATGATGAAAAGCCGTTTAAAAATCCAAGAAATGCGGCGTCTGGCTCATTAAGACAAAAGGATGCTAAAGTTACCGCTTCAAGAAAGTTAGACATTTTCATTTTTAATATTCAGCAAATTGAGGGCGGTAAAGAGTTGAAAAATCATTACGACTCGCTTGAATATTTAAAAGATTTAGGTTTCAGCGTTGTTCCGGGATTTGCACTCTGTAAAAATATTAATGAATGTATAGAAAAAATAAAAAATATAGGAGATAACCGCGGTAATCTGCCTTTTGATATTGATGGTGCAGTTATAAAGGTTAATGATTTTGGCGGTAGAAAATCACTTGGCAGTACTGCAAAATTCCCTAAATGGGCAGTTGCATTTAAATATCCGCCAGAAGAAAAAGAAACAAAACTTCTTTCAGTAGATGTTCAGGTCGGCAGAACTGGTGTGCTTACACCAACCGCAGTTTTTGAGCCAATTACTCTTGCGGGTACTACTGTTTCGAGAGCGACTTTAAACAATGCAGATTTTATAAAAGAAAAGCAAATTGCAATTGGCGACACAATTGTTGTAAGAAAAGCAGGGGATATTATTCCTGAGGTTGTTACAGTTGCAAAGCACAACCACGAAAATCCTGAATATACATTACCGGAATATTGTCCTGCGTGTAACAGTAAAACAATGCGTGAAGATGGTGAAGCGGCAATCCGTTGCCTTAACCCTGATTGCCCTGCACAACTTTTAAGAAAACTTATTCACTTCTGTTCTCGTGACGCTATGGATATTGAGGGACTTGGCGATGCAGTTTTAGAAGTTCTTGTAAATGAGAATCTTATTGAAAAAGCCAGCGACATTTATCATTTACAGCCACAGGATATTGCAAGTCTTGAGAGAATGGGCGAAAAAAGTGCCAATAATCTTTTGACTGCTATTGAGAATTCTAAAAAGAATGATTTGTACAGAGTTATATTTGCTCTTGGTATTCGCCACATAGGTCAGAAGGCGGCAAAACTTTTAAGCAAACGCTTCAATAATATGGAAAATATCCTTAACGCAACAACCGAAGATGTACTTTCAATAGATGGTTTTGGCGATGTAATGGCTAAAACCTTTACAGATACGATTTCACTTCCGCAGACACGCGAACTTATTGAAGAATTAAAGTCAGTCGGAGTTAATATGGAAAATCTTTCGAAAACTGAAGATATGCGTTTTGCCGGTCAGACATTTGTTTTAACCGGTACACTTTCACAGTTTACACGAACTGAAGCAAGTGAAATTATAGAAAAATTCGGCGGCAAAACTTCTAGTTCAGTTTCAAAGAAAACAAGCGTAGTTTTAGCTGGTGAAGATGCGGGTAGCAAACTCCGAAAAGCGAATGAGCTTGGTGTTAAGGTTATTACTGAAGATGAGTTTAGTGATATGATTAGGAACTAGGAATTAGAAACAAGGAAACAGGAAGCAGGAAACAGGAAGCAGGAAACAGGAATCAGGAAATAGGAAGCAGGAAATAGGAAGCAGGAAATAGGAAATAGGAAATAGGAAATAGGAAATAGGAAACCTTAATCTTTAGTTTAATCTTAGGTGGGTGATATTGTGAAAACTAAAGAAAAGTATAGTGTTGTTAAAAAACTTTTGACAGGAAAGAATGAAATTTTATTTAATCTTTTTTATTTGATTTCCGATGATAAAAATGCTTTGTTTATAACTGACAACGAATCATATATTATTGGTAAAAGTAGAAAAGCACCATTAGCTTGGTTGTTTGTAAATGATAATCTCACCGAAAATGTAGAAACAGAGATAGTTGAAGTGATTTCTAAAATACTTATTGAAACACCTGAACTTATAATTAATGGTGAATCTACTCGAGTAACTGGAATTTTAGATAAAGTTTCTGAAAAGATGAATGTTTCTTATGCTGTGAAAATGCCTATGAATGTGTATGCTTGTAATGAGTGTGTTTCGTTTGAACCTAAAGGAAAAATGATTGCACCATCAAGAAAATACGTTGAAAATATTGCTCGTCTCATTCGCCAGATGGTATTTGATTCTGAAAATATTGATATTGGAGAAAAATCAGC
>SVPQ01000046.1 GCA_015065845.1 Oscillospiraceae bacterium
AATTTTTGTATAATGAGTCTTTTTATCATCATTTTAAAGGTGTAAATGAGGTGTAAATCAAGTTACTAAAACCATCTAAAGCCTCATAAACACTGGGTTATTTTAAGAATGTCAGTATATTGCCGTGACATACAAAATTTACTTTTAACATTAAACTAAAACTACCTTACTGTTATTTTCTGCTTCTGCAACCTTTAATTCATAATCTCTGTTGACGAGTGCACCCATACCTAAAAGTGCATTGGTTGAAGTTTCATAAGCTAAATGCGGTGTATTATTTTCAGGACTTAAATGTGCTAATATAAACTGTGTTGTACCATTGTTTACAAGAGTTTTTAAAACACTCGCACACGCATCATTTGAAAGATGCCCTTTATCAGAAAGAATTCTTTTTTTCAATTCATAATAATACGGACCTGTTTTTAACATATTCAAATCGTGATTTGACTCAATATAAACCAGTTTACAGCCTGTGATTGAGTTCATAATTTCAGGTGTTACAATGCCTGTATCTGTAGCAACTGCAACTTTTGTACTACCGTCACTACCTGTAACCACATATCCTCTGCCATCTGCACAGTCGTGTGAAGTTTTAAAAGGTTTTATAAACATATCGCCAATTTCTACACCGTCATCATTAACAGTAAAATCTGTGTGACAATCGTTTAAAACACCTTTTTTCTTGAGTTCTAAAATTGTACCCGCCGAAGCATACACAGGTATTTTATTTCGTTTTAAAAACACCGAAAGACCTTTTATGTGGTCCGCGTGTTCGTGTGTGAGAAACACCGCTTTTATTGCCGATTCTTCAACACCTATTGAGTCCAGTTTTTCTCTTATCTGTTTGGCAGTTCTGCCCACATCTACTAAAATTCCTGCGTTATTTTCGCCTATGTAAACAGAATTGCCGCTACTTGATGAAAATAGCGGACAAAATCTTATCATATTAAATTACTCCTCGTCAAATGTTTCACGGGTAATATCTACACCGACTGCGGTAAGTTTTTCAACAATTTTCTCATAACCGCGGTCTATAAGGTTTACATTTGTAACTGTTGTTGTGCCTTTTGCCATCATACCGGCAATAACCATTGCAGCACCTGCTCTTAAGTCATCAGCCTCAACCGGTGCACCATTAAGATTATCAACACCTGTAACAATAGCGGTTTTACCATCAACAATTATATTAGCACCCATTCTCTTTAACTGTTGGGTGTATTTAAAGCGGTTATCCCACACACTTTCTACAACATGGCTTGTACCTTTACAAGTTGTAAGTAAAACTGCCATTTGTGGTTGCATATCTGTCGGGAAACCAGGGTGTGGTCTTGTCTTAACTCTGCAAGCATTTGGTCTTTCTATATTTGAAACAACGCGGATACTGTCGTCACCTTCGATAACTGTAATGCCACATTCTTCTAATTTGTTTGTGATTGACTCAAGGTGCTTTGGAATAACATCCTGAATTATAACATCGCCACCAACTGCTGCAGCCGCTACCATATAAGTACCTGCTTCAATCTGGTCAGGAATTATAGAATAAGTGCAACTGTGCATACTCTGAGTACCACGGATTTTAATAACATCTGTACCGGCACCGCGAACATCTGCACCCATTGAGTTTAAAAAGTTCGCAAGGTCAACTATATGTGGCTCTCTTGCGGCATTTTCAATAACCGTAAGACCTTTAGCTCTTACCGCTGCAAGCATTACATTTATTGTAGCACCTACTGAAACAACATCCATATAAACAGAAGAACCCATAAGTTCATCTGCATTTGCAACAACAACTGCACCCTCAGTGCTTACTGTTGCTCCTAATGCTTCAAAACCTTTTATATGCTGGTCAATTGGTCTTTCACCAAAATAACAACCACCTGGCATTGAAACACTTGCATTACCAAATTTACCCAATAAAGCACCTAAAAGGTAATAAGATGCTCTTAATTTACGGGTCATTTTGTCAGGTATATTTATGTCTGCGTTGACATTTTTACCATCAATTATAACTACGCCTTCTTCTGGTGTTTCAACTTCTGCACCAATATGGCGTAATATTTTTATCATCATTCTGACATCACTGATGTCAGGAATATTTTCAATTCTACAAGGACCATCAGCAAGAATTGCAGCAGGCATAATCCCTAAAACTGCATTCTTTGCACCGCTGATTTTAATTTCACCGTGAAGTTTATTACCACCACGGATTACAAATCTTTCCACATGCGGCACCCCTAACTTTTTTATTATATATATCTGAATTAAGTAATTGTCTTTTTGATGTGCAAAAACGCACAAATCCACTTTTAATATTATAACACTTTTTAATATAAAATAAAAGAGTAAATTAAATATCTAAAAGTAGTAAATATTATAAATTTTACAAGTTTTTTTGTAATATTACACAAAATTTACTGATATTTTCATTTTTAGAAAATATCAGTAAATTACCGCATTGGTGGTTATGTATTTAACACCCATATTATAAAGTTGTTCAATTATTTTTATATCGTCAACTGTCCACGCACAAAGTTTAATATTTTTTTCACTCGCTATTTTTATTATTTCTTCTGTATTCTTTTTATGATTAAATGCCAACGCAAAATTATTATTAACACATTCATCCATTTCACTATCGGTAATTTCTTCTACTAAATACCAGATTTCAATTTTCTCGTCAAGTTCTCTTATAGTTTTTATCGCATCTATATTAAAAGAAATAATAATTGCCTGTTCTCTTAAATTATATTTATCAAGTAAATTTAAAATTTCTTGCAATTTTTCCTGGCTTCCGTTTTTAATTTCTATTTGCGGAACTATTTTCATATCTTTACAAACTATTAAAAATTCTTCTAATGTAGGTATTTTTTGATTTGGATATTTTTCTACATTTACACCGTTATCTATTACATATTCCTGTAATTCATTGTAAGTTGCATCAGCGATATTTTTATAGCCATTTGTCAGTCTGAAAATATTATCATCATGATAAATAACCCACACACCATCTTTGGTTAAATGTACATCACATTCTGCGGCAAAGAAATTATACTCTGCTGCTTTTTCAAATGCGGCAATTGTATTTTCAGGTGCAACGCCAGAAAACCCACGATGCGCTGTGAGCTTAATGTCTTCTGTATTTTTAATATTACTCTCGCTTAACTTATGAATCTCTGGTGCATCGTAACCTAAAAATAAATCTGCTACATACACACCACCAGAGATTACAATTGTAATTGCAAGTAATATTGAAATTATTTTTATTTTTTTCTTGTTCATTTCAAATTCCTTAATTTAAAAATCCCATTCGCAAAAAACGAACGGGATTTTACAACAAAATTAGATTAACTCAAGAATGCACATCTCAGCAGCGTCACCGCGGCGAGCTTCAGTCTTGATAATACGGCAGTAACCGCCGTTAACATCTTTATATTTTGGAGCTACTTCGTTAAAGAGCTTTTTAACAACATCACTCTTAGTAATATAAGATGCTACTTGTCTTCTGTTATGAAGATTATCTTCCTTAGCAATAGTAATCATTTTTTCTGCCATTGCGCGTACTTCTTTAGCACGGGTAACAGTAGTTGTCATCTTACCGTTTTCGATAAGAGCTGTAACCATGTTACGAAGCATAGCATTTCTATGGTCACTTGTTCTGCCAAGTTTTCTTGTTCCGGGCATCTATAACACTCCTTTGCCGAAAATATGGACTTATTCGTCTTCGTCTTTAAGAGTAAATCCGAGAGAAGCTAACTTGTTTACAACCTCATCAAGAGATTTTCTACCAAGGTTTCTAACTTTCATCATATCGTCTTCTGTTTTGTTAATCAAATCTTCAACAGTATTAATACCTGCTCTCTTGAGACAGTTGAATGAACGAACTGAAAGGTCGAGTTCTTCAATTGTCATTTCAAGAACTTTTTCTTTAGCACTGTTATCTGTAGTAACCATAATCTCTGTATTTGAAACTTCATCAGAAAGGTCAACAAAGAGATTAAGATGTTCTGTAAGAATTTTAGCAGCGAAAGAAACAGCTTCTTTTGCAGAAATTGTACCATCTGTCCAAACTTCAATTGAAAGTTTGTCATAGTCAGTGATTTGACCAACACGAGTATTGTCAACTGTATAGTTAACTTTTAATACTGGTGAGTAAATTGAGTCAATAGCAATTACACCAATTTCAGGAGCAAGAAGTTGTTTGTTTCTGTCTGAAGAAACATATCCTCTGCCCTTATCAGCTGTAAGCTCCATAGAAACATGAGCACCGTTGTCAAGTGTAGCTATATGGTGGTCTGGGTTAAGAATTTCAACCTCAGAGTCTGTTTTAATATCACCAGCAGTGATTTCACCTGAGCCGTTAGCCTCGATATACATAATCTTTGGACCGTCTCCGTGAATTTTAAGAATAACGCCCTTAAGGTTAAGAACTATTTCTGTAACGTCTTCTTTAACGTTAGGAATTGTTGAGAATTCGTGAAGAATACCATCAATTTTTACAGATGTAATTGCATAACCCGGTAATGAAGAAAGAAGTACACGACGAAGGCTGTTACCTAAAGTAGTACCAAAACCTCTTTCGAGTGGTTCTACTACAAACACACCATGTGCTGTTTCTTCCATTGAATCAGAGAACTCAATTCTTGGTTTTTCAATACCGATCATACCAAACCCTCCTAAATTTTACACAGTTTAACTATGTTTTTGTTAGTTTTTTGCCAAAGCAAAAGATAAGGCTAAAGAGCTTTATTATTTTGAGTAGAACTCAACGATAAGGTGCTCTTCGATAGGAGCTTCGATTTGCTCTCTATCAGGAAGGTT
>SVPQ01000023.1 GCA_015065845.1 Oscillospiraceae bacterium
TTGCATTTTGCATTCTGCATTCAGTAAAAAGGTGTTACCTTTTTACTGAACCGCTTGCTTTAAACGTACTCTTATAACTACCATTAACTGCTCTTACAGTGTAGCGGTATTTTACACCTTTCTTTGCTGTTTTGTCGGTGTATGATTTTGAACTTGCTTTTGCAGTTTTTATTCCTTTCCAACTACCCCATTCTTTTGTTTTGGTGTTGTAAGTACTTCTGTAAATTTTGTAACTTGTTGCGTTTGCCGCAGTTGACCAGGTTACTTTTACACCATTACTTACTTTTGCCACTTTTACAGTTGGGGTTACATTATATTTTATTGTGTCTGTTGACTTATATTTACTCTTTACACTACCATTAACTGCTTTTACTGTGTAACGGTATTTTGTACCGAGTTTTGCTTTTTTATCTGTAAAACTTGTTTTGGTGTAACCGGATTTGAGTTTTTTCCAGTCGCCCCATTTTTTAGTTTTTGCGTTATATGTTCTTCTGTAAACTGTGTAAGTTTCTGCATTTTCTATTGCTTTCCAGCTTACCTTTACACCGCTTGATGTACTCTTTACAGATACTTTTGGTGTTGAAAGAGTTGTTAATTTTTTGTATGTATGAGCAAACTCGCTGTACTGCCCCGCATTACCCATTTCATCCATCGCCGCAACTGCATAACAGTATGTTTCACCGTCTACTGCGGTCCAATCGGTAAATGCTAAAGTTGAAGGACCTACTACTGCTAATTGCTGATATACATATTCACCCGCTTCATTCTGAACGAGTTTAAATACTATATAGCCCTCTGTACCATTTACTTTTTGCCAGGTGAATTTTATACCATTCTGTTCTGATGTTATACTGGTTATTATTGGGGCAGAAAATCTTACTAATTCAGGAATAGATGTAATATCAGTTTTTGCGTCACATCTTGTACAATGTCTTGATTTTGAGCCCGCTTCGTCATAAGTAGGATTTTTATCAATTGTAAAGTCTTTCGCATAATTGTGACCAAGTACAGAAATTGTTTCTGATTTTGACTCGTAGCAAACATTACATACATAAGTTTTTTCGCCTACAGTTGTACAAGTAGGGTGAAGTGTTACTGAACCACTATTCCATTTGTGTCCTGTTGCAGTGATTGATTCTGTATAACTGTCACCGCAAGTTGTACAAGTAAATGTTTTTGTTCCTGCTTCTGTACAGGTTGGTTGTTTAATTACTTCTTCGTTATATTTATGTGTATGTACATCCGTGACTTCAATCTCTGAAAAAGTTATTTTGTTATCTTTTGCATATTTTTCAGCAGTACTTCCTTTTGGTGCATAAATCACAAAACCATCAATATATATAAGTGTATCCTCCCAGAGGCTATATTTACAACCGAATGCATAATCACCAATATATGTTACATTATTTGATAAAGTAACACTTTTAAGTGAATCACAATTATAAAATGCCATCTCCCCTATACTTGTTACAGAAGCAGGGATAGTTACATTTGAAAGAGACTTACAACCTAAAAATGCACTCTCTCCTATATCGGTCACAGAATCACCAATTGTTAAATTTGTAAGTTCAGAACAATTATAAAAAGCACCTTTACCAATAGTTTCAACATTGTTAGGAATGTTTATTGTTTTGAGTGACACACAAATATCAAAAGCATAGTCGCCAATGCTTTCCACACTGTCTGGAAGTGTAACATTTGTCAGATACGCAGCACCAAAAAAAGCGAAATCTTTTATTTTTTTTACATCTTGCGGTATTTCAAGTTGAGTTATTTTTGTCCCATTTAAATATAAATCTGCACAATTATTCAATGGATTGGAACCAAAATCCCCAAAGTCTATATTACACCAACTTTTTAAATCTGTTATATAAACCTTTGTAAGTTCATAACACGAATCAAATGCACCTTCGCGTATAGTTGTAACACCCTTACCAAGTGTTACACTCGCAAGCGATGTACAACTGGCAAAAGCACTACTACCGATGGTCGTTACACTATCAGGTATTACTACACTTGTAAGATTATCACATTCATAAAATGCATAAGAATATATTTGAGTTACAGGTAACCCATTATATATACTTGGTATTGTAAGTGAACCTGATGCAGAAGTTCTGCATTCATAAACTTGATACATTGTACCACTTTCATTTAATCTGAATGTCAAATCACCAACACTTGCCGCATTTGCTAAGGGTGTTAATGGTGCAGTGGCAAAAACACCAATCACAAAAACAAATGCTAAAATCAAACTAATACACTTTTTCATTATTTTTACCTCCTTAAAATTTTTGAAAATAAAAAAGTGCGACCACCGAAGTAGTCGCACAAAAAACGCAAACCCCGATAGTCGCCAAACTAACTCAATGTGAAATGGGTGCAAACGCACGCATCTACAATCGTGTTGGAATTTGCATTTTTATCAAATTCATACACGATTATAAATATAACCAGAAAAAGCGTAATTATCCTATAAAAAGAAAAATACACCCAATTCCACATATATTCAGTTAGTTTGGCAATTATAGTTTACCATATTTTTTTCAATTTAGCAATAGTTTTTGTTAGTTTTGGTAGTTGCAAGTGTGCAAGTATGCAAGTGGCAAGAAAACAGGAAGCAGGAAATAGGAAATAGATTTTATAAAATGTGTTGCAAGCGATTGGGTTTTTGTAACATAAAAATCACTCCCACTACTACGGGCGACCAATTTAATTCGGAATTCGTAATGCGTAATTCGGAATTAAAAGGTCTGCGACGCTATTATAATATTATAAAAACAACTACATTCGTTCATTAAAGTAAAAATGATAGAATGTAGTTTTTGTTATCTATATTTAATTATAATCAAGTCCGCAGGACTTCCGAAATTCTGCATTCTGCATTTTGCATTGTGCATTATTCCGCGTACTGTTGGAGCACTGCTTTGAGTGTTTCTACTCCGTCCCCTTTTTCAGATGAAAACGGAATAATTGTGAGTTCTTCGCCGAATTCTTTGAGTTCCTCACGAAGTCCCTCTACGCGTTCTTTGTACTGTGTTTTATTGAGCTTGTCGCTTTTGGTTGCGGCAACAATGAATGGAATTTCACAATCCTGTAAAAACTGCATCATAATATAATCATCTTCAGATGGTTTGTGACGCATATCTACAAGCTGAACAACAAGTTTTAGATTTCGTTCATTCTGAAAGTACCCTTCCATCATTTCTGCCCAACGGCGTTTTTCACCTTTTGCAACTTTAGCATATCCGTAACCTGGCAAGTCAACAATTCTTACATCTTCTGTTCTGTAAAAATTAATTGTAATTGTTTTGCCTGGTACAGATGAAACACGAGCCAGATTTTTTCTGTTAAAAAGTTTGTTGAGCATTGAAGATTTGCCGACATTTGACCTACCCGCAAATGCGATTTCTGTTACAGTTGATTCGGGAATTTGTGAAAGCGTACCGAATGCCGCTTCAAATTCTACTTTATTAAAGTTCATATTTTAAAATCCCCTTTCTCAACAACAAACTGTAGTCTGTGATTCTTCGCTTGTTTCCTGAATTTTCACGGTAGTTTTCTTACTCTGTGGGGATTTCTTAGGTTTAGTCAACGCTAAATTCAAAACCTCATCAAGAGTAGAAACCGCAATAAACTGAATATTCTCTTTAACGACATCGTCAACCTTTTCTAAATCAGGAAGATTGTCTTTTGGAATTAAAACAGTTTTCATTTTGTTTTTGTATGCCGCCATTGATTTTTCTTTCAATCCACCAATTGCGAGAACATTACCGCGTAATGAAATTTCACCAGTCATAGCAACATCTGGTTTTACAGGACGGTTTGTAAGAGCAGACACCAAAGCAGTAGTCATTGTGACACCAGCAGATGGGCCATCTTTTGGCACTGCTCCCTCCGGTGCATGAATATGAATATCTTTAGTCTTATAAAAATCAGGGTCAATTCCTAATTCATTCGCCCTGCTTCTTACAAAACTTACTGCAATTTTTGCAGACTCTTTCATAACATCGCCTAAAGAACCGGTAAGTTCAATTTTGCCTGTACCCTCTAAAATTGATGCTTCAATCTGCATAATTTCGCCACCGACTTTAGTCCACGCAAGTCCATTGACTGCACCAATCATATTGTCTAAAGAAAGGTCAGTATCTTTATATTTTCTTGCACCTAAAAATTCTTCTAAATTGTCAGGTGTTACAGTAATTTTACCACTAAAACCATCTGCAAATTTAACTGCAGATTTTCTTAAAATTTTAGTTATAACTCTTTCTAAAGTTCTCACACCTGCTTCTTTTGTGTAACCGTCTATAATAAGACGCAAAGCAGAATCTGTAATAGAAAGCATTTTAGTAGTTATATTAAAGTTTTTAAGTTGTTTTGGTACAAGGTGTTTTTTAGCGATTCTGAATTTTTCTTCAGCGGTGTAACTGTAAAGTTCAATAATTTCCATTCTGTCGTAAAGCGGACCAGGAATAGAAGAAGCATCATTAGCAGTAGTAATAAATAATACTTTACTTAAATCAAACGGTACATCTAAATAGTGGTCAAAGAATGTACTGTTTTGCTCACCGTCGAGAACTTCTAAAAGTGCAGAAGATGGGTCACCTTTATAATCGTTACCCAATTTGTCGATTTCATCGAGCAAAATGAGTGGATTTTTTGAACCCGCCTGTTCAACTGCAGAAATAATTCTACCAGGCATAGCTCCTATATAAGTTCTTCTGTGACCACGGATTTCTGCTTCATCGTGAACACCACCAAGAGAAATTCGTGCATAATTTTTATTCATTGCTTTAGCAAGTGACTTTGCAATAGATGTTTTACCGACACCCGGAGGGCCTACAAGACAAAGAATCTGTGAATTAACATTTTCTGAAAGTTTTTTAACTGCAATAAGTTCTACAATTCTTTCTTTGACTTCGGTTAAACCATAATGGTCTTTATCTAAAACTTTTCTTGCTTTATCAAGATGTAACGAGTCTTTTGTTTCGTTGTTCCAAGGGAGCGCTAAAACCCTATCTAAATATGTACGGGTAACATTTGCTTCTGCACTACTACTTGAAAGTTTTAAAAGACGGTCACTTTCATCAAGAAGCTTTTTCTTGTATTTGTCTTCGAGTGGCAAAGCATTTATTTGTGCTTTATATTTTTCTGATTCTTCTTCAGGTGACTCTTCGTCATTTAACTCCTGAGAAATAACCTTAAGTTGTTCACGAAGGAAATAATCTCTCTGATTTTTATCCATTCTCTCGTGAACTTCGTCGTGAATACTGTGTTGAAGACCGAGAATTTCAGTTTCTTTTATTAAAACACTGCAAAGTCTTTCTGCTCTTTTTAATGGATTCAATTCACTTAAAAGTGCTTGTTTGTCTTCAAACATTAAAAGAGTGTTGCTTACAATGTAATCTGTTAAAGTGCCTACATTGTCTTCAGTATGAACAGTCATTTCAACATCAGGTGAAAGTCTTGGTAAAAGTTCTGCGTAATCATCAAACAAATCTCTTAATGTTCTGACTAACGCTTCACCGTAAGGTGCGTCAACTTTTCTTACAGGCTTCTCTGAAACCTCTGTAACAACTGCTTTTAAAATAGGTTTTGTTTTAATTGGCTCTGTTACAGTTGCTCTGTATTTACCCTCAACAACAACTCTTAAAACTTCTGTATTCGGAAGTTTAATAACTTGCTTTACTTCTGCTACAACGCCGATTTTATTCAAATCTTTGAATTCAGGATTTTCTATATCTGCGTCTATTTGTGCAGTAAGGAAAATTTCACCTGTTGTATTTAAAGCGGCTCTTATTGCCGAAATTGATTTTTGTCTTCCAACATCAAAATGTAATGTCATTTGTGGGAAAACAACCACGCCTCTCATTGCAAGAACGGGAAGCGTAGCTGTAATTGCATTTTTCTTAATCATATTATAATCCTTTATGATGCCTGATTTTTGCCTTTAGTTTTTCTTATAACAATCGGCTCTTCTTTACCATCAACTACATCTGCAGTTATTTTAACAATCTCTACAGTTTCATCTGATGGTACAGAGTACATTACAGGAACTAATATTTTTTCCATAAGTGCACGAAGACCTCTGGCACCTGTTTCTTTTTCAATTGTTAATTCTGCAACGCGTTTTACTGCATCTTCTGTAAAATCAAGTGCTACATTATCCATTTTGAAAAGGCTTTGGTATTGTCTTAAAAGTGCATTTTTAGGTTCTGTAATGATTTTTATAAGGGCATCTACATCTAAATCTTTTAATGAAGTAATAACAGGAATTCTGCCGACTAATTCAGGAATAAGTCCGAATTTTACAAGGTCTTGTGTTACAACCTTTGACATAATATCCATTTTCTTTAAATCTGTTTTTGAACGGATTTCGCTACCGAAACCGAGTACATTTTTGCCAAGTCTTTCTTCAACTAACTTTTCAATTCCTGCAAAAGCACCACCACAGATAAAGAGGATTTTTGAAGTATCTATCTGAATAAATTCCTGTTGCGGATGCTTTCTGCCACCTTGTGGCGGAACATTGGCAACTGTACCTTCAATAATCTTTAAAAGTGCTTGTTGAACACCCTCACCGCTAACATCTCGGGTTATAGATGTATTTTCACTTTTTCTTGTGATTTTGTCGATTTCGTCTATATAAATAATACCTTTTTCTGCTTTTTCAATGTCAAAATCTGCCGCCTGAATAAGTCTTAAAAGGATATTTTCAACATCTTCACCGACATAACCTGCTTCTGTTAATGTAGTTGCGTCTGCAATAGCAAACGGAACATCCAGAATTTTTGCAAGAGTTGAAGCAAGTAATGTTTTACCTACACCAGTAGGACCTAATAAAAGCACATTACTTTTACCGATTTCAACATCATCAGTTTTTTCACAATAAACTCGTTTATAATGGTTATAAACTGCAACAGATAAAACCTTTTTAGCCTCTTCCTGACCAATTACATATTCGTCAAGTTTTTCTTTGATTTCCATTGGTTTCGGAAGAACAGTTTCTTTTTCTGCTTCCTGTGTTGCTTCTTCTATTGCTCTCTGAACATCTTCAGGGTCAAGTCCTTCCATTACCTGTAAGCAAAGTTCAACACATTCGTCACATATATAAACTCCGGGACCTGCTACAAGACGGTGTACTGCTTCCTGTGGTTTACCACAGAAAGAGCAACGCGGTCCGCTTGGTCTGGAGTTATTTTTATTGTTATCTTCTCGTGCCAAAAAGAGCACCTCCGATTATTTGCCTTTAATTTATTTTCAAAAATTATCTCTTATCGAGAATTTTGTCTACAATACCGTATTCGAGAGCATCTTCAGCTGTAAGCCAGTTGTCACGCTCAGTATCAATTGCAACCTGTTCAATTGGCTTACCAGTATTTTCAGCAAGTATTTTATTTAATCTTTGCTTTGTTCTCTGAATATGGTCTGCTGCTATAAGAATTTCTGTTGCCTGACCTTGTGCACCACCTGATGGCTGGTGAATCATAACTTCAGCATTAGGGAGAATGTAACGCTTACCTTTTGCACCTGATGAAAGTAAAAACGCACCCATAGATGCAGCCATACCCATGCAGATAGTTGAAACATCACATTTGATATATTGCATTGTATCGTAGATTGCAAGACCTGCTGAAACACTACCGCCCGGGCTATTGATATAGAAACTAATATCTTTTTCAGGGTCCTGTGCTTCAAGGAAAAGAAGCTGAGCAACAACAACTGAAGCAGTTGCGTCATTAACCTCGTCTGAAAGAACGATAATTCTGTCGTTTAAAAGTCTTGAATAAATATCATAAGAACGTTCTCCGCGATTTGTTTGTTCTACAACATAAGGAATAAGTGGCATAATAATTTCCTCCTAAACTTAAAATATATAAAATTATTGGATAAAATGGCAAAAATATTCAGATATTTACCATTCTATTATAAAACTCAACCGCCGCAGCACTTTGCAGAACTGCGACGGAAATAAAGCTATAATTATTCAGCCTTAGCTTCTTCTGTCTTTTTCTTAGATGTTGTTTTCTTTGCGGCAGGTTTCTTTTCTGCAGTTGCTTTTTTCTCTGCAGGTTTCTTTTCTGCAGCTGCTTTCTTTGTTGCAGTTTTCTTTGCAGGTTTTTCTTCTGCATCTTCTGCTTTTGCTGCAGTTTTCTTTGCTGCACCAGCTTTTGCATTGTCTTTTACAATGTCCATAGCTTTTCTGCAACCAAGGTCTGCTTTAACATCTTCAACAGGTACATACTTTTTAACTTCTTCAAGTTTCATACCATAAGAATCTGCATAAGTTTTAAGTTCTGTTTCAACATCTTCGTCAGAAATCTCAATCTTTTCAAGTTCAATAATCTTTTCAAGAGCAAGACGGAGTTTAACCTGTTTTTCTGCACCTTCTTTATAGTTAGCGCGTAATGTTGCAATATCCATACCTGTGTATTGCATATACATATCAAGGCTCATACCTTGCATCTGAAGTCTGTAATTGTATTCGTTAATCTGATTGTCGATTTCTCTTTCAATCATAGCGTCAGGAATTTCAACTTCTGTATTTTCAATAAGTTTTTCCATTATACCGCTTTCGAATACGCGGTCTGCTTCAGCTTCTTTTCTTGTTTTGATTTCTTCTTCAAGATTTTTTTCGTAGTCTGCAATTGTGTCGAACTCACTAACATCTTTAACGAATTCATCGTCATATTTAGGAAGTTCTTTTTTCATAATTTTATTAAGTTTTACTTTGAACACTGCAGGTTTACCAGCAAGTTCTTCTGCACCGTAGCCTTCTGGGAATGTAACATTAACATCAAATTCATCGCCTGTTTTCTTACCAACAATCTGGTCTTCAAAACCGTCAATGAACTGACCTGAACCAAGTTCAAGGTTGTGGTTTTCGCCTTTACCACCGTCAAATGCTTTACCATCCATAAAGCCTTCGAAGTCGATAACTGCTGTGTCGCCTTTTTTAGCTGCTCTTGTATCAACAGTAACCATTTTAGCATCTCTTTCGAGTGCAGCGTTAACAGCGTCTTTAACTTCTGATTTTTTAACTGTAACTTTTTCTTTTTCTGCTGTAAGACCTTTATATTTTTTTACTTCTGCTGAAGGCTTAACAACAACTTTAAGTTTTACTGTGAAACCATTTTCATCAAGTGAAACGATTTCATCATCAAAAGGAGCAGCAACAGGAACGATACCTGCTTCTTTTGCAGCCGCATCAAAAAGTTCAGGATATTCTGCATCAATTGCATCGTACCAGAAAACTTCTTTACCGTAGTAAGTTTCAATAATGTGTTTTGGTGCTTTACCTTTACGGAAGCCAGGAACATTATATCTACCTTTGTTTTTGTTGTAAGCATTAGAAACTGCTTTTTTAAATTCTTCACCCTCAAGAGAAATTTCAAGAGCGTAAATGTTTGTTTCTGCCTTTTCGCAAGACTTTAAACTCATTTTCTAACATCCTTTCAATTGTGAAACAATTAATAACTCGTAGATTATAGCACAAGTTATTAATAATTTCTACTATTTTTTAACATTTTCTTTGTATTTTAAGTAAAGATTTTGAAAATTTTACCTTTTTTATAAACTCTTTCAGAATTTTTCTATAATTTTAGGACAAAAGTTCAATTTATCGGCTGAAACGAGCGAGAATTTTACACCCTCGTACTCTAAATAAGTATTTTCGGGTGGCACAAATCCGTGCAAGTGACCAAAATAACAACGCTTAATATCATTTTCTAAAATGACATTCAGTATTTCGTCACACTTCTGTGTGGCAGAAATTGGTGGGTAATGTAAAAAAACAATTACTTCACCGCCAAGTTTTTTTGCTTCGTTTATTGAAGTCTGTAACCTACCCGCCTCACGAAGAAGAACTTTTTTGTCTGCCTCGCAAGTATCATCATAAAACCAGCCACGAGTTCCGGCAACGGCGAAATCGCCAATTTTATAAGAATTATTGTGAAGAATTTTAATAGTATCAAATTCATTCTCACTTAAAAATGAATTCATTTTAGTCATTGTATTCCACCAATAATCGTGGTTGCCTTTTAAGATAATTTTATTGCCATTGAGATTATTTAAAAACTCAAAATCTTTTTTAGCATTTGTGAGGCCCATTGCCCAGGAAATATCTCCCGGCACTACAACTGTATCATTTTCTGTTACGACACTATTCCAATTCTTCATAAGGCGCGAAACATAATCGTCCCAACCTCTGAAAATATCCATTGGTTTATCGCAAGAAAATGATAAATGCGGGTCACCGATTGCAAAAAGTGACATAATTAAATACCTAACATATCGAATACAACCTTAGCCATATCAGTTTTGTCAGCGGTAAGGTCGAAACGAACTTTTTTATTTTTGAGTTCTGCTAATTGTGATGGTGCTTTATTGTTTGTAAGTTCTTCTAAAGCACTTACTGTACTGAACTCGTCACTATACTCTTTACCACTTTCATCAATTGCAGAAAGAACTGCCTTTGAGAATTTGAAAGGTGAAGCAGTTGAAGCGATAACTACAGGTGTAGTATCACCTGTTGTTTTTATGTATTCTTCGCACACACTTATAGCAACTGCGGTGTGAGTATCTGAAAGATAGTTGTATTTATTGAAAGTTTCTTTAATTGCTTCTTTAGTACCGCAATCATCACAAGTACCTGCAGCGAAAAGTGACTGTACTTTATTTTTTACATCTTCTGAAACGGTATATTTACCATCTTTATTGAGTGCAGCAAACCATTCGTTGATTGTGTCTGAATTTCTACCGCAAAGAAGATATAAAAGACGCTCTAAGTTACTTGAAATAAGAATATCCATTGATGGTGAATCCGTTGTATAAAATTCACGGTTTCTGTCATAAGTACCAGTAGTAATAAAGTCTGTGAGAACTTTATTTTTATTTGAAGCACAAATGAGTTTGTTTACAGGAAGACCCATTTCTTTTGCAAAGTAAGCCGCTAAAATATTACCGAAGTTACCTGTAGGAACTACTATATTAATCGCTTTACCAAATTCAACAGAGCCCTGATTTACCATATCGCAGTATGTAGAGAAATAGTAAACAATCTGTGGTGCTAAGCGACCCCAGTTAATTGAGTTAGCAGATGAGAAAACAAGATTATTTTCTTCGAACTTCTTTAAAATCTCACTATTTGTAAAGATTGACTTAACACCTGTCTGTGCATCATCAAAGTTACCGTGAATTGCACAAACACCGACATTGTTACCCTCTTGTGTTGTCATTTGTAATTTTTGCATTGGGCTTACGCCATCGTTTGGATAGAACACTAAAATTTTAGTACCCTCAACATCTTTAAAGCCCTCAAGTGCCGCTTTACCTGTGTCACCAGATGTAGCAACTAAAATTACAATTTCTTTATTTTCTAAGTTTTTCTTTGCAGAAACAGTTAAAAGATAAGGCAAAATCTGTAAAGCCATATCTTTAAAAGCACAAGTAGGACCTTTGAATAATTCAAGAATACTTACATTATCGTGCAATTTAACTGTTGGCGCTGTATCTTTTGATGAGAATTTACCATCACTGTAAGCACCATCTACACAAGAATCGAGTTCTTCTTTTGTAAAGTCTGTAAGGTAAAGACCCAAAATTCTTTTTGCTCTTTCTTTGTAATCTACTGAACAGAGTGATTTAAGTTCATCTAAAGAAACTGAAGGAATTTCAGTAGGAATATATAAACCACCATCTTTTGAAATTCCGTCTGTAATTGCTTTAGATGCAGTTACCTTTACACTGTTATCTCTTGTTGATGTGTAAAACATTTTAACACTTCCTATTTATATTAGAATAAAATTCCATAATCCTAACTATTGTATAACAAAACTCTTGTAAAATCAAGTATTATAAGTATTTTTTACCCGATTTTTTCACCACTCGCTAAAAAGTTCAGTATTCTTTTTAATGATGTAGTGAATGTTAGTTTTTTTACTTCACTTGTTGCTAAAAGCGGAAATTCGGCAACACACTCCCCTGCTAATGTAAATTTCACACTACCCAGTTTTTGATTTTTAGTTACAGGTGCCTGAACATTTTCTACTAATGTAACAGTCTGCTCTAATTTTTCTATTTCACCTTTTTTTAGTAAAATTGTTGTATCACCTTTTACATAAGGTTTAACATATTTTGTTTCGCCACCAATAACTTCTACATCAGTAAAAGCACTTTCATCAATTTTCAACTCTGCAACTGTGTAATTTGCAAAGCCGTAATTGAGCATTGTTTTTGCGGTTTCAAAACGGTCATTACTGTTACCGCTACCCATTACAACTGCAACTAAATGGAGATTATCTCGTTTAGCAGAAGCAGAAACACAACACCCCGCTTTACTTGTCGTACCTGTTTTTATGCCGGTAGTACCACTGTAAAAACGAACTAGTTTATTTGTGTTTACAAGTTCGGTTTCACCATTCCTTAAAGAGTCCATCCAGACAGTTGTGTAATCCTGTATTAAATCATGCTTCATAAGTTCAACTGACATAATACCAATATCTCTTGCAGTAGTTAAATGGGTATCTGTTGTATCATCAAGACCTGTTGCATTTTCAAAATGAGTGTTATTCATTCCCAGTTCTTTGGCTCTTTCATTCATTAAAGAAATAAATGCTTCTTCGCTACCTGAAATATATTCACCTAAAAGTGTGGCGGCATCGTTAGCACTACCAATTGCGGTGGCTTTTAACAGGTCATTCACAGTCATTTCTTCACCTGGTTCGAGCCAGATTTGTGAACCACCTTTTTTTGATGCATTTTCACTACACACGACAACATCAGTAAGTGCAATTTTGCCATCTGCGATTGCTTCAACAACAAGAAGCATTGTCATTATTTTAGTGACAGATGCAGGGAATAGTTTTTCATCTGCATTATATTCCAATAGTACTTTACCTGTTGTTACATCCATTAAAATCCCCGATTTTGCTTTAATTTCTACGGGTAACTTCTCTTTTGATGTTTTATTTTGTGATGTAGTAACCGAGTTAAAAACAGGGGTAACATCCTCATTCTCTTTTGTGACTGTTTTTGCGTTGGCGGTTATTATGAGCTGAAATATAAAAATTGTTGATAAAAATAAAGAAAAGCATTTTTTCATAAAGTTCACTCCTTTAAGTAAACTATATGAAAAATGCTTTTTGTTTATTCAATATTAAAGGAAGCAGGAAGCAGGAAACAGAAAACAGGTATTAGTTAGTCTTTAGGTATAAAAGGATTTTCGCCAAACAGAAAAATTGTTTCTAAAAATTCATCTGGCGTAGGCTGTTCTTTACCATTAAATTCTTCGTACCATAATGTTTTTATATGTTCGTCACTTGATTTATCAATTCGTTCTTTTAATAAAATTATATATTTTTCTAAAACTACTTTTGCACCATCTGAATCTGTACCACATCTTTTTGCTATTTCGTTATAATAAATTTCATAAAAATTCATTCTGAAACACCCACTAA
This sequence comes from Oscillospiraceae bacterium, assembly GCA_015065845.1. Lineage (GTDB taxonomy): Bacteria > Bacillota > Clostridia > Oscillospirales > Acutalibacteraceae > DTU089. The sequence continues at coordinate 13,458 of SVPQ01000023.1, forward strand.
TTTTTGGTAGTATTTTATACTACTATATATGATTTGTCAATATTTCAAGCGAAATTGTGCTATATTCATTTCATAGGAGTGATAGATATGAAACCACTTAAAGAGAAAATCAGCATTACAATTGATGGTGACCTTTTAGAAAAACTGCGTAAAAATGCAGAAAATGATGAACGCTCGTTATCACAATATATAAATCTTGTATTAAAGAAACATTTAGAAAATATAGAGAGCAAAAAATAAGTTAGGTGTGATATTATGCTTGGTTTGAAAAATGCAAGAAAACTAAAAAAATTAAACCAACAAAAAGTTGCTATGGACTTAAACATATCACGCGAATCTCTTTCGCATTATGAAACAGGAAAGCGTGAACCATCTCTCGCCCTACTTGTTCAGATGTCTGAATATTTCAATGTTTCAATAAATTATTTAATAACAGGAGAAGAATTCAAAAAGAAATAGACCTATAAGTAAGTTTTAGTTTACTTATAGGTCTGTTTTTTATAAGAATTTAAAACGGATGCCAGAGAGTTCTTCCCCTCGCGTTATCTTTTTCTGTGTAGTTGGTTTATTAATAAGTTTTGTTTTCAGTTTATTTTTCTACCAACTGGCTGAAATTTTGAAAACCACCTCGCGTCAAAGAACTCTCCACCACCCAAGGAACATTATTATTAAATTCAAATTTCCACTCGTTTGAAAGTGTGCAAAAACAAGCAAAACAACGAAATGGCGGTTCCCCTCTCTTCAAGAGAGGAGCACCGTCACATTAAATTTTATGTCCATTTTAAGTTTACGAAAAACTTTAAATGATAAAACTTATTTTTTATTATTAAATCACAATTCAAAATAAAACTGAACTATTACCCCTACCATATAAGACACAAAGGAACTTGAACACATTGCGAATAGATTTGACTGGTAAGGTTTGTAGTCTTCAATGGTTTCATTCTTTTTCCTGAAGTATAACATAATTTCAGTTTTTTCGTGCATTCTTCCAAGACATACCATACCAATACACACTGGTAAAGCAAGCCACCACACAAGCATAAAACTAAAAATCAAAGTGACAATTCCGCAACCAATCATAAAAGAAACAGGAATAAACTCTAAATATTTCCCTTTAAAGTTTTTTCGGCTGAATATTTCAACGAAAACAGCAAAGAGAATGAAAATAGTAACAAGTGCTATAATTATCCACCAAGATTTTTCTGTTGTTACAATAAACTTCTCCATTTTTCCTCCTTTGACTATGCGATATATTTGCCAAGGCAAACGCGATATAATTGCACAAATGCAATTGCGATATATACTCGCTTTGCTCGTATGCGATATGATATAAATTCTCTGAAACACGCCGAAGGCATATCACACCGCAAGGTATATCGCATTGCAACGCAATATCTCGCAAATTCGCAAGAATTTATATCGCTGTTTAGTAATGCTAACGCATTACTAAACAATTCCACCCACCCTGCTCAAAGCGTTCAACTATTGTAAATCCATTCTGCTCCAAGCAAGAAATTACTTCGTCAGCTCTTGTATCAATAATACCTGATGCTATGAAAACTCCGTCAGGTGCCATATATTTTCTTACATTCGGTGCAAACATCATTATTACATCTGCAACTATATTTGCTACAACTACTGAATATTTGCCTTTTACATTTTCGTCAAGGTCGCCACATACGAATGTGAGCTCAGGCTCTTTAAAGTTATTCATTAAGCCATTTTCTTTTGCAGTTTTTACTGCGAGTGGGTCAATATCTACGCCAAAGGCACTTTTTGCACCTAATAAAAGTGAAGATATTGCTAAAATACCACTACCACAACCCATATCTAAAACTGTGTCACCTGTCTTTATGATTTTGTCAAGAGTTTCAAGGCAAAGGCGTGTTGTATCGTGGGCACCTGTACCAAATGCCGCACCTGGTTCAATGTTTAAAACTACTCTGTTTTCAGCGTCAAAATGTTCTTCCCAAATAGGTCTTACAAAAAGTCTTTGACCAATTTTAAGCGGTTTAAAATACTTTTTCCAGTTATTAAGCCAGTCTTCCTCTTTACAAGCAGAAGTATCTATTGTGTAAGGGATTTTTTCCGCATCTAATCTTGATGACACAAAAGAAACTGCTTCCTGTGGGTTATCATTTTCGCCTATGTAAATATGAATAATTGATTTTGTTCTGTCTTTTTTTAAAAGGTCTTCGTCAATTAAATCTATATGGGCAATATCCCAAGCTTCTTCTTCGAGAGTGCTGTAATCTTCTGTATAAATTCCATAAGGCACTGCCATTACTGCAATATTATTTGCTCTTTCAGTATCTTCTGAATTAACTGATATTTTAATTTCTTGCCATTCCATTTTTATATTCTCACTTTATTAAATCTGCTTTTGGTTCAACCAAGGTTCTACCGTGGTTGAACATTTTTCTATTGTCGAGCATCCAGAGTCTGCCTGTAAATTCTCCTGATTTCACACCGCCGACTGCTTCTGCCATTTCGTACATATTTGCATCAAACAAGTCGAGTTGCGAAAGAATTTCCGCTTCAATAAAAGATGGTCTTACTGCTGCACCAAATTCTAATTTACCGTGATGTGAAATGAGCATGTGCTGAAGAAGAACTTTTGTGTCTTCTGAAATGCCAAGTTCATCACACTTTCTGCCGACTTCTTCGCTACCCATTACAAGATGGCCTAAAAGCATACCGCTTACTGTGTGACCATCAACAAGACCTGTGTTATTTACTGTGTATTCTTTAAGTTTTGCAATATCGTGAAGAATTGCACCAGACATAAGAAGTTCTTTATCTATTGATGGATAAACAGAACAAACACATTCTGCTAAACGGACAATTGAAAGAGTGTGGTAAAGAAGTCCACCTGCTATAGCGTGGTGAAGTTTTTCTGCCGCAGGGAAGAAAATCAACTCTTCTTTATGTTCGTCTAAAATTGCAGTAACTACCTTTTTTAATTCTTCATCGTTAAATGTGTTTACCAAAGACATAATAACACCATACATTTCTTCGCCTGAAAAATCTGCAGATTTCACGAAGTCAGAAACTGATACATTATCACCTGCAACTGATGGTCTTATTCTTTGAATTATTAACTGGTCGTTACCATTATACTGTTGTAAAGTACCACGCACTTTTACTACTGTATTTGCTTCTGGCATAGGTGTTATTTCTTCTTTATAATCCCACATTTTAGCGTATATTTCACTATCTTTATCGGCTAAAAGCATATCTAAATATGTACTGCCGTTTTTGGCACTTTTCTTGTCGCAACTTTTTACGAGTGCAAAGCACTCAACTACGCCCGGTTTGTCACATTGTGTAAAGTTCATATAAATTACTCCTGTATATCATTTAATTTCTAAAATATCCTGTACTACTTTTGAGGCGATTAAAATACCTGCAGAAATCGGGACAAATGTTGAAGATGCAGGTGTTCTGTCACCATCAACATTTTGTGGTTCTTCTTTTGAGTAAACAACTGTTAAGTGGTTTATTCCTTTGTTTCGTAACTCTCTGCGAATTACTCTTGCTAATGGACAGACACTTGTTTTGCTTATATCCTGAATTTCTAACATTTCAGGGTGCATTTTATTACCTGTACCCATTGAAGAAATTATTTTTATATTTTCTTCTTTTGCTCTTTTTATGAGTTCTATTTTCGCAGTTACATTGTCAATTGCATCGACAATATAATCATACTCTGAAAGGTTTATTGTGTCAGCAGTTTCAGGAAGATAAAATAAATCATATTTATTTAATTTAATACCAGGGTTTATTTCAACAAGACGCTTTTCACAAGCATCTGTTTTTTTCATTCCTACTGTACTTTCGGTTGCAATAAGCTGACGGTTGATATTTGTAATATCTACTATATCTTTATCTACTAACCCCAGAGTACCTACACCACTTCGTGCAAGTGCTTCACACACCGCACCACCGACACCGCCCAAGCCAAAAACAAGGACTTTTGCATTATTTAATTTTTTCTGATTTTCTATACCGAAAATTCTTGCTGAACGGGAAAATCGTTCGTCCATTGTTTTTGCTCCTTTCAAAAAGATATATAATAATTATATAAAATTAAGAATTTTTGTCAACAATAAATCCTGGTGATAAAATGAAAAAAAGAATTATATCTTTAACACTTATTGTACTCCTCACTTTTTCTTCTTTAAGTTTCAGACTTTACTTATTGGGTGTAAAAAACATTTACTCTGTAAGCACTACAAACACGCTAAAAACCAATACAATTGCGAAAACGCGCGGTAATGTTTACGACAGGAATTTAAAAAAAATAACAAACAGTAAAGAAAAATATATTGCATGTATCAAGCCGACTGCAAAAGGATTTTTAGAAAGTGAAAAACTTACAAATAAAGATACAGTAACAGATGAACTGAAAAAGGGGCATTTAGTTACTACACCTGTACCCACATGTGATTTTTTCGAAAATTCAAACGATATTCTGACGCTTACTACTTTTGAGCGGTATGACAAAAACTCGCTTTGTCACATATTAGGATATTGCAATAATGGTAAAGGTATGTACGGAATTGAAAAATACTACAATGACATTTTAGAAAAAACGAGCGGTTCACTTTCTTTAAAATACCATTGTGATGCTTTGGGCAGAGTGCTTAATGGTGAAGCAGTTGAAGTGCATAATGACAATTACAATAACAAATCGGGAATTGTTCTGACAATTGACAAAAACATTCAGAAAATTCTCGAAAACGCCTTAACAAATCACAATATAGATGTTGGGTGTGGCCTTGTTTTAGATGTAAAAACAAGTGAAATTTTAGCGTGTGCTTCAACTCCTGTAATTGACAGAAGCAATTTAAACAATTCTTTACAGGATGAAAACTCACCATTTATAAACAGGGCATTTTCCTCGTTTGCGGCAGGCTCTGTTTTTAAAGTTGTTACCGCCATTTCCGCTATAGAAAACAATAAAAGTAATTTGATTTATGAGTGCAAAGGCAACATTACGAAAAGTGATAACACTTTTAATTGCAGTAAAAAAGACGGACACGGAGAAATGGATTTAAAAGGTGCTATAACTTACTCCTGTAACCCGTATTTTATAGAATTAAGTTCTGTTGTTGGTGCAAAAGATTTAGTAAATACCGCAACAGAATTAGGTTTTAATAAAACAACTGATTTTGGGAACGGATATTTTACAGATAAAGGCAATTTACCCACTATTGAAGAATTAAACAGTAGTGCCGCTTTAGGTAATTTAGGGTTCGGACAAGGCTCGTTACTTGCTACCCCTTTACAAATGGCAAACTGCTACGCAGTAATTGCAAATGGCGGTTATTACAATGAGCCAACCTTGATTAAAGGTTACATTGACGAAAATGAAAAATTCACAAGTGGCAGTAAACAGACAAGTAAAAAAATACTGAAAAATGAAACTTGTGATATTATGAAAGAAAGCTTACTCAATGTAGTTAAAGAAGGTACTGGTAAATCTGCTTTCACTTCACTTTTTCTCTCCTGTGGCAAGACCGCTACCGCACAAAGCGGACAATATAATGAAAATGGTGTTGAAATAAAACATTCATGGTATGTTGGCTTTTTCCCTTATGAAAATCCACAATATGTTATTTGCATAATGAAAGAAAATGGTATTTCAGGCGGAATTGACTGCGCACCGGCGTTTAAGGAAGTGGCAGAAAACATTTTTATTTTAGATAGAATACAAAAAAGCTAGTCGAATTCGGAATGCGTAATTCGTAATTCGGAATTATTGGGCACTGCGTGCAGCATTATAAAATTTTAAAAAAACTACACTCTATCATTCAAGGTTTGATTTTCGACCTAAATAAGAATGAAAGAATGTAGTTTTTATTCATATCTAATTATAATCAAACGCAAAGCGTTCCCTTTAATTCCGAATTACGCATTACGCATTCCGAATTAACCGAGTTGCAGAACTCGTTGGGCTCCAAGCATTACACCAATTTTTGCACTATGGAAGTTAAGACCGCCCTGAAGCCACACAGCAAAAGGTTCTCTTAAAGGTGCATCGGCAGAAAGTTCAATTGAAGAACCATTTGTAAAAGCACCTGCCGCCATAATAACATCACTGTCGTATCCTGGCATTTCCCATGGTTCAGGCACAACAAAACTATCTATTGCAGAACCACTCTGAAGTCCTTGGCAAAATGCAATAAGTTTTTCTGGTGTCTGAAGTTTGATACTCTGAATAATATCTGCTCTTATTTCATCAGATGATGGTGAAACTTCGTAACCCATTTCCTCAAACAATGCAGCGGTAAAAACTGCAGTTTTAAGTGCCTCGCCTGTTACATGAGGAGCAGAAAAAAGTCCCATAAAAATATCTCGTGTATTACCGAGAGTAGCCCCAACTTCGCGACCGATACCCGGTGTAGTCATTCTGTAAGAGCAAAGTTCAATTAAATCTTTTCTACCCGCGATATATCCACCGCATTTTGCAATACCGCCACCTGGATTTTTGATTAAAGAGCCTGCGAAAACATCCACACCAATTTCACCCGGCATTACTTTTTCTGTAAATTCGCCATAGCAGTTGTCAAGAATTGTAATTGCTTTACTATTTTGTTTTGTTATATCTACAATTTTTTTAATTTCATTTGAAGTTAATGTTGGTCTTAAAGAATAACCTCGTGAGCGTTGTATGTAAACCGCTTTATAATTTTCTTGTTTCAATTTTTCCTGTAAACCGTCAAAATCGACTGTGCCATCAGGTAATAAATCTAATATTTCAAAACTTATTCCGAAGTCTTTTAATGAGCCCATACCTTCGCCACTAAGACCTATTACAGAATGAATTGTATCATAAGGTACACCAGTCGCAGAAAGCACCTTGTCACCTGGTCTTAAAACACCAAAAAGCATTACCGCCAAAGTATGAGTACCACTTGCAAAACTGTGTCTTATAAGTGCATCTTCTGCACCAAAAATTTCAGCAGTTACCTCATCTAAAACTTCGCGTCCTCTGTCGCCATAACCGTACCCTGTTGAAGCAACAAAGTGAGATTCGCAAACACCGTGATTTATGAATGCTTTTAAAACTCTTTGTTGGTTAAATTCTGTTATTTCATCAATTTTTGCGAACTGTTCTTTTGCCTTTTCGAGTGCAATTTTTGAAAGTTCATTTGTCTTTTCGCTAAATTCAAAAAAACTCATTTTATAACTCCGTTTCCATATAGATATTCCCGACTTTTTCAAAACCGAGTTTATTATAAAATTCTTCAAGGTGTTTTTCGCACCAAAGATAGGTTTCTGTTATATTTTCTTTTTTCAACTCTTCAATGAGTTTGTAAATAGTAAGTCTTGAATACCCCTTATTTCTGAAATCTTTTAAAGTATAAACACCTGAGATTATTGCTGTATTTTTATAAATCATTGGTACAGTAGCAATTGAAACTAAATTTCCGCCTTGCTTTAAGCAAATTGCTTTTGCATCATTATTTACTATTTTCTTTGAAAAATCGCAATACCACAAATCAAAAGCACCTTTCGCATCTGCAAAAATCAAAGAATAAAAATTTTTGTATTCATTCATAGTCGAATCTTTACTTAAACCTATAAATGCTTGTGTAATTTCAGTGTCTTCATTTCCCAAAAACTTAAAAAGTGCATAACTTTTGGTAGATGAAGTAATCGGAACATCTGAAACAATAGAATTGCAACCACAAAACCCTAAAAAATCTTTAATTTCTTCATAATCTGTATTTTCGGTTGTAATCAGAGTAAAATTACCATCTACCGAAGACAGATAAGCAATTATTTTTCCGTTATCATCCACTTGTTTCCAAGCATTATCGCTACCCGACTTGTATTTAAACGCACTAAAAATACGAGGGATTAACGGTGATTTGACACCGTTAAGCTCCTCGAATTTCTCCATCTGTTTTATCATATCAGATTTCGCAACCACCATGGCTTCTTACTGAAAGAATGTAGCAAGAATTTTCACCGAACACTTTTTTCATAGCGGTAGTATAATTCTCAATTTCTGATTTTGGTAAGAATACCTGAATTGTACCAGCAAATCCACCACCATGAACTCTGTAAGCCGCTTTGCCTTTTAATAATTCTTCTGTTAAGCAAAGAGCAAGTGCAACCGGCTGACTTTCAGGGTTTTTAACTGTAAAGCAGTTCTGATTATACATATAAGAAGATTTACCACTCTCAATAATGATTGATTTGAATTCATCAAAATCTTTCTTATCTAAAGCGGAAGCTAATCTTTCTACACGACTGTTTTCGTTATAGAAGTGAATTGCTCTTTCTATTGCTCTGTCGCCTGTTTTCTTTCTGATTTCGCCCATTTTTTCGAACACTTCAGAAGGTTCTACTTCTCTTAAAACAGATTTACCCAAGAACTCTGCAACAGAGTTCATTTCTAATCTTATAGAAGCATAATCATCTGTTAAATCTGCGTGGTTTCCACCTGTATCTACAATACAAAGAGCATGGTCGAACTCATCTAAATTGAAATCAACTTTATTTATAACAGGATTTTTTGTATCTTTAAAATCAATCTGTACAAAACCGCCGGCTGAACAAGCAGTCTGGTCCATAAGACCGCAAGGTTTTTTGAAGTAAACATTTTCTGCATACTGTGAAATACAAGCAATTTCTACTGCATCAATTTTACCATCGTTGTATAAGTAATTGAGTATTGTGCCTATAAGTACCTCGTAAGCGGCAGAAGATGAGAGACCTGAACCTGAAAGAACTTCCGAAGTTACACTAGCATTAAATCCACCGTAATTATAGCCAAGTTCTTTAAATCTTGCACATACACCACGGATAAGTGCTTCTGATTTACCTGCTTCATTATCTTTGATTTCAAGGTCACCTGAATCTACTGTAAGTGGTGAATAACCTTGTGAATTAACATTGATAATGAAATCGTCTCTTTTTTCTACAATTGCTACTGCATCAAGATTTATAGCAGCGGCTAAAACTTTACCATTATTGTGGTCTGTGTGGTTACCACCAACTTCGGTTCTGCCGGGTGCTGAGAAAAATCTTACATCTGCACTTTCAGAAAAATCTTTTTTGAAACTTTCAGAAAGTGACAAATATCTTTCTTGTTGTCTTTCAGCATCACTGCCATAAACAACCTCTAATCTTTTTAAAAAGTCCTGAGTATTAATTTCCTGAATTTTCATAATTTTAACTCTCTTTCTTTTTGTTTTTGTCTATATAATTTAACATTGTTCGTAATACTAAAACGGAAATTCCGCTTATTGTAAGAAGTATAATAATAGGTGCCATAAAACTTACAGTAAACGGGTCAGTAATATTCACACCAATAATACTCCACATAACAATTCTTGGTAAAAATCCTAAAACGGAGAAAAGGCAGAACCGCCAGTAATCCATTGAGGTTGCTCCGTAAATTCTGCTGACTGTATTTATAGGAATGAATGGTACAAATCGTAAAATTACGAGCATCCACCAGTTACCTTTACCGCCTAAATCCATAAAATCGTAAACAACCTCTGACTTAACTAAAACTTTGTGAGCACCACCGCCCCCAAATTTTTTACCCCAGAGATATTTCACAGATACAAGTATAGCAAAACCTAAAATGTTTATAAGTGCCGCTAACGGTGCAGGAAACACAAGACCAGTACCAATAAATAATACCGAAAGTGGTAAAAACGGAAAAATGCCTTTTACCGTAAACAATGCAATAACTGTAAAAAATGCACCGAGTTTATTAAGACTACCTATAAACATTTCAATTTTATTAAACCAATCCTGAATTTCTTTTATATGGGATTGTATTTGTGGTAAAGTTACGAAATAAGTTAAGAAAACAAGGAACAAAGCAACTGCAAAGCAGATTATACTCACTATTTTCAAAACAAGTGAACGCTTTTCTTCCTTAGTTCGTTTTTTGAATTTCTTCAAGCAATTACCTACCTATCATTACTACCAATCTTTTCTATTTTATAACATTTTATGAGTTTGGTCAAGTATAATACCAATAAATCATACTATTGAAAAACATTTAGATTTTTGTTATTATATCTATTAGTATTAAAAAGCGAGTTGATATTATGAAAAACAAATTAAATGCGGTTATTCTTGACGGATACACAGAAAACCCCGGTGATTTGAACTGGGATTATTTAGAAAGCGTTTTTAATCTTACAGTTTATGACAGAACACCACCCGAACTAGTTATAGAAAGAGCAAAAGATGCAGAAGTAGTTATTGTAAATAAAGTTGCAATCACAAGAGAAATTTTAAAAGAATTACCAAAACTTCAGTTTGTTGCAACGCTTGCTACAGGGTTCAACCAACTTGACACTCTTGCATTAAGAGAAAGAAACATTCCTGTTTCTAATATTCCCTCTTACTCAACAAATGCAGTAGCACAGACAGTATTTTCATTTATACTTGAATTCACCAACAGAATCGGTCATTATACAGACTCTGTTAAAAATGGTGAATGGTCAGAATGTAAAGACTTTTGCTACTGGAACACTCCACTAAATGAATTAAGTGGTAAAACTTTAGGAATTATAGGTTTCGGTAAAATAGGCAGACGCGTTTCAGAAATTGCTTTAAGCTTTAATATGAATGTTTTAGTTTACACACCATCAGGCAAAAAAGAAGCGGATGAAAGAGTAAAATTTACAACACTTGAAGATGTACAGAAAAATTCTGACTATATTACTTTACACTGTCCTTTGACTGATAAAACCAACGGACTTGTAAACAAAGAATTTATAAATAAAATGAAAGATGGTGCTGCACTTATAAACACGGCAAGAGGTGCGGTCATAAACGAAAAAGATGTTGCTGATTCATTGAACAATGGCAAACTTTCATATTTTGGTGCTGACGTGCTTTCAACTGAGCCACCAAAGAAAGATAATCCGCTTTTAAGTGCTAAAAACACATTTATAACTCCGCATATTGCGTGGGCGGCTTACGAAACAAGATTAAGACTTTTAGAAATTCTTAATGGTAATGTAAAAGCATTTTTAGAAGGTAAACCTATAAATGTCGTAAATTGAATCTCGCTATAACATCGTTATGTAATTTACACAAAATTACGGATATATTTTTGAATTTTTTCGCATTTTGCTAAAACTTAAATTTTTTTAGTTAAATTTATGTCAAAGTCCTTGCAATTATTCTGTTTTGTGGTAAAATATTTACTGTTGAAAAAATTATAATATATTTGGAGGTTTTTCAAATGTCAGTTAAAGTTGCAATTAACGGTTTCGGTCGTATCGGCCGTCTCGCATTCCGTCAAATGTTTGGTGCTGAAGGCTATGATGTAGTAGCTATCAACGACCTTACAAAACCATCAATGCTTGCTCATCTTTTAAAGTATGATACAGCACAAGGTGGCTACTGTGGTAAAATGGGTGAAAATCTTCACACTGTTACTGCTGATGATGAAGCAGGTACAATCACAGTTGACGGCAAAACACTTAAAATCTACGCTAAAGCAGATGCTAAAGAACTTCCTTGGGGTGAAATCGGTGTTGATGTAGTTCTCGAATGCACAGGTTTCTACTGCTCAAAAGATAAGAGCCAGGCTCACATTGATGCTGGTGCTAAAAAAGTTGTTATTTCTGCTCCTGCAGGTAACGACCTCAAAACAATCGTTTATAGCGTTAACGAAGATACTCTTACAGCTGATGATACAATCATCTCTGCTGCATCTTGCACAACAAACTGCCTTGCACCTATGGCAAAAGCTCTTAACGATTATGCTCCAATCCAGAGCGGTATCATGAGCACAATCCACGCTTACACAGGTGACCAGATGATTCTTGACGGCCCACACAGAAAGGGTGACTTAAGAAGAGCAAGAGCAGGTGCTGCTAACATCGTTCCTAACTCAACAGGTGCTGCTAAAGCTATCGGCCTTGTTATTCCAGAACTCAATGGTAAACTGATCGGTTCTGCACAGAGAGTTCCTGTTCCAACAGGTTCAACAACAATCCTTACAGCTGTTGTTAAAGGCGCAGATGTAACAAAAGAAGGCATCAACGCTGCTATGAAAGCTGCAGCTTCTGAAAGCTACGGCTACAACGAAGACCAAATCGTTTCTTCAGACGTTATCGGTATGAAATACGGTTCACTCTTCGATGCAACACAAACAATGGTTTCAAAAATTTCTGACGATCTTTACGAAGTTCAGGTTGTTTCATGGTATGACAATGAAAACAGCTACACAAGCCAGATGGTTAGAACAATTAAATACTTCGCAGAACTTTAATCAAAAAAACTCACCGCTCTTGCAGAAATGCAAGGGCGGTGTTTTTTTGAATTGAAAATTGAAAGTTGAAAATTGAAAATTATGGGTCTGCGACGCTATTATAAGAATTCATTCAGGAAACCCTGTTTCCTGTTTCCTGTTTCCTAACTCACTAACCTGTAACATTTTCCCTCCTCACTCATATACTGTTAATGAAGTTTTGGGTAAACTTTCCCCAACTTCAAACATATTAAGGAGGAAAATTTATGGCTGATAACAACAGAAACTGTTGCGCAGAAACAAACCTTAACCACATTAAAGAAGCTATCTGCATTGATACTAACAGAGTTTATGATTCCTGTGCAGATAAAGAATGTCTTAAAGATTTAAGAGTTTACTTAACTGACCGTGGTCAATGTATCCTTGACAATGCATCTTCAGTAAAATGCAGAGGAGCAGAAATTTTAAACTGCCTTGTAGAAGTTGAAAAAGTCCCTTTCAATAAAGGTTTTTATTCAGTAGATTTAACATTCTTTGTGAAAATTGCAGTTGACGCATACACCTGTCCTACTGCACAACCTAATTTACTTGAGGGTCTTGTTACATTCTCTAAAAAATGCATTCTTTATGGCAGTGATGGAAATGTAAAAATCTTCTCGTCTAATTACATTGAAAATGGTTTTGATGAACAAAATGCTATTTGCAACGCAAACCCAAGAGCAAAAGTTCAGACAGTTGAACCAATTTGCCTTAATGCAGAAATTTGCAGAGTCTGCGACTGTTGTAATACAATTGCTGATTGTTGTGAAGGCAGTATTCCAAAGCATATTTGTTGTTGTTTTGACGGTAGTTTCAGTAACAACTGCAACTGTGAAAAAGCACTCAGAGTTACTCTTGGTGTATTTACAATCATCCAACTTGAACGCGATGTTCAGATGCTTATTCCTGCTTACGACTTCTGTGTACCTACAAAGGAATGTTGTTGCGAAACCGAAGACCCTTGTGATATTTTCAGAAAAATTTCATTCCCTGTTGATGAATTCTTCCCACCAAACCAAAAAGAAAAAGATTATTGCTCTGAACAAATCCAATATAACAAAAACAACAATTGTGGATGCGGTAAATAAAGCAAAAAACCCTCAATGCTTCGTAAAAGAAACATTGAGGGCATTTATTATCAACCTTCATATACAAGCTTATTTTCAATCATTTCATCAATATTTTCTAAATCATACCATTTACCGAGAACAGGCACATTTTCTGCAACCTTTTCACCTTCAATAGCAAAGATGCATTGTTCTACTGCATCGTAACCTATTCGGTATGAATCCTGTGCAACTGCACCAACAAGTTCAGGCATTTCAGTTGATTTCATCCATTGAATTTGTTTTGTACCTGCATCAAAACCACAGAATTTTATATTTTCATATTTACCACTGTTAGCGGCAATTGCGTCACTCACCTGTTTTACAACACCTTCGTTTGTCATAAACACAGCGTCGACACCTTTTTCAACAAGAGCATTAAGCGCATCAACATAAGCATTGTTACTGTCGCCATCTTTAATTTCTTTTTCAATTCTGTACTTGCCTTTTGTCATCATATCACTATCAGCAAGAGAAATAAACTCATCAATAAAACCTTTTGCTCTGTCTACACCAGTGTCTGTCTGGTCATGTTGAATAACACCTATTACATACGCATCGCCACTTGCCGCGATATCAGTTTTTATAGCATTAAAAAGATTACAAGCACCTGTAGCCGCCGCATTTGAATTAGAAGTAGAAACTGTTGAAACAATCGGATTTTTACCCATTTCATCAAGTGCATTTATATCTGCTTCCCACAAGCCACTATCGAACTGCACAACTGGTATTTTCTTGTCATAAGCCTGTTCTAACATATCGGTAAAACCTTCACCAATAGTAGCAATTACAAGACCCGAAACATTATTTGAAAGTGCAGTCTGAACCATTTCTTTTTGCGTTGGCAATTCTGATGCAGTTTCAGAAGTTGGCCCACGGAATGTTATTTTGTAACCGCCATATTTTTTAGCCGCGTCTTCCGCCCCCTGTTTTACTGACTGCCAGAAAGCGTGTGACTCGCCTTTTGCAATAACTGCAATTGTTTTCATTTCATCGTTGCCACCGTTTTCTTTGGATGTATCTGCACAGCCACCAAAACTTAAAACAACTAATAAAAAAGAAAGGAGAACTGCTATTATTCTTCTAAATTTCAAAATTAACGCCCCTTATATAATGTTAAAATTTTGTTTATACAATGTTATTCTACTATTTTGTTCTGGAAATTTCAACCTTTTTAGTAATTTTATCTCTGAATTTGTCAAAAAGAACTGCTAAAACCACTATAACACCCATCAGAACATAGGTTACATAGGTTGAATTCACATTTATATTGAGTAGTGCGAGAACGAAATTAAGTCCTGAACGAATAACCACAAGCATTAAAGCACCAGTAACAGAACCACCAATTGAAGCAACCCCACCATTAGCAGAAGTTCCACCGATATAAACACCTGCAATTGCATCAAGTTCCATTCCGTTACCAGTTGCAGTAGCAACAGTTACAAATGATGCTGACCAGAAAACAGCGGCAATACCGGCAAAACAACCGGATATAATATAAGCAATAATTTTATATTTATCTGTATCAATACCCGAAAGTCGTGTTGCTTCTTCATTTGAACCAATTGAAAGAATATATCGTCCTGTTTTATTTTTATACATAAGATACATACAAAATAACATTAACAGAAAAACCCACAAAAGACCTACTGGGAAGCCATTGAAATTTGAGAAAACTTTATTAAACCATAACCCTGTAGGGTAAAAGATATTGGGCACACCCGAAAAGAGAGCAGAAAGACCACGAGACACCATCATTGTACCCAAAGTAGCAATAAATGATGGTAGTTTCCATTTTGCAATTAAAATACCATTTATTAAACCAAAAAAAGTGCCGACTAAAATCATTACAGGTATTGTTGCCCACAACGGAATTACTCCGATGGTATATAACTTACCCGCAACAACTGAAGATGCAATACAGACAGTACCTATTGATAAATCAATTCCACCAGTCGCAATTGCAAAAGTTACACCAAGTCCCATAATCGCGTATGGTGTAAAACTCTGTGCCATACTTATAATATTATATCGGTTAAGAAAATTTGGATTCAAGATATAAAACAAAAGAATTAAAACAAGTAACGCGAAAATTATAATTAAATTCTGACCTTGTTTTTGTCTGATACTTTTTAAAATGTTCATAATTTTTCACTCTCACGCATCATAGCAAACTTCATTATATTTTCCTGATTAGCCTCCCCGATTAAAAATTCTTTTGTTATTCTCCCCTCACACATTACTACAACTCTGTCTGAAATGCTTAGAATTTCTGACAATTCAGAAGATATTACTATTATAGATTTTCCGTTTAATGACAGTTGCTCTATCAAGTCGTATATTTCACTTTTTGCACCAATATCAATACCTCTGGTCGGCTCGTCAAATATAAATATATCGCTATTTTTTAAAAGCCACCGCGCAATAATAACTTTTTGCTGATTGCCACCTGAGAGATTTTTTACACATTCTCTTAAAGATGGCGTTTTAGTTTTTAATTTTTCGTTATCTGTTTTCGCATCTCTGTTTGCTTTTTTATCATTTATAAAACCGAATTCTGAATAGTTTTCTAAAGATGATAACAAAGTATTTTCCGCTACATTTTTATTCAATAAAAGTCCGTAGCGTTTTCTGTCTTCTGAAAGGTAACAAATACCTTTTTTTACTGCATCTGCGGGATTTTTTATTGTAACACTTTTACCATTTATTAAAATCTCTCCACCATTAAACTTATCTGCACCACAAATTGCTCTGGCAAGTTCTGTACGCCCTGCACCCATAAGACCTGAAAAGCCAAGGATTTCACCTTTGCGAAGAGTGAAACTTATATTTTTTAGTTTTTCGCCACTATTGAGGTTTCTGACTTCTAAAACAACCGGTGAATTTTCTTTAACACTGCTTTCTTCTTTTTTTCTTGATGTAATTTTTCTACCGACCATCATTTTTATAATTTCTTCATCTGTGACTTCGCTGGTTTTTACAGTTCCTATATATGCCCCATCACGCATTACTGTAACTTTGTCAGAAATTCTTCTGATTTCATCCATTCTGTGTGAAATGTAAATCATTCCTATACCTTTACTTTTAAGGTCTTTCATTATTTTAAAAAGTTCTTCTGTTTCAGGTTCAGTAAGTGCGGTGGTAGGTTCATCTAATATGAGTATTTTTGAGTCATACGAAAAGGCTTTCGCTATTTCTACCATTTGTTGCTGACCAACAGTAAGAGCTGCTATTTTTTCTTGTGGATTTATATTTACCCCGACATAATCTAAAAATTTCTGAGCGTCATATTCCATTTGTTTATCATCTATAAAACAACCGTATTTTAATTTTTCTCGTCCTAAAAATATGTTCTTTGCAACTGTTAAATCCTGAACCTGATTAAGTTCCTGGTGAATTATACTTATACCAATATACTGACTATCTTTAACCGAATTAAAATCACACTTTTTGTTAAAACAGATAATTTCACCACTATCTGCTTTATAAATACCTGTAAGTATTTTCATTAAAGTAGACTTACCTGCACCATTTTCACCCATTAACGCGTGAACTTCGCCTGAACGCAACTCAAAGTCCACACCCTTTAAAGCGTGAACACCCGAAAAGCGTTTTTCTATTTTTTTCATTTCTAAAATTGTTTTGTTCATAGTGTTAGTAGTTTAACCGATTTTTTTCGTTTTATTTAGCAAGGAAGAAGGAAATAGGAATTAGGTATTAGGTATTAGGTATTAGGTATTAGGTATTAGGTATTAGGTATTAGAACAAAGAAAAAACTCAGTTAACTGACTTAAAATCAATTAACTGAGTTTTGTTTGATTTACCTTGTAACTGAGACTAAGACACAGAACCGTCCCCCTGTCTTTTTTAACAGTTTTCGATGGTTTTCAAATAGTATAATTCTTTTGCAGAAATAATTTTGAAACCGAACATAGAAAGTAGACCCTTTTAAAGGACGAGGCAAATATATACTAGTTATAAGATATATTTGCCTCTAACATTTATTACTTTTATGTAATTATACATATTTCTATAATTACATTTTCGTTGTTTTGTTCAATATATTTGATTTCGACAAATGATTTTTCAAGCAATGTCAAATCATCTTTAGTGAATTTATTCATTGGACCATAAGATAAGCCAGTATCAAAAGCAGTGTCTTGTAAAGTAAATAATAACTCTATACCATTGCTATCTCCGGTTTTATCTACATAGTAAGAAACATTTTGTAGATATCCATGCCTTGTTTCATAATTGTTATTTTTTAAAGCATATTGGTATGCGTTCAAAGAAAAAAAGTACCTTAAAAGACCTGATGCAATAACTAATGAAACAACTAACGAAAATATAATTTTAACATAGAAAAGAGCACAATCTTTGGTTTTTATTGCATTATTCTTACGTTTATTAATAAATTCCTTCGATTCAAAAAAAACTGCAATTAACCCTATGATGAAGAACGGGGAAAAAAGTATGAGGTTTATCCAGGCTGGTTCTTGTTCCGTTATAGAATAAACTATTTGTGCTTGATCACTCATAACAATAATGCTCCTAAAGATTTCATGAATTCAACTTTATTGTAAATATCTGTTTTTAAATCTTTAATAAGATTTGATAAAGTAGAACCTTTTGAATATAAAAAATAGTATGTTTGCATAAGACAGAGGACGGTTCTATGTCTTGCGTCGTCCATTGTCTTTTCTTAACTCCAATATATCATTTTTTTCAAATCAAATCAAGCAATTCTGAAATCTTCTATAAAATTATTCGAAAGTGTTAAATATCACAAAACAACTCGGCTAACTGAGTTTTACGCTCAATTAACCGAGTTTTGTTTAATTTACCTTGTAACTGAGACTAAGACACGGAACCGTCCCCTTGTCTTACCCATTTATAATGCAACACAGTTCTGAAATTATTCATTCTTCATCATTCATCAGCGTAAGCGACTTCATTATTCATTAAATTCTTTAAGAACTCTCCACCACCCAAGGTACATTATAAATTCTATAAAGTTTTCTACTCGCTTGAAAGTGCATAAATAAAAGCAAAATAACGACAAGGCGGTCCCCCTCTCTTCGAAGAGAGGTACACCTAAAAAACAACTTTTTCTTTTCATTTTCACTTTATTCTTTTTCATTTATTCTTTAAAAACAAACAACTCAGTTAACTGACCGAAATCAATTAACTGAGTTTTGTTTGATTTTATTAAATTTTAAAGTAATACGAATTTCACTTCTTAACTATTCACTCTTACTTCTTACCTCAATTATCCGTCCGCTGATTGTCCCCTGTCAATAAAGAAGAAACGAACCGTTAAGTATAGATGCAAGAACAAAATATATAACACAGATTACTATTAGTGATCCGAAAATTTTAAAAGGTATCTGTGCCACACATCTTCTTTTATCATCTACAAAACTCTTTATAAACTTATGAACAATAAAAACCTGAATAAAAAGATACAATAAATTGAAAATTCTAAGCAAAGGTGTAGAAACATAATGAGCTAAACTAAGTGGATAAAAAGAATAACTTCCATAACTTCTGCCGACTGATTTATATTCATCAATCTGTGATATTGCTTGTGAATCTATAGCTTTATACACAGATGTCAAAGGCAATCCACTACTCAAAAACCCTGTATAGCCATTATCCAAGAAATAATAATCAATTATAATATAATATTGATCAAAAATTTTCAAACAACAAACATTCCCTGCACGACCGTCATTTTGTTTTTTGAAGTCTTCAGAATTTTTATCAATATCAGGGGATTGTGGATCTAAAAAAAGCATAACAACAGAGTTAAATCTATTTTGTAATGTTTGTATCACAACTTGCTCAAAATATGATACTTTTTCATATTTGCTATATTTTAAAATTTCTGTAACATTTTTAGAATTATTAAAACTTTCACCTGTTTCCCAATTAAGTAAGTTGTAATAACTAAAATCAATTGTAGTAGATTCAGTCAACATTATATCTTCAAAAGAACCCTTTTCTATTGATTTTTCATTTTGTTTTTCTGTCAGTAAAGCTACACAAAAAACCACAAAGAAATTGAAAACAAACACAACGATAATGGAGGATAATAGTTTTAAAAATCTATTTTTCATAATTTAATACACCCACATTTTCTTTTTAGTCATAGTATGCCATCCATACACACCAGTGATAAAAATCAGAGGACGGTTCTATGCCTTGCGCCGTCCATTGTCTTTTCTTAACTCCAATATATCATTTTTTTCAAATCAAATCAAGCAATTCTGAAATCTTCCACAAAATTATTCGAAAGTGTTAAATATCACAAAACAACTCGGCTAACTGAGTTTTACGCTCAATTAACCGAGTTTTGTTTAATTTTTTACTTGCAACTTGCACACTTGCTACTTGCAACTTAGACTAAAACATAGAACCGTCCCACTGTCTTAACTTCTAATTGCCGACCGCAGGTCCCAAAATTTTCAATTTTCAACTTTCAATTTTCAATTTATTTACTACTTTTTTATAAAAAGCAAAGGAAAGCACCACCGCCAGAAGCCACCCAATCGGCCACGACATCCAGATGCCGATAGCACCAAAGAAGTGAGAGAAAATGAATGCTAAAATTACTCTTAACACTAAATCTGCAAATGTGGCGGTCATAAAGTAATTCATATTACCAGTACCACGAAGAACACCATCACACACGACTTTAAAACCTATTGCACATAAAAAGGGTTCTACTATAATTAAAAATTGTTTACCTGTTGTAAGTGCCAGTACACTTTTGTCACCCTCCATAAAAAATCCTATAAGATTTTCTGAAAACACAACATAAACAAAGGTAAACAAAAGTGCAGTTATTATTGAAAGCACTGCGCCACTTTTCATGCCCTCTTTAATTCGTTCATATTTTTTTGCACCGACATTCTGTGCAGTAAAACTTGAAACAGAATTACCGAAAGTAACAAGTGAATTAACTGCAAAAGTGTTAAGTTTTATTGCGGCAGAGTAACCTGCGATTACCGCAGAACCGTAACTGTTGATTTCACCTTGTATAAACACATTACCAACAGAAACAAAACTTTGTTGCAATACACTTGGTACAGATATTTTTGAAATTTGTTTCAACATATTAAATGAGAATATTTCTGCCTTACTATCTGTTTTTAAAGATTTCAGATGATAAAGTAAAGTAATTACCGATAAAACTCCCGCAACTCCTTGTGCTATAAATGTCGCCCAAGCTACACCGCTTACACCCAAATTGAATATTGCAACAAATACATAATCTAAAATAACATTTGCAACAGAAGAAAATATCAGAAAATAAAGTGGAATTTTAGAATTACCTAATGAAGCGAAAACACCATTTGCTATGTTATAAAGAAACAGAAATATAAATCCGCCTATATATATTTTGAGATACAATGCAGAATCACTGAAAATATCATCCGGTGTATTAATAAGTTTCATAAGAGTTGGTGTCAATAGAATTCCGCCTACTGTAAGAATAGAAGAAAGAACAATTGAAGCTAAAAGTGAAGTAGAAACCGCAGTTTTTACTTTTTTATATTTACCTGCACCAAAAAGTTGCGAAATTACAACACCGCAACCAATATTGCAACCAACCGCAATGGCATTAAAAATATTAGTAATAGGGTAAGAAGCACCAACTGCCGCTAAAGCCATTTCACCTGCAAAGCGTCCTGCAATTACACTGTCTGCAATATTGTACATCTGCTGAAAGACAACACTTATAAATAAAGGAATACTGAAATTAAGTATTACTTTACCGGTCTTTCCTTTTGTTAAATCATTTACCATTTTTCACACCTTGTTATATTAAGGATTTTAAAACTATATAATTATACAGCAACATTTTTCATTTTTCAAGGGTGATTAAATGAATGAATTAATCAGTGCAATCGGTGGTGTTATATGGGGCGCACCAATGCTTACTTTTTTCTTGTTTATTGGTATTTACTTTACTTTAAAAAGTGGATTTTTTCAAATTCGTGGTGCTAAAAAAATTTATAATACAACATTAAAAACAATATTCAAAAAAAGTGAAACAACTGAAAAAGGCATTTCGCAATTCGGTGCGTTTTGTTCTGTTCTTGCGGCGTGTATTGGTACCGGTAACATTGTAGGTGTTGCTACTGCTATTTACTCGGGTGGGCCCGGTAGTGTTTTCTGGATGTGTATTTCTGCATTTATTTCTATGATGACTGCATACAGTGAAAATTATCTTGGACTGAAATACAGATTCCGTAATAAGTACGGTAAAATCTCCGGTGGTGCTTTTCAGTACATTGAAAAAGGCGTAAAGATGAAAGGACTCGCAAAAGTGTATGCAGTATTTTGTCTATTATCTACTTTGGGTATGGGCAATATGGCACAGGCTAACTCTGTGAGCACATCAATAAAAACAGGTTTTAATATACCGACATTAATAACTGGAATTATTGCAGTTGCAATCTGCTTTTTTGTTATAAGAAAAGGTGTTAAAGGAATTTCAAAATTAAGTGAATTTTTAGTTCCTGTTATGTCAGTTTCATATTTATTATTATCATTCGGTGTTCTTTTCATTTTTAAAGACAGGATAATTCCAATGATAATTCTGATTTTCAGAGAAGCATTCACTTTAAAGGCACTAAATGGGTTCGGTATGTTCAAAGCTATGCGATACGGCATTTCTCGCGGAGTATTTTCAAACGAAGCTGGACTTGGTTCTTCTACTATAATTCACGCAGAAACTGAAAACACAACACCAGAAAAACAAGGTATGTGGGCAATGTTTGAAGTGTTTTTTGACACAGTATTTTTATGCACAATTATGGCACTCGTGATTTTGGTAAGCGGTTCTTTTATTCCTGATGGTGAATTATATGGTGCTGAACTTTCTGTTGCCTCTTACGGAGTTTTAGGTGAATTCGGTAAAAAAGGCATTGCAATTCTTACTGCTCTTTTCTCTTTTGCTTCACTTATAAGTTGCTCATTTTATGGTGAAAAAAGTGCCGAATATCTTTTTACTCACAGAGCAATAAAACCTTATAAAGTAATTTATTTAATACTTGCTTTAACAGGTTGCATTGTATCTCCACAAATAATATGGTCAATTGCAGATATTTTCAACGGACTTATGGCAGTGCCTAACTTATTTGCGTTGTTTATACTGAGAAAAGAGGTAGAATTCCCAAAGAGTTTTTGTCACGAAAAAAGAAATGCCTTGTCACTTTCGTGACAAGGCAGGCAAAATCTTTTCATTAAATTAAATTTTATGTAAAACTTATGCCTCTTCTTTCATTTTTGCAAAACATGCACTGCAATAAACAGGTCTGTCTTCGCGTGGCTTGAAAGGAACTTCTGCTTCGCCACCGCAAGCTGCACAAGTTGCTTTAAACTTTTCGCGTTCTCCCTTAATTGCTTGTTTACGAGCATCACGGCACTCTTTGCAACGTTGTGGTTCGTTTACAAATCCTTTTTCAGCATAGAATTCT
>SVPQ01000002.1 GCA_015065845.1 Oscillospiraceae bacterium
TAATTGTTCAAGTAATGCTGGTGTGGCGGAATAGGCAGACGCAAGGGACTTAAAATCCCTCGGTGGCAACATCGTATCGGTTCAAGTCCGATCACCAGCACCAGAAAAAAGACCATTCTTTAGGAATGGTCTTTTTTCAACGAAATAAATCAGTGTAAAGGATTTTCTGTTTATGCTCAACTTTACATTCTTTTTTAACAATATATTACTTGGCGTCGGTCTCGCGATGGACGCTTTTTCTGTTTCCCTTGCAAATGGTCTTAATGAACCACAAATGAAAAAAAGTAAAATTACAGGTGTTGCAGGTCTTTTTGCTCTGTTTCAGGGGCTGATGCCACTTATTGGTTGGATTTGTGTACATACAATTGTTCAATATTTCAGCTGGTTTGAAAAGCTTATTCCCTGGATTGCTTTAATTCTTCTTTGTTATATCGGAGGAAAAATGCTTTATGATAGTATTAAAAATAAAGAAGGGGAAGAAGCAGAATTAAAAAGTGTAGGTATTGCAGCGCTATTAGTCCAAGGTATTGCTACTTCAATTGATGCTCTTTCTGTTGGATTTACTATTGCAGATTATTCACTCTCTCTTGCTGTTTTAGCAGTGTTGATTATTGCAATTGTAACATTCTTTATTTGCTTTGCGGGTATTTTAATTGGCAAAAAATTCGGCACAAAACTTGCGGGTAAAGCAGGAGTTTTGGGTGGTGTAATTCTTATATTTATTGGTTTGGAAATTTTTATTACAAGTTGGTTTTAATAGTAAAAGGACTTGAGAAATGTTCTCAAGTCCTTTTTTGGCACCCCCAGTAGGAATCGAACCTACAACTAACCCTTAGGAGGGGTTTATTATATCCATTTAACTATGGAGGCATATTTTTCAATGTAATAATTATAACAGAACTTGGTTGTTTGTCAAGTTCTGTTATAATTGTTATTATATACTCACTCTTTCACCGGTGTGAGCATTTACAAGTGCCTTGTGAACACCTATATAGGAGTTTGAAATATATTTATCAAGATGTAAACTACCAAAGAACCAACGGTCGAATTCTGCACATTTTGAAAGTTCATCAAAATATGCGTTAAGAGATGTAACATGTATTGGTTCATTGTCACCAAGTTTCAAGAAATCCTTAATAATTCCCGAAGGTTCATGTGTTAAAATAACATCAACTTTGCAGTTTACATTTTCTAAATTGTTAGCAGCTTCAAGAAGTTCAGCTTTAGATGGTGTTTCTTCTTTTAACCAGGTCTTTTCTTCAATACGATAGTCTAAATCAGGACTTTCACCACCACCCATAGTGAAAATTCTTAACCCATCAATTGTAAAAATCTGGCCACGCATAAGATGAAAAATATTATCAGAAATTCTGTGAACTTTGCCGCCTTTCCATGCAGTAACAGGGTAGCCGTTAAGTATTTCAAAATTTTCGTGAGTACCATCAATAAAGCAGATATTATATTTCCTTTTTGAAAATGCTTTTAATATCTTTTGTTCTGCTTTAGAATTATCCCATACAAAACCAAAATCGCCACAAACTATAAGTGTGTCACCAGGCGCTAATTCTTTTAATGCAGATTTTGAAAGACGCTCTGGGTCTCCATGAGTATCTCCTGTAATAAAAACCATAAATTCACATTCCTTTTTTTAAAAATACTATTTAATTTTCTGTAATTAAATGTTATAATGTTTATGTTTACTATTCTACTACATTTATCAGGTGATTGTCTATGAAAAAATTGCTGATTTTTATAAATTGTTTTATTTTAATTTTACCATTATTTACAAATATTGCAAGTGCTGCTGATAATAAAAATGCTTATAATATTGAACCACCCGAGTATGAAACAGAAATTGCTTTACTTGTAAATGTGGATACAGATACCGTTGTTTATTCTAAAAATGCAGATAAAGTTACCGCTCCCGCATCATTAACAAAAATAGTTACTGCTCTTGTTGTACTTGAAAAAGGTGATGCACTTTCAACTCAGATTACTTGTCAGAAAGAGGCGGTTGACAGTATACTGGGAACTGGTAGTTCAGTTGCGGGACTTTACGCAGGTGAAAAAACTACCCTTGAGATGCTTTTATATTGCTTGTTTTTACCAAGTGCTAATGATGCAGCTGCAGTCTTTGCATATCATTATGGTAATGGTAATCCACAATTGTTTGTTGATGAAATGAATGCCTATGTTGAGAAATTAGGTTGTAAAAATACACATTTTTCAAATCCACACGGACTTGATGACGAAAGCGACCCGGGATTTTCGAGTGACAGGCAAAGCAGAACATCTGCAAATGATATGTATATCATTTCTAAACATGCTTTGCAGAATGAAACAATAAGAAAAATTTCTTCTAAATATGGTAAGACAATGCCGAAAACCAACAAAAGTGATGTTCGTTATTTGTATAACACCAATCCACTTTTAAATGAATACTCATATTATCATTTTTCTGGTGCTAAAATAGTAGGTCTTAAAACTGGTACTACTGATAAAGCCGGTGCTTGTCTTATTACAAGTGCAACAAAAAATGGTTATACTTATATTGCAATTGCAATGAAAGGCGTTAGTAATTATTACCTTGATGGAGAAGCTAGAAATACAGCTTTTTTGACTTGTCGTTATATGCTCAGATGGGCTTTTAACAATATGGAAATGAAAGTTCTCGCAGATACAGACAGAATTTTAGGAGAGGTTTCGGTTGAATATGGCAGGTCTTACGATTATGTAAGTTTAGTTCCCAAAGAATCAGTAAAAGCTGTTGTTCTTAATGAAGTAAATGTTGATGATTTGAAAGTTAAATACTCTGAATCATTTCCTGAACAGGTTAAAGCACCTATAGAAGAAGGGGAAGAAGTCGGTAAAGCCTTTTTGCTTTATAATGATGTTGTCATTACAGAAGTAACACTTGTTGCAGGTCATACTGTAAAGAAAAACTATATATGGGCTATGTTTAACTGGGTATTAAAACTTGTTAAATCTCCTGCTTTTTATGTTGGTCTTATAATACTTGCGGTGTTGCTTTGTATCTTCTTCTCAACAACAAAAAAGCAACGAAAGCAGAAAAAACGCCAGAAAAATACAATTCATATCGTAAGTGATTACAGTAGATTAAGTAAATAATTGAATTTGGTGAATGAGAAAAACTATTAAAAAACAGAGAAAACAGAAGAAAAAATGAGATTTCAAAAGTTATTTTAAAATTTATTAAAAAAAGTGTTGACAGTCCCGTTTTGCTGTGATAATATATCAAGGCAAAACGGGATTATTATGTTCCAAAAATTATGGAGGTAAATACTATGTCTACTTATATGCCTAAAGGCGATTACACAGATCGTCAGTGGTATGTTCTTGACGCAGAAGGCAGAACACTTGGTGAAGTTGCAGTTGAAGCAGCTACAATCCTTCGCGGTAAGCACAAACCAACATTTACACCACATGCAGATTGCGGTGACAGCGTTATTGTTATAAACGCTTCAAAAATTGTTCTTACTGGTAATAAACTTAATGATAAGATTTATTATCACCACACTGGTTTCGTTGGTAATATGAAAGCTGTTAAATACGGTACTCTTATGAAAACAAAACCTGAATTCGTTGTTGAAAAAGCTGTTAAAGGTATGCTTCCTGACAACACAATCGGTAGAAATGCTATGACTCGTATCCGCGTTTACGCTGGTGCAGAACACAAACAAGAGGCTCAGAAGCCAATTGTTAGAGAATTTTAAGTGAGGAGGCAATAAACAATGTACGAAAGCAAACCATATTTCTACGGTACTGGTAGAAGAAAAAAATCTGTAGCTCGTGTTCGTGTTTACCCAGGTACAGGTAAAATCACAATCAATGACAGAGATATTGACGATTATTTCGGTCTTGAAACACTTAAACTTATCGTTCGTCAGCCTCTCGCACTTACAGAGACATCTGAAAAATATGATGTTATCTGCCGTGTAGCAGGTGGCGGTGTAACAGGTCAGGCTGGTGCTATCCGTCATGGTATAGCAAGAGCACTTCTTCAATCTGAAGATGAAGTTCGTCCAGTTCTCAAAAAAGCTGGCCTTCTTACAAGGGACCCAAGAATGAAAGAAAGAAAGAAATACGGTCTCAAAGGCGCTCGTCGTGCACCACAGTTCTCAAAGAGATAATAGTTATCTTACAGAGTATTCAAAAACCCCGAAATCATCACGGTTTTCGGGGTTTGTTTTTGTTTAAAAAACTTTATATTTCTTGACTTTTTTTATATAACATATTATAATTAAAAGCGTGTACAAATTTTAAGTATAAGTTGGTAAAATATGAAAAAACGACAATTAACACCTAATAGAATTATTGCAACAATCACATTATTTTTGTTGCTTACTATAGATGCGGGTTTTTACTCGAATGAGAAAATAGGTGGCACAATCAGATTGATAATAGTTGGTGCTGCCATTATTTTTCTTGTTATAACCCGTCTGCAAAAAACTGTTTTATCTAATGCTTTTTTTTCGCATCTTAAACGAACATTTTTAGTTTTTGTTATATCTCTGATTATGCCGATAATTTATGGCGGTTATAATATTAAGCAAATGATTATTATGTTAGCTGCCTGGGGTATTGGGTATTTATTTACATTGTTTGTATCATATCAGGAATTTAAAGATGTATACTTATCTATTATTCGGTTCCTTGCAGTTTATTCTTTAATTACTTTTGTTTCAGGTATTGTTTTTTCAAATGTTGTTGAACTTTTACCTGTAGTTGAAAAAAATGGTACTCCATATTATAATGCTATCTTTTCGGTTGTATCAGGTAGTAATTTTGTTACCAGAAACTTCGGCATTTTCTGGGAACCGGGTGCTTTCTCAATTTATCTTAATATTGCCCTATATCTGGAACTTTTTGAAAGTAAATTTAATTTAAAGCGAGTTGCGTTACTTGTAATAACAGTTCTGACTACTGTTTCAACTTTAGGTATAGTTTGCATGGTAATTCTTTTTGCGGCATTTTTAACAACAGATAAAGAAGTTAGTTCAAGCAGAGTCAAGGGCTTAATTGTGACTGCTGGTGCATTAGGTCTTATAATTCTGATTATATATGGCGGTGATTACATTTATCACGCGTTTAACAAACTTGATATGTCAGGTACGACTGTTAATGAATCTACAGCCGTAAGAATTAATGCTATAGTTTACCCTGGGTCTGCATTTTTAGAAAATCCGATTCTTGGTGTAGGTTATGATGACTATTTGTTTATTCAGGAACGTTTCTGTCAGGATATGGCTACATGTTCATTTATAAACTGGTTATGCTTATTTGGTCTTGTCGGTGGTTTAATTCCTATTGTGGGTTGTGTTCGTTTCTTTACAGTAAATAACCACGGTATGCTAACAAATTGTGCATTGTTTATTTTTACAATAATTCTATTTTCGACAGAGAATTTTATTCAATTAATATTTATTTATGTAATTTTATTCTTAGGTTTTAATAAACGCAGTAAGAAGAAACTTATAAATAAATTAGTTTGATTGTTAAGAGGTCTTTAATTAAATGAAAAAAGTTTTAATTTACTTAAAAAAGTATATTAAAGAAACAGTTTTTGCGCCCCTGCTGAAAATGTCAGAGGCGCTTCTTGAATTGTTTGTACCAATTGTTATTGCAAATATTGTTGATACCGGCATAGTTACCGGCAAATATTATATTATTAAACAATGTTTGATATTATTAACATTAGGTGTATTTGGTCTTTTATTTTCCGTTTCTGCTCAATATATGTCAGCTCGTGCAGCAGTAGGGATGGCTACTGATTTAAAATCCGACTTATTCCGTCATATTCAAAAATTTTCTTATGCTGAACACGAAAAAATCGGTGCTTCAACACTTATTACAAGAATGACCAGCGACATAAATCAAGTGCAGTCTGGTATTAATCTGACTTTAAGATTGTTTTTGCGCTCACCATTTATTGTATTTGGTTCGATGATAATGGCATTTTCATTGGATAAAAAAACAGCACTTGTTTTTGTTTTTACAATACCATTGCTTTCTGTTGTTGTATTTACCGTTATGGCAGTTACAATTCCTAAGTACAGAAAAGTGCAGGAAAAACTCGACTCTTTAATGCTTACTACTCGAGAAAATCTGTCTGGTGTAAGAGTTATAAGAGCATTTTGTAAAGAAAAAGATGAAACAGCAATTTTTAATGAAAAAAATGTAGTTTTAAATATTGCTCAAAGAGCAGTTGCAAGAATTTCTTCGTTAACTAACCCTATGACATTTATTATTGTTAATCTTTCTGCAGTTTTACTTATTTGGATTGGTGCAATTAGAGTAGATAATGGTGATATTTCTCAGGGTACAGTTATTGCTCTATATAACTATATGGCACAGATTCTTGTTGAACTAATAAAACTTGCGAATTTAATTGTAAGTATTACAAAATCTGTTGCAAGTGCCGGCAGAATTTCAAAAGTATTTGAAATTGACGATTCCGTTGTTGATTTACCGGAAACAGACGATTTCTTTGATTTGAATTCTGAAATTGCAGTTGAATTAAAAAATGTTTCTTTTAAATATCCTGATTCAACTGAAAATTCGCTTCAGAACATTTCGTTTACAGTAAAAAATGGTGAAACAATCGGCATAATTGGTGGTACTGGTTCGGGTAAAACGACACTTATTAATCTTATTTCTCGTTTTTATGATATTACCAGTGGTGAACTTAATGTTTTCGGAAAACCTGTAAAATCAGTAACAGAAGAATTTTTAAGAGATAATATTGCTATTGTTCCGCAAAAAGCAGAGTTATTCAAAGGAACAATAAGAGATAATATTAAAATGGGTAATATGAATGCAACTGAAGACGAATTAAATGTTGCTCTCAGATTATCTCAGGCAGAAGAGTTTGTAATGAAAAAAGATGGGGGATTGGATTACAAAGTAGAGCAGTATGGCAAAAATCTCTCTGGTGGACAAAAACAAAGAATTGCAATTGCTCGTGCGTTGATAAAAAAAGCTCCTGTCATTATTCTAGATGATAGTGCATCTGCACTTGATTTGGCAACAGATGCAAAATTAAGAAAGGCAATAAAAGAAATACCTGATAATCCAACTGTTTTTATTGTATCTCAACGAGTATCTGCAGTTATGAATTCAGATAAAATACTCGTACTTGATGATGGTGAATTAGTTGGTATTGGTACACACGAAGAATTACAGAAAACTTCTGATATTTATAAAGAAATATGCAACTCTCAGTTTGGGGGTGAAGAGCAATGAATACTAAAAAACAAACATTTCAGAGATTATTTTCTATAATCGGAAAATATAAAGTAATGCTTGTTCTGACAGTGTTATTAGCAACAGTATTTGTGGTAATTTCATTATATATACCAGTACTTGTCGGTAAGGCAGTTGATACCATTGTAAGTGAAGGTAATGTTGATTTTAAAGCATTAATGCCGATACTTGTCAAGATAGTTATTATTGTTCTACTTGGTGGTATTTCTCAATGGGTTATGAGTATTATAAACAACTACATTACTTATAATACTGTGCGTGATATAAGAAAATTAGCCTTTGAAAAGTTAATGAAATTGCCAATTAAATATATTGATTCTAATGCACATGGCGGTATTGTAAGCAGAATTATAACTGATGTAGATACTTTTGCTGACGGACTTTTAATGGGTTTTACACAGGTGTTTACCAGCATCGCAACAATAATAGGTACATTGATTTTTATGTCTTCAATGAATCTTATAATTACAGTTGCGGTAATAGTGTTGACACCATTATCATTATTTGCTGCAAAATTTATTTCAGGCAGAACTTATAACTTCTTTAAGAGTCAATCGGAAAAAAGAGCAGAACAGACTGCATTAACAGAAGAAATGATAACTAATCAAAAAACTGTTAAAGCATTTAATTATGAAGATAAAGCAATTGAGGATTTTGATAATATCAATAATTCTTTAGGGAAGATTTCATTAAAGGCAATTTTTTACTCATCTCTTACAAATCCTGTTACTCGTTTTGTAAATAGTATGGTTTATATGGTAGTTGCTTTAATTGGCGCTTTTTTCGTTCTTGGTGGTGGTTTGAGTGTTGGTGCACTTGTTAGTTGTCTCAGCTATGCAAACCAATATACAAAGCCGTTTAACGAGATTTCAGGTGTTATTACAGAACTTCAGAATGCTATTGCTTGTCTTGAAAGAGTTTTTGGTCTTATTTATGAAGATGAATATAGTGAAGATGGTGAAACCTCTTTTAGCAACAATTTAGGAACAATTGAATTTAAAAATATTTACTTTTCATATAGTCCTGATAAACCATTGATTGAAGATTTTTCATTGAAAGTAAATTCTGGTGAAACAATTGCAATAGTTGGTCCAACTGGTTGTGGTAAAACAACTTTAATAAATATTCTTATGCGTTTTTATGATGTTCAGCGTGGTGAGATTATAATAAACGGAAAGAATATTAAAGATATAACTAGAGAAGAACTCCGTTCAAATTTTGGTATGGTTTTACAGGAAACATGGCTTAAGAGTGGAACAGTGTTTGAAAATTTAACATTAGGTGTTAAGGATGCAACAGAAGAGCAGGTTGTAGAAGCTGCAAAAATGACAAGAGCACACAGTTTCATAAAAAGATTACCAAATGGTTATAATACAAATTTAGGTGAAAGCGGTGGTTCACTTTCTGAAGGACAGAAACAATTGTTATGTATAACAAGGGTTATGGTAATGAATCCACCTATGCTCATTCTTGATGAAGCAACATCTTCAATTGATACGCGTACAGAGTTAAAAATCAGTAAAGCATTTGATTTATTAATGAAAGGTAAAACATCGTTTGTAGTTGCTCATAGACTTTCAACAATTAAAGACGCTGACAGAATTCTTGTTATGAAAGATGGTAATATTATAGAAATTGGCAACCATAGTGACTTGATTGCAAAGAAAGGTTTCTATTATAATCTTTATAAAAGTCAGTTTGAAGTGTAATAAAAAAGCTTGTAGTTAAAAAACTACAAGCTTTTTTAATTCCCACAATGCCGGATGCGGTAATAAAAACCTGCTTTTTGGCAGGTGGGTGTCCTCTCCGTAAGTTCACGCTCCCTTCGTCCGCAAAAGCGGGAGGTCTGCAATCCGTTACAGAAGTCCGGACTCCCTTTAAATTGACATAGGGTTAATATTATCCACATTTATCGTACACCGCAGGAATTAATCTTAATATTTGTTTTTTAAAACAAATTATTCTTCGTCTTCAAATTCAAAGATGTCAGCAAGTCTTTCTTCAAAAAGTTTACCAATTTTGTCAAAGAGATTATCATCTTCAATTGGCTCTAAATAAAACTCGCCATCTTCCTCGGTAACCTGAAGAATAATAAGTTCACCGTCGCTGTCGATGATTTCTTCTGCTTCATCATAAACAGGGAGAAGAGCAACAAATTTACCTTCATCAGTTTCAATTCTGTCTAATTCTTCAAAAGTATGTTCAACGCCATCTTCATCAACAACTGAAACAATATCAGGACCGTATTCTTCGTTGATGTTTTCGCTTTTTTCAAAATTATCTGCCATAATTATCACCAGAACCTTTCTTATGTATTTTATTCTATACTGTTTCTTTCGCTAAGTCAACAGTAAATTATTCCGTTATTTCGGCACTCCAAGTGTAAGTTCTTGATTCTTGTGCATGGAGTGTCATAATACCTCTTTTTTCACTTAAATCGCTCTTTTTATCGTGGTTATCGTTGATACCCCACCAAGGTTCAATGCAAACATAAGGTGCGTTTGGCTTTGCCCATATACCAAGAACAGGGGAGTCAAAATTAAATCTTACAACTCTGTTATGTTCATCACTCTTCAAAGAAATAACTTTATCTGTATAGCCACTTAAAATTAAAGCATCATGGTCAAAAGTGTCTTTTCTGAGTGTGATTCTTTTTTCATTTTTTAATAATTCAACCTGATTGTCAAGCAAGTAAGATTCTTCGTCAATCTGTTCATTCATAACAGAAACCTGAGGATTGTCGAATTCGAGATAATCACCAATTTTGCAATTGAAAGCAGGGTGAGCACCAAATGAATAGTACATAACACCATCATTTTTATTAACGACTTTGTGAGAGACTTCTATACCATTATCAGTAAATCTGAATGTAACAAATAAATCAAAGTGGTAAGGGTAAATCTTTAAAGATTCCTCATCATCACTCTGTATAAAAGTAAGAGATGAATCTGTTTTCTCAACTAAATTAAAGGGTTTCTTTCTGACAATACCATGTTTTTGCATAGAGTATTCTTTACCATTAAGACGGTATTTATCATCTAAAAGTCTTCCTATCACAGGGAAAAGAATAGGCGACTGACCATACCAAATTTCAGCATTTCCCTGCCAGATATATTCAAATCCTGTTTTTTTAGATTTTAAAGAAGTTAGTTCTGCACCCATTTCTTTTACGCTTAAAGAGAAATGGTCGTTTTCAATTGTGTAAATCATATTAAAACCTCTTTTATTTGATTTTATAGAGCTTTACCGCTGTGTTGTTATCGTACTCCGGTAATTCTACACAAATATGTTCAGTGAGCGATGTTGGGATATTTTTACCTACAAAATCAGGTCTGAAGGGGAGTTCTCTATGACCTCTGTCACAAAGAATTGCAAGTTGAATACTTGCAGGCCTGCCTAATTTAAATAGTGCTTCAATTGCTGCACGGACAGTTCTGCCGGTAAAAAGAACATCATCAACTAAAACAATGTTTTTACCTGTTATATCAAAATCTATTTTAGTTTCATTTACTTCAGGTAATTCGTGTGCTTGTGTTAAATCATCACGATATAAATTTATATCGAGTTCACCTAAATCCAAGTCAATGTTTTCGATTGATTTAATATTTTCTGCAATAATCTTTGCAAGCGGTACACCACGACTTTTTATACCGATTACTGCAAGATTTTTTGTACCCTGATTTCGTTCAATAATTTCGTGTGCTATTCGTGTCAAAGAACGCCTGATGGCTGGTTCATCCATTAAAATTGCTTTAAGTTCCATATATCCTCCCGGGAGTTATAACATATAAACGCCAGATTCAAGTTCAACTATTTCACGGTCGTTTGTTCTTATATATCTGTAAATTGGTTCTTCAAATTCTTTGTAGTCAGAAACAGTAAAGTTTTTTAAGTCGATAGTTCTGATTTTAAAAGACTGATGATTACAAATATAAAGTACATCGTTATAATTTGTTATAGAAACAGGATTTAAGAAAGCAGTCGAAGAATCACCACCGATTCTTAAAACTATTTTTTCTGTAACGGGGGAATATCTTATAACACAATTGTTGTCTGGAACAACACACCAGAGATATTTCTTCTCAGCAGCAACGCCACTAACAGGACAATCGCGATATTGTAAATCGCCAGTCCAGTAAAGAGTGCCTTTTTCATCAAATAAACCCAGTTCACCAGTTTTATAAGCAACTGCAACATGCTTGTTTGGTAAAACAACTGCATCACAAGAAAGATAATCACCAAGTTGTTCAGTAATTTTCTCGTAAGCATCACCGAATTTATTGAAGAGATAAGCACCTTTAGTGCTTTGTGAAGGGCGTTCTAATTTAACATCATAAGTTATAAAAGAAATTCTTACTTCGCCACTTTTGAGGGTATCTTTTCTTGCAACGATTATCCCTTTTGAAAAAGGAATAATATCGGCAATATCAATATCCATCAATTTTTTCATTTTTAGTCCTCGTCTATATCGTCAATGTTATTTATCTGATAACATAAAGTCATAAGAGAATCGCCAAGATGAACATTTTCAACTGCAATTCCTTTATAATTTGTTGCAATATCGTACTGTGTAAAATTCCAGAATCCTTTAATTCCCAGAGATACAAGTTTCTTTGCAGTAGTATCTGCAAATTCGCTTGGAATACAAAGAATTGCAACGCTCGGTTTATGTTCTTTACAGAAATCTTCAAGTGTATCAGAATTAAGTACAGTTTTATTACCGATTTGTTGACCTACTATATTGGGGTTGTTATCAAAAATACCAATAAGGTCAAAACCGCGGTCTTCAAATCTTAAATGAGTAGCAACCGCGTGACCGAGATTACCAGCACCTATAAGCACCGCTTTGAATTTACTGCTAAGACCGAGAATATTACCAATTTCGTTATAAAGTTGTTCAATATTATAACCGTAACCCTGTTGACCAAAACCACCAAAACAGTTTAAATCCTGTCTTATCTGTGAGGCGGTGAGTCCCATTCTTGCAGATAATTCTTTTGAGGATATTCTTACAACACCTTGTCTTTTAAGTTCTTCTAAGTACCTGTGATATCTTGGAAGCCTTTTTATAACAGGTGTCGAAACTTGTTCATTTTTTTTCATAATGTTTCACCTTTTAAATTAAAGGGTTTTTAAAGTATCCATAACATATTGACCAAATTCTTCACAAGTGCAACCAGTGTCGCGTCCTGTTATAGTCATTTTCTTTTCTGTAATCATACAGATATCAAGAGCTTTTTCAAGTTTGTCTGCTTCTTCTTGTTTCCCAATGTGTGAAAGAAGAAGAACAGATGCACGAAGCATTGAGCAAGGGTCTGCATATTGTCCGCGACCTTCTTTTACCATACGAGGTGCAGAGCCGTGAATTGCTTCAAACATTGCGTATTGCTTACCAATATTTGCACTACCAGCAGTACCAACACCACCCTGGAATTCAGCAGCTTCGTCTGTAATAATATCTCCATAAAGGTTAGGAAGAACGAAAACTTTGAAATCTGTACGGCGTTTTTTATCTATAAGTTTTGCAGTTGTAATATCAATATACCACTCATCTGTTGTAATGTCAGGGTAGTCTTTAGCAACTTCTTTACAAAGGTTAAGGAATTTACCATCAGTTGTTTTAATGATGTTTGCTTTTGTTATGATTGAAACTCTGTCTTTTTTATTGTTTCTTGCATATTCATAAGCAAGTTTTGCAATTCTTTCAGTACCTTCAGTAGTGGTAACAACAAAGTCAAATGCTAATTCACCATCAACATCTACACCTTTTGAGCCAACTGCATAAGCACCTTCTGTGTTTTCTCTGAAGAATGTCCAGTCAATATTTTCTTCAGGAATTTTAACAGGACGGACATTTGCAAAAAGGTCAAGCGCTTTACGCATAGCGACATTAGCACTTTCAATGTTTGGAAGACCGTCACCAGCCTGTGGAGTAGTTGTAGGACCTTTTAAAATAACATCACAAGATTTTAACTCCTCCATAACATCATCAGGAATTGCTTTCATAACCTTTACACGATTTTCAATTGTAAGACCATCGATGTATCTGAATTCAATTTTACCTGCGTCTACATCATCTTTTAAAATGAATTTAAGAACATTTGCAGATTCTTTTGTGATGATAGGACCAATGCCGTCGCCACCGCAAACACCGATAACAATTTTGTCAAGTGATTTGAAATCTTTGAATTCTTTTGTTGATTTGATTTTCTGATTTCTTGCATCTTGTTCAATAAGAAGTGTTTTGAATTTTTCAAGAGCAGCATTAATTTGTAATTCGTTCATAATTAGTTATTCTCCTTTTTTGTGAAATCGAGAAGGCTACCGGCTGAAAGGATGTCTTTTTGTCTTTCTGAAACATCACAGATAAGCTTGTATTCTTCGTTCTTGGTTTTATTAACAAGAGTTATATCTTTATTCTCAGCAAGTTCAGTTTTAATTGCAGGAAGTTCGAGTATATCATTCACATCAATTTTATCGTAATCGGAAGCATCTTTGAAATTAAGCGGGATTATACCAGCATTAACAAGGTTTGCTTTGTGAATACGAGCAAATGATTTTGTGATAACTGCTTTAACACCTAAGTAAAGTGGAACTAATGCGGCATGTTCTCTTGAAGAACCCTGACCATAATTTGCACCACCAATAACAACACAACTTTCCGCTTTTTTGCAGTTTTCTGCAAAGTTTTCATCACATTGACGGAAGCAGAATTGTGAAAGATACGGAATGTTTGAACGGTAAGGAAGAATTTTTGCACCTGCAGGCATAATGTGGTCGGTTGTGATATTGTCACCAACTTTAAGAACTGCAGTAGCTGAGATTGATTCAGTAAGAGGTGAAGTTTTTGGGAATGGTTTAATGTTAGGACCATAGTAAACTTCAACAGCGTCAGCCTCAGCTTTTGAGTCAGCAGGTAATTCAATCATATTGTCGTTTATAATAAATGTTTTTGGAAGAGTAACAGAAATATCTTCTTTAAGTTCTGTTGGGTCTGTGAGAACGCCTGTAATTGCTGAAGCAGCAGCAGTTTCAGGGCTTACAAGGTAAACTTTACCATCAGCAGTACCGCTTCTGCCTTCAAAGTTTCTGTTGAATGTTCTTAAAGAAACACCAGATGAGCAAGGGGATTGACCCATACCAATACAAGGACCACATGCACTTTCAAGAATACGAGCACCAGCATCGATCATATCTGCTAAGGCACCATTAAGTGCTAACATATTAAGAACTTGTTTAGAACCAGGAGCAATACCGACGCTTACATTCGGATTAACTTTTTTGCCTTTAAGAATTTTTGCAACCTTCATCATATCTAAAAGTGATGAGTTTGTGCAAGAACCGATAAGTACCTGGTCAACTTTGATTTTGCCGATTTCAGAAATTGATTTAACATTATCTGGCATATGAGGCATAGCAGCGAGTGGCTTAAGAGCTGATAAGTCAATATCAATAACTCTATCATATTCTGCATCTGCATCAGGAAGAAGCTCAACCCAGTCCTGCTCTCTGCTTTGTGCTTTCATAAATTCATAAGTAATTTCATCTGATGGGAAAATAGAAGTTGTAGCACCGAGTTCAGCACCCATATTTGTAATAGTTGCTCTTTCAGGTACAGAAAGTGTTTTTACTCCTTCGCCACCATATTCAACAACCTTACCAACGCCACCCTTAACAGAAAGTATTCTTAAAACTTCAAGAATAATATCTTTTGCAGCAACATAAGGTGAGAGTTTGCCTGTAAGATTAACCTTAATAACTTCAGGAACTGTGATGTAGTAAGCACCACCACCCATAGCAACTGCAACATCAAGACCTCCGGCACCCATTGCAAGCATACCTAAACCGCCACCTGTAGGTGTATGGCTGTCAGAACCGATGAGAGTTTTACCTGGAATACCAAATCTTTCTAAATGCACTTGGTGGCAAATACCATTACCAGGACGAGAGTAGCGGACACCGCGTTTTTTACAAACGCTCTGAATAAATTTGTGGTCGTCAGCATTTTCAAAACCTGTCTGAAGAGTATTGTGGTCGATGTAAGCAACTGAAAGTTCAGTTTTTACTTTATCGATATCCATCGCTTCAAGTTCAAGATAAGCCATTGTGCCGGTTGCGTCCTGAGTAAGTGTCTGGTCAATTCTTATACCGACTTCATTACCTTTTTTGTACTCACCATCAACAAGGTGGCTTTTAATAATCTTTTCACATAATGTAAGACCCATTGTTATTCCTCCTAGGAACTTGTTTAAATTTTTAACAAAGTCTATTGTATAATTTTTGACGCTTTTTGTCAATGAAAAGAGAGCAATATTATAGCATAAATTTTAAATAAAATTGTTCAATTTTTATGTAATATATACAATATAATTTTAGGATAAAAAAATAATACAAATTTAGGATAAAAAAATAATACAAAATCTTGCGTTTTTCAATCATCAAATCTTGAACTTTCAAAAAAATTGTGTTATTATGTAATTTGGTTATTTTCGTGTTTTTGGGATACAATACACTTGGTGATATATTGTGTTTTATGAAAATAATGAAAATCCGCTTTTATCTTTTACTGCTCCAAATCCATCAGAAGATGCTTCAGAGTCAATTGATGAGGAACTTCAGAAAGAAACAAACGAAGAAGATAGTGATGGCAGTGTTACGATAAATGTTAATGGTAAGTATATTCATTGTTTGACTATTATTGGTCAGGTTGAAGGGCATTACACTTTACCAACTACGACTAAGACAACAAAATATGAGCATATAATTCCAAGAATTGTAGCAATTGAAGAGAATAAAGATGTTTCAGGTTTGTTGCTTATTCTTAATACAATCGGTGGCGATATTGAGGCTGGACTTGCTATTGCTGAACTTATTTCTGGTATGTCAAAACCTACAGTTTCAATCGTTTTAGGTGGTGGGCATTCTATTGGAATTCCTTTAGCAGTAAGTACCAAAAAGTCTTTTATTGTGCCATCCGCATCTATGACGGTTCATCCCGTACGAATGAATGGTCTTGTTTTAGGTGTACCACAGACGATGTCTTATCTCAAAAAAATGGAAGAACGGGTTGTTGGGTTTATTGTAAGAAATTCCAAAGTTCAATCTGACAGATTCAGACAACTTATGCTCAATAGTGATGAATTGATATCAGATTTTGGTACTGTATTATTGGGTGAAGATGCTGTAAAAGAAGGTCTTATTGATAGTGTTGGAAGTCTTTCTGATGCATTGAAATGTCTTGATGATATGACAAATCAACAAAATCTGTTGAAAGAACAAGATTTTAAATTTTAACTGAAAGTGGTGATAAGGTGGATATTTTTAAAGCGTTTATTATGGGTGTTATTCAAGGTTTGACGGAGTTTTTGCCTGTTTCAAGTAGTGGCCACCTTTCACTTTTTAGTAACTTTTTTGGAATTGATACAGAAATTTCGGGGTTATATTCCTCGATGTTACATATTGGTTCTCTGATAGCAATTCTTGTATTCTTTTATAAGACTATATACGAATTATTTATTGAATTTACACTTTGTATTAAAGATATTTCTAAAAAACGATTTACTTTTAATTCTAAAAAAATATCAAAAACAAGAAAAATGCTCTTTATGTTTATTATTTCTTGCCTACCTTTGTTTTTCTTATTTTTGCCAGTGAAAGATGGCGGTAATATAATTGATTCAGTTGAAGTTTTTTCAAGTGATAACAGTGTTTTGGTTGAAGGTATCTGTTTTATTATTACCGGAGTTTTACTTCTTCTTGGAGTTTTCGTTGATAACTCCCGTAAGAAAAAAAGGAATATAGGGCCTTTGACTGCATTTTTAATTGGTGTTGCACAAACAATTTCTGCATGTTTTCCTGGAATTTCTCGTTCAGGGACAACAATTTCTACAGGTTTAGTATGTGGTGTAAGTAAAAAGAATATGATAATGTATTCTTTTATTTTAAGTATACCTACTATTTTCGCTGCAGCTCTTATTGAATTTATAGACGCTATGAAAACGCCTACATTTATACCGGTTTTACCATTGATTGTGGGTGTTGTTACTTCAGCAGTTGTGGGAATTTTTTCAATTGGTATTTTAAGATTTCTTTTGAAAAAGAATAAGTTTAAATATTTTGGATATTACTGTGTTTCACTTGGTGTCATTACTACAATTATCGGCATTGTTGAAACATTAATGAATAAAGGGGTGTAAAGAATTGGCTACACAGAAAAAGTCAGGTAAATCAACTGCTAAAGGTAAATCAACTGCTAAAGGTAAATCAAATTCAAGAGCTAAGAACGCCAAAAAGACAACCATAGCAGATTCATCAAAAAAACAAGGTGTTTTGTTAGGAGTTTTCATATTTTCCATTTTTATGGCTGCAGTAGTGTTTATTGATGCAGGCGGGCCTTGGGGTTATTTAAGGAACTTCTTTTTTGGTGTGTTTGGGTTTACTGCGTTTTTAATTCCTTTCTTTTCAATATTTGTAAGCGTAATTGCAGCAATTGGCAGGGATTCAAAAAAATATAAATACCGTGTCGTTGAGGGTGTTATAATTTATACTCTTGTAATAGCATTTATACATATTGTGTCATGTGAAGAGCAACTGGAGTATGGCGAGCAGATTGCGACGAATTATAATATTTATAAACTTGCTGATGGTACTGGTCCGCGTTTTGGTACTGGTGTTTATGGAGCGGTGTTTGGTGGTTTACCACTTCTTCTAACTGCCGGTAATAAACTTGCTGCGGGAATTATTACATTTCTGCTTATTTTCTCACTTGTAATGATTTTCTCGGGTACATCACTTCTTAAATTGGTTCGTTCATTAAAAACACCAGTTGAAGTTGTAACTGACTATGCAGAAGAAAAACTTGACGATATGAAAGAAACTTATGAAACAGTTTCTCACGATGTTCAGGAGATTAAAGCAAAAAATGCTGAAAAACGCAGAGCTGCAAGAGAGCAACAAGAACCTGGCAGAAGAAGGTCAAGGATTGACATACCACTCGATACAGAAACTATACCTGATATGGGAATTGACACTGTTTTTGAATCAGGTTCCTATAAAACTGTTGCAGAATTAAACAATACTTCACTCAATATGAACGATTTTGAAGATGTTGAGCCAACAAAAATAGAACTTCTCGATGATTTCAGTAATAATTATTCACACGAGGATGTAGCAGTCAGTGAAGAAGGTGCAATTAAAGCTGATGCTATTTTAGAAAAAGCGGTTAATGAATTGAATTCAAAAACGGAATCATCAAATAGTTTTAATTTTGAACCTGTTGAGGAAGAACTTGTTGAAGAACAAACTGTAAATACCCAGGAAGTTATAGAGAATGTTGATGAAGCTGATGACGATGAAGAATTTGTAGCACCTGAAATAAAAGAACTTGAAATTAAATATGAGTTACCACCGATTGATTGTCTTGATTTGCCCAAAAATAAAGCAGGTTTTGACGATACAAGAGATATGCAGGAAAAAGCTAACAGAATTGTTGAAACGCTTAATTCTTTTGGTGTCGGAACAAAGATTGTTGATATTTGTAAGAGTCCTTCTGTTACCCGTTTTGAACTTCAACCAAATCCTGGAGTTAAAATCAGTAAAATTACTGCACTTGCAGATGATATTGCAATGAATCTTGCTGCATCCGGTGTTCGTATTGAAGCACCTATCCCTAATAAAAATGCAGTTGGTATTGAAGTTCCTAACTCAGAAAAAACAATGGTTTCTTTACGAGAAATTGTTGATAGTCAGGAATATAAAAATGCAAAATCAAAACTTACTGTTGCTTTGGGTAGAGATATACAGGGTACACCAACTTGTGCGGATTTAGCAAAAATGCCTCACTTACTTGTAGCAGGTACAACAGGTTCAGGTAAATCTGTTTGTCTTAATGCGATGATAGTAAGTTTACTTTATAATGCCACACCAGACGAAGTTAAACTTATTATGATTGACCCTAAAAAAGTTGAGTTTACAGTTTATCGTTCTATCCCACATCTTTTAGTTCCTGTTGTTTCAAATCCGAGAAAAGCAGCTGGTGCTCTTTCTTGGGCAGTTGCAGAAATGGACAAGCGTTATGCTTTGTTTGCTGAAAAAGGTGTTAGAAATCTTGCTGGTTATAACGCTTATGCAGTTTCTGAAAATCTCCCTAAAATGCCACAGATAGTAATAATTATAGACGAGTTGTCTGATTTAATGATGGCAGCATCAAATGAAGTAGAAGACTCAATTTGTCGTCTTGCTCAAAAGGCGAGAGCTGCAGGTATGCACCTTATTGTTGCTACACAAAGACCATCTGTTGATGTTATCACAGGTCTTATTAAAGCTAATATTCCAAGCCGTATCGCTTTTGCAGTTAAATCACAGATTGACTCAAGAACAATTATAGATACACAAGGTGCTGAAAAACTTTTAGGTAACGGCGATATGCTCTATTGCCCGGTTGGTCTTTCGAAACCTGTCAGAGTTCAGGGCTCATATCTTTCAGATGAAGAAATTGAACGCGTTATAAATCATGTGACTTCTCAGGGGGAAGTTAAGTATGATGATGCGGTTATTCAGGAAATTGAAAGAAATGCCGCAAAAGATGATAAAAAGAAGAGTGCAGATATTTCAATTGATTCAACTGGTCAGGGTGAAGATGGCGACGAAATGATACCAAAAGCTATTGAGGTTGTAATCGAGCAGGGTATGGCTTCAACAACTCTTCTTCAGAGAAAATTAAAACTCGGTTATGCACGCGCAGCAAGAATTATTGATGAACTTTCTGAAAAGGGTATTGTAGGCCCTTATGAAGGAAGTAAACCAAGAAAAGTTTTAATTACAAAAGAACAATGGTACGAAATGCAGGCGCGTTCAAGTAGCTCTGCACCAAAACAACTTACTATTGAAGAAGTAACTGCACCTAAAATTATAGCACCTGCGTTTGAATATAATGACACAGAAGAATCAGAAAAAGATGAGTCTTCTGTAATTGGTGATAGTAACTATTTTGGTGGTGCTGTTAGTTCTTATCAGGATGAGGAGTAATTATGGATATTTTTATAGAACGTTTTGAGGGGGATTACGCTCTTTGCAGATTAGATGACAAAGAGAAAAATCTTATTAAATTACCTTTGAGGGAATTACCTGAGGGTGTAAAGGAATTCTCCGTAATTACTTTAAAATCAAATGGCACTATGTTTATAAATTCTTATGCAAAAGAGTTAAGAATGGAAAAAATCGCAAAAAGTCTTAAATGTAAAAAATATAAATTTGATTTTTTATAAGTTTTTTAGAGAAAATGTAAAAAAACTCTTGATTTTTAAGGAAAGTAGTGCTATACTTTCATAGCAAAAACTCACGCAGGGGAGATTTGGAATGCCTTGTGCATCATAAGGTGTGGTGTTCTCAAAGTTGATACCTTGCGGTGGTTTAACAAAAAGGAGGACAATAATATGTCAGTAGTATCAATGAAACAACTTCTCGAAGCAGGTGTTCATTTCGGTCACCAGACAAGAAGATGGAACCCTAAAATGGCTCAATACATCTTCACAGAAAGAAATGGTATTTACATCATTGACCTTCAGAAGACAGTTAAGAAGCTCGAAGAAGCTTACACATTCATCAACCAAATTGCACAAGATGGTGGCGAAGTTCTCTTTGTAGGTACAAAGAAACAAGCACAGGATTCTGTTAAAGAAGAAGCAGAACGTTGCGGTATGTCATTCGTTAATGCTCGTTGGCTTGGTGGTATGCTTACAAACTTCAACACAATTCAAAGAAGAATTAAAAGACTTGCTCAGTTAAAAGCTATGGCTGAAGACGGCACTTTTGACCTTCTTCCTAAAAAAGAAGTTATTAAGCTTAACCTCGAAAGAGAAAAACTTGAAAAATTCATGGGTGGCATTACAGAGATGAAGAAAATGCCAGCAGCAATGTTCATTGTTGACCCAAGAAAAGAAAGAATTGCAGTTCTTGAAGCAAAGAAACTCGGTATTCCGATTGTTGCTATTGTTGACACAAACTGTGACCCAGATGAAATTGATTATGTTATCCCTGGTAATGATGATGCTATCCGTGCAGTAAAACTTATTGCAGGTGCTATGGCAGACGCTATTATTGCTGGTCGTCAAGGTTTACAGACAATCCCTTCATCTGAAGCAGCAGAAGAAGTTGCTGAAGAAGTAGCAGAAGACGCTGAATAATTTTAAAATATTAAATAAGGCGGAAGATTTTTCCGCCTTGTTTTAAAATATGGTAAAAAACCTAAGGAGGAAATAAAAATGGCATTTACAGCTCAGGATGTTAAAACATTAAGAGAAAAAACAGGCGTTGGTATGATGGAGTGTAAAAAAGCACTCACTGAAGCTGACGGTGATATGGATAGAGCTTTTGAAATTCTTCGTGAAAGAGGTCTTGCAGCTTCTGAGAAGAAAGCAAGCAGAATTGCTGCAGAAGGTGCTATCATTGCTTATACAGATGAAGATAACAAAGTTACAGTTCTTCTTGAAATTAACTCAGAAACAGA
The DNA here is from genome assembly GCA_015065845.1 of Oscillospiraceae bacterium. Lineage (GTDB taxonomy): Bacteria > Bacillota > Clostridia > Oscillospirales > Acutalibacteraceae > DTU089. Next base: position 21,791 of record SVPQ01000002.1, read on the forward strand.
CTTCGTTGGTAAAAACGAAAAATTCCAGGAATTTGGTCTTAATGTAGCAAAAACAATTGCTGCTAACAAACCTGCTTCTGTTGAAGCCCTTGGTGAACTTAAGCTTGTTGATTCTGACAGAACAGTTACAGAAAATCTTAATGACCTCATTCTTGTTATTGGTGAGAATCTTAAGATTCGCCGTTTTGAAATCGTTGAAGGTGATGTTGTAACATACATCCACGCAGGTGGTGCAGTAGGTGTTGCAGTTAAATTTGAAACAAATCTTGCTGATAAAGCTGAATTTGTTGCAATGGGTAAAAATATTGCTATGCAGATTGCTGCTATGAGCCCTGAATATCTTAGTCAGGATTCAATTTCTGCAGACGAACTTGCAAAAATGAAGTCTATCACAATTGATTCTTCACTCAATAAACCTGAATCACTTCCAAAACCAATTCTTACAGCTCTTTTCGACAAAGCAATTGCAGAAAATCTTTTCAGTGCAGAAGATGTTGCTGCTTATGAAGAAAATAAAAAGAGTCAGTATCTCTTTAACTTCCTTTCAAAAGAAGCAGTTGCTACTCTTGCTTCACTTGCTGTTGCAGGTAAAGAAGAATATATGAACAATAAAATCTTCTCAGGTGCAGTTGAAGGTCGTATCAAGAAACAGATTAAAGAAATCTGCCTTCTTGAACAAGCATTTGTTCGTTCAGACCTTTTCGATGGTACAGTTGCTGGTTATGTTGCAAATGTTGCAAAAACAACTGGTGCGGATATCAAGGTTGATAGTTTCATTCGTCTTGTAAAAGGTGAAGGTCTTGAAAAGAGAGAAGACAATTTCGCTGACGAAGTTGCAAATATGATTAAATAATTTAAGTTAATTGAAAAATACAACTCTCAAATGAGGGTTGTATTTTTTTGCTTTCTTGACATTTATTCAGTAACATATTATAATTTTTACATTATTTATTTTACTTGGTGTTTATATGAAAATTTTTGAAATTAATTCCGGCAACTATGGTAGTACCGGCAATATTATGTTGAACATTGCAGAAACTGCCAGATTATCAGGGTATAGTGTTAAAGTTGCCTATCGTCAGAGTCGCAGTGTTACTGCAAATGAAAAAGAAGAAGAAATTCAGATTGGTAACAGTTTTTATGGACTGACACATAGAATTATTGGTGAATACCTCGGTCTTGAAGGTTTTGGTTCTATAATTTCTACTTCGAAGCTTATAAAAGAGATTAAAAACTTCAATCCTGATATTATTCATCTGCATATTTTACACGGGTGGTATCTGAATTTACCGTTATTGTTCAGCTTTTTAGCTAAATACAACAAGAAAGTTGTGTGGACAATGCACGATTGCTGGGCTTTTACAGGTCATTGTCCGCATTTTGAATATGTTAAGTGTAATAAATGGCAAACTGGCTGTAGAGATTGTCCTCAATACAGAGAATACCCATATTCAAGAATTGATACTTCCAAGTTTTTATACAAATGCAAGAGAAAATATTTTACTGCAATAAAAAATTTGACAGTTGTTACACCGTCACAATGGTTGGCAGATTTAATAGAAAAATCATATTTACAAAATGCTAAAATTCAGGTTATAAATAATGGTATTGATTTAAATGTTTTTAAATCGGTTGAAAGTAATTTCAGAGAATTAAATAATATTAATGAGAACGCCAACTTAATTTTAGGTGTTGCTTTTGAATGGACTGATAAAAAAGGTATTGATATTTTCAAAAAACTCAGTAATGATTTAAGCGATAATTATAAAATCGTTTTAATTGGTACGACAGAAGAAACTGAAAAAGATTTACCACAGAATATTATAAAAATCAGAAGAACTTCAAGCAAAGACGAATTAGCTTCAATATATTCTTCTGCAGATTTATTTGTAAACCCTACCAGAGAGGAAACCTTTCCTACAGTAAATATGGAAGCACTTGCTTGTGGTACACCTGTGTTGACATTTAAAACAGGAGGAAGTCCTGAAATAATTGATAAAAAATGTGGTAGTGTTGTTGAGTGTGATGATTACGAGAACTTAAAAAGTGAAATCATCAGAATATGTGAAACAAAACCATTTTTGAGTTTTGATTGCACCGATAGAGCCAAGTCTTTTGATATGAATGACAAATTTAAAGAGTATGTAAAGCTTTATGAAACTATATAATTTTGCAACCCAACAGATAATTTTTTATTTATCTGTTGGGTTGCAATTTTTTAACCTATTTCATTAACTCTTGAGGTGCCAAATTCATTAGCAGGGGAAAGTGGTTTTTCTTGTTTGATTTGAGGTTTATTTGTTATTGGTAATTTAATTGTAACTTTAAACAAATCGCCATCAACCTGAATTTCAAAAACACCATTTTGAAGTTCTGTAAAACTTCTGGCAATTGAAAGACCAAGACCACTGCCTTCAGTTGTTCTTGAGTTGTCACCGCGAACGAATCTTTCGGTAATTTCTTCAGCACTGATATTTAATTTGTCTTTACTGATATTTTTCACAGAAAATACGCCATAATTTCCGTCTTTGTAAACATCAACATAAACTCTTGTGCCTGAAAGCGCATACTTTTTAACATTAGAGAATAAATTGTCAAAGATTCTGAAAGTATGCTGACTATCAGCTTTTACAAATAAATCGTCATTTTTCTGAGAAATAACAATTTCTAAACCGACATTTTCTAATATATCGTTGTTTTCACCAACTGCTTGTAACGCTAATTCATTAAGATTAACAGTATCTACAGTCATTTTGATGTTACCGCTCGATGCTTTACTTGCTTCTGTAAGGTCTTCAATAAGTCTTTTTAACTTAGTTGATTTTTCATCGAGAATATCTAAATATTTATTTTCATCTTCGCCCTCAATATTACAAAGTTTCAAAAGTGAAACATAATTAATAATTGAAGTAAGGGGAGTCTTTAAATCGTGAGAAACATTAGTAATAAGTTCAGTTTTAAGTCTTTCCCCCTTAAGTGCTTCACTGACTGCTTTTTCAATTGAATCACGGCATTCGTTAAGATTTCTTGCAAAATCTTTGAGAGGGAATACAAATTTGGTTGAGTCTAAATTAATATCAAGATTACCATTTTTCATATTCTCAACAGCGATTGCAAGTGTTTTAACTTGAGATAAAAATTTTAAAGCAAAAATTATTCCTGCGAATGTATTTATTAAGAATAAAATTACCAAGAAAAGACTAAAACCATCATATTCCCAAGCGAAACCGTAAGCTATTGCAGCGAAGAAAAGTTCAAGTATTGTCCAGATTGAAACAACAATTAATAATTTTTTCTCTATTTGCTTAACAGAGTTTCTTAAACCACGGTTTTTTGTTGCAATTTTCTTTGTTGTTTTAAATATTTTATAACATATAAAACGCTCTTTTAATGTGTCTGCTTTTTTATTTACAACTATATAATTAATAAAAGTTGTAGTTGAAAAGGCGAGTATTACAAAGAATGCACCGATAATATTCGGTAATATCCCACTTATTATAAAATAATCAAACGCTCTGTCATAATTATAAGAGTTATCAGGGAAATAATCAAACTCGCCAACGAGAGCAATAATGCCTAAGCCAATGCAGAAAATAACTGCACAGTACAAAGCAAAGTGGATTATAAAAAAGGTTCTCTGACTGATACTTAAAGAAAGTTTATCATTCTTATATTTTGGTTTTGAAAGAATCGCAAGTGCTATAATTCCTATAACAGTTAAAACAGAAAAGATAATTGTGTGTGCTTCTAAAGTATCAGCATTTTTATTTAAGCTGTCATTGTAGATTTGTGAGAGAATATAAAATTCATCACCTGAAACTTGTGGCAAATTAACCTTAAAATACACCGTGCAACCTTTAAAATTATTGATTAAAGGTTCAACTCTGAATCTTTCTGAAACTAATCCTGAATTAACAAGAACCATATTAATAAGATTTTCTTCTAACTCAGCTTTAGCAGTGGTATAACTCAGATTTTTACCATCAAAATAGAAGTAAAACAAAGCATCTTTTTTATAGTTTTGCTTTAATTTTTCAATATCCTCAATTTTTTCAAAACTTGAAAGATAGTTGCCGTTCTCGTTGTTTATAACTAAGAAGTCAGTATTATTGTATTTGCTTCTTAAATGATATATAAATTCCTGTTCTTCCTCGTATTGAGAAACTAATCTTTCGTTATATTTAATTTCTAATTCTTTTTTTATTGTATCTGCACTTCGGGCGTCAGTTACAATTTCAAAAAGACGAGTTCTTAAATTTGCATAATCATATTCCCATTCAGCACATGTATTATAAGTATTCTGAATTACATAATCTGTATCAGGATTTTCCACAACAAATGTTGTTTCTTCGCCAGAAACATCTTCGTAAATGGTGATTTCATCGGTAGTTATGTTTTTTTCTGATGAAACTTTATTAGCATTGAAAAAAGGAAATTGACTTAATTCTTCCTGAAACACTTCAAGTGAACCATATTCTTCAGTATAATCGTTGTTTTCTATATAAAAACAACCGGTATCACTATCGTAAGAAGTTCCGTCAGGTAAGGGTTTGTTTTTCTTATGTTCCTGAATTTTATTATAATAATAGAGTGCATCTTTCAATTCTTCTTCGAATTGCGCATTTAAATCCTGGGCATATTTAGTTTTTTTAGAGTAATCATCAAAAGTCATATTCTGTCCGAAATCTTCTAATCTCGAAGCAGCTTCCCAGGAAAGATAAGATAATTCATTCTGAATATTTTCAATAAAAACAGGGGTATTTCTTATGTTTTCTGTTTCATTGTTGAAATAAAATGTTTTACGCACTAAATTTAATGCTGAAGTACCCGAAAGAAATGCAAAAATAAGTGTAAGTATTAAAATAATTGCTTTAATAATCGGGTTAAATTTAGATTTTTTCAATTTTGTATCCAATTCCCCACACCACCTTTAAATATTTTGGTTCTTTAGGATTAATTTCGATTTTTTCTCTTATTCTTCTTATGTGAACTGTAACTGTTTTATCACCGGCAATAGGGGTGTCGCCCCATACCGCTTCGTAAATCTGGTCAGTTGAGAGAATTCTGCCTAAATTTTTCATTAAATACTCAACTATTCCATATTCGGTTGCAGTTAATTTAACAATTTCGCCATCAACTGTAATTTCGTGTGCATTGGTGTCCAAAGAAAGACCACCTGAAGTTATTACACCATCTTTTTTCTCTAAACTGCCGAGTGAACAATATCTTCGTATCTGACTTTTAACTCTTGCACAAAGTTCAAGAGGGTTAAAAGGTTTTGTTACATAGTCATCTGCACCAAAACCAAGTCCGGTGATTTTGTCAGTATCTTCACTTTTGGCAGAAAGTAAAATAATTGGTATATTTAAAGATTCACGAATTTTTAATGTTGCATTTAAACCATCTAAAACTGGCATCATAATATCAAGAATAATACAATGCACTTCATTATTCTCTAAAGCGTTTAATGCTTCTTTGCCGTTTTCTGTTAATAAAACATTATAACCTTCCATCTTTAAATAAATTTCAATTGATTTTAAAATTGCGACATCATCATCACATACAAGAACAGTTTTCATCGAAATTCCTCCTTGACTTTCGTCATCTTAAACTATAAACCCCATTAATTACAAAAAAGGTAATAAAATTATTAAGAAAATCTTACAATTTAAATTTTTTATTGAGTTTTCTACAAAATATTGTGTTTTGTCTAATATTATAACACAAAATAATATTTTATTACAACATAATATGACTATTTTCTCAGTTGCTTGTCTTTAAAATTATAGGGTAAATATATATTTTAAGGACGGTAAAAAATGAGTGTTACAGAAACAATGAATTATGTAAAAAGCAATAAAAAAATTAAACTTAATAAGCGTGAGATTTCAATTACTTTTTTGAATTTTATTTTTGGAATGATTTTTAGTTTTTCGGGATTCAGCACGAGTTTTTCTCCATTTGGTGTTGCCTTTTCTGCTGGTGGTGGTAAAAAATATCTTACAATTTCCGCTTTAGGAGCTTCACTTGGCTATATTTTAAGTGGTGATTCCATATTCTCATTACGATACATAGCATCAATTTTAGCATTAATTGTAATTTTTGGTGCTTTAAAACCTTTTAAAGAATTAAGAGATTCTATCGCTACACCGATTATTTCTTCGTTTGTTTGTCTTTTTGTTACAGGTCTTGCAGTTGTATTAGCAGAAAAAATTACTGTTTTATCATTTTTAATTTGTTTTTCTGAAAGTTTATTAGGTGCATTTGCAACATTTTTATTCACAGAAACAAGAGCAATCTTAACTTTAAAAGGTAGCATTTATTCTTTAACATCAAAAGAAGCTATATCATTAATAATCTGCTTCTCACTTCTGCTTTTGTCACTAAAAAATATTGAAATATTCAATGTATTTCCTGCTCACATAATTGCAACATTTATTATTTTAATATGCGCAAAATATTCGAAGGAGGCGGGGGGCACAATTGTCGGTGTCTGCACAGGTATTACTATGAGTCTCGGAACAGGCAATGTTTTCCTTCTTGCTTTTTATTCATTAGGTGGTTTAATTGCAGGTGTAGTGTCAACATTTGGTAAAATTGCATCATTTATAGCATTTTCACTGTCAGGTGTTTTAGTTTCAATAATTGCTTATGAAAAATTCGAAAATTATGCAATAATTATTGAAACAATTATTGCGGGAATTATCTTTTTATTTTTACCACCTAAAGTAAACAAAAGATTAGATGAAATTCTTTCACCAAAAGTAACTTCACCAATTATTGATAATGTGAAAAGCGATATTTTGCGAAAATTAAAAAATGCCTCTGAAATATCAAACGAAATATGTGATTCTTTAAATGTTGTTTCAGATGCATTATATAAGAATGAAAAAGCTGATATGAAAAAAATCTATAAAAAAACAAAAGAGCAGGTTTGTGGGTCTTGTGGATTATATGACGCTTGTTGGAATGAAAGTTTCAATGATACACAAGATTGCTTTAACACTTTAATAACATTAAAAAAAGATGGTGTTTATTTAGAAAATAAAACAATTCCACAGCAATTTGCATCAAAATGTATAAGAAGTGAAATGATTTCAGGGTCATTCAATAAATTGTTTTCAGAATATGTAATTAAAGAAAAAATGGAAACAAGAATAAACGAAATTCAATCGTTGGCATCAGAACAATTTGTAAATGTTTCTTCACTTCTCGATTCGTTGTGTGACAGTTTAACAGAAGAAATTCGTTTCGATATGGATTTAGCGGTTAAAGTCAGGGCAACAGCAACTTCTTTGGGATTTGAACCGATTGAAAGTTGTTGTGTTATAAATTCTTTAGAGAAATTGACAATAGAATTAAAATTAAAAAATGTTAAACAAAAAGAAAATCTCAGACCACTTTTAAGACAACTCGAAATTGTTTCAAATAAAAAACTGGAATATCCTGAAATCATAAATGCAAATAATTTTATTACACTTATATTTAAAGAAAAAGCAGATTTAAAAATAATTTCAGCTGGAATTCAATATTGTTCTACAGGTCAGAGATATTCAGGTGATACTTATGCAACATTCACAGATGATAATGGTATTTTTTACTCAGTAATCTGTGATGGTATGGGTACGGGTACAAAGGCGGCAATTGGTTCTAATTTAGCAATATCTTTATTAGAAAAATTAATTAAAGCAGGTTTTGGAATTGAGTCTGCTATAAATACTGTAAATACTTGCCTTATTTCAAAATCTGGTGATGAATGTTCTGTAACTCTTGATTTGACTGCAATTGATTTGTTTACAGGTCATATTGAATTTTTTAAATGTGGTGCACAAGATACAGTTGTAAGAAAAAATAAAAGAATTCATTATATTAATTCACCATCACTGCCACTTGGCATAATTAAAGATGCTGAAAGTTCAAATGGTAACGGTACTTTAAATGCAGGTGATGTAATAATTATGTCAACTGACGGAGTAAGAGAAGAAGATTTTAGCATAATAGAAAGAGAAGTAAAATATTTTAACAATGAGAAAGTCAGAAGCTTTACTGAAAATTTGGGTGAAAGGATACGAGAATTACAACCAACCAAAAATGACGATTTAACAATTGTTACTCTATTACTTTTAAAAAATGATTAGGAGTTGTTCTAGTGTATAAATTTACAGGGTTTACAGAGAGCGCAAACAATGCTTTGAATTATGCGGTTGAAGCAGCAGAAAATTTAGGGCACACTTATATCGGAAGTGAACACATTTTATTAGGATTACTTTCTGATACAAAAACAGTTGCCGCATCAATTTTATTATCTAAAAAAATAAATTTAAAAAAGGTTGAAGAGCAGATTAAAAAAAGTATCGGTGTAGGAATACCAACTTCGCTTTCTCCTGAAGATGTTACCCCAAAATGCAGAAAGGTAATTGAAAACGCATTAAACAGTGCAACAAAAAAATCCGGAGCAGGTACTGAGCAGTTATTATCTGCACTTTTAAAAGAACCGCAGAGTGCCGGTTGTAAAATTTTAAGCTCCTTAGGTGTAAGTCCTTACGAAATAACAAGTGATGTTTCTAACGAAATTAATAACAACGATTATAAAAAAACTCAAATTAATTCAAAAGATAATAAATCACTAGTAGATAAATATGGCAAAAATTTAACTGAAAGTGCTAAAAATGGTGAAATTGACCCTGTAATTGCAAGAGATAATGAAATTGAAAGGGTAATTGAAATTCTTTCACGAAGAACAAAAAATAACCCGTGTTTAATTGGTGAACCAGGTGTCGGAAAAACTGCAATAGCAGAAGGTCTTGCTTTAGAAATCGCAAATGGTACAGTTCCCGAGAGCCTAAAAGATAAAAGAGTAATTTCATTAGACTTGACTTGTATGGTTGCGGGTACAAAATACAGAGGCGATTTTGAAGAAAGAATTAAAAATATTATTGATGAAGTTATTGAAGATAAAAATATTATTTTATTTATTGATGAACTTCATAATATTGTTGGTGCTGGTTCTGCAGAGGGAGCAGTTGATGCGGCAAATATATTAAAACCATCATTAGCTCGTGGCGATATTCAGGTAGTTGGTGCTACGACTATTGAAGAATATAGAAAATATATTGAAAAAGATGCTGCATTAGAAAGACGATTTCAACCTGTTACTGTTGATGAACCTACGCTTGAATCAGCAAAAGAAATGATTTATGGTATTAAATCATATTACGAAAAACATCACGGTGTAAAAATTACTGATGAAGCAATTTCTGCTGCATTAAATTTAAGTGTAAGGTATATAACAGATAGATTTTTGCCAGATAAAGCAATTGATTTAATTGACGAAGCATCTGCAAAAGTTAAATTAAAAAGTTACACATTACCTGATGAATTAAAAAATCTTGAAGAAAAGATTAAAGAAAAAACATCAGAAAAAAATAATGCAATTTCAAATCAGGATTTTGAAAAAGCCGCACATTTAAGAGATGAAGAAAAGGGTTTAAATACAGAATTCAGAATTAAAAAGCAAAACTGGTTTGAAAAAATTAAAAATAAAAAACTTTTTGTAACTGAAGATGATATTAAGGCAATTGTTTCAATGTGGTCAAAAATTCCTGTTACACAAATCACAGAAGAAGAAAGTGAAAAACTCTTAAATTTAGAAGAACAACTTCATAAAAGAATTGTTGGTCAGGATATGGCAGTAAAGGCAGTTGCAAGGGCAATAAGACGAGGTAGGGCGGGTCTTAAAGACCCTAAAAGACCGATTGGTTCATTTTTATTTTTAGGTCCAACCGGTGTTGGTAAAACAGAATTAACAAAAGCACTTTCAGAGTGCCTTTTTGGAAATGATAATGAAATAATTAAAATTGATATGTCAGAATATATGGAAAAACATTCTGTTTCGCGTCTTTTAGGATCGCCTCCTGGTTATGTTGGATTTGACGAAGGCGGTCAGTTGACCGAGAAGGTAAGAAGAAAACCATACTCAATAGTTTTATTTGATGAAATAGAAAAAGCGGATGCGGATATTTTTAATTTACTGTTACAGATACTGGAAGACGGGGTTTTAACCGATTCTAACGGAAGAAAAGTAAGCTTTAAAAATACTGTTGTTATTATGACATCTAATATTGGTGCTTCACTCATCTCAAACAATAAAGGTTCTATGGGTTTTTCTAATGAGAATGACGAAAATACGAGAAATGAAAAAAACAGAAAATTAGTTATTGAAGAAGTTAAAAAGACATTTAAACCCGAACTTGTCAACAGAATTGATGAATTGATTGTTTTTGATTTATTGACTAAAGATGAGATTAAAGAAATTACTAATAATCTGTTAGAAAATGTAAAAAAACGATTGAATGAAAAAAATATTGAAATTGAGTTTACAGATAGTGTTGTATCGGAGTTATCTGAAAAAGGATTTGATAAAATTTACGGTGCCAGACCTTTGCGCCGCTTAATAACTTCTGAAATTGAAGATATGCTTTCAGAAAAAATTCTGTTAGGTGAATTGAATAAAAAGGAATATGTTTGTGATTTCAGAAATAAAAAGTATATTTTAAAATGAATTTTTTGTTAACAGTATTGACAAAACTCCCGATTAGTAATATATTTTTACTAAAGGGAGTGTTAATATGGAAGAAAAGAAACGCTTATGTAAAGTTAAAAAAGGCAAAAAAATCTGTGGTGTTTGTACTGGAATTGCTCAGTATTTTAATACCGACCCGACCTATATCAGATTAATCTGGGTGTTTTTGAGTTTTGTATTTGGTTCAGGTGTTTTAGCATATTTAGTTTGTGCCTTTATTTTTCCTGACGAAGAAGATATTTGATTTTTTAACCGACTGGAAACAGTCGGTTTATTTTTTTTATTTTTCTTGCCTTTTTTCAACATTTATTCTATAATTAATTGTAAATTTTTATGGGGTGTATTTTATGGGTAATATTTTCAGACAGATTTTAGCATTGTTTGGTGCCTTTTTAGGTATCTGTGAACATATAAAATTATTTTTATATTCAAAAAATGCTATTAAAAAGCAAGAAAAAGTTTTGTTGAAACTTATGAAAGATAACAAAACTACAGAGTATGGTAAAAAGAATAATTTTAAAAATGTAAAGTCTATTAGTGATTATCAGGAAATAGTGCCATTTTCAGATTATTTAGATTATGAAGATTATGTAATGAGAATGGCACATAAAGGCGAAAAAGGTCTTATAACAAACAGATTTGTAAGACGATTTACCGAAAGTTCCGGTAGTACAGGCCGTTCAAAATTAGTTCCGCTTTCTGCATTTGCCGAATGGACTTGTCAGTGCTTCAGTTTCAGTGCACCTGTAGGTTGCGCTGTAAAATATTTTAAAAGAATAGGTAGAATTATACCACCACAACGCGGTTTATTAACTGCAGAGGTTGGTGCTAAAAAATTAAAGGGTGGTACTGTAAGTTGTCTTTCTTCAATTCCTCTTTTAAATTTAAAACCACTTGTAAGATTTTTTAATACAACTCCACCAGAAGTAATGTTTCACAACGATTATTTAGATGCAGATATGCATTATTTAAAACTCCGTTTTGCTTTACAGGATAAAAACGTTAGTTATGTTGGCACAATTTTCATAACAACTCTTGAGTCAATGTTTTTTTACTTAGAAAATAACTGGGAGATGTTCTGTGACGATATTGAAAAAGGTATTATAAATGAAAATATTAAAATGCCTGACGATTTAAGAAAAAAACTTTCAAAAAAAGTTAAGCCAAATCCAAAAAGAGCAAATGAATTAAGAGAAGAATTTAAAAAAGGTTTTGATATTTCACCAATTGTTCCAAGAATCTGGAAAAAGTGCGAATGGATGTACGGAATGGGTACAGGTTCACTTTCTCTCTATGCCAAAAAACTCAAGAGATACATAGGTGAAGATATGCCGATTCATTATTTAGGTTATGTTGCAACTGAAGCGATGATGGCAGTACCGATTGAATTTGATTCTTTTGAATATGTAATGTTACCGCAAAATGGTTTTTATGAATTTTTACCGCTTGATGCAGATGAAAATACAAAACCACTTACCTTTAAAGATGTTGAAGTTGGTAAAGAGTACGAATTAATTTTAACTAATTTAAGTGGATTTTATAGATACAAAATTGAAGATGTGATAAAAGTAACGGGATTTTACCATGAATCACCAAAAGTTACTTTTTGTTACAGAAAAAATCAGATTGCAAATATAAGTGGTGAAAAAATTAATTCTCTGGCATTTGATGAAATAATTGATAATTTTTCTAATAGGTTAAATGAATTATTTATAGGTTATTCAATTTACCCTGACAGAGAGACTTCACCGGGGCATTATGTGTTATTAGTCGAAACAGAAAATATATTTGATAAAAATAAAGAAAAAGAATTATCAGAGATTTTTACAGAAGAACTTTGTAAAGGTAATGTTTCTGTAGAACCGCTTATTAAAAGTGGTGCTTTAGGTGAGTGTGAAGTAAAATTACTTAAAAAAGGCACTTACGATGCTTACCGCGAAGTTTTAAGGCAGAACGGTGCAAATCTTAATCAGATTAAACCAATTAAGCTTATTGATACAGAAATGAAAAAAGATTTCTTCTTCTCGCATACAATATAGGAAGTTATAATTATGACAGAATTATTTGAAAAATATAAAGATAAAAAAGAATTTATAGAAAACAGATTTAATCAATTGAAAAGCAGGGGACTTAATGACGAAAATTTAATTGTTTCTTTAATTGAAAAAGAAATTAAAACTGGTTTTGTGGTTCCGAAGAAATTAAAATCTGAAATGTACGATAAAGTTAATTATATGTGCAGAAGATATATGGACAGAATTGCAAGATTTGAGCTTGATTATGATTTTGTTCCTGACATTGACGCGTTAAAATATGCTTTAATCTGCATTTTTGAAAGTGCTCCTGTTTTTCATTCACAGTTTATAGATAACCATATTGCACCATACTGGAAAGTGTGCGATTACCATATTGACGAAGTTTTAACTGTGATTGATACTGACGACTTTTTAAAAAGTGCCGATGAATTTTTATTAAAAGATATTCCTGTTTTAAGTAATGTTCAGTTTAAAGTTGCGCTTTTAATAAATAAAAGAGAATCTAAACTCTGTTTCAGATGGAACCACATGCTTGTTGATGGTGGCGACTATAAGCATTTTGTAAGTGATTTATTTAAGAATTACAATGAATATGTTGAAAGTAAAACAATGCCACTTAATTTCAGAACTGGTTCGCGTTCTTATAAATGTGTTTATGATGACTTTAATGAAACAGACAAGAAAAAGGCAAAATCGCAATTTGCAGGTGTGTCTCCACACGATAAACACACTTTACCATTTACAGAAAAAAGTGAAAATGACAATAAATTCATAGCAAGAAAAAGTGTGCCGAGTGCAATATTTAATAAAGCAAGAGAAACGGTTAAAAAATATGAGGGTACTGTTAATGATTTAATTGCCACTGCTTATATCGGTGCTGTTTATGATATTTGTAATTTACCCGAAAATGAACGCGTAGGCATTTCTTGTGCAGTTGATTTAAGAAGATACATAAAAAACATAAACAGAACGGGGTACACAAACCACACAACATTTATGCCTTGTATTGTTGAAAATAAAGGTGAAAATATTTTTGATATTTTAAAACAGGTTGTTGAGTGTAATAAAAAGAATAAAGAAGATAAATTTATGGGACTTCACGGTTTGCCACTTCTTAATATAGGTTACAGTACAATGGTTTATGCTCAGGCAGAAATTGTAGTTGGTCTTTTTTATAACAATGCTAATTTAGCAATAAGTAATGTTGGTAAAATGGATTTGGAGGCACTTTCTTTAAATGGCAATAAACCAATTGGTGCCGCAGTTGCAGGTGCTGCAAAGAAAAAACCTTGTGCTATGATGACCGCTTTGACAATTAACGGAAATTTACAGCTCTCAATCTGTTCTGTAGGTAATGAAGAAGATAAAATAATGTTTCAAAATTTCTTTGATATATTAGCAGAGAAAATTAAAGAATTAGCGGAATATTAAAATAGGTGATAATGTGAAAATATTTGAAAATAAAAAAGCGATTATTATTTTATGTATTATTACACTTATAAGTAGTTTTAGTTTATGGTTTAATTTTGGTGATAAGTTACTTCAGGTAGGAAACAAATTATTTATTGTTGTTTTAATAACTTGTGTTTTGGCTGCTGTTGCATCAATAACTATGTTATTACTGTTGTTATTTAAAAAAATAAATTTAAAGTAAAAAAATTAACTCCCACAATCGTAGGGGCTGACCTGTGGTCGCCCGCGAGTGGTGGAGAAAATTAAATTTTAAAATCAACCAATCGAGAGTAAAAAATTCGATGCAAGAGCGTACCTCTCTTCGAAGAGAGGGGGACCGCCTCCCTTTGCAGTACTTGCATTTATACACTGTCAAGCGAGTAATCAGTTGGAAAATTAAATAATGTACCTTGGGTGGTGGAGAGTTCTTCGCCACGAGGTAGTTTTTAAAATTGCAGTCAGTCGGTGGAGAAATAAACTAAAAAATACAACCTATCAATAAACCAACTAACTATAAAAAGAGAGGTCAACGCGTTGCGAAGAACTCTCCACCATTCCGTTTTGGTTTATTGTAATACAAAGTGTTTTTATCGCCTGGAACCCTGATAATATCAACAGTTTTATGAAAAGAATAGTCCCCCTCTCTTCGAAGAGAGGTACAGTTAAACAATAAATTTTCAAGTTCATTTACAATGCGTCATAAATGAAACGAGGTCGAGCTTCGCAGTAATAAAAATCGTTGCACTCAATTAATGCATTTTAACAATAAAAATCGCACACTACTACGGGCAACCACAGGTTCGCCCCTACGATGAAGTGAATAAATTCTAACTTCTATTTTAGAAATTTTAAAGCATAAAATGCATTATAAATGAAACAAAAAATTAACTCCCACTATGGTAGGGGCAGACCTGTGGTCGCCCGCGAGTAGTGGGAGTAGTTTTTATTTTAACAAACCAATCGAGTGTGATAAATTATAATTCATCGTTTTATTTTAAATCCGTTCTATCATTTAACGCGTTGTTGCGGAGGAACAAAGCTCATCCCTCCTACGATGAAAGGAGTGTTTTTATTTGTTCATTTCTAGTGTGTAAAATCCAGAAGTTATTTTATTAAGCAAAAATATAAAAACTTTAAAATAACCCTTGACTTTAACAGAGTAAAGTGATAAACTGTTAAACGGTAAAAGAATACTATTGAAAGGAAACTTTAATTTTGGTGAAAGTTATGAATAAATTTCATTCAGAATCAGTAGATACTTTAGTAAAAGGTTTATTAAAATTAGAAACTGAAGAAGAGTGCTACGCATTTTTAGAAGATGTCTGCACAATTAAAGAATTGCAGGATATGGCACAGCGATTTGATGTTGCTTTAAAACTTTCAGATGGTTTTAATTATAATCAGGTTTCAAAAGAAACCGGCGCTAGTTCTGCAACTATAAGCAGAGTAAATAAATGCCTTATGTATGGCAACAACGGTTATAAAACTGTAATTGAAAGAATTAAGAACGAGGAGAAATAATATGAATTTCCAGTCAGATATTATAAGAGGCGATGAAAAAGCAGTTTTTTCTTTGCGTTCTCTTTATAGTTCATTCGGCTTTAAGCAATTCAGAATGAGCAAATTTGAAGAATATGATTTATATGTAAAAAATAAAGACTTTTTGGTTTCAAATGAAGTTATTACATTTACAGATGGTTCTGGTAAATTACTTGCGTTAAAACCTGACGTTACTTTATCTATTATTAAAAATTCAAAAGATTGTGGCGATAAAATTCAAAAGGTTTACTATGACGAGAATGTTTACAGAACAACTAAGGGCAATAAAGAATTCCGTGAAATAATGCAGACTGGTCTCGAGTGCATTGGTAACATTGGCACTTACGAGGTTGCAGAAGTAGTTTTACTTGCTTTAAAGAGTCTTGAAGAAATTACAGATGATTTTATTTTAGATATTTCTTATATGGATATTATTCTTTCAGTTCTTTCAGATGCAGGTCTTGAAGCAGGGCAAAATCAGAAAATTCTTAAAGCAATCGGTGAAAAGAATACTGATGAAATCAAGAAAATTTGTGCCGAAAATAAAATTGACGCTGACAGAATTGTTTCTCTTGTTACAATAAATGGTAAATATGATACTGTTATAGAAAAATTAGAAAAACTCTGTGTTACATATAATGAGAAATCTCACCTTAAAACATTTAAAGAGATTTTAACTTTCCTATGTAGTAGTGGTTACGCTGACAAAATCAATGTTGATTTTTCAATTGTAAATAATATGAATTATTATAACGGAGTTGTTTTCCAGGGGTATGTAAATAGAATTCCGTCAAGCATTCTTTCTGGTGGTCAGTACGATAATTTAATGCTCAAAATGAACCGAAAAGATAAAGCAATCGGTTTTGCAGTTTATCTTGATTTATTACAGAGATTTAATAATACTGACAAAGAATTTGATGTTGATTATATTTTATTGAAAAATGCTACAGATGATATTTCTGCTATTTCAAAATATGTTTCTGAATTAAAGAAAGAAAATGCATCTGTTTTAGTACAGAATGAAATTCCTGAAAATATTAAATATCGTAAAGTGTTTAAAATTACTGCGGAAGGGGTAGAAGAAGTATGAAACAAATAGTTAATGTTGCACTCCCTAAAGGCAGACTTGGTGAAAAGGTTTACGATATGTTTGAAAAGGCTGATTATTCTTGCCCGTCTATTAAAGAAAATACCCGTAAACTTATTTTTGAAAACGAAGAAACAGGTGTACGCTTTTTCTGGGTTAAGCCATCTGATGTTGCAATTTATGTTGAACGCGGTGCTGCAGATATTGGTGTTGCCGGTAAAGATATTTTATTGGAATATGAGCCAGATGTTTATGAGATGCTTGACCTTGATTTAGGTAAATGCAGAATGGCAGTAGCGGCACACAAAGATTTCAGAGATGATACAGACAAAACTTTAAGGGTTGCTACAAAGTTTGTTAATATTGCAAAGACTTTTTATAGTGAAAAATGCAGAGATATTGATATTATCAAACTCAATGGTTCAATTGAAATTGCACCTATTTTAGGTCTTTCAGATGTTATTGTTGATATTGTTGAAACTGGTAAGACCCTTTTAGAAAACAACTTAGAACCTAAAGAAACTATTGTAGAAATCAGTGCAAGACTTATTTCTAATAAAGCAAGTCTTAAATTTAAAAATGAAGAAATCAATAATATAAAAAATGCATTAGCATTACAAGTCGAAGAGAAAAAATCAAAGGATGACAAATAATGATTAAAAAATATAAATTCGGTGAGGTTTCAAATGAAGAAATTTTTGCTCGTTTTGAGCCGACTTCTTCAGTTGAAGATATTGTTACTGACATAATTAAAAATGTTAAAGAAAACGGTGACAAAGCACTTTTTGAGTACTGTGAAAAATTTGATAAAGCAAAACTTACTTCTTTAGAGGTTACAGAACAAGAAATTGAAGATGCTTTTAATAGCGTTGAACCGCGTTTTATTGAAATTATAAAAACTGCGGCAGAAAATATTAAAGATTTCCACAAAAATCAGATTCGTACAAGTTTTATTTTGAACAACAAAAAGGGCATTGTAACAGGTCAGAAAGTTACACCAATTGAAAAAGTTGGTGTTTATGTACCTGGTGGTACTGCCGCTTATCCGTCAACTGTTTTAATGGATACAATTCCTGCAAAACTTGCGGGTTGTAAAGAAATTATAATGGTTTCACCACCAGACAGTAACGGTAAAATTAACCCTGTAATCTTAGCGGCGGCAAAAATTGCGGGTGTTGACAGAATTTTTAAACTCGGTGGTGCACAGGCAGTTGCGGCATTAGCTTATGGTACAGAAAGTGTACCGAATGTTTATAAAATAGTAGGTCCTGGTAATGCTTTTGTTGCAGAAGCAAAGAAACAGGTGTTTGGTATGGTTTCAATTGATATGATTGCAGGACCTTCTGAAATTCTTGTTATTGCAGATGGAACTTGCGAAGCAAAAAATGTTGCGGCAGATTTGCTTTCACAAGCAGAGCACGACAAAATGGCAAGTGCAGTTTTAGTTACTGATAGTGATGAATTAGCTGATAAAGTAATTGAAGAATTAGAAAGACAAATTCCACTTTTAGAGAGAGCAGAAATTGCAAGAACTTCGATTGATAACAATGGTAAAATTATTGTTTCATCTTCAATAGAAGAAGCGGTTAAAATTGCCAATGAAATTGCTCCTGAACACCTTGAGATTTGTGTTGATAATCCTTTCGATTATCTTGATTTAATTGACAATGCAGGTTCAATATTTATGGGAAAAAACTGCCCTGAGGCATTAGGTGACTACTATGCAGGTCCTAACCACACATTACCGACAAGTGGTACTGCAAAATTCTCGAGCCCTTTGTCTGTTGATGATTTTGTTAAGAAAACTCAATATACATATTACACTAAAGAAGCACTCGAAAAAGTTAAAGATGATGTTGCTTATTTTGCCCAGAGTGAAGGATTAGGCGCACACGCAAAAAGTACAACTATAAGGTTTGAAAAAGAATGAGCAGATTTTTAAATAAAAAATATTGGTCTTTAAAAGAGTACACACCAGGTGAACAACCACAAGACCAACAGTATATTAAATTAAATACAAATGAGTCACCATATCCACCATCCGGAGCTGTTTTAGATGCAGTGAATAGTGAAGAGGTGTGTAAACTCAATTTATATTCTGACCCTGAATGTAAATTACTTAAAAATAAATTAGCAGAAATTTATGGTGTTGAAAGTAAAAATATCTATGTTTCAAATGGTTCAGATGATATTTTAAACTTCAGTTTTATGGCATTCTGTGGTGACGAAGTTGAAGCATTGTTCCCTGAAATTTCTTATGGTTTTTATAAAGTTTATGCCGATTTATATGGAGTTAAATATAAAAGAGTACCGTTGAAAGATGATTTCACAATAGATATAAATGATTATTGTAATCAAAACAAATTTATTGTAATTGCAAACCCGAATGCACCAACAGGAATTGCTTTAACATTAGATGAAGTTGAGCAGATTGTAAAAACAAATCCTGATAACATAGTCTTAATTGATGAAGCTTATGTTGATTTTGGTGCAGAATCTGCTTATAATCTTACTAAAAAATACGACAATCTGTTAGTTGTAATGACTTATTCAAAGTCAAGAAGTTTAGCAGGTGCAAGACTTGGTTTCGCTATTGGTAATGAAGAAATTATAAAAGACCTTGAAAAAATCAAATTTTCAACAAATCCATACAGCATAAATCGTTTAACTCTTTTAGCCGGTGTTGCTGCTCTGGAAAGTGACAATTACTATAAAGAAAATGCAAAGAAAATAATCGAAGCAAGAGATTATACTGTGAAAGAGTTAGAAAAACTCGGTTTTTATACATTACCATCTAAAGCAAACTTTGTATTTGCAAAGGCAGATTTTGTAAATGGCGAAGACCTTTATAAAGAATTGAAATCAAAAGGCATTTTAGTACGACACTTTACAGATGGAAAAATCAAAGATTTCAACAGAATTACAATTGGCACGATTGAGCAGATGCAAAAACTTATTGAAACAATTACTCTTATAAAAGGAGAAGTAAAATGAGAACTTCAACTATTAAAAGAAATACAGCAGAAACCAAAATAGAACTTTCTCTTAATCTTGATGGTAAAGGTGAGAGTAGAATTGATACAGGTTGTGGTTTTTTTGACCATATGCTCACACTTTTCAGTAAGCACTCTAAAATTGATTTGGATGTTACTTGTAAAGGCGATATAAATGTTGATTATCACCACACAGTAGAAGACATTGGCATTGTTTTAGGTAAAACACTTCTTGAAGCATTGGGCGATAAAAAAGGTATAAACCGCTATGCCGATACTATTTTACCAATGGACGAGTCTTTAATACTCACTGCAATTGATATTTCAGGCAGAAGTTATTTAGGATTTGATGTGTTATTCCCATCACAGAAAATCGGTGATTTTGATACAGAATTGGTTGAAGAATTTTTTATGGCACTCGTAAGAAGTGCGGAGATTACATTACATATTAAAAAGATGGCTGGTGAAAATTCTCACCACATTGCAGAGGGTATTTTCAAATCTTTTGCAAGAAGTTTAAGAGTTGCGGTAGCACTCGATGAAAATTTTAAAGATCAATTACCATCAACAAAGGGTGTTTTATAATGATTAGTATTGTTGATTACGGTGTAGGAAACCTCTTTTCTCTGAGTTCATCACTTAAAAGTATCGGAGCGGATACAATTGTTACAAGTGATAAACAAAAGATTATAGATTCAAATGCAATTATTCTTCCTGGTGTAGGAGCTTTTTCAGATGCAAAAGAAAAACTCACACAATCAGGGTTATTTGATGTAGTTATAAATGAAGCAAATAAGGGTAAAAAGTTACTCGGTATTTGCCTTGGTATGCAAATGTTGTTCGAAAAGAGTTTTGAATATGGCGAATTTGACGGTTTAGGACTTATTAAGGGTAACATTGTCCCACTCGAAGGTAAAATCTCGCCTCAGCTTAAAATTCCTCATATCGGCTGGAATTCGCTTCAATTTAAAAATGGTAAATCTGATTTATTTAAGTATATAAATGACGGTGACTTTGTTTACTTTGTTCACTCCTATTTTGCAACGGACTGTGATGAAAATGTAATTGCTACATCTGAATATGGAATAGATGTTACTGCATCTGTACAAAAAGATAATATCTATGGTTGCCAGTTCCACCCAGAGAAAAGTGGAGATGTTGGTCTTAATATTTTAAAAGCATTTTGTGAAATGGGGGACTAATTTATGAATATTTTTCCAGCGATTGACCTTTATGATGGAAAAGCAGTCCGTCTTTTCAAAGGTGACTATAATCAGATGACAGTTTACAATGAAAATCCGCTTGAAGTTGCAAAAGATTTTGAAAATGCTGGTGCCGAATATATCCATCTTGTAGATTTAGAAGGTGCAAAATTTGGCACTACCCCTAATATTGAAGTAATAAAGAAAATAGTAGATAATACAAATCTTTTTACTGAAATTGGTGGTGGTATTCGTTCAATTGAAACTGTTGACGCGTATTTAAATGCAGGTCTTGACCGTGTAATTATAGGTACTGCGGCAGTTACTGATGAAGAATTTTTAAAAACTGCTTTAAAGAAATATCCGAAACCTGGACAAATTGCAGTTGGTATTGATTTACTTGACGGGTTTGTTGCAATCAAAGGTTGGGTTGAAAAATCACAGTATAAAGCAGAAGAATTCTTTGATAAAATGACTTCTATGGGTGTTACTACTGTTATTTGTACCGATATTTCAAAAGATGGTGCAATGAAAGGTGTAAACCGCGAACTTTATAAAGAACTTTCAGAAAAATATTCAATAGATATTACTGCTTCTGGTGGTGTTACTGATATTTCTGATATTAAAGCACTCAGAAAAATGAATTTGTATGGTGCAATTATCGGCAAAGCATACTACACAGGGGCTATTGACCTTAAAGAAGCAATCGAGGTGGCAAAATGATTACAAAAAGAATTATTCCTTGCCTTGATGTAAAAAATGGCAGAGTTGTCAAAGGTGTTCAGTTTGAAGGTCTATCAGATGTTTCTTCACCAGTAGCACTTGCAGAGTATTATAGTAATGCTGGTGCAGATGAACTTGTTTTTTATGATATAACAGCATCTTTCGAGCAAAGACAACTATTTACTGATATTTTAACTGAAGTTGCTTCTAAAATATTTATTCCGCTTACAGTTGGTGGTGGTATAAATACTGTTGATGATTTTGACCGTGTTTTAAAATGTGGTGCAGATAAAGTAAGCGTAAATTCAGGCGCAATTAAAAATCCTGATTTAATAAAAGAAGCGGCTTTAAAATATGGTGACCAATGTGTTGTTCTTTCTTGCGATATTAAGCGTGTTGATGGTGAATTCCGTCTTTTTGCAAAAGGTGGTAGAGAAGACACAGGTATAAACGCTATTGAGTGGATAAAAAAAGGTGTTTCTAACGGTGCTGGTGAAATCGTTGTTAATTCAATAGATACTGACGGTGTTAAAAACGGCTTTGATATTGAGATGCTTAAAGCAGTTTGTGATGTAGTAAATGTACCTGTTATTGCATCTGGTGGTGCAGGTTGTAGTGAAGATTTTATTGAATTATTTAACGAAATTCCTACAATTGATGCGGGTCTTGCTGCTTCAATTTTCCATTTTGGTGAAGTTAAAATAAAAGACTTGAAATTACTCTTAAAAGAGAATAAAATAAATGTCAGATTATAATTTGGAGTTAAGTTTATGGGTTTTGACAAAGAAAGTGAAATGACGATATTAGATGAATTTATTCCTGTTATTGAGAATACATTTATCGACCAACCAATGAGTAAAGAAGATTTACCAACATTTTCAGAATCAAAAGACAAGTTACCTAAACCAATCTGGGATAATCACAAAGATTACATTGATTGTTATTGGCGTGCGTGGGAACTTGCTTTTAATAATTTAAGAAAACCACACGAAAATACTGGTTTTGTTTCAAATTTTATTGATACTGCATTTGATGGTTGTACTTTTATGTGGGACTCTGTGTTTATGTTAATGTTCGGTAAATATGCCGACAGAATTTTTAAATTTCAGGGTACACTTGATAATTTTTATTCACATCAACATGATGATGGTTTTATTTGCCGCCAGATTGATGCAGTAACTGGTAAAGATATGTTTACCCGTTGGGACCCATCTGCAACAGGTCCTGAAATTATGGCTTGGTGTGAATGGGAATACTTTTTGAATTTCGGTGACTTAGATAGATTAAAAAGAGTTTTTCCAGTTCTTCTTTCTTATCACAGATTTTTAAAACAAACTCATACCTGGCCTGATGGTACATATTTCTCAAGTGGCTGGGGTTGTGGTATGGATAATTTACCACGCCAACAAAAAGGGTATTCAGAACCTTTTAGTCATGGTCATATGATTTGGGTTGACGCTTGCGCTCAGGCACTTTATGACTGTCGCGTTTTAATTAATATGGCAGAAGTTTTAAATAAAAATGAATATATTAAAGAACTTGATGATGAAGCAAAACTTCTCTTTAATGTTATAAACGAAAAACTCTGGGATGAAAAAACTTCGTTTTATTATGACCTTTGGAAAAATGGTGAGTTTAATTATGTTCATCATGCAGGTGCTTTTTGGAACCTTCTTGCCGAAACTGTACCTGAGGACAGAGTTGAAAGATTTACCACTGCTTTAAATGATGAAAATCTCTTTAAAACACCAAACAGAGTCCCTTGTCTTTCAAAAGATAATTCTGAATATGAGAGCACTGGTGGTTATTGGTGCGGTGGTGTATGGGCACCAACTAACTATATGATTTTAAAAGGCTTGGACAAATATAAAAAATATGCTCTTTCCCACGAAATTGCAATGGAGCATCTTTATGCTGTTGTCGAAGTTTTTAAAGATACAAACACTGTGTTTGAAAACTATGCACCTGAGTTTGTAAACAGCGGCAGACCATCACAAGGTAAACCTGCTATGAAAGATTTTGTCGGCTGGACTGGTATCTCGCCAATTTCAATTCTTTTTGAATTTGTTTTTGGTATTAAACCAGATGCAGGAAATAACAAAATTATTTGGGATGTTACACTCTTGGAAAAACACGGAATAGAGCAGTATCCTTTTAAAACTGATGGTGAATTAACGCTTATCTGTAAAGAAAGAAAATCTCAGGATGAAAAACCTGAAATTACTTTTAAATCAAATATATCACTAGAATTAGAAATAATCTGGGGTAGCGAAAATAATAAACAATCATTTATTTTAAATTCTTAAGGAGAAAGTTATGTTAAATATTGAAGAACTTAAATTTGATGAAAAAGGACTTATTCCTGCAATAGTTGTAGATTATGCAACAAAGAAAGTTTTAACTCTTGCTTATATGAATAAAGAAAGCCTTAAAATTTCTTTAGAAAAAGGACTCACTTGTTTTTACAGTCGTTCAAGACAAGAACTGTGGCTCAAGGGTGAAACAAGTGGTAACTATCAACACATTGTAAGCATTACTGCAGATTGCGACAAAGATGCTTTAACAGTAGTTGTGAAAAAAGATGGTCCAGCGTGTCATACTGGTACAGATTCTTGTTTTAATGATTTGGTTTATGAAAATGAAGAGTTAAACAACGAATTTTCTATGGAAAATCTTATGAAAATGCTCGTTGGCAGAAAAATTGAGAAAAAAGAAGGCTCTTACACAACTTATCTTTTTGAAAAGGGTATTGATAAAATTCTCAAAAAGGTTGGTGAAGAGTCAACAGAAGTTATTATTGCCGGTAAAGCTAATGACAAAAAAGAAACAATATACGAGATTGCAGACTTGACATATCATATAATGGTGCTTATGATAGAGATGGGCATTTCTCTTGAAGAAGTTACAGAAGAACTTGCTTCTCGTCATGTAATTGACCATAAAGTAAAACAAGAGAAAATGACTAATTGATTTTGGAGTTAGTTTTATGACAGAGATTTCTACAAACACTTATACAGCAGATTATATTCTCGCCAAAGCCCTTGATATTGGCGAGAATATACTGCGTTGTGGTGGAGAGCCTTATAGAATTGAAGATACAGTTAATCGTATTTGTGTGGCTTATGGTGCAGAATTTGCAGATATATTTGCGTTACCATCTTTGATTATTGCAAATATAAGAATGAAAGATGGTACACACTCTTCACAGGTGCGCAGAGTTTATCAGAATAGTAATAATATGTATCTTTTAGAAAAAATGAATAATCTCTCACGAGACGTCTGTTCAAAAAAAGTTGCATTACAGGATGTTGAAACAGAAATAGATAATGCAAAAAAGGGGAAACCGTTCCCTAATATTCTTTGTTATATTGGTGGAATATTAGGTGCTGGTGGTTTTGCAGTATTTTTTGGTGGTAACCTATACGATGCACTTGTTGCAGCCATCGCAGGCATTGTAGTTACTTTCTTTAATTTGCACAAAACCGCATTTGTTAATCAGATGATTCATTCTGTTATTTCATCTTTTGTAGGTGCTGTTGTTTCACTTGCACTTGTTTATTTTGGTGTAGGGCAGAATACCGATATGATTCTTATTGGTGTTATTATGCTTCTTATACCTGGCCTTGCTTTTGGTAACGCAGTTCGTGACCTGCTCTTTGGTGATACTGTTTCTGGCATTATTCAACTAGTTCAGGCAGTTTTAATTGCGGTTATGGTAGCCTTCGGATTTACTGTTGCTATGATGATATTCGGAGGTGTGTTTAATTGAGTACGGATATTATTATAAAAATTATTGCTGGTGTTATAAGTACAATAGGTTTTGCAATAATTTTCAGATTGCGTGTTAAACACATTCCGTTGGCAGCACTTGATGGGCTTGTTGCTTGCGTTGTTTACTTTGTTTGTCTCGAGTTTATAAGTGATGACTTGTTTATAGCAAATATGTTAGCGTCATTTGCTACTGCATGTTTTGCAGAAGTTTGTGCAAGGGTAGGTAAAGCACCATCAACAATATTCCTGTTACCGGGTTGTATTGCGTTAGTTCCTGGTGGTACACTTTATCAGGCTATGAGAAGCCTTCTTATTAAAGATTACGATGAGTTCGGAGCTCAACTCCTTATAACAGGTAAAGTCGCAATTGCAATCGGTGGCGGTATTATTGCTGTTTCGATTATAAGATTTTTCCTGAATAAATTAAAAACAAATAAAGATAATAAAAAAGAACCTGCTTGACAGGTTCTTTTTTATTGTACAATTATTTCTGTAATGATTTAATAATTTTTTTACATTCCTCAAGATTCATAATCTTTGGAACAGGGTAGAGTGGATTGCCTTCTTTTAAGGCTCTTGTTGCTATTAACTCAATATCTTCGTCTTTAATGCCATCGAATTTATCAGGAATATTCATTTTTTTGTTAAGTTCTTTAATTGCATAAATAAATTTTTCTGCTTTTTCTTTTTCGGTCGTGAGTCCATCTGTAATACCTGCAACATCAGCAAGAATTGCAAGTCTATGGTGAGCAGATTCGCCGAAGAACTCGAGTATGTAAGGAAGAATAACTGCGTTAGCAAGTCCGTGTGGAATACCATACATACCACCTAAATTGTGAGCAATTGCGTGAACATAACCAACATAAGCTCTTGTGAATGCAACACCTGCATAGAATGAAGCAACAAGCATGTTTTCTCTTGCTTCAATGTTTTTGCCGTCTTCATACACTTTTTCAATGTTCTGGAATATAAGTTTTGTAGCTTTTAAGGCAGCATCTTCAGTAGATTTTACATTACTTCTGCCTATGAATGCCTCAACAGCGTGTGTAAGTGCGTCCATACCTGTTGTTGAAGTGATATGTGGTGGAAGTCCTACCGTGAGTTCAGGGTCAAGAACTGCAAATTTTGGACGGAGAACAGGGTCATTAATTGCATTCTTTTCGTGTGTGTCTGGGTTAGAAATAACTGCCGCAAGGGTAGTTTCTGAACCTGTACCAGCAGTTGTAGGAACTGCAAATATAAGCGGGGTTTTCTTTAAAACTTTTAATTGACCACGCATTGATGGAATAGATTTATTTGGTCTTGCAACTTTTGCTGCAGTAACTTTTGCGCAATCCATTGGTGAACCACCGCCGAAAGCAATAAAAGCTTCACAACCATTATCGTGGTAGAGTTTTAAAGCGTCTTCCACATTATAAATAGTTGGGTTTGGTTGAACCCCATCAAATACTGTGTATTTTATACCTTCGCTTTCTAATCCCTCAAATAAAGAGTCGAGAAGGTGAAGTCCCATAAGACCTTTATCGGTTACAACAAGTACATTGTTTACACCTTGCTTTTTAACTAAAGCAGGGAGTTTTTTTATTGCTCCTGCTCCTTGTAAAAGTTCTGGTGGTGTCCAGTCAAGTGCACCCATAGCAACTTTGTAAACACTTTGGTAAACTCTGTAAAAACTATGTGTTAAATTCATTACTATCAATCCTTTTTACTTTATTTTTTACCTTCAATAAGGTGAATTAAATTGTTTAGTAAGTTATCTATATTATCAATTCTCTTTCTGAGTCTTTTAAATATAAAAGGAAAAGCTGTAGAAAGTCTTGTAAGCATTTTTATATGCTTCTTTTTCTTTATATCAAATAACTTGTCTTTTCTTAATTTGAATTCATTAAGTTTAATGGCAAACTCCGCTCGTTTGTCATCAGAAAATCCTTCAATACTTTCACCAGTAGAACTAATAACTATATTTGTAAATTCAACAACATCGTCAGAGAGTTCTTTGAATTTTACAAAATATTCTCTTATACCTAAGGCATTAATAACTGTGTTGAGTACATCAATAACAAAAACAGTGGTTATTATATAAACAAGCGTTTTTCTTGATTCAGGATTAACCTGACTTACAAAATATACATCAACTAAAGGATGAAGTACATAAAGGAAAAGACAAGAACAAGTACCCCAGTAAAGAGTGTGTGTAAGACAAATTCTACCATGTAAATTAAAAGGCTGTGTTGAATAGTCCCACCAACGAGCATTAAATGCTTTTTCCATAACAAAGCTTGTGAAATATTCCACTAAATCACAAACAACCATACCAACTGTGAAAATAAGTAATTCGTTTATATAGTCATTACTTGTCATTGACCTGAATGGTAAAAGACAAATTAAAATTGTTAAAGCACCAACACCGTAAATCGGACAGAACGGACCGCGTAGAAAACCACGGTTAATCCACTTTTTAGGTCTTAATGAACAATAGCACGATTCAAAAAACCAACCTACAAAACTGTAAAGGTAGAAATATATAAAATAGTCGTAAATTGTCATTTTTCTAACCCCAGTAAGTTATCTAACTTTTTTCTGTAATTCTTATTCATTGAATAAGCTGATTCTATCATTGCACAATATTTATCCATCATAGTAACAACAAACGATTCAGGATATTTAGGGGGAATTACAGTAAGTGGCCACATATGACGCTTAATAATATCCTGTTCTTTTTTTGTTAAAGTACCGCACAAATAAAAGGCATTTTTAAGAGCGAATTTAGGATGTCTTAAACCATGAAGTTTATGACTCAAATCATCTTCATGCCAGTCATAGTAAAATAAATCGTGCATTGTAGCAGCTCTTGCAGTATCTTTGTAATTAAGACCCAGTTTTCTGGAAACTAAAAAACTTAAAAATGCAACACTTCTTATATGTTGTAAGCGATTAATATTAAAATGCTGGACAAATCCTTCTAACTTCTGTATTTGCGGAGAGTTATAAATATCACCGGCAACTTCTAAATAATCATTCCATTCTTTTGTATCCATTTTATAGGATGATACATAAGCATTAAATAATTTACCCATTTTTTTTATTTAATAATCTTGTGGAATACTTTTTTACCTTTTTTAATAATTACATAACCTTTTTCGAAATCTGAAACAGGAATAATGTAAGACACAGCGGTAACTTTTTCATTATCTACACTAACGCCACCTTGTTCGATAAGGCGTCTTGCTTCACCGCGTGAAGCAACGAGATTTGCTTTAATAAGTGCATCAATAATATTTATACCTTCGTCAGAGAAATCTTCTGCAGAAAGGTTAGTGGAAGGCATATTATCTGAGTTACCACCAGCACCGAAAACAGATTTTGCAGCGCTTTGTGCTTTCTCAGCTTCTTCTTTACCATGAACGAGTGCAGTGAGTTCATAAGCTAAAATTTCTTTTGCTTTATTGAGTTCGCTACCTTCCCATGAATCCATTTTATCAATTTCTTCTAATGGTAAGAATGTGAGCATTCTTATACATTTTAAAACATCACTGTCAGCAACATTACGCCAGTATTGATAGAAATCGTAAGGTGAAGTTTTGTTTGCATCAAGCCATACTGCGTTACCTGCAGTTTTACCCATTTTATTACCTTGTGAGTCAGTAAGAAGGGTAATTGTCATAGCGTGAGCGTCTTTACCTAATTTCTTTCTTATAAGTTCAGTACCACCAAGCATATTGCTCCATTGGTCGTCACCGCCGAATTGCATATTGCAACCATAGTTTTTGTAGAGATAGTAGAAGTCATAGCTTTGCATAATCATATAGTTAAATTCAAGGAAGCTAAGACCTTTTTCCATTCTTTGCTTGTAACACTCAGCTCTTAACATATTGTTAACTGAGAAACAAGCACCTACTTCTCTTAAAAGTTCAACATAATTAAGATTCAAGAGCCATTCAGCGTTATTTACCATTTGTGCTTTGCCTTCGCCGAATTCAATGAATCTTTCCATCTGGCGTTTGAAACAATCTGCATTGTGTTGAATATCTTCTTTTGTGAGCATTTTTCTCATATCAGTTCTGCCAGAAGGGTCACCTATCATAGTAGTACCGCCACCAATAAGAGCAATTGGTTGGTTACCAGCCATCTGAAGTCTTTTCATTAATGTAAGAGCCATAAAGTGACCAGCAGTTAAACTATCAGCAGTACAGTCAAAGCCAATGTAAAACTTTGCTTTACCAGCGTTAACCATTTCTCTGATTTCTTCTTCATTTGTTACCTGAGCAATAAGCCCACGAGCAACTAATTCTTCGTAAATTCCCATTAGAATACCACCTAAAATTTAATTTATTACATACATATTAAATTATATTATAAATGAAAAGGAATGTCAACATAAAGAATTTACAGAATATTACAAATTTGTAACAAACGATAAATTTTTATTGACAAACGATAAAAATGTAGTATTATGTGTGTCAAGGAGTTGATTTTAATGAAATCTTTCAAAAGGTCTACGAAAATTCTTTTTGGAGTTTTGGTATTTTTAAGTGTAGTTTTTGGGTTATTATTATTTTTAGCACCATCATTGTTCCAATGGTATTGTGGGTACATAGGCAGGGGGATTGATTCTTATAAAGTTCTCGTTTTAGTTTTTTACCTGTGTTCACCATCTGCCGCCGCTACTCTGATATACTTATTTAAATTTTTGTTTCAGATTAAAAGTAATGAAATTTTTTCAAAAGATACCACAAAAATTCTTTCAATACTTTCGTGGTGTTGTCTTTCAATTGTACCACTTTCGTTGCCACTTTGTACTCAGTTTTTAGCTTCATTACCAATTCCAGCAGCAGGATTTTTTATGTGGTTGTTTTTAACAGTAATTAAGAATGCTTTTGAATATGGTGCAGAACTTAAAGACGAAAATGATTTAACGGTGTAAGGTGATAATTAATGAAAAAGTTTTATAAGATTTTATGTATAATAATTTCATTAATTATTGTATCTATTTTAGTTTATTTTGGTGTTATTTTTTATAATGTTTTTCCAAAGAAAAGAGTATTTGAAGATATTAAAATATATAATGAACTAATTCAAGATGTTGTTTTTTTGCCAAAAGTCGGCGAATTAAATAACTATAGCGACTTGAATTTTAAATATACCCGAAATAAAGGTGTTTTTAGTTGGTATTCTTACATTTTAAAAGTTACTTATTCAGAATCTGATTTTAAAGTAGAAAAATCAAAAATTGATGAAAACTATTATTTTGACAAAAATTTTTCAGATGTAATTGAAGTTGATACATTTAAAATTAAACTTCTTGATTTTGAAAAATATGAGTTATCTTATCCCAAATACCTGGCATTTGTTGGTGTATCAGAATCAACGAATGAAATTGTGTATATCTATTATAAGGACGAAGATTTAGATACTATTGGTGATAGTTGGGAAGAATTTATAATTGAAAATTGTAATTGGTAGAGGAAGTATATAATGGGAATTGTAGTAAATCTTGATGTAATGTTAGCAAAAAGAAAAATGTCTTCGGGTGAATTAGCCTCTAAAATAGGATTGACACAGGCAAATCTTTCAATTTTAAAAACAGGTAAGGCAAAAGCAGTAAGGTTCTCAACGCTTTCTGCGATTTGTAAAGAACTCAATTGTCAACCTGGTGATATTCTTGAATATGTAGATGAGGGAGATGAAGATTTTGAATAATAATTCTGACAATAATTCTAACAACTATGTATATTTTACAACTTCACCTGATGTGAATAATCAGTTTTATAATAACATTCAGCCTACATTTGTTAAAAAGGTTAATCCGTTAACTAAAGTTGAATTCAATAAAAAAGATTTAATCAGTTTTTTAGTTACAACTGTATTACTGTTTCTTGTTTCTTATATTGGAATTATTAATTCATTTAACTTTGGTTTTACAGTTTCAATGTTTTTGTTTGTTACTTTCGCTTTTTTCTATCTTTTTGAGAAAAAATCCAAAGGTAAAGTATTTAATCTGTTTCTGTATATCTCATCACTGTTATTTATAAGTTCATTTTCACTTAATGATGATGGTTTAATAAAATTTATAACAGTCATTTATTTATTGTTAGTTTTAGTTATCAGTTTTACAGGGGTTTCAGGAAATATTACTGAAAAAGATTCAAATTATTATTGGTTTCTGGATTCTATTTTTAAACCGATTACCAAAACATTTGAGAATGTATTTTCACCGTTTTTAAGTATTAGGAATAGTTTGAAAAATAATAAGCTTAAACAATATTCTTCAGTTTTTTTAGGTATTATAGTAGCTCTTCCAGTTTTGTTTATAATAATTCCGTTACTTTCTTCCTCAGATATTGCTTTTGAATCAGTTATAAATAAAATTTTTGAAAATACAGCGCTAATCTTTATTGCATTAATTATTGACTTAGTTTTAACCCCTGTTTTTTATAGCCTGTTTTTTTATTTAAAGAAGTCACCATCATTGGAAAAAGAAAACGCTGAAAAATATAAAGGTAAACTTGCAGTGAGTGGTATTAATGCGTTTTTGATTTCTATATCATTTGTTTATCTTTTTTACCTTTTTACACAACTTGCATATATTGTAGATGCTTTTAAATTTGTTTTGCCAGATGATTATACCGCCGCAGAATTTGCACGAAGTGGATTTTTTCAGATGGCAGTAATAGTATTTATAAATTTTGTCATTTTAGGGTTAACTGCAATAAATGTAAAGAGAAACGATTTCAAATTACCAAAATCAACTAAAGCGATTTTATTGTTTATTTCAGCATTTACAATTTTTTATATCTCAACCGCAATATTTAAGATGATGAAATATATTTCAATTTATGGACTTACAAGACTTCGCGTTTTAACAAGTGTTTTTATGATTATGTTGGCATTGATATTTGTTATAATCATTTTGAAACTTTTATTTAACAAGATAAAGTATATCAAACCGATAATTATTGTCTGTACTTTAACATTATTATCAGTTTCGATGGTGAATATTAACACTGTTATTGCTGAGTATAATTATAAAAATTTCAAAGCGGGTAAAATACAAATAGATGTTAGTCAGATTGATTCATTAGGTGTAAGCGGAATACCAGTTCTTACAAAATTAGTTGATGAAAGTGATAAAGATATTTCTTTTATGGCAAAAGAAGCACTTTATTACTCAGCTCCATATATTTATAGTTCTGCATTTTCTTTAGATTCTGGTGATATTTATTTAATTAAAGAAAATATTTTTGAATATAATAAAACCTGGATTGAAGCAAAAGAGGCACTTGATAATTTTAAAAAAACACATCCGGAATTTAATGCGGATACATTTGAAAAAGAACAAAGAGAGTATTATAATATAAATGATATAGATGTTACTGATGATTTATATTAATTTCTTAAAATTTCCGTTGACAAATTACGAAAATATGCTATTATATATTAGTACGAAACTTCAGGGCGGGGTGTAATTCCCCACCGGCAGTAAAGTCTGCGAGCCATTTTTTGGTTGATTGGGTGAAATTCCCAGACCGACGGTATAGTCCGGATGAAAGAAGATTTCAGTAATTGAATTTTACATTCTTTTCTATGAAACCTTTATTAATCGCCCTGAGTCTTTCGGGGCGATTATTTTTTTGAAAGGTGTTGTAAAATATGAAAAACAACTACACAAACAAACAAAAACTCCAAAGGCTCACAACGGCAGGTGTTTTAGCTGCACTCTCATTAGTGTTAATGATAACTGTTCGTTTCCCGATTTTTCCATCGGCGCCATTTTATGAGATGGAATTTTCAGATGTACCAATTCTTTTGTGTTCATCACTTTTAGGACCTATATATTCAATAATAACATTATTTGTTGTTTGTTTAATTCAGGCTACTACTGTAAGTGCTTCAAGTGGGATTATCGGATTTTTTATGCACTTTGTTTCATCAAGTCTTACAATTTTAGTTGTTTATTTTGTAAGAAAGAAAATTGACGGTTTAAAAGGTGTTTTAATTTCAAATCTTTTAGGTGTAATTGTAATGACACTTGTTATGATTCCTATGAATATGTGGATGGTTTCCGAGTTTATGGGAATTAATGTTCAGGGTTTTATAAACGGATTCTTAGCAGTATGTGTTGCTTTTAATTTGGTTAAATCAACTGTTAATCTTACACTTTATAGTTTAATTTCACCAATAATATCTAAAGAATTTAATAAGTTGTTCAACAAATAACTCTTTGGGATAGGGCATTTACTGATGTTCCTATCCTTTTTCTTTAACAGAAAATATTATTAAATTCTTTTTATCTAAAAACTATTGACAAATCCTCGTAAACTCTTTAAAATCTATACTACAGTATTATGTAAAAATAAATTTTAGGAGTTGTTTTTATGGTTTTCGAGAAACTTAAAACAATCATTATTGAAGAATTTGAAATTGAAGAAGAACTTATTACAATGACTACTTCACTTACTGACGAACTTGACATTGACTCACTTGACCTTGTTGACCTTGTTATGACAGTTGAAGATGAGTTTTCAATTGAACTTCCTGACGAAGCACTTGAAGGTATGAAAACCATTGGTGATTTAGTTAAATATATTGAAGAAAATTAATTTGTAAACTCTATTTAGAAAAGGATATTTATAATGGCAGATCAGAAAAAAATGGTTGAAGCAATTACTTCTATGGAAGTTGATTTTGCTCAATGGTACACAGATGTTGTAAAAAAAGCAGACCTTGTTGACTATTCGAGCGTTAAAGGTTGTATGATTATTCGTCCTTACGGCTATGCTATCTGGGAAAATATTCAAAGCATTCTTGACGGTCATTTCAAGAGAACAGGTCACGAAAATGTTTATATGCCTATGTTTATTCCCGAAAGTCTTTTACAGAAAGAAAAAGATCATGTTGAAGGCTTTGCGCCAGAAGTTGCGTGGGTTACATACGGTGGTAGCGAAGAACTTGAAGAAAGACTTTGCGTTAGACCTACTTCAGAAACTCTTTTCTGTGAGCACTATGCAAAAGTTGTTCAGTCTCACAGAGATTTACCAAAGCTTTATAACCAATGGTGCAGTGTTGTTCGTTGGGAAAAGACAACAAGACCATTTTTAAGAACAAGAGAATTTTTATGGCAGGAAGGTCACACAGTACACGCTACTGCTGAAGAAGCAATTGAAGAAACAGAGCGTATGCTTAACATATATGCTGACTTTTGTGAAAAATCTCTTTGTATGCCTGTTGTTAAAGGTAAAAAGACTGAAAGTGATAAATTTGCGGGTGCTGTTTCTACTTATGCTATTGAAGCACTTATGCACGATGGTAAAGCGCTTCAGGCAGGTACATCACACTATTTTGGTGATGGTTTTGCAAGAGCATTTAATATGACTTATCAGGATAAAGAAAATAAACTTTCGTTTGTTCATCAGACATCATGGGGTGTTACAACAAGACTTATCGGTGCTATTATTATGTCGCACGGTGATGATAACGGTCTCGTTCTTCCTCCAGATGTTGCACCAATTCAGGTTGTTGTTCTTCCTATTGCACAACACAAAGAAGGTGTGCTTGACAAGGCTTATGAATTAAAAGAAAGACTTTCAAAGACATTCAGAGTTAAAGTTGATGACAGCGACAACTCTGCTGGTTGGAAGTTTGCTGAATACGAAATGAAGGGTGTTCCGCTTCGTCTTGAAATCGGTCCTAAGGACATCGAGAAAAATCAATGTGTTTTAGTTCGTCGTGACAACAGAGAAAAGGTTTTTGTTTCTCTTGATAACCTTGAAGTTGAAATTCAGAAAGCACTTGATGATTTCGCAAAGGCTATTTACGACAAAGCACTCCAGAACTTAAATAAACACACTTTCGCTTGTACTACAATTGATGAAATCAACAAAGCACTCACTGAAAACGGTGATGGCTTCATTAAAGCAATGTGGTGTGGCGAAGAAGAATGTGAAGACAAGGTCAAAGAGCTTACAGGCGTTGGTTCTCGTTGTATTCCATTTGAACAAGAAAATCTCTCTGATAAATGCGTTTGTTGTGGCAAGCCTGCTACACAAATGGTTTATTGGGGCAAAGCATATTAAAATTTTAAAAGGCTATTGCAAATCAGCAGTAGCCTTATTTTTAAAGGTGATATTATGTTTGGAAATCTATTTGATAATATAAAAAGGGTAATTGATGAAAATATGGATAAACCTCCAGAGGAATTAGATAAAATGTTTTTTGATGAAAATGGTAAACCGAACGAAGAGTTATTCGGCAATGCATTTGAAAAGATAAAAGCAGAAATCTCTAATTTAAACATAACCTATGAACCAACTGATTTCAGTGATTTAAGTGAAATGTCAGATGATGATGTATATGATAATCTTCCAATGATTCTTTTTGATGACGATAATTTGAATGATGAAAAAAAGATTGCACATATTGTTTTTGAATTTGAAACAGAGTATGCTAATGGTGGCGCTTCTCAATATTTTACAAACACAAGAGGTGAGCATATTTCTGAACTCGTAAACGCTCTTGAAACAGTAGGTGCACTCAAATATGCTAAAGCTTGTGATGACTTCATAAAAAAATATGATATAAAACCTGATAATTTTGATGATAGTATGAAAAATTATTTTGAAGTAGCAGAAAATATGTATCCTTATAATGAACTTGAAACTGTTATTGATGAATTTTATACAACAGATTTTTTGCAAGATTATTTAATAAAATACATAAGATTAAATGCTGCAAAAATAATTGATAATCAGTAAACTTATTGAGTAAAGGATTGGTAGAATGATTTACACGGAATTGTCTAAAAAGGCCTTAAAACTGTGTTTTGAAGCACATAAAGAACAGGTAGATAAAAGTGGTATGCCATATGTGTTTCATCCTTTTCATTTAGCGGAGCAGATGACCGACGAAGTTACAACTGTTGTAGCACTTCTTCACGATGTTGTTGAAGATACTGAAATAACATTTGAAGATTTAGAAAAACAGGGATTTAGTGAAGAAATTATAAACACTTTAAAACTTTTAACGCACGCTGATAGTGTGCCTTATATGGATTATGTCGCAGAAATAAAAACAAGCAAAGCAGCCACTGCGGTTAAACTTGCAGATTTAAAACACAACAGTGATTTAACAAGACTTTCCGTAGTTGACGAAAAAGCACTGAAGCGTAAAGAAAAATATGAAAAAGCAATTAAGTTTTTATCTGAATAATAAACAAAACACCCAGCATCATTTTGATGATGTGGGTGTAATTTTTTAACCATTAACAAGGTCTTTCATATTATAAATTCTTGGTGTTTTACCATTTAAGAAGATAGCGGCATTAACTGCACCTTGTGCAAAAATTGCTTTAGAACGGGCAGAGTGACTGAGTTTTACAATCTCGTCATTACCTGCAAAAATAACTTCGTGTTCACCAACAATATTGCCACCGCGAATTGAATGGATACCAATTTCTTTTTCGTTTCTCTTTTGTCTTTTTGAATGTCTGTCATACTCATAATATACATCAGAAATTTCTTCTTTAATTGAGTCTGCCAACATCAAAGCGGTACCGCTTGGTGCATCTAACTTCTGGTTGTGGTGAGCTTCGACAATTTCAATATCAAAGTCATTTCCTAAAACTTTTGCCGCTGTTTTTGCAAGTTCGCAAAGAAGACTGACACCCATTGACATATTGTAAGAAAAGAAAACAGGTATTTCGTGTGAAAATTCTTCAACAGTTTTAATTTGCTCATCTGAAAGACCAGTTGTAGAAATTACAACTGCAGTATTTGTTGATTTAGCGTATTCCAACATTGAAAGAAGTAATGCAGGATTTGAAAAATCTACAATAACATCTGCTTTTACCTGAACTTCGGAAAAAGTCTGAAAAACAGGGTAACCCAAAGTAGAATCTTCAACAATATCAACACCTGCAACAATCTGACAATCGTCGCGGGTACTTACAATATTTGTAACAGTTCTGCCCATTTTACCACAGCAACCGCTTAAAAGTATCTTTGTCATTTTAACTTCCTCCGAAAAATTTAAATCAAGTTATGATTTTTTAAAGCCTTAACTAAAATCGCCTTATTTTTCTCGTTAATAGGGGATAGTGGCATTCTGCATCTGCCGACATTTTTACCCATTAAGCATAACGCTTCTTTAACAGGAATAGGGTTAACATCACAAAACAACGCATTGCAAAGGTCAAGATACTCTAACTGTAAATTTTTACTTGCTTTAATATTGCCATCTAAAGCGAATTGAGCAATATCGTGAGTAACTTTTGGTGCAACATTTGAAAGAACAGAAATAACACCAATAGCACCTAAAGCCATAAATGCTGTAATCTGGTCATCGTTACCTGAATAATAATTCAAATTATCTTTACAGAGTGCAACAGTTTTCGAGAATGCAGAAATATCACCATTTGCTTCTTTTACACCATTAACTAAGGGTAATTTTGAAAGTTCTAAATAAGTTTCAGGCAAAATGTTTACACCGGTTCTACTTGGAACATTATAAAGAATCATTGGTGTTGAAACGCGTTTTTCAATGTAACTGAATGATTCAATCAAGCCATCTTGTGACGCTTTATTATAATAGGGGGTAACTGTTAAAAGACCATCAACCCCACATTTTTCGGCATCATTAGAAAGAATTACAGAGTGCATAGTGTCATTACTACCGGTGCCTGCAATAACAGGTACACGACCATTTGTAACATTAACCGCAACTTTAATAGCCTCAAGATGTTCATCATAAACGAGAGTTGATTTTTCACCTGTTGTACCGCATACAACAATGGCATCTGTTCCGTTTTCGATTTGTTCGTTAATTAACTCCTCGAAAAGAGGGAAATTGATTTTAAGAGTTTCGTCCTTAAAAGGTGTGACAATAGCTACACCTGCTCCTGCGAAAATAGGCTTTTTCACAGTATGACCTCCCAAAAAGTATTTTATATTATTAGTCCATATAACCTTCTGCACAGAGAAGTTCTGCAAGAAGAACTGCACCACCTGCAGCACCTCTTAATGTATTATGTGCAAGGCAAACGAACTTATAATCATATTGTGTGTCATCTCTGAGACGACCAATAGAAACTGCCATACCATTTTCAAGGTTTCTGTGAAGCTTAGTCTGTGGGCAATTATCTTCTTCAAAATAGTGAAGGAATTGCTTTGGTGCACTAGGTAAGTCTAACTCTTGTGCTCTGCCTTTGAAATCAGCCCATGCTTTAATCATAGCTTCTTTTGTAGGTTTCTTATCGAAACGAACAAAAACTGCACCCATGTGACCATCTGAAACAGGAACTCTTATGCACTGAGCGGTGAAGTTTGGAGAAGTTGCAGGAACAATTTTCCCATCTTCAATTTTACCCCAGAGCTTGAGTGGTTCTTTTTCGCTTTTCTCTTCTTCGCCACCAATGAATGGAATAACATTATCTACCATTTCAGGCCATCTTTCAAATGTTTTACCAGCACCTGAAATTGCCTGATATGTACAAACAAGTACATCTTTTACGCCATATTCTTCGTGAAGAGGGAAGAGTGCCGGTACATAAGACTGGAGTGAGCAGTTAGATTTAACTGCAATAAATCCGCGTTTTGTGCCAAGGCGTTTTCTTTGAGATTCAATGATTTTAATGTGGTCTGCATTTAACTCAGGCACAACCATTGGAACATCTTCTGCCATTCTGAAAGCACTGTTATTTGAAACAACAGGGCATTCTGCTTTAGCGTATTTTTCTTCAAGTGCTTTTGTTTCTTCTTTGCTCATATTAACTGCGCAGAAAACAAAATCAACTGAAGAAGCAATTTTTTCAATATCTTTTTCTGCATCAAGAACAACCATATCTAAATATTTTGCTGGTGTTGGTTCTGTCATACACCAACGGTCGCCGAGTGCTTCTTTATATGTGACACCAGCTGAGCGAGAGCTTGCAGCAAGAACTGTAACATCAAACCAAGGATGCTCACTGAGAAGAAGAGCAAATCTTTGACCAACCATACCAGTTGCTCCGATAATACCAACTTTGTACTTTTTCATAAGTACACCTCCGGATTTCTAAAAAATACTTGTAAATACGAAATAAATAGATTATAATATACCTCGCTTACATACCGACATATAATAACATAAAATGCGTTTGTAAGTCAATATTTTTTACTATTTAGAAGGTATTTTTAATGAATAAATCAGATTTTTTCTATAATTTACCAGAAGAACTCATAGCGCAGACACCTTTAGAACCTCGTGATTCTTCGAGAATGATGGTTTTATCTAAAGAAAATGATAATATTTTACATAAGCATTTTTATGATGTTTGTGATTATTTAAATGAAGGTGACACGCTTATTTTAAATAATACCCGTGTTTTACCTGCAAGAATTTATGGTGTAAAAGAAGAAACTGGTGCAGTTGTTGAATTCCTTTTGCTTAACCAGTTAGAAAGTGATGTTTGGGAATCACTTGCAGGTCCTGGAAAACGCGCAAAAGTTGGAACTGTTTTTTCATTTGGTGAAGGTATTTTAAAATGTGTAGTAACCGAAGTTTTAGAAAATGGAAACAGAATAATTAAGTTCAATTACGATAAAAATGATAATTTCTTTAATATCCTTGATAAAGTCGGTCAGATGCCGTTACCGCACTATATAACAGAGGAACTGCAAGACAAAGAGCGTTATCAGACTGTGTATTCAAAAGAATTAGGTTCTGCCGCTGCACCAACTGCTGGTCTTCATTTTACTAATGAAATATTAGAAAAATTAAAAGCAAAAGGTGTAAATATTGGTTATGTAACTCTTCACGTTGGTTTAGGTACTTTCAGACCTGTCAAGGCAGAAAAAATTGAAGATCATAAGATGCATACCGAACACTACCACTTACCGAAAGAAACTGCAGAACTCATTATAAACACTAAGAAAGCAGGGGGCAGGGTAATAGCAGTTGGTACAACAAGTTGCAGAACGCTCGAATCTGTTGCAACCTTCTGTGGTGAAATAAAAGAAGATGACAGAAATACTGACATTTTTATTTATCCTGGTTATAAATTTAAGTGTATTGATGGTTTAATCACAAATTTCCATTTACCTGAAAGTACATTGATTATGTTGGTTTCTGCGTTTTATGGTTATGATAAAACATTGAAAGCATATAAAACTGCAGTCGATGAAAAATATAGATTTTTCTCATTTGGTGACTGTATGATGATATTATAAAGGAATTAAAATTATGTTTAAAGTTTTAAAAACTGAAGGAAAAGCGCGTTTAGGTGAATTTACAACGGTAAAAGGTGTTGTTAAAACACCAGCATTTCAGAATGTTGCTACTTGCGGTGCTATAAAAGGTGGGCTTTCCGCTTATGATTTAAAAGATATTAACTGTCAGGTACAGCTTTGTAACACTTATCATTTACATGTAAGACCTGGTGATGAGCTTATAAAAGAATTAGGTGGGCTTAATGAATTTACAGGTTGGGATGGTCCGATTCTTACAGATAGTGGCGGATTTCAGGTGTTTTCTCTTGCAAAACTTCGCAAAATTAAAGAAGAAGGTGTTACATTCAATTCTCATGTTGATGGTCGCAAGATTTTTATGGGACCAGAAGAAAGTATGAGAATTCAATCTAACTTAGCATCTACTATAGCCATGGCTTTTGATGAATGCGTTGAAAATCCTGCAACTTATGAATATGCAAAAGCATCTACAGAAAGAACTACCCGTTGGCTTATTCGTTGTAAAGAAGAAATGGAAAGACTTAATTCACTTCACGATACTCTTAACAAAAAACAAATGCTTTTCGGTATTAATCAGGGTTGCACTTTTGATGACTTACGCATAGAGCATATGCAAAAAATTGCAGAATTAGACCTTGACGGTTATGCAATAGGAGGTCTCGCAGTTGGTGAGCCCAAAGAAGATATGTATAGAATTATTTCTGCTGTTGAACCATTTGCACCAAAGAATAAAATCCGATATTTAATGGGTGTTGGTACACCTGGTAATATTTTAGAAGGTGTTTCTCGTGGTGTTGATTTATTTGATTGTGTTATGCCAAGCAGAAATGCCCGTCATGGTCATTTATTTACATGGAACGGTATAATGAATTTAAATAATGCCAAATATGCTAAAGATGATACACCAATTGACAGTAATTGTAATTGTCCAACTTGTCAGAAACATTCAAGAGCATATATTCATCATTTAATTAAAGCAAAAGAAATGCTCGCTATGAGACTTTGTGTAACTCACAACTTATATTTTTATAATAATTTAATGACAAGAATCCGCGAAGAACTTGAGAATGGCACTTTTACTGAATTTAAAGAAAAATATACCGACTTACTTGATTCTAGAATATAATTTTATTAAATTTAAAAAAAGACTTGTATATTTTTGTATAAACAGTTATAATACTGTGGTATGTTAATTTATGGAGGAATAAACTATGTTTAATTTATTTACACTTGAAGCTGGTGCAGGTGCTAATCCTGGTTTGGGTGGTAACCCGGCACAACTCCTTTTAATTGTTGGTATGGTTGTACTTATGTATTTTATGGTACTCCGTCCACAAAAGAAAAGACAAAAAGAAGAACAGGAAATGCGCGATTCTATTCAGATTGGTGACGAAATTGTTACAATCGGTGGTATTATGGGTAGAGTTGTTACTGTGAAGGATGACAGCATTGTTGTTGAAACTGGTACAGATCGTACAAAAATCAAGTTTTTAAAATCTGCTATCCAGACTAATCAGACTGCAAATGATCGTATGGCTGCTGAAAAGAAAGCTGCCGAAGATGCAAAGAAAGCACAAAGTGAAAAGAATGCTATTGACCAGGCAGTAAACGGTAAAAAGAAAAAGACAAAAACAGTTGAAAATAAAGGTTCTGTAGAAGAACTTAAAGCTGAAGAAGATGCTCAGAAGAGCGATGAAGAATAATTTTCATAAAATAAACAACCTCTGCATATCTTTTATTAAAGAAATGCGGAGGTTGTTTTTATGTCTTTAAATAAAATATATAAACCAATTAAAAAGGATTCTAAAAATATAAAGTTGTTTTTTAAATACATTTCTTGTTTTTTTAAAGGTTTTTTTATAGTTCTGGTTGGCATACTTGTCCTGAGTTTTGCATATTATAAATTATCAGAACACTCGTGGATAATATATTACATAAGTTATTTATTTTTGTTTTTTGGTGGTTTTGTTTCGGGTAATTCTCTACACAAAAAAGCAGGTGGCAGGGGAATTTTAACAGGTACATTAGGGGCTTTGCCACTTGCTTTTATAAGTTACTTAATATTAATTATAGTTTCTTTAAAAAATTTATCAATTTTTAGTTTAATTTCACCACTTGCTTGTGTTCTTGGTGGTACTTCAGGTGGAATTATTAGTTCAAATACAAAAAAGAGATACTAAAGGCGAGGATTTAATATGTTAAAAAAAACCGTTGTTTTAAAAAGAAGAAAAATGAATTTGCCAAAGTTTGATTACAGAAATTTTTTCTTTATTTCATTATTTATTTGTGGTTTAATTTTAGGTGTGTTGACAATTAAAAGTGAAGATACAGAGTTAAATAATGTTTTAAAATCTTTTTTTGTTAATTACATATCAGTTAAAAGTGAAAGTACAATTTTAGAATGTTTTTTAGAAACTTCTATTTTAATTTTTGTAATACCAGTTTTTAGTTTCATTCTCGGGTTATGTGCAGTAGGTGGACCTATAATTATTGCCATACCTACAGTTGTTGGGATAATTGTAGGCATGGCAACAGGAATTTTATATTCACAGTACGCATTGCAAGGACTTGGTTATTCGGCACTCATAATTATGCCAAGTGCTGCATTGGTGATAGGAACATTATTAAAATGTTGTAGTGAATCAATTAATATGTCTCTTGAAATTATATATTTAATACTGGGTGGAAGTAAAGGAACAACAAAAACGAATGAATTGAAAGAATATTGTTTAAGATACCTTGTTTTATGTGTACCATTTTTATTGTCTGCAGTATTAAATACTGTTTGTTTCAAATTGTTCGGGGGATTGTTTTCATTCGTCTGAGTCTTCAGTTTTTATACTCTCAATTTTTGGTTGTCGTGGTGCTTTAACACTGCTTAAAGGATTCGCTTCAGCGGCATTTTTTAACTGCTCATCGACAATATGTGTATAAATCTGAGTTGTATTAAGATTCTCGTGACCTAAAATTTCTTTAATTGAAAGAACATCGACATTACCATGTTGATACATAAGAGTAGCGGCGGTGTGCCTTAATTTATGAGTTGATAAATCTCTGTCGGAAAGTCCTGCTTTTTCTAAAGTTGATTTTACAACATATTGAACGGTTTTTGGACTTATCCTGCCTTTTTGTCTACTTATAAACAGTGCATCTTTGTCTTTAACTCCGTCAACGGGGCGGACAGGCAGATAAGCATTAATAGCATCAACACAAGCATCATTTAAGTAAATTGTTCTCTCTTTATTTCCTTTACCGGTAACTGTTAAGGTGTTATTTGAACGAATATCGCTTAAATTAAGTGATACAAGTTCAGAAAGACGCAAACCACAGTTCAAAAACAATGTAATAATACAATAATCGCGTTCTTTAAACTTACCATCGACAGAATTTAAGAGTGAAAGACTTTCTTCTAAAGTTAGATATTTAGGTAAAGCTTTTTTTATTCGTGGTGATTCAAGTTCCTGAAGGGGATTGTCCTTAATAAGTTTTTTCTGAACTGTAAGATATTTATAAAACGCTCTTAAAGTTGAAACTTTTCTGGAGCGTGTGCGTTCGTTATTGTTTCTGTTAATTTTACAATAAGTAAGATACATATAAGCATCGTTTAAAGTAACTGACGAAATTAAATCTAATGAGATATCTGAAATAGCTATTTCATCAAACGGAACTTCTTTTTGAACA
Organism: Oscillospiraceae bacterium; assembly: GCA_015065845.1. Lineage (GTDB taxonomy): Bacteria > Bacillota > Clostridia > Oscillospirales > Acutalibacteraceae > DTU089. The sequence continues at coordinate 66,075 of SVPQ01000002.1, forward strand.
AGTCCACGAATTATTTTTATGTATTTGAAAAAAGTAGATAAGTCATTAGCATATTCATTGACTGTTAGTTCAGAACAGTTTTTGATAACACTATAATAATTTAAAAACTCAATTACAATAGGTGGTAATAAATCAAAATTTTCTCTTTTCATAAATAAAGATACAAATCCTTTATATAAATTTAGCAATAATACAAAACTAAACTAAAAAGAGTAGTGGTATTATTTTATATTTCGACTTATACAAAAGAAAGATTTTGTATAAGTCGGGTGAGTTGTTTTAGTAAAAATACCGTTTCTGTTTTATAATGCAAAGTGGTTGTACTTACTACAGAGTTTAAGTAATAGGTATAACTAACATTACTACATTACAGTAGAAACATTTTGTTGTGTATTAATCTTTATCTTTGTATTTTTTCATACAAATCAATATTGCAACTGATACTACAACCATTGTAGCTGTGTATCCAAATTTTGCTACAGCATTTTTCTCAGGATTCTTTGAATTCTTCAAATTTATCAACCTTTCACATCGAATAGAAATTTTTGCCACCAGGTGTTATTCATTCAGAAAATTTCTATTCGATTGATTTTTTTAGATTTATTATAAAATAGCTTAAATTTGTTCGGTTACAGGTATAATTGAGCCAATATCAGTAAGTTTATAAGATTTATCATAAATAGGTTTAACATTATGATAATCTAAAAATTTTTTAATATCATTATAACTCGGATGTTCTTCTATGTTACCATTAAAGAAAATTGTATCTAATGATAACTTTCCAGATGCACCACCTAAAAAGCCAAAATGATTATCAGATAAACTTATGAAATCTGGTTTGATTTTTAAAACATTGATTTGTGAATTTTTTAACAATGTTGCGATACCATTATCTTCAGTGATAATTGCATTTTCATTGACTATACATATTGAACATTTAGAATATCCTTGTTTTGAGTTTATAAGTTTTAAATTGTCTCTTTCTATAAATTCAAGTAATTTTTTGTCTGCACAATCAATTTTACCGATTATAGTATCATTTATTATAGTAAAATTAAGAGGAATGTCGTGTGGATACGGCGAAAACGGCTCGTTTTCAGCCACTTCTACCCTACACCCCAATTCTTTCATTTCATTTATTAAATGCTCTTGATTTGGTGAAATTATAGCATATTTTTTACCACAGTAAATTATCTGTGTATCTGCGTGAAAAGCAATTTCATTATCTAATTTATATGATTTTTTTGTTGTGAGAGTTTTAATACCAATATTGCTCAAAAAATTTATTGTATTTACTGCGTTTTCACCTAAAATACAGTGACAAACTTTGTTTTGTGGTAGATCTGATTTTTCAATGAATTTATAATTATTATGCATTGTCAGCAGCAACCTCAAATGCTTCTCGAATATTTCTTACACCAATTACTTCTATATCCGAAAATGATGCTTTATTAAGTTTTTTCATATTTTGTCGTGGTATAATACAACGCTTAAAACCTAGTCTTTCAGATTCTTTAATTCGTTGCTCACAGTTATTTACCATTCTTATTTCACCAGCAAGTCCAATTTCACCAAATACAATCGTTTCACTGTCTATTACAGTATCTTTAAGACTTGAAACAAGAGCAACTGCAGCAGCTAAATCGGACGCAGGTTCATCTGCTCTTAAACCACCAACAATATTTAAATAACAATCCATATTTGAGAAATAATAACCAGCTCTTTTTTCAAGAATTGCAATAATCATAGCCATTCTGTTGTGATCAAATCCAGTTGACATTCTTCGAGGATTACCAAAACCAGTAGTTGTAGCAAGGCCTTGTATTTCTGCTAAAATTGGTCTGGAACCTTCAATAAGACAAGTTACGCAAGTTCCTGAAACATTTATAGGTCTGCCTGCTAAAAGTGCCATTGACGGACTTTCTATTTGAGAAAGTCCAGTATCATTCATTTCAAAAACACCGATTTCATTTGTAGAGCCAAATCTATTTTTAGCGGCTCTCAAAATTCTGTAAGAATAATTTCTCTCCCCTTCGAAATAAAGAACTGTATCAACTATATGTTCTAATACTTTGGGTCCTGCAATATTACCATCTTTATTAACATGACCTACTAAAATAATTGATATATCATTATTTTTAGAGGTCTGCATAAAAAGATTGGTACATTCTCTTACTTGTGTAATACTACCCGTACTCGAAGAAAGTTCGGGTATATTCATTGTCTGAATTGAGTCAATCATAACAATATTAGGCTTCGCAGTTTTAATGTATTCACAAACAACTTCTGCATCAGTTTCACACATTACAGACAGATTATCTGATTTAACATTAAGTCTTTTTGCTCTCATTTTTAATTGATATGCAGATTCTTCACCTGAAACATATAGAACACTTAAATCTTTTGAAAGATAATTGCAAATCTGAAGTAAAAGTGTAGATTTACCAATACCTGGGTCACCAGATAAAAGAACTAATGAACCTTTAACAAGTCCGCCACCCAATACACGATTTAATTCTGAAATTCCAGTATTATATCTGAATTCGGTTGAAGAATCTATGTCATCAAGCTTTAATACATTACAGTTTTTTAAACTACTGGTGGTTACTTTTTTTGTCATCTTATTTTCTGTAACTATTGTTTCTTCATCTAAAGTTCCCCATTCGTTACACGATGGGCACTTACCATACCATTTTGCAGACTCATAACCGCAATTTTTACATATATAAATTGTTTTTTGTTTAGAAGCCATAATTTTCACTGACCTTCACAATAATTTAAAATTCCTATAGCAATACAAAGAGCCATTTTTCTTTGGTACATATCATTTTGTAAGTTTTCTGAATCTTCCTCATTTGAAAGAAATCCGCATTCAACTAACACCGCAGGTTTAACAGCTTTATAAATCAAATAAACAGATGTACCACAAGTTTTTATTTGCCTTTTGTTATCTTTTTGTAAATAATAAACTATACTTTCCTGAATATTTTCTGCAAGTAACGAACTTTGTTCACTTAGTTCAGGTGAATAAAAAACTTGAGCACCTTTATATTTTGATGAAGAAAAATGATTCTGGTGAATACTGACAAATATTGCGTTATCTGTTTTTTCCATCAGAGCCATTCTGTTATGTAAATCAGAAGATTTTTTACTACGGATTGTTGTTAAACCTTCTGATTCAGTTGAAGTATCTGTTTCTCGTGTCATAACAACGTTAAAACCGAAAAATTTCAGATATTCCTTTAAATATAATGCAATATTTAAGTTAATGCCTTTTTCACTTACACCATCATCAGTTGAAGTTCCGCCATCAAAACCACCATGCCCTGCATCAATTATGATGGTTGGGGTATTTGTATTCAATTTATTTTCTGATGATATATTAACAAATCTGTTATTTATATTAATGAAACTTATTGAAAAAATAAAACAAAATAAAACCGCTATACATAAAATTATGAGCTTTTTCAAAATAATCACCCATAAATTATATGTTAAGAAACCAGAATTTATCTGAATTCAGTACCATCTTTTAATAAAAGTTTATTTCGTTTAATTAACCAGCAAATATTTTCCTGAGAAAAATTTTCTAACAATGCGTCTTTAAATAAAATCGGATTGATTGTAAAATCGTTACCTGCAGGTAAAATAAACGAAAAATGTAATTCGTTGTCATCATCTTTTATAATTTCAAAATTTGATAAATGTTCAGAAACATTTATTTCTTTTATTTCACCTTTTTTAGTCTTCTTATAAATTAAAATGTTTTTGCTTTCAAGTTTATTTAATATATCATCTTTAATGTTGCAACCATCATTTGAAGATAATTTCATTTCATAAAATCCTGAAGTTATAAAAAGTGGTTTGAATTCGGGTTCAGCAATTTTCAGGAATTCAATTCCGGGAACTGTTACCCTGTTCAGTTCTGAAATCACTCTTTCATTCGGGTAACTCTCGTCATCAAGTCTGATATCTAAAATCTCGCTTTCCCCTTCTACACCTAAAGGTAATGAAAGACCAAAAACAAGGTGCGGATGTGGGTTAAAACCTTCTGTATACCAGAGAGGAATATCAGTTCTTCGGAATGCTCTAATTAAACAACGGGTTAAGTCAAGGTGTGAAATATATTTTGCGGTGTCTTTTTTAGTGAACCATATTCTTACAGAGCGCATCACACTTACCCCCATTCAATTTATTTGAGCCACAAGCATTACATTGCTCACGACAATGCTTTGAAGTTTCTGCATTTTTTGCTTTTTCATTTTCTTTAATCAAGAACTCTTTACTAATACCAGAATTAATGTGGTCCCAAGGTAAAATTTCATCGTAAGAACGACGACGGTTTGCATAAAATTCTGTATCTATACCACATTCTTTAAATGCATTCATCCATGTGTCGTACTTGAATTTATCGTCCCAACTATCAAAAGTACAACCATTTTTCCAGGCTAATTCAATAACATCACAGAGTTTTCTATCGCCACGGGCAAAAATTGCTTCCAAGAAAATCTGGTCAGTTGTATGGAAACGGAATGTAATTTTTTTAGAAGTAACTGTTTCTTTTAAAAGTTGTTGTTTTCTTGTAATTTCCTCGCGTGAATCCTGAGGTTCCCATTGGAATGGCGTACAAGGTTTAGGAACGAATGAAGAAACACCCGCACTTACACTTACGGTTTTACCTTTCGGCTTATCAGGATTACTGTAAAATTCTTCTACAACTTTCTGACAGAGTTCGTTGATGCCAACTACATCCTCATCAGTTTCAGTCGGTAAGCCAATCATAAAATAAAGTTTTACAGCTGTCCAGCCACCCTGAAATGCTTTTCGACAAGTACCTAAAATTTCTTCTTCAGTGATGTTTTTATTTATAACATCACGAAGTCTCTGCGTACCAGCCTCTGCGGCAAATGTAAGACCAGAACGCCTTACTAAAGCAAGTTTTTCCCTTAGTTCATCTGAGAAATTATCAATTCTTAAAGATGGTAATGCAACATTGATTTTCTGAGGTGTAGCCCAACTTAAAAGTGATTCTAGTAATTCTGTAATTTTAGTATAATCACTACTTGAAAGCGAACAAAGTGAAAGTTCATCGTAACCTGTTTCACAAGCGATTTTCTGACTTTGTCTGCTTATAGTTTCAACAGATTTTTCTCTTATAGGTCTGTACCAGAAACCCGCCTGACAAAATCTACAACCACGAATACAACCACGGAAAATCTCGTGAACAACTCTGTCATGAACAACCTCAACAAAAGGAACAACAAAGTTTTCAGGGTAATATATATTATCTAAATCGGAAACAACTCGTTTATTTATAACGCTCGGAGCACCTGAGTTTGCAATAAATTCTTTAATTGTACCGTCATCGTTATATTTTACATCATAAAGAGCAGGAACATAAATACCTTCTATGTGTGAAGCGGCAATTAAAAATTCTTTTCTTGAAGCATTTTTCTTTTTAAATTCATTTAATAAATCTAAAAATTCAAGCATAACTTCTTCACCTTCACCAATTTGGAAGCAGTCAATAAAATCTGATAAAGGTTCAGGGTTAGCAACACAGGGACCACCTGCAACTACTATAGGGTTTTCAGTTAACGAATTACCACGGTTTTTACTTCTTACAGGAATTCCGGCTAAATCCAACATATTAAGAACATTTGAAAAAGATAATTCATATTGTAATGTAAAACCAACTGCATCAAAATCTTTCAGACTGTCGTGGCTTTCAAGACCGAAAAGCGGAATATTATTTTTACGCATAACTTCTTCCATATCGGTATCAGGAGCAAATACTCTTTCACACCAAAAATTTGCTCTGGAATTTATTAAACCATAAAGAATTTTCAACCCAAGATGTGACATACCAATTTCGTAAGTATCCGGAAAACAAAACGCAAAACGAATGTCAACATTTTCCTTGTTTTTTACGACAGAGTTCAACTCACCACCTGTGTATCTTGCAGGTTTCTGAACAAGCGGTAATATACTTTCAATTTGTTTGTGCAACATAAAAATTCTCCAACTTTATAATAAAATCGTTCTACATAATTTTACAATAAATTTGGAGAATTATCAAGTGAAATAACTTACTTTTTAAAGATAATTGTAAGTAACATTAAAAGTGAAGCAACAAGCAGATAAAAATCTTTGAAATTAAGTGAAAAAATATAAATAGCCAAATATGTAAAAGGTATTAATATGATAAACGAAGTGATAGTTATAATTAGATTTACCATTTTTTCTTCAAAAAAGTAAAGTAAAACTGATGAAAGTATTTTGCCACCGTCAAAGTTATAAAACGGCAATAAATTGAACAGTGCTAAAACAAAATTTACAGCATAAATCTCGTAAGTTAATTTATTTTTCAAAAAAGTATTTATTATATAAAACAATATAACGAAACATAAATTTACAAATGGTCCAGAAAAAGATACAATTACAGTTTGATAATATTTCATTTTATTTGAATCTATCACTTTAATATTTCCACCAAAAAGTGATATTTTAAATTCTCTGACGCTTACTTTGTAATATTTTAGTGCAAGAAGATGTCCTAATTCATGTGCGAGAGCAAAAACAATAGATGTATATAAGAATTCTGTTTTATCTAAAGAAATTAAAATAATTATCAAAGCGAAGAAAGTAAAAGAAATAGTAATTTTTGTATTTTTAATTTTAAACTGCATCTTTTGCATCCTTTAAAGCAAAAGCGGGATTATATGAAACATCGTTAATTCGCAGTTCAAAGTGTATATGTGGTCCGGTTGATTGTCCTGTTGAACCAACTTTGGCAATAACTTCACCACCACGGATAATATCGCCCTTTTTTACAAACAATTCACTACAGTGACAATAAACGCTCAAAATGTTATTATCATGCTTGATTTTTATAAAATTTCCGTTCCATTGGTCGTAAGTGGCTTCAATAACTTCGCCATCAAAAATAGCGTAAATCGGCTCCCCTGAATCCAAAGCAATATCTATCCCCTTGTGTACCCCTAAAGTTCCGTTTATCGGGTGAACTCTTTCACCAAACTCAGACGAAACAACCCCACCTATAACTGGAGAAAATATTTTATAATTTAATTTATAATTTGCAAAAGAAACATTACTTATTTTCTCATTATTTATTTCAACATCCTTACCACCTTCACCTAAAACTTTGGCAGTAAATAACTCATCTGAATAATCTGTTAAAATAAATTCATTTCCGGTAAAATCTTCAATTTTCTTAAAAGTTTCTTTGACTTCTTCAGTTGTTATAGATTTATTTATTTCATCAAAAAAGGAGTCTTTAAAAGTTTTTAAAAATGTACTATCTGAATATTTTATTGAATAAAAAAATGCAAAGATTAACGAACAGAAAATAAATTGAAAAAGTATTGCTTTAATTAAATAATCTTGTTTTTTGTTTTTTTCCATAAAGAATCACCCGCAAATATATATGCTGACAATTTTCTTATTATGTCATTTGAATTTATGTTTCAAACTTAATGATTCGCTCTCCTTGCTTCAACAATAAGTGTTATCATAGTTGATAATGCAAGAAACAATGCCAATATCTTTTTTGATATATTCTTCATAGGCTATCTCTCCTTTATTTTAATAAAAAGTTGTTCACCTAATATAATGACAGATTGTTATTCAAAAAGTGAAGTGAAAAACACACTCAACTCTCCCAAGTTAAGTGTGTCTTTTTTGTTAATTAAGCAAGAGTAACATCTTCATTAAAATATCCATCCATCTCTGGATCTGGTTCCCAATCATCCGCACTGCCGATATCTTCTTCTTTTAATTCGTCACCTTTTCCATCACCAATAAGAAAAATACCACCACCAGAAGAATTTGTAACTAACGGAGTAATGCTATCATCAGTTAAATGGGAGTTATTTTTAGTAGTAGCAGGTTTAGAAGCAGGTTTTGAATTGTTGTTTGAAGAATTTGAACCAGAATTACTTGAACCGGAATTTGAAGAACTACCTGAATTTGAGCTATAAACAGGTTTCTTTGTAGTAGTCTCAGGAGCAGAAGCTTCTGTCTCCTCTGTAGTTTCTTCTGTTGTAGGTTCATCTTTAATTTCAGGCGCTTCAAACTTTGTTGTAGGTTCTGTAGTTGAAACCTTAGAAGCTTCTGTAGTAGGTGTCTCTTCTGTTTTGTCTTTATTACAACCTACAAAAGTAACAGCTAATGCTAAGATAAGTAAAATTGATGTGATTAAAGTAATTTTCTTTTTCATAATAAATTTCTCCTTATTAGTTATTTTCAAATCATACCTGTAATTCTTCCCATTCTGAATAAAACTCATCTAATTCATTTTTTAATGAATAAAATTTTTCAGTTAATTCAAGTAACTTTTCATAATCGGCAGAGGTTTCAGGTAATTCAAGTAAATTCTGAATTTCTGAAATTTCTTTTTCTTTTTCTTCAATTTCTTTTTCAATTTTAGAAATTCTTGTGTTACGCTTTCTTTCAAGCGCTTGTTGTTCTTTTTGCAATTTATAAGTGTTAACCTTTATTGTTTCCTTTTTTTCTTTTTCAACTGGTTTTTGATTATTTTCTTTATAAATTAAGTAATCATCATAATTACCATCTATAGTAACTGCACCATCGTGAGTTAAATAGATGATTTTACTTGAAAGTTTATTAATAAAATATCTGTCGTGAGATACAACTAAAAGTGTGCCATCATAATTTAATAATGCTTCCTCTAAAACTTCACGGGAATTTATATCGAGATGGTTTGTAGGCTCATCCAATATTAAAAAATTAGGTTTTGAAAGCATTATTTTAAGCAGGGAAATTTTAGCTCTTTCACCACCGCTTAATACAGATACTTTTTTAAATACATCATCACCGCGAAACAAAAACAACGCTAAAGCACTACGGATTTCAGTCTGGTCCATAAACTTATACATATCCCAGACTTCGTCAAGCACAGTTTTATCAGAATCCAGTTTATCAATATTCTGGTCGAAATAGCCTATTTTAACATTAGTGCCAAATTTAATAATGCCACTATCTTGTGAAATTTCTTTATTTAAAATTTTTAAAAATGTTGATTTACCGCATCCGTTAGGTCCTAATAAAAACATTTTATCTTCTCTGTTAATTGTAATGTTAAAGCTTTTAAAAAGTGGTTTTTGTGGAAACGATTTTTCTAAATCAAAAACAGTTAAAACATTATCACCAGAACGAATTTCTGAATTAAAAGAAAACCTTACAGAACCCAATGCTTTATCAGGCATTACTAATTCTGACTTAATTCGTTCTATCTGTTTTTCTTTACTTGCAATTGTAATATAGTTTCTTTCCTGATTAAAGCGTTTCTGTTGCTCAATAATACCTTCAATTCTTTTAATTTCTGCTATATTTTTCTCGTATTCCCGTTCAATAGTTAGTTCTCTTTCTGCCTTCAATTTCTGAAAAACAGAATAATTACCCTTTGTCAAAGTAATCTTTTTATGTGAAATTTCCATTGTCAAAAATGTAATTTTATCAAGAAAATATCTGTCGTGAGATACAACTATAACTGCACCTTTATATTTAGTTAAAAACTCTTCAAGCCAGTTGATAGCATCAATATCAAGATTATTTGTAGGTTCATCAAGTAAAATTAAATTAGCATCTGAAAGGAGCAACTTACAAAGAGATACTTTAGAACGCTGACCCCCACTAAGATTTTTCACAGGATAATCAAGTTCGCTTTCTTTAAAACCTAAGCCAATAAGTGCAGAGCGTGTTTTCGCTTTGTATACAAGCCCGTCACGGCGCTCGATTTCTTCTGTCAACTGTACTTGTCTTTCAATTAAATCTAAATCACTGTTGTTTTCAAGTTGTCTGGTTATTTCTTCTAGTTCAAGCTCCATTTTTGTAACATCAGAAAAAACTTTTAATGCTTCTTCATAAACGGTGAGATTATCTTCGCATTCCAGGTACTGTTCCATATACCCTATTCTTACATCTTTACCACGAACAATTCCACCTTCTATTGCCTGATATTCACCAGTTATTAACTTGAAAAGCGAAGTTTTACCGGTACCATTTGCGCCAATCAAACCGATTCTGTCGCCTTCTTCAACCTGAAAAGCGGCGTCTTTAAATAAGACGCCGTCAGCAAAGCCGAATTTTAAATTTAAAGCTGTTAATAAAGACATAAAAATTCACCTTTAAATTATTGAAACAAAACTAAAATTATAATGTGCTTAAAAGTGCGTTAAATTCACCTGAAAGCGCAATGTTACCGCTGTTTGCGGGAATAAATATGCTATCACCTTTTTTAACACTTACAGCGGTATTACCAGCGGTAATACTGCCGCTTCCATCAAGGACAAGAACAGATAAAAATGAATTTTCATCACAATTGTATTCATATTTACCATTAAGACTTAATGAGGTCATTGTGAAGAACTCACAAGAGCAAAGCTTCTGAACTTCTGCATCACCGATAATTTCTTTTTTGCCCTCTGCTTCTGCAGAACGAACAGGCGGAAGTGTATTTGTAACATCAAGTGCTTTTTCAATATGCAATTCGCGTGGTTTTCCATCAACCAATCTGCCATAGTCGTAAACTCTGTATGTTGTGTTACAGTTTTGTTGAACTTCTGCAAGTAAAATACCACCACCGATTGCGTGTAATGTACCTGCTTCTATAAAGAATATATCACCTTTTTTAACTTTTACTTTATTTACATGATTTAAAAATGAATTATCTTTTATAGAATTTTCAAATTCTTCCTTAGTAATTTCTTTATTAAAACCATAAATAAGCTCTGCATCATCTGAGCAATCGAGGACATACCAAGCTTCAGTTTTACCCAAAGAATTTTCGTGGATTCTTGCGTAATCATCATCAGGATGCACCTGAATTGATAAATCAGATTTTGCATCAATAAACTTAATTAAAAGCGGAAATTCATTATATTTTTCGCCTTTTTTACCTAAAAAAGATGGATTATTTTTTATAAGTTCAGAAAAACTCTGACCTGCATATTCACCATTTTTTATAATATTGTCACCGTCATTACGAGCAGTAAGAACCCAAGCTTCTGCAATATTGTTAAGGTCGCTTTCGTAACCATAGTCGCTTTTTAAACGCTCGCCACCCCATACTATTTCTTTAAATATTGGATTTAATTTAATTGGATACATTACTTACACCTCAGTAGTATTTGTTTTAATATTTTCAATTGTTTCAGCATTTTCTGAATTACTTTGAGCCTGTGCTTCAAGTTCTTTTTTATCAATAAAAGGAACAGTTGAAGATTTAATATCAACTCTGTCGTAATATTCTTTAAATCTTATAGTAAAACGAATTTTTCTTTTGCAGTTTGTGCATTGAAAAATCGCTCTGAATGATTGATTCATAACGCGCCAGTCGGACACTCTTTCGCAACTTGCACCACAAACATCACAAAGACATTTCATTTTGCTTCTGTCAATAAGTGGGCTATTAATATCAGTTATAACCTTTGGTTTAAATGACAGTTTTAAATAGAATGCATTATCACAAGCGTGTGTATAAGAAGAAATCATCTGTTTATTGAAGATTTTTCTGAAAATATCAGCAGTTAAAAGACTGTCATCAATAGCACGATGTAAAGAGTAGTGTTCAATGTCAAGTTCTAATTTCTCAGCAGCAGTAGAAAGACCGATCTGGTCAGCCTTAGAGATATTCATAAAAGCCTGAGCATAATTTTGCAAATTTACATAATTTTTTAAGAACGGAACAAAATTGATACCATTAAAATATCTGAAATTTTCAACCAGAACTCTCACATCAGTATCACCCCAGGTAAGAATTACATTATCCTCACCAGAGGACCATTTTCTGAATTCAGCCATAGCCTGAGAAAACGGTGTACCAGTACTGATATCATCGTTAGAAATATTAGTTAATTCCTTAACTCTTGTATGAAGTTTTTTACCTAATTGTGCCTTGATAAAAAGTGAAAATGTATCAACTTGATTCAAATCTTCATCAAGCTTAACTGCACCAATTTCAATAATTTCATTTAAAAAACCTTTTTTCTTTTTGCAATAGGTGTTATTCCACTCAAGGTCCATTATTATATAATGCATTCTAAGAAACTTCCTCTGAAATCAAAAATAAATTAAAGTAATCCTTCACTGTCATAAAGACACGCCGTTTCAAGTAAAACTTTTGCACCTACTTCAAGTGCTTCAGGTACTAGTAGATCTGGTGTGTCTAAACGAGTATGGTAATATCTTGGTGGAGTTGGATCCATTGCTGCAAAACCAGTAGCCTTGATTTTTTTCTGAGTAAATGCCGCAGCATCACACGCGCCAAGATAAATTGAAGCATAAGGTAAATCATAGCCACAGTTTTTAGCGGCTCTTTTAACAAGTTCTTTTGCTTGTTTATCGTGTTTTAAAGTACCGCTTAAATCTCTGTCATAAACTGCCATATCTTTTAAATCGCGCATTGTATCACAAGCAATAACAACAGTTTCAATTTCTTTAAGCTCTTTTTCGTGAGTTTCAGCGTAATTTTTAGCACCGCGAAGACCGGCTTCTTCAGAACCTGTAAGCATAATTCTTACTTCTGTATTTTCTAATTCAATGTCGTGTTCTTTCATAAGCTTTAAAACTGACATAGCGGTTAAACAACCAGTGAGATTATCGTTAGCGCCAGGAACACTTCTTGTGTAACTCTGGAAGAATAAAAAACCAAAATATGGAATGATGAAAATCAAAAGAACAATACCAACTATTAAGAAAAATGTATCAACACCTTTTGATGGTGCATCTAAATTAAGATATGTAAAATATTTTATAATACTTGCAAAACAAACAACAAAGAGACCAACTGCCGCAGGAATAAGGAATAACTTCATTCCTGTGCCACCCATTAAATAGTTAAGAGTCCATTCATATTGTGAGTCGGCGTGACCAATGAATATAATTCTTTTCTTAATTTCACCTTTTGGTTTTTTTGTTGCTATAAGGTTATGTGAAGGGTGACCAATAAATAACGGATCTAGAAAACGCTTGTACATTAAAAATTCAAGAACTAAAGGGATGATACCGAGAATTGTACATAAGAAAGCAATCAGTGGATAATTAACCCAATAAAGAACAGTAGCGGCTAGTGCCATTGCAACTGTAAATGGAATAAAACCCATAAATGCTTGTCTGTGAACAGTAAATTCTTCTATTGTAATATCATCTGACCACTCTTTTAAATCTTCACCCATATATTCCTGTGCAGCTAATTCTTCTTTACTGCCAGGTGCTCTTGGACCAATTTCATCAACTATAGCAGTAATTTTTTTTACCATATAGTCAACTGTTGAAGAAAAGTCTATATTTTCTTTATTGCTTTTTTCAAGAATTGTTTTCATAAAAATACCACCCCAATATGTAAAAGATAATACTTACTAAATATAGCATATATTTCTTCAATTTACAACATTATATTGTGAAAATCATTGATTTTTACAAAATACTAATGTATAATATGTTAAAAATTTCATTAGTAGGTGTTAATATGTTAAATGACTCTTTAAATTTATACTATTCATCCCCTGCAAAAGAATGGGTTGAAGCGTTACCATTGGGTAATGGTTCAATCGGTGCAATGGTTTATGGTAAAACAAATAATGAAAAAATTTGTATGAATAGTGATACTCTATGGAGTGGTTTCCCCAGAGATACCGCTATTAAAGAAAATACTTATGAAAATTTCATAAAAGCAAGAAATTTGGCTCTCGAGGGGAAATATGACGAAGCAGAAGAGATTATTGAAGCAGAATGTTTAGGTAACTGGACACAGAGCTACCTTCCTCTTTGTGATATTGATATTAAGTTTGATACAAAAGGTTGTCGTGCAAAGAATTACAAGAGAGTTCTTGATTTAAGTACTGGTATTCATACTGTAACCTATGAAAAGAATGGTGTAGTATTTAAAAGAGAAGCTTTTGTTTCTAATCCTGATAATGCTTTCATTCAGAAATACTCTGCTGACAAAAAGGCATTAAGTTTTAAAATTACACTTTCAACAAAACTTAAAGGCGATTCCTTTGTTGAGAATGACACTTTAATTTTAGATGGTATCTGCCCTTCTGACGAAGATGATAACCTTGAATTACTCAACAGATGTGAATTTTACCCTGAAGATAAAGAATTACAGGGTATCAGTTTCAGAGCGGCAGTTAAAGTAATTTCTGATGGTAAAGTTACATATTCAGGTAAAAGTATAACTGTTGAAAATGCTTCAAATGCATATATTTTCTTTACAACTGAAAACTCATTCAATGGATTCGAAAAACACCCTGCATTAGAAGGTAAAGAATACAAAAATTCGTGTCTTAAAATGCTCGGTACGGTTTCTGAGATTGACTATAAAACACTTTTAAAATCTCATACTGAAGATTTTACTTCACTTTTCTCAAGAGTTTCTCTTGACCTTGGTACAGACAATAAGGGTGACATTCCGACAAACAAGCGTTTAATAAAGCACGATAAAGGTGCTAAAGATATTGCACTTTATACACTTATATTTAACTTTGGCAGATATTTGATTGTATCGGCTTCAAGAAAAGGTACACAAGCCACTAACTTACAGGGCATCTGGAATGATAAATTCAGAGCACCATGGCACTCAAATTATACTGTAAATATCAATACAGAAATGAACTACTGGCCTGTTTTGATGTGTAATCTTGCTGAATGCAATTTACCAATTGTTGAATTTGTAAAAGATTTATCGGTTTCAGGTGAAAAAATAGCACAGAAGCGTTACCACGCAAGAGGCTTCTGTGTTCATCACAATGTTGACTTATGGCGTCACGCAGACTGTGTTGCGGGTTCTTCACAATGGGCATTCTGGCCTATGGCTGGTGGTTGGCTCTGCGAACATATTTACAATCACTATCTTTATACAAATGATGTAAAATTCTTAAAAGAAACAGCTTACCCTGTTATGAAGAAATCTGCCGAGTTCTTCCTTGATATGTTAGTTGAAGATAAAGATGGTTATTTAATTTGCGCTCCTTCAACTTCACCTGAAAATGACTTTCATTTTAATAAAAAACATGTTTCGGTAAGTGCTACTTCAACAATGACAATGGCAATTATCAGAGAGCTTTTTGAGAATATTCTTAAAAGTGCAAAAGTTCTTCATATAGATGATGATTTCACAAAAGATGTAGAAAAAGCTTTGGGTAAGCTCTTACCGTTCAAGACTGGTTCACAAGGTGAACTTTTAGAGTGGTATGAAGAACAAGAAGCAATTGAGCCACATCACAGACATAAATCTCACTTATATGGTCTTCACCCTGCTATGCTTATTACACCGGATGAAACCCCTGAACTCGCTGCCGCTTGTAAAAAATCACTTGAATTACGCGGTGATAATGGTACAGGCTGGAGCTTAGGCTGGAAAATTAATATGTGGGCAAGACTCTGGGACGGCGACCACGCTTTAAAACTTCTTAAAATGCAATTAAGACCAGTATTACCAAAACAAATAAGATACCATGGAGGCGGGACTTATCCAAACCTCTTCGATGCTCACCCACCATTCCAGATTGATGGCAACTACGGTTGCACAAGCGGTATTTGTGAGATGTTAATGCAATCAAGAGAGGGTAAAATATTCTTACTCCCTGCCCTTCCTACAAGTTGGAAAAATGGTAAAGTTAAAGGACTTAAAGCTATTGGTAATATAACAGTTGATATTGAATGGAAAAATGGTAAGCTTTCTAAATATAATCTCGATGGTGATTTAAGTAATATTAATGTTATATATAACGGCGAAGTTTTAAAATGATAAAAAAGAGTTAGTTGATTGATTTCAACTAACTCTTTGTTTTTTATTTAATTATGAGAAAAGAATTGAATTTATAATACTTTCTAAATATTCTTGTCTGCCGCTCTGAACATTTTTAGTGTCACCAAGGTTTTCAGCGAAAGAAGCAAGTTCAGAAAGTGTAGTGTTGCCACTTAAAATCTTTTTACCGATTTCTGTATCATTGAATGATGCATATTTATTTTTGATGAAATCGTCAATTCTGCCATCTTCAATAATTGCAGCAGCTTTTAAAAGACCTAAAGCGAATGTGTCCATACCTAAAATATATGCGTGGAACATATCTTCCATCGTATTACTTGGTCTGCGGTTTTTAGCATCAAAGTTAAAGCCTCCGGTAAGACCACCTGCTTTAAGAACTTCATACATACAAAGAGTAGCTTCATAAACATCAAATGGGAATTCATCAGTATCCCACCCGAGTAAATAGTCACCCTGGTTCGCGTCAATGCTACCTAACATTCCGTTTATTGCTGAGATTCTTAATTCGTGTTGGAATGTGTGACCCGCAAGAGTTGCGTGGTTAGCTTCAATATTCATTTTAAAATCTTTATCTAAACCATACTGACGAAGGAAACCGATTGCAGTAGCTGCGTCAAAATCGTATTGATGTTTCATTGGCTCCTTTGGTTTTGGTTCAATGTAAAAATCGCCTGTAAAACCAATACTTCTACCATATTCTACTGCCATTTTCATAAGTCTCGCAATGTTTTCCTGTTCAAATTTAACATCAGTGTTAAGAAGTGTTTCATAACCTTCTCTGCCACCCCAGAAAACATAACCTTTACCACCAAGTTTTACTGTTATTTCAAGAGCTTTTTTTATTTGAGCAGCGGCAAAGCAATAAACTTCAGCTGAATTTGTACTACCTGCACCATTCATAAATCTTGGGTTAGAGAACATATTAGCAGTACCCCAAAGACATTTAATGTCAGTACCTTTCATTTTTTCTAATATGTAGTCAGTAATTTCGTCAAGACGGCGGTTTGTTTCTTTAATATCATCTGCTTCAGGCACAATGTCAACATCGTGGAAGCAGAAATACTTGATACCGAGTTTTTGCATAAACTCAAAACCGGCATCAACTTTAGCTTTCGCGTGTTCCATAGTTGCTTTTTCTGTGCCAAAAGATTTGTCTGCAGTGTCTCTGCCAAACATATCTGTACCACCAGCACAAAGGTTATGCCACCAAGCCATAGCAAATGGTAAATGCTCACTCATTTTTTTACCGAGAACTATTTGGTCTGGGTTATAAAATTTAAAAGAAAAGGGATTTTTACTGTCTTTTCCCTCAAATTTTATCTGTGGTATATTTTTAAAAAAATCACTCATTAAAATTACTCCTTTATATTTTTGTAAAGTTCTTTTACAGCTGGATAAATTTTCTTGAATTTATTATATCTTTCTTCATATAAATTTACAAGTTCTTTTTCGGGTGAAACAGTATCTTTAAGAGATAAAAGTTTTTCTGCACATTCATTAATATTTTTATATTCATTTGCACCAACCATTGAAAGCATTGCAGAACCGTACCCTGGACCTTCTTCTGCATTCGGAATTTGTAATTCAATATTTAATATAGCAGATAGAATTTTTCTCCATAATTTACTTTTTGCACCGCCACCACAAATGTAACTTGTTTTTATATCAATTCCTATTGATTTTGCAACTTCAATATTATCTCTTATAGCAAAAGAAACACCTTCTAAAACTGCTAAAAGCATCTGAGAACGCGTTGTATCGGGTCTTAAACCGATAAACACACCAGTAGCATCTGTATCGTTTATAGGGCTTCTTTCACCCATTAAATACGGTAAGAAGTATAGTTCATTTTTGCCTAAAAGCGCAGTGTCAATTTCTTGTTCTAACTTGTTATAATCAGTTTCTGCAAAAATTTTATCGCAAATCCATTTATGGCAAGATGCAGCAGAAAGAATACAACCCATTAAATGATAGCCACTATCTGCATGACAGAAAGAATGCAAAGCATTATTTTCATCTACGCCGAATTTATCAGATGAAATAAATACTGTACCAGAAGTACCAAGAGAAATGTTGCATTTACCATTACCAAGAGTTCCTGTGCCAATTGCTGCTGCAGCATTATCCCCTGCGCCCGCAACAACTTTTGCAGTGCTAATTCCCAATTCATCTGCAATATCTTTTTTAACATTACCGATTACTTCGTAACTTTCAAAAAGTTCAGGCATTTGCTCATTATTTATTGAACAAACATCAAGCATTTTTTGTGACCAGCATTTATTTTTCACATCTAATAAAAGCATACCTGATGCATCAGAATAGTCACAAGCGTGAACACCTGTCAATTTATAGTTTATGTAATCTTTAGGAAGCATAATTTTGATTATTCTTTTGAAATTTTCAGGTTCATTTTCTTTCATCCAGAGAATTTTGGGTGCGGTAAAACCGGCAAATGATATATTAGCGGTATATTCTGATAATTTATCTTTACCTATAACAGTATTCAAATATTCAGTTTCTTTAGAGGTTCTCCCATCATTCCAGAGAATAACATTACGGATTATGTTATCACTTTCGTCAAGAACTACAAGACCATGCATCTGTCCTGCAACGCCAATACCATTTACTTCTTTACCGTTAAACCCTTTTAATAACTCAGGAATACCTGTTTTAACAGCGTTCCACCACTCTTCTGGGTTTTGTTCAGACCAGCCTGATTTCGGATAAATTATAGGATATTCTTTTGAAACTGAATTAAGAATTTCACCAGTTTTATTAACTAGCAAAAGTTTAGTTGCAGAAGTACCCAGATCAATACCAATATATAACAAGCAACCACCTCAAACTTAATAATATCATTTTATAATTATATTTATAATACTTAAATATGTCAATAATTAACCAGGTTTTTAATCACTTTTTCTTGTCTTTTTTGCATTCGTAACCAACTTATAAAACCATATAAATCATTTATAAAAAATACTACAAAACAAATTACAACGGAGATGTATGAAACCTCTTTTAATGTTGCCATAACCCATAATATTATCAAGACAATGTCGTTTGAAGCATAAGCTAATGCAAAATAAGGACTTCTTCTGAAAGTTAAATATGCCGCCATAAAACTTGTTGTAATTGAAATTGTGCTCGGTACTATATTTGATGTTCTGAAATATAATAGAATATAATAAAAAACTAAAGTGACAATACAAGACAAGACAATCATAAATACAACTTCTTTAAATGTTATTCTGTTTACCGCAACTTCAGATTTTTTGTTACCAAATGGATTTTTCAGCCAGGTAATTAGTGAAAATACAGCCATTGGCAAAGTCATACCAAGGTAAGTAATCATTTCACCATAATACTGAAACGAGTAAGAGATTATTGAATAAATTATTGCAAAAACTATCATTAAAATTTGTCCGGTAGGATTTCCTTTAGCACAAAAAATAAGAGAAGTAACACCTATAAGTGATGCAACAAGTGTTAAAAAATTTTCTTTATCAAAAATTGAAAATGAAATAATAATTGCCAAAACAGAAAAAGACCAGAGTAACTTTTCTGTCAAACTAAAATAAGAAAATATTTTTTTAATTTTCATAAAAACACTCCTGACAAAAAAGCACCCGCTATACATCTTCAAAGACCTAACGATGTATAAACGAATGCTTTTTAATATTAATAAAATCATTCACTACCCGGTGGCAGTTAAATTTGTAATTATATTAAACAGAGTTAATGAAAGCACGATAATTAAAACAAAATTAAATGCTTTAGAAACTGTTTTATCGGGCAACTTCTTATTGAAATATGCACCAAGATAACCACCTATAATTGCAGCAGTTACCATAAATATAACAACTGTAAAATCCAAATCAGCAAAACCTTTTGTGAAGAAAACAGTCGTAAGTTTTGAAAACTGAGAAAATAGAATTGTCATCAATGAACAAATCGTTGCAGTCTTAATTGGTAACGAAAAAAGAAAGGTAATAACCGAAACATTTATTGGTCCGCCACCAATACCTAAAAATGCAGAACATATTCCTAAAAACAAACCCGTTATTACAGCAGGAATAACCCCTTTAAATTCTCTGCTTTTAAATTTGTTTTTATTGTTCATATAAATAAATACCCAAACTATTAACACAGTGAGCACAATGTTCTGAACAATCTTAACTATTTCGTCTGCTTTTAATAAATCAACTACAAAACTAAAAATTCTTTCACCGGATATTCCACCGATAACAGAACCAATTGATAAAGCTATTGCAATATCAAAAGGTATTTTCGTTTTAAATTTAATCTGTTTTATAATTGAAACAAAAGCCATTGAAAAAACTGTAATTGAAGCAATTACTCCAATTGTATGGACGCTGAAATCACCTACAACATCCATTATTGGTTTTATAATAACTCCCCCACCCATGCCTGTCATAGAACAGACTGTTATAGCAAAAAGAGTTATAATAAAATAAATGATTAAATCAAACATTATCTTATGCCGTATTTTTCAATGATGTAGTCCATATCTTTGTCGCCTCTGCCTGAAAGGTTTATAAGAACTGAACCTCTGCCCATTTCTTTTGCAAGTTTCATACCATAAGCAACTGCGTGAGCACTTTCAATTGCTGGAATAATACCTTCAAGTCTTGAAAGAGTAAAGAAAGCATCGAGTGTTTCTTCATCATTAACAACATCATATTTAATTCTGCCAATTTCTTGCAAGAATGCATGTTCAGGTCCTGAAGACGGATAATCAAGACCACTTGCAATTGAATAAACCGGTGCCGGTTCGCCATTCTCATCTTTTAACATAATACTGTTAAAACCGTGCATAATGCCTTCTGTACCATATTTAAGACTTGCAGCGTGGTCACCAAGAGTTGTACCTCTGCCTAAAGGCTCGATACCATAAATGTCAACAGGGTCATTTAAGAAACCAGAGAAAATACCCATAGCGTTAGAACCACCACCAACACAAGCAACAACTGCGTCTGGTAATTCACCTGTCATACCAATAAATTGTTCTCTTGCTTCAATACCAATAACACTCTGAAAATCACGAACCATTAATGGAAATGGGTGTGGTCCTAAAACAGAGCCGATACAATAAATAGCATCTTTATATTCGTTCATATAAGCGTTAAAAGCCGCGTCAACTGCTTCTTTTAGTGTTTGCAAACCTTCAGTTACTTCAATAACATTAGCACCTAAAATCTTCATTCTCGCAACATTTGGTGCTTGTTTTTTAATGTCGACAGCACCCATATAAATGTCACACTGAAGTCCGAAGTAAGCAGCAGCGGTAGCAAGTGCAACACCATGTTGACCTGCACCTGTTTCTGCAATAACTTTTTTCTTGCCCATATATTTTGCTAAAAGAGCTTCACCCATACAGTGATTTAATTTATGAGCACCAGTATGGTTCAAATCTTCTCTTTTAACATAAAGCTGTACATTACCGAGACTTTCTGAAAGTCTTTCAAGGTGAGAAATAGGCGTTGGTCTGCCTTGAAAATCGTGGCGAATTCTGCGGAGCTCACTAATAAACTTGCTTGATTTACAAATTGTAAAATAAGCTTCTGTAATTTCTTCCATCGCCTTTTTTAATTCTGGTGAAACATAAGCACCACCATACTTACCAAAAAAACCTTCTTTATTCGGATATTGTTTAAAATAAGTTTCAAAATCTACATTGTTTAAGTTCATAATTGATTCCTCCAAGATAATAATAAATTTTTGTGAGATTATCTTGATTTACACCATCGTTTTGTTAATAACATATTCATTTCTCCTTTTGTCAAGGAAATAATAAAGCCCTTGACAGAATTAAATTAACTGTCAAGGACGAATTATAAAATCCGCGGTGCCACCTTGAATTCATAGTAAAACTATGCTCTTTTAAGGTACTAACATACCCAAGATGATTAACGCTCATCAATCGTTGTAGAATACTCTGTGAAAACACATTTGACTACACCCTCAGCGGTCCATTTGACAACTTGTTTCTTACCTGACTTTCAGCAACACAGGCTCTCTGTGAAGGCATAATTGCCGTTATTTCCGCTTCAACGGTTTAATATTATGTTTTGTATTATACTACCACTATATTTAATTGTCAAGAGAAATGACACTAAATCTCCGCTTCAAAAATGCCGATACTTTCTCTGCCAAACAAATTATTTGAAACATTACGGGCGTTGAAATATAATCTTAATTTATTTTTATCTTTTGTAAGGCAACAAGCATAGACATATTGTGCCATCCAATTACTGTCACCACATTTTTGCGGAACTAAAAATGGTTTAACAAATTCAAAATTAATACCATCCTGCGATTTTAAAAGCATAATAGCGGAATGACTTTTACTATTTTTTTCAAAAAGTCCATTCTGAAGACCTATATAACAATCCTTAAGTTTATAAACCTTTAAACACCCTGAACAAAGATTTAAATATTCTGAATTTTTGTCAGGACTTATAATTGGTTTTTCTAAAGAACTATAGTCTTTATTTACGGCTTTACTTTCAGCAAAACTTATATGGGTTGGTTCGCAAAAACCACAATCTTTAATAAAAGTCTGACCACATGAATAGTAAAGTCTGTATTCATCATTGACTTTTAAAAGGAATGGATTTGAAATTGCCAATCCCCTGTCATCTTCCTGATAATCTCTTGATTTTGTAATAACAGGATATGGTTTGGTCCAACTTTTCAAATCTATTGACTCGGTACAATAAATTTCAGATTTCCACTTTAAACCAATAAGCGAAAAGAGATTTGCAATCGGTGACCTTGTTCTTTCAAAAAATAAATAATATGTACCATCAATATAATTTATATTTGGTCTCATCGCTCTATTTGTAATCTTTTTAATTTTCTTAAAGTTTATGCCATCATCACTCGAGTACATATAAACTCCGAAAAAAGTGTGACAAAATAAATGAAATTTTTCATCATGAGATATATCAGGGGTTAAAACACTCGGGTCAGCAATAACAAAGCTACTCATAGGATTTTTAATTATTGGATTTTTACCATATAACTTAAACTCAAGATTATTGAATTCTTCAAAAGTAATATTTTGCATTTATAACTCCTGTGATTTATTTTTCTTAAAATATTTAATGATAAAAGCAACTAAAATTGTACCCAAAATCGGGAAAACAGAAGTAATTAACATACCTACTTTCAAACCAATTTGTTCTGGTGTAAGATTTAAAGTTGTGCTCAGATTTAAAGCAAACTGGCTTACAGAAACATTGTCAATAACAATACCCATAAGTTGTGGTGCTAAAGATGCACCGAAATCCCCTGCAGAAGCCATTAAAGCATAAGCCGCAACACCAACACCTTTAACCTTTTCTTCCATTAAGATAAGTGTCCCTGGCCATAACATGGCGGTAAAAATACCGGTTAAAATACAAGCAATGAAGCTTAAAATTGTGTTATTAGAAATACTAATTGTAAGGTAACAAATTGCAGCACAAAGCATACTTATAAGTAAGAATTTTGAAATATTTTTGCCACGCTTTGCGTATGTAATTCTTGTAATACCCAAAAGAATAGCAAACATCGCCATTCCTAAAATATCACCTAACGCTTTGTCGATATTAAGTGCATTTTCCATATATGTGGAAATCCAGTTAGACATTGTATTCTCTGCACAACTACCTAAGAATATACAACCAACACAAAGTGCTAAACCGATAGTTCTGTTTTTATTCTTTTCTTTATTTTTTTCTTTGGCTGCTTCTTCAGTCATATCAGGGAATGGTGAAATTTTAAAAAGAATAGCAGCTAATAGTGGCAATATACCAATTAACAATACAAGATACGACCAGTTTTCATTACCGAAAAATTTTAAGAATAATGTGCTGATCACTACCATTGTGAAAAATCCGAAAGCATAAAGAGAGTGAAGCATACTCATATCTTTTTGTGGATTATCTGACGGAATTGCTGCAATTACGGGACTTAATAACACTTCAGAAAGCCCTGCTGACACAGAGAAAATTATTGTGCCAAGAACTAAACCAATGTATGCATACTGTGGAAAAAAGTTAGGAACTAATGCATAAACAAAAAGACCGAGTGATGTAATACAAGGCATTACTCTGACTACTTTTTGAATATTGAATTTTTTAGAAAATAGAGTAAAAATCAAGTCAACTAACATTTGAGTGCAAAAGTTAGTTAAAACAAGTGTACCTAAAAGTGTGTAAGAAATATTATATAAAGTATGAAATGTCATAAACAATAACGGTGGTACGCAGAATATTGATGACATTGTAAAATATGCTGTATAACATGCAAGCTTTGTTCGTTTAAAATTCAGCATTTTATTGCTCCTCAGTAAATTAAAATCTTGTATAGTATAATAAAATTATAAAATTTTTTCAAGGGATTTTATTATAAATTATACCAAATATTTTAAAAAACAAAAATACCCATGAAACCCTTGTAAAATAAAGGGTTTCACGGATTTTTAATTATTCCCACTCTTTTGTCCATAATATAAACGCCATATTTTGTTGTGTTTTTGGTGTGTATTTACACTGTTTTATAACTACATTTATCTGTATTCTCCATATTCCACTCAGAAAGTGTAGTCAAAATTATAGTCAATATTTTTATATTTTTGCTGCCAAAATCTGCAGTCTTTAATTTTAATAATAAACACCGCCGGCACAATAGGTACTACTAATATTGAAACCGTCATACCATTCTATCGCAGTTACAGTAATCATATAAAACAGAGGATAATATTCGTCATACGCTTTGCGAAATTCGTTCAAAAAAATTTTAAAGTCTTTTGGTTCAACTTTTTCTTTCCTTGATAAGATTGGTGTCATTTTTTCATCAAATGACAGTTTCATGCCGAATGGAGAATACTTATCAAAAAGACTCAAAAGGTCATCTTTGAATTTTGCCTGAATGGGTCTATCTTTTACATAAATCCCAACAATATCATCCAAGGGGTTGTATTTGACAGATATCATCCCGCCCCATGCATCACGGCAACCCGCAAGATACATCGTACGTTCCTCGCGTTTGCTCTCCTTTCGGTCTAATATAAACACATCGGGATCGTCTTTTGATTCTTCCCATTGTATCAGCTCAAACGTACTGCATAAAGTCTCACTTAAAGCATTGCGCAAAGTTTCTTTTTTCTCTTCAATAGTCATTTTTACTCTCCGTTATGAAAAAACACCCCGAACGTTTTATAAGAATTCGGAGTGTTGTAATCCATTTAGTATTATTCCCACTCGATTGTAGGATTGTAATTCGTAGTAAATCCTAGTATATATTACCCTTATTTTACTAGATTTTAGCTCATTTTAGTTCTGGTTATCAAAAATTTTCTTGCCAAAAACCTTGCCAAAAGACTACGTATAATTTTCATTAAAAAAATCTATATAAATCACACATTGAATATATCATACAATCTACCAAATGTCAATTTAAAAATTTTAAAGTTTCTAAATTTTCAACTACATGCTTCTGCAAACATTTCATCTATTATCCTAACAACAATCTCTTCAATTTTGGCGGTGATAATTGCCATAATCTTATCTTCTTGTTCTTGGAGTTCTGAATCTATTGTACCATCCAATTCATCTATAGGACTGAATCTATCATTTACCGAACTATTTACGTCTATACTTTCTGGCTCAATCTTAATTTTTTTTATGTGGGTGCAAACGTCTTCATGTTTACCATCAAAATACTTAAGTTTTTTGATGGTGTAATCTGAATCTTTTTCAAATTCAATATGATAAGTTAATTTAATAGGAGCATTTTCTTCATCAATCAAATCAAATGTAAAATTAATTTCACCATTAGTTGTATGATTTATGATTTTATATAAAATTGTATCCTCACCAGTTAACGCTGAAAATTTTAGAATCGGTGCTCTAACACTGAGACCTATACAATCTTGATTCTTATATTCAGTTTTTTTCTCATAACCATCAGGAATTTCCAAGGTTTCAATTGAGCCACTAACTCTTAAATCCAAACTTGGATTTATAACATCTATTTCTAAGATTTCAATTAAAGCTTCACCAATTAGACCACCAGATATCTCAACTTTTGCTTGTATATCACTATTTGTATCTTTTTTGTTGTTTATTGTATATAACTTCTCTTCTGTCGAATATCCCACACCTAATTTCGGTGAAACAACTTCATAACATAAAGATACTTCTCCTTCGGCAGAAATAACAATATAAAACTTTAAAGTTACGCTCACAGTTCCACCCGTTGCAGCAATTGGAATTTGATATTCGCCAACTTGTTGTTTAATTTCTGTTTCAGTTTTTATTGTAGAATTTAACACAACCTCGTCTGCTGACACATATGCCTCAACATAATTATCAGGATTACTAAAATCCTTCAAATCAATGTAACCACTTGTGCACACAGCTAATCCTTTTATAGTTATATATGCACCAACACTACCACTTGTTTCAATCGAAACTTCTTTCTTATCATTTTTTTCGTTTTCTTTGTTAATAGTAATTTCCTTTTCTTCTACAATTGGTTTTAATTTCTCTCCATGAAAGATTAAAAAAAGTATTTTTCTTACATAACTTTTTCATGACACCGTTTATTCTTTCAACAGAAAAAACGAGACCACTCTTCAAAGTGAATCTCGTTTTTTTAATATCATGCTTTCAATATAGTTTTCTTTTAATTATGATTTTCAGAAATGTAATTTTGAAGCATTTCTTTGAGTGTATCGTTTTCCATTGCTTCCTTAGTAATTTCTTTAGTTAAACCAAATAAATACTCTTTCTTTTTATTTTCTTTATAAACATAAAAGCGAACAACATCATTACCAAATTCATCGACGGTTTCCACTCCATCGACAGAAACATCCACAAATTTATAACTTACAATTATTTTCTTTTTCATTCTCTAACAACCTTTTCATTTACTTTATTTTCAATTTCATAATAGACACTCAAGATATTTTCGACTCTATTAAGTAACGACTCAGATAAGTCAACTTCAACTATTTTTGAAAACTCATCAATAAGAGATTTAATTTCCTTTCGTAGTAAATTATTTACTCTTGGAGTACATATAATCTTGATATCTTTATTTATTGCCTTTTTATATAAATATTCTTGTTTAGTTAAACCTGAAGCTTTTACTAATAAATCTATTGTGTTAGCTTCATCTCGAGTTGTTCTGAATGCGTGTGTTACATCACGAATTCTTGTATATTCATTATTCATATTTAAGCACTCCTTTTGATTTTACGAATATCAGCAATTATATCTAACAACTCATCCCTTTTTTCAGGATAAAGATGTGCATATATTTGAGTTATTTCATTATTACTATGTCCAACCCTATCGGCAATTTCTAATGTTGATTTACCTGCGTTAATAAGTAATGAAACATGAGAATGTCTAAATCCATGAATAGTAATAGGTTCGAGACCTGCACTTTTTGCGTATTTTTTTAATTTTGTTCTAATTTTTGATTTACTAAGATTCTCGAAAACCCTTGTATCTTTTTTTATTTTATATATTCTTTGGAAAATTTCATTAAATTCTTCCATATCACTTTTTAACATACCGACTTTACGTTTACTGTTACGAGTTTTAGGCGGAGTTATAATATCTTCACCATTTAAACGTTGGTAAGATTTTGTTATATTTATATTTGAATCTTTAAAATCAAAATCTTCAAGATTGAGTGCTAGTAATTCGCCTACTCTTAGACCGCCCCAATACAATATTTGAAAAGCAACATAGAATAAATCATCATCAATTTCCAACATGAATTTTTCATATTCATCTGGAGACCACACCTTTACCTCTTTGTAATTTTCCTTAGAACCAAACTCACGAAGTTTTTTATTGAAAGGTGTTTTATAGTTATATTTATCCTCAATAAAGCTAAATATTGCAATCAATTGATTGTTAATTGTTCTTAAATATTGCTCAGAATATTTTGTACCATCTTTCTTTTTTAAGTTTTTAATTTTTTCTTGCCAAGCGGTGATTTGCTCTTTTTTTATATTTTTAATCTTTAATTTACCTAAATAAGGTTCAATTTTTGATTCAAAAATATTATTTTTTGTGGCAATTGTATTTTGTCTAATATCTTCACTGACTTTTTCCAAATATATTTTATTATAAAAATCAGAAAGTGTTAATTCTAATGCGTTTTCCGCTGAACCATCTGAAGCTCGCATTGTTGTAATATATTCTTCGTACCATTCTTTGGCTTCACCTTTGGTATTAAATCCTCTCTTATGAATATTGATTTTATTGCCAAGGGCATCAGTATAGGTGGATATAACTCTCCACTTAGTTTTACCTTTAGTATTTTCGTATTTGTAAAATCCCATATTTAATTTCTCCTATATTGTTTTATTTTAAAAGTAGATGCTTTAAGCACCTACTTGATATATATTAAGTTTTTTGAATTCATTAAGCTGCTAAATTAAATCTTTTACAAAAATAATCCTTGCTAATCTTACCTCTAACTATTAAATAATTATCAGTAACAAGTTCATTATTCAATTTTTCAATAATTTTATATGCGTGAGATTTTGAACAACCAACAATTGTTGCTACATCTTCAACGCTATATAACATTTTTGATGTCATTTTTTAAGCTCCTTTCGTTGAAAAATCAATTATTAAATTTTTAAGAAAATATCATATTAAATTTTGAATCTTTGCTGTCTTCCGACATTTCGAACGTACCATAAAATTTCAACTCTGTCAAATTTCAGGGTGAAAAAACAAAAATTAAACTTTGTTAAAAATGCACAATAGATTTTCTCCCATAACTATTTTTGAGCAAAAATTTTCTTACATAACTTTTTCAACCTATTTTTGAGTTTTATTTTTCTGTTTTGGAATTATCCTATTTTCACTTTTGTGCAAAATGTAGAAAAGTAAATTTTTTAAAATAATATAGGTACTTGACAAGAATTTATTTGAAAACAAATAAATTTAATGCTTCCTCATCTTATTTTCAAATTTAAACTAAATTAACTACGGTTAATTTTTTTAAAACATAATTCTAAATTACATATTAATAGAGTAACTAAAAATGAGACTACTAAAAATTCAGTAGTCTCATTTTGTCAAAACCTTGCCAAAAATAAAAAAACAACCGTGAAACCCTTGTAAAATAAGGAGTTTCACGGATTTTGAATTATTCCCACTCAATTGTTCCTATCGGCTTTGGAGTAAGGTCATAAAGTACTCTGTTGATACCATCAACTTCGTGTGTGATTCTGTCTGTAATTTTATGAAGAACGTTGTAAGGGATTTCTTCAATTGTAGCGCTCATAGCGTCAGTTGTGTTAACTGCACGAATGATTGCCGGCCAACCCTCGTAGCGCTTTGAATCTTTAACACCAACGCTCTTAACATCAGGAACAGCAATAAAGTACTGCCAAACTTTACCTGCAAGACCGTTTTTGTCAAATTCTTCACGGAGAATTGCATCTGCTTCACGAAGAGCGTGAAGTCTGTCACGAGTAATAGCACCAAGGCAACGAACACCGAGACCTGGGCCTGGGAATGGTTGACGATAAACCATTTCATCAGGAAGACCGAGTGCAGAACCTACAACACGAACTTCATCTTTAAAGAGAAGTGCAACAGGCTCAACGAGTTCCATTTTCATATCTTCTGGAAGACCACCAACATTATGGTGAGCTTTAACTCCATCACTTTCGAGAATATCAGGGTAAATTGTACCTTGAGCAAGGAAAGAAATACCTTCTAATTTCTTTGCTTCTTCATTAAATACTTCAATGAATTCGCCACCGATAATCTTTCTTTTCTTTTCAGGTTCAGAAACACCCGCTAATTTATCTAAAAATCTATCAGTAGCATCAATATAAATTAAGTTTGCATCAAGCTGTTTGCCGAAAACTTCAATAACCTGTTCACTTTCACCTTTTCTCATAAGACCGTGGTTTACGTGAACACAAACTAATTGTTTGCCAATAGCCTTGATAAGAAGTGCTGCAACAACAGAAGAGTCAACACCACCTGAAAGTGCGAGTAAAACTTTCTTGTCACCAACTTGTTCTTGCACATTTTTTACTTGTTCATCAATAAATGCATTTGCAAGTTCTTTTGTGGTAATTCTTTGCATATCATCAGGTCTTTTAATCATTTCCATAATTTTTGCCTCCGTTGTAAATATTTTTCACGAAAATTTTAAAAATATCAGTTTGTATAGTTATCGAAATAACCCTGAACAAGAACAACAGGAGTACCTTTGTCGCCTGAACCACTTGTTAAGTCGCAGAGTGAACCGATAAGGTCGGTTAACTGTCTTGGGGTAGTACCCTGAGAAGCCATATTACCAACGAGGTTGTCACTCTTTGCTTTAATGCTTTCTGAAATAGCTTTTTTAAGTTCTTCACCGCTTAAATCTTTAAAGTCGTTGTCTGCAAGATATTTAAGTTTTAATTCGTTTGGTGTACCAATTAAACCATCTGTAAATGCTGGTGAAACACAAGGGTCAGCAAGTTCCCAGATTTTACCTTGTGGGTCTTTAAATGCACCGTCACCGTAAACCATTACTTCAACATGTTTACCTGTTGCATCGAGAATAAGTTTCTGAATTTCAAGAACGAAATCTTTACACTCTCTTGGGAAGAGTTTAATTGTATCTTCAGTTGATTTATTTGAACCTAAAAGACCATATTTTTCGTTACAACCGCTACCATCAACTGATGCATTAAGAATATCGTCAAGACCACAAACAACTTTTGCACCATTTTTAAGAAGAATTCTCTTTGTTCTTGCTCTGGTGTGAATGTCACAGTTGAGAACACAATCAGTATATTTAAGAATAGTTGTTGGCTGATTAGCAAAGATAACCTCGACTTCAGCACCAGCTTCACGAATGATTTGTGAATAGTAATCAACATAGTCAACACCAGTAAATTCGTGCTTGTTTTCTCCGAAAAGTTCTCTGTATTTTTCGAGTGTTAAAACATCGCTGTATGGGTTAATACCCGCTTCGTCAATTTTATCCAAAGAAACGAGGCAGTTACCAACTTCATCACTCGGATAACTTAACATAAGAACAATTTTCTTTGCACCCATAGCAATACCTTTGAGGCAGATTGCAAAACGATTTCTTGAAAGAATCGGGAAAATAACACCGATTGTTTCTCCACCTAATTTTGCTTTTACATCTTTAGCAATTGCTTCAACTGATGCATAGTTACCCTGACTTCTTGCAACAATTGACTCAGTAACAGAAATAACATCTCTGTCACGAAGACTGAAACCTTCGCTTTCAGCAGCTTCAATTACACTGTCAGCGACAATTTTTGCAAGGTCGTCACCTTCTCTGATGATTGGGCAACGGATACCTCTAGAAACAGTACCAACTTTTCTTTCCATTTTTCTTCACCTTTCATTCGGTAGAATTAACATAGTTTTATATAAAAAACTTTGACAATTTATTATACCACCCTCATTTTGAGTGTCAATATTTTCAGATAAAATTTTTAATGAGAAAATACATAAAATTTACAGCATTTTTTAATTATTTTTTTTACGAATTGCAATAAAGATATTAATAATCTTTTTTCTGAAAGCAATGCATAAAACTGTAACAAGCAATAAAATTAAATATCTTGCAATAAAGAAATTATAAAGTAATGTACTTAAAACTGAAATAACAAGAACTGAAAGTGTAAGTAAACCAATGAATTTCATATTGTAAATTTCTTCTTTTACAACCTTTTTCATTGAAAGATAATTTATTGTCGCCTGAACAAGATAACAAATAATTGTGGTATACCCTGCAGCCATATAACCAAACTTACTTATAAAAATATAATTAAGTATAACATTGAGAATAGTTGCAGGAACACTTGAAAGCATTAAATATACAGGTTTTTTATAGTAATAAAGGATATTACCATAAATAAAATAATGAACCTGTAAAAACACACCACCAATAAGTGGCGGAATTACATAAACAGCTTCCATATAGTCTTCAGTAGCCATTATCATAACAATTTCAGGTGCAAGCATTATAACAGCAAGACACATCACTGCAAATAAAGATAAAATTGGTAAAGTTGCATTCGAAATTGCTTTATAATCTCTATTTTTACATTTTTCATAAGTAAACGGAACTAATGAAGCATTAATTGCATTCCAGACAATCATTATAATTCCTGAAACTGTATGTGCAACAGTATAATAAGCAGTTTGGGCATCACCAATAAGGTTTGAAATCATTATTCTATCAACACTCGTTAAAAGATAAGCTGATAAATAATGCGGAATCAATGGTATATTGAATAAAAACGCTTCTTTCCAGTAAGAAGTTTTGATTTTGAATTTAGCTTTAACACCAAGATAAATATAAAACCCGATATAAAATGCAATCAATGTAACTTCAGCACCAAAAATACGGGCAAAAAGTTTATTATCATCATCTGCAGTAAAAATACAAAATATTGCTACCAATGGAGAAATTAGCGCAGAAAGAACAGACCACAAAACTGTTGTTTTATATTTCATTTCATATCTTTGCCTGCAGTACCAGAAATTATACGCAGGTTGAAAGAAATATACAAAACACATTAAAATAATATAAGGTAATTCAAGTTTTATGTAGCTACTGAATATCGGATAAAGACAAAGTAAAATCCCACTGAAACATAATGTAATAACATTAGACAGGATAAGCATTGAAAACGCATATTCATCGCGTTTTTCAGAGTAATCCATCATACCGTTATTATAAACACCCGACGAAAGACAAAACATTGCAATTATGCCAAAAATCTGAAGCCATGTTAAAAATAACGCAGTTTGTCCGTATTCTTCTGCAGACAAAAGTCTTGTATATACAGGTGTTACCAAATATGAAATTCCACTTGATAAAACACTGGCAATCAAAAATGCTGCCGATGCTTTAACCGCCTGTGGTAACCCATTGATTTTTAACAAAATAGTTTTCACATTTATTTCCTATCAATTCAAAATTTTATTTTTGATTTCGTTTGTTACTTCAAACATCTGAACAATTTCAAGTTTTCTCGTTTCAGTAAATTCCTGAGGGTTTCTTGAACGAGTGTGAATACCTATACTAAGACCATCGAGACTTAAATAATATTTAGCATTGACCGGGTAACACTGACATTCTGTCACAGACATATAACCAACAATATTCTGAAGTTTTTCAGCTAACTCCATATCACCATCGTTATACGCTTTAATAAGTTGACTGTAAAGTTCAGGGTGGAAATTAGCCATAACACCAGAATAACCACTACAACCCATTCTTAAACTCTGTAAGAATGTAGCAGCATTTGCGTTAAAAATTTTAAGGTTACTACCCTTCACTGCTTCGTGTTTCGCTTTTAACATTTCAGTGTCGCAACAGGTATCTTTTAAGAATTGGAAACGACCATCATCTGCCATTGCTTTTAAAAGTTCTGGTGTAAGTACTCTTTTGTATGGATATGGACACTCATATACACCAAAAGGAACATCAGGCAAAGCATCTGCAACATATTTCATATTTTTTAATAAAACTTCATCACTTTCATCTTCTTTTGCAAAACGATTAGAAATGAAAACATAAGCATCAATTCCTGTTTCTATAAAAGCACGAGCTTCTTTAATCTGAGTTTCTAAATCATCAGCTGTATGTCCTGAAGCAACAATATCCATTCCCTCAGGTTTATTTGCCATTATAAATTTTAAAATTTCGAGGCGCTCTTCAAAAGATAAGTAAAAAATCTCACTGCTCTGACAAATTGCAAAAATACCATCAACGCCACGATATTTATACCAATCAAGAAGTTGTAAAATTCCATCATAATCAACTTTATTATCATCTGTGAAAGGTGTAATCATTGTTGGGTAAACACCATTTTTAATTGTTTTCATTTTTAAAACCCCTTTTTGAATTTTTTTGAATCTATGTAATCCTGCAAAATAATATCTGCGGCAACTGCATCAACAACCGCTTTTCTTTTTTTACCTCTGATATTATTTTCAGAAAGAATTTTATGGGCAGAAACAGTTGTAAGTCTTTCATCCCAGAATTTAATCGGGATTTCGGTTAATTTTTCAAGTTTTTCACCTAATTCCTTACATGCATCTGCTCTGAAACCCTCAGAGCCATCCATATTTTTAGGAAGACCGATAACTATTTCTTCTGCATTTTTTCCTTTAGCAATCTCAAGAATTTTTGACGCTAAATTATCAATGTTCCATTCGGTTATAACACAAACAGGTGAAGCTAACATTTCAAGCTTATCACAGATAGCAATACCTGTGCGTTTGTCACCATAATCGACTGATAAAATGATCATATTTTACTCCAAAAAGCCGAAAAGAGAAATTTCACTTTTCGGCTTTGTTATTATATTTATTGAACTTCAACTACATCTGTTTGCGGTGGAATATCATTAGATGGTGCCGTTGTTGATTCAACCGGCATATAGTCTTCGGTAGTTGAAACCGGTACCGTTGTTTCTGGTAATGTTGTCTGTGGTGCCGTTGTTTTAGGCGGTTTCGGTTTTTTGGTAGGTTTAACTGTAGTAGGTTCAGTTGTAGTTGTAGAAAGTTGTTCTGTTGTTGCTTCATCTGGTATTTCAGAACCAATTGCGTGAATCATAGCACAATTTTTACAAGTTGCCGGAAGCTTCGAAGATCTGTAATAACCTGTTGCTGTCTGTGTACAAGTCGCAGCAGCCAAATCACCAGAAATCTTACAATACTTTCTTGCAACCACTCCACTTGCAGATGGGAATGATTTATCAGGTAAATTAGCATGTAACTCAGTCAAAATCTTTTTATAAATTCGTCCTGCAGGGTTACCAGACACACCTTTTACTTCTTTTGGCTGGTCATAACCATACCATACAGCAGCTACATAATAAGGTGTACCACCAACATACCAACGGTCTTTTTCATCTGATGTAGTACCGGTTTTACAGAAGTTGTCAACACCAGGGATTCTGTTACCAGAACCAGTACCAGAATAAGAAACAGTTCTCAACATATTACGCATAACACCAGCAGTGCTTTCGCTTATGACCTGTTCACCTTTTGAATCGCCATCAGTAAGCAATGTTTCACTTCCATCGTTATTTGTAACCTTATAATAACAGTATGGTTCAAAATAGTAACCATTGTTACCAAACATTGCGTAAGCAGCAGCCATTTCAAGAGTTGTTACACCATACCTCATACCGCCACAAGCGAGAGACGAATAGTTACCATCATAAGCAGAATCATTTTCATCTGTAACAAGATGTTTCATATTAAGGTCATTTGCCATAAAATCTACACAAGAAGACATACTCATTCGTCTTAAAAGTTGTGTAGGAACTGTATTATATGAAACTTGTAAACCATATTGAACTGTTACAAAAGAATTTGCTGAACCATAAGAACCACCGTAGTTTACGGGCCATCTTGAAGAACCTAATCTGATACCATAGTTCTGAACCATTGTAGACCAAGTAGCAACATTATTTTCAATTGCTGGTGTATAAACAGAAAGTGGTTTAATAGAAGAACCAGGCTGACGCGGTGAGTCTGTAGCACGGTTAAGACCACGGAATGTCTTACCTTTACCGGCACCACCAACCATTGCAACAACTCTACCACTATAATCCATAATCGTCATAGAAGATTGTGCATTTTCCG
The DNA here is from genome assembly GCA_015065845.1 of Oscillospiraceae bacterium. Taxonomy (GTDB): domain Bacteria; phylum Bacillota; class Clostridia; order Oscillospirales; family Acutalibacteraceae; genus DTU089. The sequence continues at coordinate 101,580 of SVPQ01000002.1, forward strand.
GTTTATCGTCAGGTTCCGGGAAAGTTTCTCTGTTTTCGTAAACTCTTTCAGCTATTTCTTGCGCGTTCATATCAACTGCAGTATAAATTCTGAGACCTCCAAAGAAAACCTTTCTCCACGCTTCGTTATAAGTTAAATCATATTCTTCCTGAAGGTCTTCAATAACAGAGTCTATTACATACTCAACATAATAAGAAGCATTTTTAGTGTCATCAATTGACTGATTGAACTCAATAACTTCTTCTTCAGTCATTTCTGTATTGTCATCATCATTTTTAGTAACCTGACTACCTTTATATTTTTCACTGTTTGTGAAAATCAACTCATATTTTTCTGCTTTTTCGTACTCTTTCTTAGTTAATGTACCATTTTCATACATTAAATAAAGACAGTCTTGTTGACGGGAAATATGGTCTTCAAGTTCTGTAAACGGGTCGTAATCAGCAGGTGCTTTAGTTATAACAGCGATACTTGCACACTCTGCAACATTCAAATCTTCAACATCTTTACCGAAATACTCTTCTGCAGCAGTTTTGATACCATAACAACCATTACCAAGATAAATTGTATTAAGGTAAGCTTCCATAATTCTTTCTTTAGAATAAAAACGCTCTAAATTAAGTGCATTAAGAATTTCATAGAACTTACGGGAAATATCACGGTTATTTTCACCTGTGAGATTTTTTATTAACTGTTGGGTAATAGTTGAACCACCTTGTTCGAATTTACTTTTTATAACACCACCGATAGTTCGTACCCAGTCGACACCATTATGGTCATTAAAACGCTTATCTTCAAGGTCACGGAACGCGTCAATCATATCTTGTGGAATATCTTCGTAGTCAATCCAAACACGGTTTTGTGCACCGTGAAGACGAAGTAATTCAACCGGCTTATTGTCTTTATCGTAAGCGTAAATAATACTTGTTTGTTGTTGATTCGCTCTGTAATCATCCAAATCAATAACTTTTTCACCATAAACATAGTCTTTAGCGTAACTTATAACATAAGTACAAGCAACAGTAGCACAAACAACACCAATTGCGAAAAGAATACAAAAAACTGTTAAAATTTTTCTCGCAATCGGATTCATTGGCTTATGTTCTTTTTTCTTTTTAGAAGAATTACGCTTTACTCCCCCAAATTTTGGGTTGGAGTTTTTGTTATTCCCGCGGTTTCTCTGATTATTCGCCATAAAGGAATCCCTCCTGAAAATGAATATAAACTAAAAAATAATAATTTTCAAATTAATTACTGTTAGCAACAATTGCACTTGCCACTGCTAAATCAAAAGGTGTCGTGATTTTAATATTATTATCCGAACCTTTTACTAACTTAACATTATAACCCTTGTTATAAAAGATCGAAGCAACATCAGTATAGGTTGCTAATTCTTCGTCGGTTAAAGAATTAATAATACTTTCTAATTCTCTGAATTTAAAAGATTGCGGAGTCTGAACCCTGTATATATCATCTCTTTTAACACATTGATTCAAAAAATCACCTTTCTCAGAGCGAATTATAGAATCATATACAGGCATTACAGTATTTGCAGCACCAAATTCTTTAACAGCAGAAATATTATCTTTTATAATTCTTGAATTTATAAAAGGTCTTACTGCATCGTGAGTTAAAATTATATCATCAGCTGTAATATTGTAATTTTCGCTTAAAAATCTACAACCGTTTTTTACAGAACAATTACGGTTTTTACCACCTGAAATTACAGTAATTGAATCAGATGTAATACCATATTCAAGTAACATAGCTTTAGTATATTCTATCCAATCAATAGGACAACATACAACACCAGCAGTAAATGAACCGAACTCTTCAAAATTTCTTATAGTCCTAACAATAATAGGTTCGTCGTTAACTTTAAGATATTGCTTCGGTAACTCAGGTGAATTCATTCTAGACCCTATACCGCCAGCCATAATCATATAATAAAGCATTATTTATCAGCACTCTTCCTTTTTTTTTCTTTAAAACCCTCTGTACTATCTTTTTTGAACAATATCTTGATAGTCATAATAATTAATTTTATATCAAGACCAATTGAATATTTTTGTATATACATTAAATCCATTTTGAGTTTATTATATGCAGAAGTGTTATATTTACCGAACACTTGGGCATAACCAGTAAGCCCTCCCCTGACTTTGTACCTGCAAGGAAACTCTGGGATTTCTTTTGAGTATTTTTCAACATGCTCAATTCGCTCTGGTCTTGGTCCCACAACAGACATATCACCTTTTAAGATATTAATAATTTGTGGTAATTCGTCAACTCTTAAAGCTCTGATAACCTTACCAACAGGAGTGATTCTTGAATCATTATCAGTAGCAGGTTGTGGACCATCTTTTTCCGCGTCAACAATCATACTACGGAATTTCAAAATATCAAATTCTCGCAAATCTTTTGTCGCGCGTTTTTGTTTGTAAAATACAGGCCCACCATCATATAACTTGATTGCAAGAGCAATTATAATAAATGCCGGTGAAAAAACGATAAGAGCAAAAAGAGATAAGAAAATATCCATAAGTCGTTTAACCGCTCTCTGTTCAATCGTCAAGCCTTGCGAATGTGCGTGTAATATAGGTGAATCAAAATAAGTTATTTCTGCTGCGCTTCTTACAATAATATCAGAAATCTTAGGAACAACATATATACTTTTATTTTCCTGATAACAATATTTAAGTATATCATTACGCATTCTTGCAGGAACATCACAAATAATAACACTTTTAAATTTATCAATTTTTTCTCTTATTTCATCAAAACCAACATCAACATTAACTGATTCATTGATTTTATAGCGTTCTTCCATAACACTCATTTTATAAACTATCTCTGTTGCGAGATGGCTACCATAAATTATGAGCATTTCTTCCGGCGGACTTAATCTTCTTACAATTTCTGTGGCAACCAAAGTCCACGCGACAATAACCGTAGCTTGTATAAGAAGAATATAAAGCATACCAAAAATATTTGCTAAAACCGCTTCGAGCAAACAAATCTGTGCATACGCTATACAATTAGCGAAAACAACGGCGAGAATCTGGTAGAAAATAATCTCACTTTTTCTGAATTTATCAACCTTAGAAGCACCTAAAGCAATACTTGTAACAAGTAATATTAAAAAATATACTGTTACTAAGAACATTTTACCCTGACCCCTGAACTGATTTTCGAATTCAGGATTATATACATTATTCCATACAACAAAATATACACCAGTGAGAATTGCACAAAGTATAAAAGTTGTTGAGAATCGTATAGTCAGCTTAAATTGCTCAATTTTTGACATATAATCACTCTTTTTTATTGGACTTGCAAAGTAACTGAAACAAATGAATATATCTTTCAAGAGGTGTTAATTATGGATATTTTCAGTTTATTCAGTAACTTGCTTGTATTTATACTCCACATAACAAATGCAGATTCATTCCCTCCACCACTTTCAAAAAAGGAAGAAGCGGAAGAAATTGAGAAAATGATAAATGGTAGTGAAACTGCTAAAGAAAAACTTATCAAGCACAATCTGCGTCTGGTAGCACATATAATTAAGAAATATTACTCAACTTACAGTGACCAGGATGATTTAATTTCAATAGGAACAATTGGTTTAATAAAAGGAATAAACAGCTTCAAACCAGAAAAAGGAACAAAACTTGCAACTTATGTTTCAAGATGTATCGAAAACGAAATATTGATGTATTTCAGAAACATCAAAAAAACTTCACAAGAAATTTCATTCAGTGAGCCGATAGATGTTGATAACGAAGGTAACCCTTTGACACTTATGGATATTATTTCAATTGACGACACAATAATCGATGATATTGATTACAAAGAAAAACTAAAGAAAACAATTGAAATAATAGATAATATCAAAAACAAACGCGATAAACAAATTATAATTATGCGTTATGGTCTTAATGGGAATTTACCTATGACACAAAACGAAGTTGCAAAAGTTCTTAAAATCTCACGCTCCTATGTTTCAAGAATTGAAAAAAGAATTATTGAAATGATAAGAGCTGAGTTTGAATAGGGTGAAATGAGTTAACAGAACCTGCCCAACCAAAATCAATCAGGAATAAGCATACACTGATATAATGTAGGTTGACCTAAATGATTAAGCAGGCATTGAACTGATACAGTGTAATCTTTATATTCTGTAAGATTTTCAGCAGAAACACATTTAACTTTACAAATAACAGGTTTCAGAGTTTCTTTTGCTGATGAAACAGTAACCATAAACTTTTCAAAATCTTCTTTATAAATAAATTTCTCAATGAAATCAATCGAAGAATCACTGAAATTAGATTTAACATCAAATCCAAATATCCTGTCAGCGTTTTCAGAAACCTCAATTCTATCAGTACTTGCATCGTAGCAAACAAATACAACTGACGAATTAGAGAAATTATGAACAAACATTTCAGGATTAATTTTTGAAATGAATGGTTTAACAGAATTTGCCTGATGAACTTCTGATTTATAATTTTGATAATCTTTAAAAAGTTCATTAAAACCAACAAGTGGTGATAATGTGTGGGTAAAATCTGCGCTATCACAACTGAATAAAATATCAGCATCTGAATCTGAAACAGTTACTGGTAAAGATACAATCTCAGCAGTCATTTTAAGATTTTTTAAAGTTAATGCAGCATAATTTGAAGCATTTTTCGATAATAAAGCAACATCAATAAAATTAGGCACAAGAACAATTCTTTTAAAAGTGTTTCGAGAGTAACAATTATTGTGTATGTATCTCTCACCTACTAAATAAACACCTAAAGAGAAACCGACACTCTTGAGGAAATCTGAGAACGAATTTATTTGACGCAAATCAAGTTCATCAAGAAAATCCTGTGGAACATTGATAATAAGATTAATTCCACTGCAATCGTTCTGGGCAACAAAATCATTGAGATTCTGAACAAACGCAGGAATATCACCAGGAACTAAAAGTGTATAAATTGAAATCGGTGGAATTTCTTCACCAGAATCGCGTTTTTCAATTAAGTTAAGCAACAAATTTTTAATTGCTAAAAGACTGAAGTTCTTAACATTTGCATCAGTTTTATTTACAGCGTGATATAAATCAGAGGTAAACGCAATTTTACTTAATGAACCTGCAAATGGGTTGAAATCGTAACAAACAAGTTTACCGGTTTTTTTATCAACAACAGGGAAAAAGTTCTCTACATTATTTGAATTTGCAAGATTTTCAATATCAGTAATATCTGAAGCAATTTGTGAAAAATCTTTCATTGTAGGATTAAAGAAGGCGTAAGTACTTCTTTTATTAAGTTTTGCTGCTTTTGAGGCAAATTCTGCATTATTATAAAGTTCCTTAAAACAGCTGCCGTCCTGTGGGAACTTTGAAACACCCATTGTAACGGTGAAAACACCAATTTCTTTTGTTGTGTGGTAAGTCCTTCTTAAATTCTTATGAAGAGCATCAATAAAAACAATTAATTCTCTTAATTTGCTTACATTTTTAACAAATACAAGGAATTTATCAGCGGAAGCCTTACCAATGAAAATGTCGTTATCTTCCTGAAAATTACGAAGTTTAGCGGCAATTTCTTTTATAAATGAGTTACCATACTCATAACCAAACATACTATTGATAAGTGTCATATCATCTATATCAATATAAATCAGTGCATTCGTAGAGTCTGGATTAAGCGTGAGGAAATTATCTACATCTTTTGCAAATTTTTTCTGAAGTTGGATACCTGTAAGTCCATCAGAGATAATAAAGCTACGCTGAATTTCTTTTTCAATTTCATCTTCAAAATAAGCGTCAAAGGCACCGAATACTTTAGTAATTTCATTATTTTCATTAACTTCAAAAGCAATAATACCCAAAATAACATATTCTGTATCTTTTTTCACAGCCCTGAATTCAACTCGGGTTTTCATAACCCCAGACTTAACAAGTTCTTTAAAGGCAGACATTGAAACATTCTGTAAAAATCTTGCTGCATCTGCAGGGTGGCAGATTTTATGACACTGAGCGAACGCTTCGTGAATATTTTTAGGTAAGAACGGGAAAAGTGGCGACCATGAACCTCGGATAACCTGAAAATCATTCTGCATAATATCTGCTTCAAAAATAACATTATAAGCAGAAAGCAATTTATCTTCACAAATAGAAATCTTTAGTTCTCTCTCATCCTCTTCACTATCATTATGCTGAGCATAAAGCTGATACTCAGTCTGATAAGAATCCAATGCTGGCATTTCAATTTTCTTAAATGACTCAGGAGTACCTGTTTCTTTGAATTTACGCTCAATTTTTTGGAATTCCGGTAAAGCAATTCTGAAACATTCCATTAAGTGATCTGAGAAAGTACCGCAAGCGCCACTCATTATAAGTTCAACTGCTTCTTCGTGCGAAAGTGCACTCTTATAAGGTCTGTCACTTGTAAGAGCATCATAACAGTCCGCAACTGAAACAATCTGAGCAGAAATCGGAATATCGTCTCCCTTTAAACCCTTAGGGTAACCTTTACCATCCCATCTTTCATGGTGGTAGAGTGCAATATCACGACAATATCTTGAATACTGAGAATCACCAATTTCTTCAAGCATATCTAAAAGCTGAGCACCGTGTGTTGTATGAGTTTTCATTATTTCAAACTCTTCTTTGGTTAATCTTCCTGGCTTTAACATAATAGCATCCGGAATTGCTATTTTACCAATATCGTGAACAGAAGATGCTAAAAAGATATACTCTGCCTGAATTGCAGAAATGTTATATTCAGGACATTCTTTAACAACAACATCTGTAAGTGCTTTTGTAAAATACTTAATTCTCTTGATGTGTTGACCAGATTCCATATCACGACTTTCAATAGCAGCAACAAGTAACTCAACGAGTTCAAAGTTCATTGTATCCATTTTTGAACTTTGTTCCTTAAGCATATTTGCCTGGTCTAAAATTCTTTTTGTCTGAATTGAAGACATTTTGTTCATCTGTTTTTTGAGATGGAAAATTTGAACAAGATTCTCAAAACGCCTACGAAAAACATCTTCACGGATATTTTCATTTATTAAATCCATAGCACAGGCTCTGTAACCAACGCTTTCAAAAGCATACATAGATTCCTCAGAAGTGAAAACAACGGGAACTTCATTAAAAACTCCATCTTCAGAAAGTTTAGTAACAATCCATGGAAAATTGGAATCTTCTTTTAACCCATCAAAAACAAAAGCAACAATGTTTTTAGCATATAAGTCAACATCATCCCATGTTTGCGAGTTATAACTACAGACTGAAACTGCAGTTATTCTTTCAAAAAGATTGATAAGTTTTGAATTAGCTTCTGCATTTTCTGTAAAAAATATAACAGAATTTGATTTCACGCTAATCACCTCAACAGAATTAGTAATAATTAATATAAACTATTTACAATAGCCCATACTTTGCACATTTTAACTAATCCATAATAACATTTTTAAAGTGAAAAGTCAATTATATAACACTATTGTAACCTTTTCTTAATATGTATGTAATAACAATAATAAAACCGCAGAAACAAACATCTGCGGCTAAATTTTGTTAATTTGTTAATTTAAAATGAATCGGCATACCATTGAGGTAATGAATATCCTGTTCACCCTGAATAAGAGGTAAAATATAGTCAACTGCTTCATCTGTAACATTATTTCCACTTGAATTAATCCAACCAAGTGGGAAATATTTAACTTTATTTGCAATTTCGTTAGCATCTATTGAATCAATAACAACTGTATATGGCGAATTTGAGACGCGCTTGAAATACACAACTTTACCTGACTCACCTTTTAACGCCCTTTCAACTGCCATAACACCAATTTGTTCTGCTTCTTCAATATCTGTTTTGGAACTTAAATGTGAAGAACAGCGTTGCATAACATTAAGTTCAATCGAACGAACTTTGCAACCGATTTCTTTGCGTACGATATTTTCAAGTGTCTTACCAACTCCGGACAAGTATCTGTGACCGAATTCGTCACTTGTTTCATTATAAAATTCTGAATTTATATCATCTTCATCTAATGTAACACCTTCAGAAACCGCAACCACCACTGCCCTACGGCTTTGCTGAACTCGTTTTAAATCTTTGATAAAACTTTGAACAGAAAAATGTGTTTCTGGTAAATAAATAAGATGAGGGGCAATTTCACCATTAGCGCGTAAAACTGCAGAAGCAGCAGTAAGCCAACCAGTATCTCTGCCCATAATTTCAATAATTGTAATAGAATTTATACTATAAACAGAACAGTCACGGATAATCTCCTGAACAGTTGTAGCAACATATTTGGCGGCAGAACCAAAACCTGGTGTGTGGTCTGTAATCATCAAATCATTATCTATTGTTTTTGGTATACCTATAACTTTAATGTCACTTCCGATTTCATTAAGATACTTTGAAAGTTTATTGACGGTATCCATTGAGTCATTACCACCAATATAGAAGAAAGCACCAATTCCGTGTGCCTTTAAGTTTTTAACGATATTTTCATATACCGAAACATCTTCTGTGTATTCAGGCAATTTATAGCGACAAGAGTTTAAAACTGTTGATGGAGTTTGTCTTAATTTTTCAAAATCAAGATAGGTTTTTATATAATCATTGAGAATTATTAAATCATCATTTATAATTCCTTCGATACCATTAAGTGAACCAAAAACAATATCTATTTTGTCTGAACGGATTGCACCTTTAAATACACCTAATAGAGAAGCATTAATAGCACAAGTTGGTCCACCTGATTGAGCAACAGCAATATTCATAACAAAAACTCCTTAAAACTTTATGTTCTTATCATAGCATATTATTCCCAAGATAGAAATAGAAAATCTTTGGGAAAACTTTTAAATTTTTCATATTACAAAAATAAAGCACCTGCAAAAGCAAGTGCTTTATGGCATATCCTGCACTATTTAATACAATTTCCAAAAGTACAACGGAAAGTGGCCGAGCGTTGCATTCTTTAAACACCTGATCTAATCCTCCCACAGAGAGAATGCAACACGTTCTGGATCCCAACGGAGTTTTATCGTTCCTACATCACCATATCTATTTTTTACAATGATACATTCGGCTGTTTCCTCCCCAGGTGTTTCCAGATTATAACAATCCCGATACAAGAAGATAATTTGATCCGCATCTTCCACTACAGCACCAAGGCCTGAAAAATCAGCAAATTCATGCATTACAAATTCATGCATTATCTGTTTATTCTCTCGCCATCGAATTTCAAACTTTCTTGAAACCTGGCTTGTGCAAATTACAGGCACATTCAGGTTTCTTGCCATTGTCTTTAATTCTCCGGAAATGTAATTCAACTGATCATACCGAGTCATTGTTTTGCTTTGCTTCTCTTCGCTGGAAATCAACTGCAAATAATCAATGATAACTGCTCCAAGATTTTCGGTTCTTTCGCACAATTCACGAATTGTTTTCACTGTCATTTTACCTTCATCACAAATAAAAATGTTTTTATGAGGGTGGTTGTTGTATGCCTTTTGTAAGCGCGAGAAGATTTGCTCCTTGGAGTTCTCTAATGTAACAATCAAAATGTTTTTGTCACTATGTTGTGCCAAATATTCTGCGATATCTAAAGCAAGTGTAGTCTTTCCCATAGCCGGACGGCTTGCAATCACAGCAAAAGCTCCATTCACTAAAGTGGTTGTTTGATTCATAAGTAACGCCTCCTTTTGTTTTCGGGATAAGTATATAATACTGAATGGGACAAAAACAGGACACAAAAACCTACCCCATCAGATACAGTTATATCAACATAGGGTAGGTTATGGCGGAGACGGCGAGATTCGAACTCGCGGGGGATTTCTCCCTAACTGATTTCGAGTCAGCCCCGTTATGACCACTTCGATACGTCTCCAAATATTACTTTGTAATTTTATCAAATGAAATTCAGCATGTCAAGAAAATATTTATTAAAGTTATTTACGAATACAAAAAGTTTTAATTTGACAACCCTTGAAATTTGTGGTATATATTAGACGAATTTTAGGGGGAATATAATGAAAAAATTCTTAGCACTAATTTCGGTAGTTGTTATTCTTTTTACAGGATGTTCAACAGATATTAACCAAAATCAAATTTACACAAGAGAAGATGCTGTATTTTCAACAACTGAAAACAATGGTTTAATAAATAGCTCAGGAACTAAATACACTCTATTAGCACCCGAAGGAAAACTTTATTATTTAGGTGAATTAGATTTTATTGGTGGCGTTCAAGGTGAGTCAAAAACTTCAAAGCATCTGTATTCATCATTTCAAACCGGACTATTTAAAATAAAAAATACAGAAAATGATAATGTTTTAATCAGAGTTACACCAGATAGTGAATGGTTTGCCATCTATCGAAAATCATCACTACCAGAATTTGATTTTTCTGTTGAAAATTGCATCAGATTAGAACTTGTTTCCGGAATCGGAGATACAAAAAATGATTCAATACACAAAAGTTGTAATGATGGTATTACAGACAAAACTGAAATTAAAAGTTTCTTGACCGATATAAAGTCACAAAAATCTCCAAAAAACGCAGGGTTATATGATTTTGTGCTACAACCAGATGGTTCATTAAAAAATTGTTATGTTTACGCAGTAATTTATGGTTATTTCGAAGAAGAACCCGATTTAGTAATTCGCATGGAAGTTTGGTCTTATAATGATTTAGCATATTCTGTTTCAATTGATGATAAAGAATATGTTTTGCCAGACGAATGGTTCGAAAAACTTACTACATAATCTATATATCTTTTTATGATGACGATATAGATTATCTGACTTCACTTTCAGAATTTATTAATGATGACTGTGGCTGGAAATATATTCGTAAATATATTTTAACTAAATAAAATTGTTAATTTTTATGTTTGTGCTTTCAAATTGCGAAAATTGTAGAATAATATAGATAAGAGCAAAAACCTAAATTATTTTACAGGAGAACTTTGCTATGAAGTTAATTCGTGAATATCTTGAAACGGTAAATATTTTAGCCCAAATGGAAGAAGAAGATTTTGAAAATGAAGATTTAGTCCTCGTTTTTAATCAGGCTGCTGCAAGAATTCGTTTTATTGCACAAGAAATTGAGTATGAACAACCTGAACTGAAAGACAAATTCAAAGAACTTCTCTTTATTGATAGTATTACAATAAGAATATGGGTTGCTCATCATATTCTTGAAGTTATGACTTATGATGATAATATAAGAGCGTTAGCTTTAAAAGAATTAGCTGCTTCAAAAAGAGACAGCGAACCCTCCTACGCTTTAGGTAATAAGATATGGCTTGAAAACTGGTTAAAAAAATACCCCGATGACGCAATGTTATTGTTGTAATAATAAATATGTGGTTATGAATTTTTTTACATTCATAACCACAATTTTTATTTATTCAGATAAATTATACCTGCCCTTGAAACGTTGACTTCTTCAAGAGTATTTTTAATTATGAACTCAGAAACAGTTTTGCCAAGGCAGTTTAAAACTTTTGCTTTATAACCTTCTGCACCTTTTAAAACCAATGTTTCTTTTGAAGTTCCGTTAATAACTACTGCATTACTTTTAAAAATTTCTACGAGTGAATTTGTATATGGTGTAATAATTTCGTTATCTTCAAGTGTTGCTCTTGCAATTGAATATTCACTTTCGGGATTTTCTGCAGTTAATTTACCATCAAGTAAAACTTTTTTGTTTTCATTCCAAAAATCAATATAGAACTTAAGCATTTTTTTATGGTTTTGCGGTAATTCATTTATAAGCATAGAAATCTGCGGAACCGAATAAATTGCATTAACAAATTGTTCTGCAGCATTTTCTACAGTGTCATTTTTGTTCCACATAATCATATCTGAATGAACTGCGGTTTTTCCTGAAGTGTAACGAAGATTTATAATCTGACTACGATTTGTAATTACATCACCTGGGCAATCACCAACACGGAGCATATTACCATATTTTCTTATAGAAGGACCAACATAAGATTGACGGAATTCAATAAGTACATCACTTTTTAGTTTTGTCAATTTTTGCTTTGTTTCAACAAGAAGCGCATGAATTGCATCTTCAAGTGATTCATAATCACGATTAATATCACTTTCAAGTGATTTTCCGTTTAAGACAAAACTATCAATAAAATCAAGTTTTAATCCATCTAAATCCCATTCTTTAATTGCATTTTCATAAAGAGTTGAGAGATAATCCCTCACCTTTTTATATCTAGGGTCAAGTGAGAAAAATGTTTCTTTGTCACCTGTTTCATCTAAAAGCATTGTTTTAAATTCTTCAAATTTATGTGAGTGAATCCCCATAAAAGGCACAGAATACCAAAGAATTACTTTCATCCCGATATTATGTATTTCTTTTACAAGTTTTTTCATATCAACCATTTTTCTTTTAGAAGCTTCCCAATCACCACAATAAGCATAACCGCGGTTATTGTCACCAGTCTGCCAGCCATCATCTATAATAACAGTTTTTAAACCGAGTTCTTTTGAGTTTCTGCATTCTTCTAAAATCTTCTCATAATCTAAATTCTGATGAAAACTGTACCATAACGAATCCATTGGTAATTTTGCAGATTCTGGAACTGGCGCACTTTTATAACTACACTCATTTTCCCACCATGTAACAGTATCGTAAATACTGTCATAGTATTTAATGTTTCTGAAATCAAATCTTACAGTAGCATTGTACTCATTCTTTTTATTTGTCTGTAAAGCAAAGAATTCGACTTCACAAATAACCTCTGCATTTTCTTCATTATAACCCATTCTTATTTTTATAGGCGTATCAACATCGGAAACAGAAACGCACATTCTGTTATTGCCATCAAAACCTAAAAGCTGTTGAATTGGCATTCCTGAAGCTAAACGCGAATTAATTTCATTCATTCCCCAGTCAGGTCTTAATATATGAACTCGGTCAAAGCTACTCCATATTGCAAGTGCATTAGTAGCAGGAACAACACACTTTAAAACTGTTTTCTGTGGAATTTCATTATTTAATTTAAAATTCAAATCTAAATATATAAATTTATCTGTGTCGCGTTTATTGACATTTACAACTGCATCTTTATTGACACAAATAATCTCATACTTAAAATTTTTTTGCATAAATATCACCTGTTAAATTCCGCTTTTTTAATATACTCAATTAAAGCGTTAAGACTATTTGAAACCCATTTATTTTTATGGTAAATGAGTTGTTTCCATATATCTGTTTCAACATCTGTAACATCAAGAAAAATAAGTTCGCCGCTTTTAATTTTTTCTTTTGTTACAAAGTCAGGTAAATACGATATTTTATCGTTATTGTAACAGAGTAATTCTGTAATTATATCTGTACGACCAACTTCTAAAACCGGTTGTATTTCAATTGACATTTTAGCAAGTGTTTTGTCTAAAATTCGTCTGTAACCCATTTCTTTTTCAGTTAGAATAAATTGGTATTCCAACAAGTCATTAATAGATAATTTCTTTTTCTTTGCTAATGGTGAACTTTTATTTGTAACAAAGTGCATTGGAATATGTTCCTCTTTTGCAATTATGTAATCACTTTTATAAACATGGTTATCTAATGTAACCATCAAATCCGCTTCGTTTCTATCTAGCATATTAAACATATCACCAGTATCTGCCGCAGTAAATTTTATTGATATATCGGGGTATTTACTATGAAAATCGTTATAATTCGTCATAAGCATATCTTCACAAACAGAGTCAGGTGCAACAATATGAATAATACCTTTTAACTTTTTATCCTCTTCAAAGTTCTGTTTAAATTCATCTGTAAGCTTACAAACATTATGAGCGTAAGAAAGCAACTCTTTTCCTCGTTCTGTAAGTGTAATTGTGTGATTAATACGCTCAAAAAGAAGACAATCAAGTTCTGTTTCAAGTTGTTTTATCTGAAAAGAAACAGTTGATTGAGAATACCCCAGAACTTCAGCCGCTTTTGTAAAGTTGTTTAATTCTGCAACCTGAACAAATGACATTAAATTACGAATTTCCAAAAAAACACCCACCTTTAATTAATCGAAATTTTCGATTGTAATTATTAAAACTATTTATTTTACTTATCGCGAATTGTATTATATACTATGTGGCATAGAAAATCAATAGACTCGAAAGGATTTTTAGCTATGTCAGAAATCAAATTTTACTCAAGACCTGAAGTACCGGTTGAAATGCATAAAGTAAAGATTGTTCAGAAACTCAACCTTTTACCTGCAAAAGAGCGTTTAAAGAAAATGCAGGATGCCGGTTTTAATACATTTATGCTTCACAATGGCGACATATTTATGGATATGCTTACTGACTCAGGCGTTAATGCTATGAGTGATAATCAGCAAGCGGCAATGCTTCGTGCAGACGATGCGTACGCAGGTAGTGAAACATTCTATAGAATGGAAAAGAAATTGACCGAAATCTTCGGTATCAATCACCTTCTCCCTACTCACCAGGGTCGTGCTTGCGAGCACATTATTGCACAGCACTTTGTAAAACCTGACAGTTGTGTAATTATGAACTACCACTTTACAACTTCAAAAGCACATGTTACAAGACTTGGTGGTAGAGTTGAAGAACTTGTAAAAGATGAAGGTTTAGTTGTAAAAAGCAACTTACCATTCAAAGGTAATATTGATTTAGATAAAGTTAAGGCTTGTATCGAACGCGAAGGCGCTGACAACATTGCGTTTTTAAGACTTGAAGCAGGTACCAACCTTATTGGTGGTCAACCTATTTCCTATGAAAATATGAAAGCGGCTACTGAACTTGCAAAATCTTACGGAATTACAACTGTTCTGGATGCTTCTCTTTTACAAGATAACCTTTACTTCATTAAAACAAGAGAAGAATCTATGAAAGATAAAACTATTCCCGAAATCACAAGAATGGTTGCAGACCTTTTCGATATGATTTATTTCTCAGGTAGAAAATTCGGTTTCGGCCGTGGTGGCGGAATTCTTATAAGAGATGAAAAGTTATTCCACGAAATGGAAGACTATGTTACAATGTTTGAAGGTTTCTTAACTTATGGTGGTATGTCCGTTAAAGAAATGGAAGCACTCATTATAGGTTTTGAAGAAACAATGGATTTAGATATTATTTCTCAAGGTCCTCAGTTTATTAAACACTGTGTTTCTATTCTTGACTCAATGGGTGTACCAATGGTTACGCCAGGTGGTGGCTTAGGTGCTCACATTGATGCTCGTCAGGTAGTTGACCATATCCCTGCTGACCAATATCCTGCTGGTGCTCTTACAGTTGCTCTTTACCTTTGTGGTGGTATTCGTGGTATGGAACGCGGTACACTTTCAGAAGAAAGAAACCCAGATGGCAGTGAACACATTGCTTCTGTTGAAATGGTTCGCCTTGCTTTCCCAAGACGCGTTTTCACACTTTCACAGACAGAATATGTTATTGACAGAGTTAAATGGCTCTATGACCACAGACATTTAGTAGGCGGTTTAAGATTTGTTCACGAACCAAAAACACTCCGTTTCTTCACAGGTAAACTTGAACCTGTTTCAGATTGGCCAGAAAAACTCATAGCAGAATTCATTAAAGATTTTGGCGAAGACCAATAACAACGTAATAATACATAACAAAAGCATAGAAGCCTTTATTGGTTTCTATGCTTTATTTTTAAATCTGCAGTTGCGGGATTATCTAATAATTTACCATTTTCATTAAATCTTGAACCGTGACAAGGACAATCCCAACTTCTTTCTGCCGGATTCCACTTTAAAGCACACCCCAGATGTGGGCAACGCGGTGCAGTTGGTGTTATGAGATTTACTGTACTTTCAACAATATTATTAAACAATTGTGGATGAAGAATTTTTCTTGATGGAAAATATAATTCACTGTACTCATTTGAGTTTCCCATAATCAAGTCACATAAAAGATTACTTGCAACCATAGCTGAAGTCATTCCCCATTTATTAAATCCTGTTGCGACATAAATATTGGGTGCTAATTTCGAATATTCTCCGATATAAGGGATACCATCAAGAGACATACAATCTTGTGTAGCCCACCTTGTTATTTCTTTTGAAGTGGGGTAAAACTGATTTTTAAATTTTGTCAACTCACGCCAGTTTCCACCCTCTTTACCTGTTCGATGTGAGCCACCACCTAGTAAAAGGATATCTTTATACCTCCTGAAAGACAGACCCGTCGGGTTTTCATCAATATACATTCCATCAACATTCTTTGTATCCTTAAGTGCTAAAACATAAGAACGCTCCTGATAAAGTTTTAACGGATATAACCCGAATTTATTAAATATCGGAAAGTGTGTTGCAACAACAGTTTTATTTGAAAAAATACGACCTCTGCCAGTTACAAAAGCTTCACCATCAAAACCAAAAACCTTTGTATTTTCATATATTTTCAAATCGTTAATAAGACCATTTACAAATTTCAACGGATTAAACTGTGCCTGATTCTTAAATTTTATCGCACCAGCAACTGTAAACGGCAAAGAAACCGACTTTGTAAATTCAAATTCCGCACCAATTTTGTTGAGTGCTTCTGCCTCTTCGTTAATTTTATCACTTCTGTTTAAAGAATAAACATACGCATTCAGTTCCTCAAAATCACAATCCAGTTTCTTGCATTTTATTCGAAATTCTTCTAATGCTTCTTGATTTGATTTATAATATAACTTTGCTTTTTCTAAACCATATTCCTTTGCAATTTTACTGTAAATCAAAGCGTGTTGCGAAGTAATTTTTGCAGTTGTATTAAGTGTAACACCATTACACACTCTATCTGCTTCAACTAAAGCATATTGTACACCTAACTCCTGAAGTTTACTTGCAAGTAAAACACCGGCAATACCACCACCAATAATTAAAACATCGCTTGTTAAATTACCTTTTAATGAATCAAACCTTTTTAAATCTACTAAATCTTCCCAAATTGAATTAATCATAAAATCACCAATGATATTATGTGTTAAATTTATTAAAAAAATCAGGGATAGTTTTCACTATCCCTTTAAAATTTATAAAATTATGCAAATAAGACCACTACAACCTTCGTTAATAATTTTTTCTAAAGTTTCCTGAATTTTACCTCGCGCATCCTGTGGCATATGACAAAGTTTGTTTCGAAGTCCTTCATTAACGAGTTCATTGAGGGATTTACCAAATATATCTGATTCCCAGATTTTAAGCGGGTCTTCTTCAAATTCATTAAGAAGATATTTAATAAGTTCCTCAGACTGACTTTCAGTGCCAACAACTGGTGCTACTTCTGTTTCAATATCTGCTTTTAAAAGATGGATTGACGGAGCAGATGCTGAGAGTCTTACACCATAACGACCACCCTGTTTTACTATTTCAGGCTCTTTGAGTGTTAATTCATCAATATCAGGCATAACAATACCATAACCTGTTGCTTCCACTTCTTCTAACGCACTCTCTAATCTATCATATTTCTTTTTGATTTTTGAAAGTTCGTTAAGACAATTAACAAGACCTTGTTCACTACCGATTTCAAGACCGGTTTGTTCTTCTATTATCTTATAGAACAATTCACTTTTTAAGTTTGTAGAAATTATAGCGGTACCATTACCTAAATCTATTTTATTAATTGAAGCTGTTGTTACATATTCATTTGCCTCGATGCCAACAAGTAATGAACCAATATCAGCTACACAGTTAATACTTACAGAAGACTCTTTAACAGAATTGCACAGTGAAGAACGGAGCCAATGCTCGTGATTTAATGACATTACCCAAGAAGGTATTTCTACACTGATTTCCTGAACAGGAAAACGATAAAGAACAGAACTCAGTATTTCTGTAATTTCAATTTCTGTCAGTTCAAGGCAATTCACCGGAATAACAGGTACAGAATATTTATTTGAAAGTTCATTTGAAAGCGCAATAACCTCTGGTGAACCTGGAGAAACAGAATTAAGAACTACAACAAAAGGTTTATTAATTTCTTTTAATTCTTTTATCACTCTCACTTCTGCTTCTTCGTACTCTGTGCGCGGAATATCACTTATAGAACCGTCAGTTGTAACAACAAGACCAATTGTAGAGTGCTCGGTAATTACTTTTTCTGTACCGATTTCTGCAGCCATATTAAAAGGGACTTCATCTTCGAACCAAGGAGTTTTAACCATTCTTGGTTGTTCATTTTCAATATACCCGAGTGAACTTGGTACTATATAACCTACACAATCAATAAGTCTTACATTTAGTGATGCTTTTTCAGGTAACTCAATTCTGACCGCTTCTTCGGGAATGAATTTTGGCTCTGTTGTCATAATTGTTCTGCCTGCTGCTGATTGTGGTAATTCATCTTGTGCTCGTTCTTTTTTATGTGAACTCTCGATATTTGGTATAACAAGCGATTCCATAAATTTTTTAATAAAAGTTGACTTACCAGTTCTTACAGGTCCTACAACCCCTATGTAAATATCACCGCCTGTTCGTGTTTCAATATCCTGATAGATAGTAGTATCTGTCATAAGTCCTTCCCCCTTGTACTTTCTATTATCTTTCTGTAAAGGATATGAAGATTCTGACAGTAATATTACACATATTTTTTATTTGACATAACATACATATTGTAGTATAATTATTAATTATATTTAATTGACTAAAAATTCGAAAAAAGGAGTGTTTCAGTTTGAAAGAAGCGTTTTTTGATTTATTTTGGGAATTTGCTGCAGACTTCAAAGAAGCGTTGCCATACCTTTGCAGACTTATTGTTTCTGCAATTTGTGGTGCAGGAATTGGTCTTGAAAGAACATTCAGACAAAAAGAAGCTGGCCTTCGTACACACATTATTGTTGCCCTCGGCTCAGCACTTATGATGATTGTAAGTAAATATGGTTTCTTTGATTTATTTTTATATGATAATGTAAAATTTGATGGTTCAAGACTTGCCGCTAATATTATTACAGGTGTCAGCTTTTTAGGTAGTGGTATTATTATTTATAAAGGTTCTATTAAAGGTCTTACAACTGCCGCTGGTATCTGGGCTACCGCTGGTATAGGTCTTGCAATTGGTGCCGGAATGTACGGTATTGGTGTTTATGCAACAATTGTTCTTCTTTTAATTCAGATTTTTATTCACAAATTCGTTCCTATTGAAAACACAGTTGCAACCTCAGTTAAACTAAAAATTAAAAATGACCCTGTTGCTCTCGACCATGTTGAAGAAATTCTGCTCAAAAAAGGCGTAGATATTATGACAACTGATGTTGAGAAAAAAGAAGATTTAATATATTGTAAGTTCGATTTAAAAACACATAACGCATTTTCATTTAAAGAAATTAAAGAAATTTTGAAAGATGATGAATATATAATTTCGATTTCATTGTAAACAGGAAACAGAAACAAAACTCGGATAGTTGAGAAAGTTCTCAATTATCCGAGTTATTTATTTGGTAAGACAAGGGAGAAAAACAACTCAGTTAACTGACCAAAATCAATTAACTCTATTTAAATCATTCATTTAAATAAACCACCTGAATAACAAAAATCAGGGGACGATTCTGTGATTGGGTTATGTTTTCAAATCAACCAACCCCTGATTTTCTGATTAAATTAAATTTTAAATAACGCTAAAACCGTTGATAATCAAAGGTTTTCAGGCTCAATCATTGAACCGTCCTCTGATTGTCTAATCAATAAATCTACCATTTACCAATCCACATTTCAATTTTTTAATTTCTTTCGGATAATAAGTCGCAAGAGCCTTTTTTGCTTTTTTCCCATATTGAAAATAGTTATAGGAATATTCTACTTTTTCCTCATCTTTTGCTGATTTTAGAAAAATCTCAACTGCTTTTTGCCTATATCTTTTACTTATACGTAAATCAGCAATTTCATCCCAGGAATATTTCCACAAACAATCATTTTTGAAATAACACGAAATTCCTCTTTCGTTCATAAAAATATATTCTTCAGATCCTTTGTTAAATATAAATAAAAGAATAAAAGCACTAAGAAAACCGAAAAGAGAAAAAAAGTAATCTAAATATATAATAAAAAAAGATAATAATAAATATAAGCCGAGTCCTATCCTTGTTTGAATAAAAAATAATTCATCTTTTCTAAAAGACATATAATAAA
The DNA here is from genome assembly GCA_015065845.1 of Oscillospiraceae bacterium. Classification (GTDB taxonomy): domain Bacteria; phylum Bacillota; class Clostridia; order Oscillospirales; family Acutalibacteraceae; genus DTU089. The sequence continues at coordinate 121,728 of SVPQ01000002.1, forward strand.
CCTCCTAATATTATAAGACGGGGTGCGGTTCTATGTCTTGTGCCGTCTAGCGTCTTTTCTTGGTTTCAATATATCAAATTAAGGAGCATAAATCAAGCAATTCTGAAATCTTCTACAAAATTATTTGAAAGTGTTTAATTTCGCAAAACAACACGGTTAGCTGAGTTCTATGCTCAATTACCCGTGTTTTTAAATTCATCTAAACTATAATACTTCCCACTAAACCTACCAAAAAAGTCTTTTTCGCTATTTTGGTTTACAACAAATACCCTGTTCGTTTTATAAAGAATTGCGATTTTGTTGTGTTCCCCTTTTATATTTGCAAATTGCTTTTTAAGTTTCTTATATAATGGGTCATTTACTTTGAAAATTTCCGGTATCTGCAAAGCTGATGAGCAAGAAAGCAAATCGCAAAGAATAGTTTCTCTTAAAATTTCTTCATCTGCGTAATCTTTAAAAAAGTGATAAATATGAACTGCGTAATCAGAAAGATTCATTTTATTACCATCTATTTCGTTGCCGAATTTACAGAAAAGCTGAAATGGTGTAAATATTTTACTGCCTATTAAATAATCAAGTGTAAATAAAAATCTGCCACTGTTATATAGTCTTTCTAATGCATCTTCACACTTTTTGAGTTTTATTATTTCTTCACTAGAAAGCCACGGTGTTTCTGTAACTTCGTACGGTGGATTTTCAGTATATTTACAAGGATATTTTTCAGGGTATTTTCTCATATCCGCACCGTAAAGAAGTTTTAAAAAACCCATTTGAAGCATATTAGCGCCTAAAGAATAACCAATATCAAAACTTCTTTCAAAACTCTTTAAATCTTCACCTGTAAGGCCTGCAATCAAATCAATATGAATATGCATATTCTGGAATGAAATTAAGCGTTTAATATTCTCAATAAGTTTCTTTGTGTCAGTCTTTCTGTTAATTGCATTAAGCGTTTCATCATTAAAAGACTGCATACCAATTTCTAATTGAAATAAGCCTTTAGGTGCTTTTTCTAAAATTTCAAAAGTTTCTTCTTTTAAAATATCCCCTGCAATTTCAAAGTGGAAGCAAACATTTTCTGGTATTTTAATACCACGATTATCAATTATAAATTTAATAATTTCGTTTGCTCTTTTTGCATTTGCATTAAAAGTTCTGTCTATAAACTTAACGGTCTGTGTGCCACTATTTGAAACTTTAATTATATCTTCTTTGACTTTTTCCAAATCAAAAAATCTCAAAGGTGAAGTGTTGCCCGAAAGGCAGAAAGCACATCTGTAAGGGCAACCGCGACTTGTTTCAATATAGGTGATTTTACCATTAAGGTTATTAAAATATTCGTCACTATAAGGACTTACGGGTGTACCTGTATATACTTTCTCTGAATTTGAAATAATTTCACCTGTTTTCCTGTAGCTTAAACCTGAAACAGTTGATAAATCGCCTTTTTGTGAGAGAATATCTAAAAGTTGAGGGTAAGTTTCTTCACCCTCGCCGGAAAGAACAAAATCAACAAATCTATAGTTTTCTAAAACATTCTTAGCTCTGTAAGAAACTTCGGGACCACCTAAAATAATAGTAACATCACTTTTACTTTTAAGATATTTACATACTTCAAGCGTTTTTTCAATATTCCATATATAACACGAGAAAGAAAGTATCTCGGGATTCTCACTCAAGATACTTTCAGCAAAATCTATTATATTACTGTTTATTGTACACTCCATAACTTTGGTGTCATGTTCTTTACTGTAAGCTTTAACACCTGAAAACAAGCACCACGGTGCTAAAGAAGAGTGTACAAATTTTGAATTAAGACAAGCAATAATTACCTTCATTTACACATCATTTCTTATAATATCATCTAAAGTTTCTCTTTTAACTGCAATATAATCGTCATTGCCATCGAGCATTACAACTGGTAATTTAGGAATTCTGTTGTAGTTAGATGACATTGAATAGTTATAAGCACCAGTTGTAAGCACAGCAATTAAATCGCCACGCTTAATGCTTGACGGCAACATAACATTTTCCTGTAAAATGTCACCACTTTCACAGCAACGACCAACAAGGCTACAAGGAAAGTCACATTTTTCTTCTGCTTTGTCAGCGGCAATTACAGTATAAGCTGAACCATAAAGTGCAAAACGAGGATTATCGCACATACCACCATCAACTGCAACATAATTTTTATAACCATCAATAATTTTAACAGTATTTGCAGTGTAAAGTGTAAGACCTGCATCTGCTACAATGCTTCTGCCCGGTTCCATTCTGACACTTGGCTCTTTAATACCTAAGCTACTACATTTTTTCTTATAAAATTCTGCAACTTGTCTGATGTTATCTTCAATATCAATATACGGGTCACTTTCGACATAGCGGACACCGTAACCACCACCAAGGTCCAGAATTTCTGTTTCAAAATTAAATTTATTCTTCATATCTGAAACAAAATTCAACATTGTATCGGCAGAACGAACAAAAACATCAGAATCAAAAAGTTGTGAACCAACATGACAATGAAAACCTTTAAGGTCAACATTTTCGCGTTTAATTGCTTCACCTGTTATAAATTCACCTGCACCAGTTTCAATAGGAAAACCAAATTTAGAATCAACTTTACCGGTGTTTACCGCTTCGTATGTATGAGTATCAATACCAGGTGTAATTCTTATAAGCGCTTTTTGTTTAATGCCTTTTTTACCTGCATAGCGATTTATAGCGTCAAGCTCTTCTATGTTGTCAATTACAAAATAACCAATGTTCTTAGAAATTGCATATTCAATATCTTCATCTGTTTTACTGTTTGAGTGAAAATACATATCCTCGGGATTAACACCTGCTTTAAGTGCAGTATATAATTCACCGACTGAAACAACATCAACACCCATATTTTCAGATGAAACAATTTCATACATTCTTTTGAAAGAACAAGCCTTACTTGCAAATAACGCTTTTGCACCATTACCGAAGTACTTTTTTAATGACTCTGTATACTTTCTGCAATTCTGTCTTAAAGTATTTTCATCCATAACATAAAGTGGTGTTTTATATTTAGATGCAAGTTCTTTAGTACTTCTATCTGCAAAATAAAGTTCATTATTATGTATTTTAAGATTATCACAAACTAAATTACTCATACATTAAGTCCTTGTTCTCTCATAAGTGCTATTAATTTTTCTTCGTTGTCTTTTTCCATTGAAGTAAGTGGCAATCTTAAATAATTTTCACCGAAACCTAAAGCAGAAGTTGCTGCTTTAACAGGTATTGGATTTACTTCACAGAAAAGAGCATTTATAAGTGGGATAAGTTCTAATTGAATATCTGCACTACCTTTTACATCACCCTGGAAGAATTTGTCACACATCTCAACTGTTTTCTTTGGTAATACATTTGAAAGTACAGAAATAACACCTTTACCACCTAAAGAAAGAAGCGGAACAATCTGGTCATCGTTACCAGAATAAACATCAATTTCGCCATTTGTAAGTGAAAGGAGTTCAGCAATCTGTGAAAAGTTGCCACTTGCTTCTTTAATAGCAACAATATTAGGGTGTTTTGCTAAAACTGCGACTGATTGTGGCAAGAGATTACAACCAGTTCTTGAAGGTACATTATAAAGAATACAAGGTTTAGTTGAAGCATCTGCAATAGCAGTAAATGACTCAATCAAACCGCGTTGAGTTGCTTTATTATAGTAAGGTGTAACTAAAAGCATTGCGTCACAACCAACTTCACAAGCGTGTTCAGTAAGTTGGATTGCATACGCAGTATCATTAGAACCTGTACCCGCAATAATGGGCACTCTTTTATTTGCTCTTTTTACTGCAAAAGCTAAAGCATCTTTATGTTCTTCGTCAGTAAGAGTTGAACCCTCACCTGTTGTACCAGCAATAACTAAAGCATTAACACCTTCTTCAATTTGCCAGTCAATAATTTTACCGAAATTTTCGTAGTCAATTCCGTCTTTTGTCATTGGTGTAACTAAAGCAGTTGCTACACCTGTAAAAATTGTGTTGCTCATAATACTTTCTCCTTAATAAATAAAAAATAGTTGCCCGAAAAGCAACTACCTACAGTTTACGCATAATACAGCAATAAAAATGTAAGATAGCTCTCCGCATTTCTGCGACAACGATACAGATATTATTCCATACCGCCAGACCAGTTTTTTACCATAAACTGACTTCGGCACCTACCCCTTTCACATTTACCGCTCTGGCAAACGACAATGTAAATGTTACTGATGATAAAATGCACCTCTATCGGATGTGAATACTATAACATAGTTATATGTTTATGTCAATCTTAAAAATGACAAAAATTTCATTTAAAATGTATAAATTTTAGTTTTTATAACAAAACAACTCTATGAAGATTCATAGAGTTGTTCAAAACTCAAAATATTTAATTAAATGTAACAGATTGTGCCCATTCAGAAATTGAATTTGTATTTGAAACAAGCGAAGTTTCGCTACTACAAATAAACACTATGTGCCAAAAAGCATCATCTGATTCATAAACATAATCTTTATAATAATAAGTACCTTCGTCATCAACAATTTGATACTCAAAATATTTCAACCCATTTTCTGTCAATAAGTCAGAACAAACAATACCATCCTGCTCTTGACCTAAAATAAGTAATTCTGCATATTCATCAAGAGTAATGTTTTCTAATTCAGGTGAAATTGGTTTAATTTCTTTTGTAACCGCAACTAACATATCATCTTTTTCATAAGTTGCAGTAAAACCATCATAAGGCACTTCAACAAATTCTTGTATTAAAGTAATCTGCATACCATTTGCTTCAAAGATTTCAGGTTCAGTTAAGGCCTCATCTGAAAAGAATCCCAAGCAAAATCCAATAACAAAACCAACAAACACCCATGGAATAAGCCTGACCAGAGCGTTCTTCTTACTGCGTTTTCTGTTGGCTTTAGTTTCAGTGTCAACCTGACCTTCTAAGCGGAATGGATTACCCATAAACGGATTATATTTACATTTACCAAGCAAATACACATCCACATTACCTGCAGGAATTTTCACAAATTCATTGCAGAACGATTTTGTCATTTTATCTCCAACTATGTAAATCTGAACTTCTTCGTCAGGAATCTGAAAAACTGCTTCTTCACCATTCTTTAAAATACCCAGTTTTCTGCACGGTTGCTTATTAATTTTTAATTCGTTCGAATTTTGATCAACAACATAAACCTTAAATTTTCCTAAACAACCTACGAACGACTTTTCTCTTTTGATTACTAAATTTCTCATTTTTACCCCTCATAATAATTAAATAATGAAGATAATAATACCATACATCTCGACAAAATTCAACTTAAAAAATAATAAGCACAGACGCAACAAACGAAACCGCAGTTGATATGTAATCTTTATTAGTAAGTTTTTCTTTTTGTAAAACACTTATAATAGTTGAAAATACCATTACCCCACCAGTTACCAGTGGATATTGTACTGAAGCCGGTAAATTAGAAAGTGCTATAAGTAAGAATAAATTACCAACACCGTTTAACACACCGTAACCTGATGAATATAATAGATTTTTACCTTTAACAATTGGTATCTTTTTATATTTAACTAATAACCATACACCACATATAACAACAGAAATGATGTTAATTAAAAATGTAAAACCTGTGCTATCAGTTATTGGGTAACCTGAGGATTGATGAATTTTAGAAATTACTCCAGCCATACCATTAAGCACAAAAACAGCCATATAATAAAGAAGTGCTTTTTTGCCGTTCTCACCTTTTTGTATATTTAAAAGAACTGCAAGAACAATTAAAACGCAACAAACTATTTTTAATGGTGACAGTTCTTCATTATAAAAACAAACGCCTAAAAGGAATGGTAAAATCATACCACCAAGCATTGAAAAAACGGAATAAACTGAAAGATTGGCAACAGAAAATGCTTTTAAACTGAAATAGAGCATTAAAATTCCAGAAACAGCACTTATAGTTGCAAGTAAAAGGCTAAATGGTGTTATAGTAATTTTAAAGCCACTGATTATAAGCATTATAACGGAAGCTACTGCACTCTTATATAATGAAAATACAAGAGTTGCTCTTGTGTCACTACCATAACTTTGTTGAAATTTCTGATTAAATAAAAATTGTACTGCAAACATAACCGTTGCAATTATAACTAGAGAATAATATAACATAACTTACCTACTCTATTTCTATATTTGTATAATGCTGTAACAGCCTTTTTGTTCTTTTGCATTTATGTATTGTACTATTTAAAGGGAATTTTTCTTCATGCGGATAAAATATCTCATAACTTTTCAAAGGGAACCAATATTTATAATTAACATCAGTTAAAACCATATAAATTTGCTTATATTGAATTATTTCTTTTAATCCAAAAAAATATTTAATTATAAGTTCATTTTCATCAAATACATAATAAATCGGTGAAATTAAAACTATAATAAGATTTATAACTGCAAGAGGGATGCCTATAATCAGAAGATCAAGATTATGGTCTTCCTTATAAAAATAACACTCACCAAATATAACAATTGTTCCAATAATAGTTAAAATCAAAAACCGAATAAGTTGTCTGTTAAATATAACTTCCTTTGACTTAATCTCTTTCATATAGTCCACCGTAAAAACTAAAACCCCTTACACATAAATCCTGACCAATTTGCATCATTTGCTAGCGCTCCACCATCAGTAAACATTGATTTTAAATTGCCATCATTATAAAACCAGGCATTAAACCAGTTTATTGCATAGCTTGAATAAGCAGTTGGATTTGAGCAACAAGTGGTATGAATAGCGCCATTAAGTGAAGCGTAAACTGCCGGACCTTTTACCGCATCAAAAGCAGTAACAATCCATTTTTGTGGGTCTACCACTTTATCTTTAGATCCTGCCATAAACAGAACAGGTTTTGAGAGCTTTTCTGCTTCTTCTACAAAGTTACTACCCGCAAGAGAAAGAACACAAGTAATTCTTGAATCAATAGCACCCGCATTTACAGCACTTCTGCCGCCCTGAGAATGACCAATTACACCAATTCTTGAAGTATTAACCTTTTTATATAAGACACTTACCGAATTGTTACTCTCTTCAATCAAAAAATCAATAGCAGCAATTTGTGCACTACCATTAGCAGCCATTGTTTCATCACTTGCAACCACAATAAAGCCTGCACTGGCAAGTTCTCTTAATAATCCATCATAAAGTGATGGTGGGCAACCAGTACCATTCGCCCATGAAACAATCGGATATTTAGAATTATGAGTCAATAATTCTGACATATAGTACACAATATAAGTTCTTTCGCTCATATTATAAGTTGCTTTTTCAATACCACCATTACTTTCAATGCTATCAGGTGTTAAACCATTTGGAGCGTTTGTTGTTATTGGTTTATCAGCAACTGTTTCTGACAAAGTAGTTCTCTCAGATTGATTTGAATGAGTCACTGACTGGTTACTTGTTGTTAAAATGGTAGTCGATAAAGTATCAGTTACTGAATCTGAATATGTAGTATCAATATAAGATTCACTAACATAATCATTGTTATAGTTATTATTTAAACCTGTATCTACATAAGGTGTGGTTGTAGTTGGTACTTCGTCTTTTTTTCCGCAACCAACCAAAACAAACAATAAAGTTAAAACTAAAAATACCGCAACTATCTTTTTCATAAATATCCCCTAACCAAGTAAAGTATCTGTAATTAGCATAACACAAAAACCGACTAATAAAGCGTAAGTTGCACCACGTTCACTGCCGTGTGCGTGAGTTTCAGGAATCATTTCATCACTAATTACATAAAGCATTGTACCACCAGCAAACGCCAAAGCAAAAGGCAGAATTGCAGATGCAACACTAACTGCAAAATAACCTATCATAGTACCAACAACTTCAACAAGCCCTGTAATCATGGCACAAATAAAAGTCTTTTTAGGCGAAACACCTGCAGAAAGCATTGGTGAAATTATAACCATACCCTCAGGAATATTCTGCAAGGCAATACCCCCTGCTATTATAAGTGCCTGAGAAGTGTCACCTGAACCAAAACCAACACCCGCAGCAATACCTTCTGGTAAATTATGAATTGCTATGGCAGTCACAAATAAAAGAACTTTACTAAGGCCTGAGTTTTTGTGGTCTTCAGGCTCTGCACCGACTAACTTATGAAGGTGTGGAACTAATTTATCAATAAGATTAAGTGCTAATGCACCTACAAAAATTCCTGCAATTGTAATTAAAAGACCAAATTTACCACCATATTCTAGCGATGGTAAAATCAAACCTAACACTGCAGCGGCAAGCATTACACCTGCCGCAAATGACAAAACAATATCCGAAAATTTATGTGAAATCTTTTTGAATGCAAAACCGATTAAAGAACCGATTATTGTAGCACCACCTACACCAAAGGCGGTTAAAAGTACTAATTTCATAATAATTCATCTGCCAAGTTGTTAATTTCTTCAATATTCTCATCACTTATTGATGATAATATTTTCACTGAATTTTCGCAATACTCAATATTTTTGCTATTTTCAAGCATTTTAAGCATTACTTTTTTAGCCATCGGCATCCAGCTACCATTTTCAATGAAAGCTACTTTTCTGTTGCTGTAATTTCTTTCAGCTAACTCGTGAATAAATTCTCTCATAAATGGGAAAATCTCGCCATTATAAGTAGTTGTTGCAAGAACTAATTTGCTATAACGGAATGCATCTTCAACATTTTCTGCTATATCACTTCTTGCAAGGTCTGTAACTACAACTTTTTTCACACCTTTTTCTTTTAATACTTTCTCAAGTTCAAACACCGCTTTTTTAGTGTTACCATAAACTGAAGTGTAAGCAATTAAAACACCTTCTTCTTCAGGTGTGTAGCTTGACCATTTGTTGTAAAGGTCTAAGTAATATTCTAAATTCTCAGTAAGTACAGGACCATGAAGCGGACAAATAATTCTTATATCTAAACCTGATGCTTTACTGAGAAGTTTCTGCACCTGACCACCATATTTTCCTACAATACCAAAATAATATCTTCTTGCTTCGCATGCCCAGTCTTCTTCTACATCCAGTGCACCAAATTTACCAAAACCATCTGCAGAAAACAAAATTTTATCAGTACTATCATATGAAACAACAACTTCAGGCCAATGAACCATTGGAGCAGTAATAAATGTTAATTCATGTTTACCTAAGTTTAATTTATCACCTTCGCCAACAACTACTTGATTTTCTTTAAAATCTGTTTTAAAGAAATTTTTCATAATTGCAAACGCTTTTTCTGATGAAACAATTTTTGCTTCAGGATAAGATTTTATAAAATCTGCAATGTTCGCAGAATGATCTGGTTCCATGTGGTGAACAAGTAAATAATCAGGTTTTTTGTCACCAAGTACCTTTTTTAAATTACTAAACCACTCATCCTTGAATGCAAGGTCAACTGTATCCATAACTGCAATTTTTTCATCAAGAATGACATAAGAGTTATATGCCATCCCATTTGGAACTTCGTACTGACCTTCAAACAAATCTATTTTATGGTCGTTAACTCCTACATATTTAATATCTTTTGTAATTTCCATATCCTTTACTCCTTAAATAAATTTTAATCTGATATCTTTCCGTCAGTTGTAATTGTAACAACCTGCCACGGAATAAATTTGCCGCTTTTTTGCAATGCTTTTTTAACTGCGTTTTGGAGTCCACCGCAACAAGGAACTTCCATTCTTGCTACTTTAACGCTTTTTATATTATTATTTTTTATAATCTCGGTAAGTTTTTCAGAATAATCAATATCATCTAATTTAGGACAACCAATTAATGTAATATGATTTTTAATGAAATCATTATGAAAGTTACCATAAGAAAATGCTGTGCAATCTGCAGCAACCAAAAGATTGGCGTTTTCAAAATAAGGTGCGTTTACCGGTACTAATTTTATCTGACAAGGCCACTGAATAAGTTGGCTTTTCATAGACTGAAAATCTTCTGTTGTATCGCTTTCATCTCGTCTTATACTTTTACTTTGTGTGCCAGGACAACCACAAGGAAGTTTTGCACTCATTTTCTTCATTTTAGCATCAAGGACTGCCTTTTCGTTATATTCTGGTGCTTCTCTTTCTTCAAATGAGATTGCATCCACAGGACACGCAGGTAAACAGTCACCAAGACCATCACAATAATCTTCGCGAATTAACCTTGCTTTACCTTTAACCATTTCAATTGCGCCTTCGTGACAAGCTTTGGCACAAGCACCGCAACCATTACATTTTTCTTCATTTATTTTAATTATCTTTCTTATCATAAATTATTTGCTCCTAAATTTCAAGTTTAATTTCGTTTTCAGAGTAATTATTACACATAATATCAGTAAAGTTTTTAATAGTTGTTTCCGCTATATTTTCCAACGCTTCTTCTGTCAGAAACGCCTGATGTGAAGTCACAATAACATTAGGCATTGAAATAAGACGTGCCAGAATTTCATCTTCCATAATATGACCAGAATTATCTTCGAAAAAAAGCTCTGATTCTTCTTCGTAAACATCTAAACACGCTGCACCAACCTTACGGGACTTAATGCCATTTAAAAGTGCTTCTGCATCAACTAATGCACCACGCGATGTGTTTAAAATAACTACACCCTTTTTCATAATATCAATTGCATTTTCATCAATGATGTGATGGGTATCTGCCATCAACGGACAATGAAGTGAAATAATATCACTTTGTTTAAAAAGTTCAGAAAGTTCAATATATTTTACTTTATCACCATCAATTATTGAATTATCAGGAAATTTATCATAAGCTAAGACTTTCATACCGAACCCTTTACAAATATCAATAAATGCCTTACCAATTCTGCCAGTACCAATTACACCGATTGTCTTACCGTGTAAATCAAAACCAGTAAGACCCGACAGACTGAAGTTATAATCTCTGGAACGGATATATGCTTTATGAATTCTTCTTATTGATGTTAATAATAAAGCAATTGTGTGTTCAGCAACTGCATAAGGTGAGTAAGCAGGTACTCTTAAAACCTTTATTTTGTTTTTTGCGTACTTAATATCTACATTATTAAAACCAGCACAACGAAGTAAAATAACTCTGACACCTAATTCAACTAAACAATCTATTACTGCTTTATTTACAGTATCATTAACAAAAACGCATACACCATCATACCCTTTTGAAAGATTTACTGTATCCTCATTAAGTTTTGTTTCAAAATATTTAATTTTTATATCATTTTCACCGCAAAACTTATCAAATGCAACTTTGTCATAAGGTTTTGCATCAAAAAACGCAATTTTCATAAAATCTCTCCTTGTATTTATATATTTATTTTAGTATAATTGAGAAAATAATTATGTTGAAAATTCAACAAAAAGGTGATTTTTTGGAAAAATTTTTAAAAATTTTAAAGAATTGCGATTTGTTCGTGGGTATAGAAGAGAAAAGTATCGAAAAAATGCTTTCTTGTCTTGACGCAAAGATTATCTCATTTGATAAAAAATATACAATTTTTGCTGAAGGTTCGCCTGCTAAATACATTGGCATAATGCTTTCGGGCTCTGCACAAATTTTTCAGGTTGATTACAACGGAAACAGGAATATTTTGAGTAGTATTGAAACTGGTGAAGTTTTTGCAGAAGCGTTTGCCTGTGCAGAAATCGAAGCTCTCCCAGTTACCATAATTGCTAATGAACCGAGTGAAGTATTGCTCATTGATTCAAACAGAGTTTTATACACTTGTTCAAACAATTGCGATTTTCACAGACAATTAATTTTTAACCTGATGAAAAACCTTGCAACAAAGACTTTAAAATTTCATCAAAAAATTGAAATAACATCTAAAAGAACAACTCGAGAAAAACTTCTTACTTATCTCTCACTTTACTCAAAAAATATCGGCAAAAAAAGTTTTACGATACCTTTTGACAGACAAGAACTGGCAGATTATTTAGAAGTAGAAAGAAGTGGTCTTTCTATGGAAATAAGCAAATTAAAGAAAGATGGCATAATAAACAGTCGTAAAAATTATTTTGAACTATTATAAATATACCCCTTGAATTGATATTTTAATTCAAGGGGCTGTATTATACTTCAAATAGTTCTGTACTCTCTAAATCTAAAGAATTCATTTCAAATTTTTTTATATTGAAATCATCATAGGTTTTATAGTAATAAATACCTTTATCAGTATTACAACAAGAAGAATAGCGAGTATATTCGTATTCGTTATCTCTGACTAAAACGCACCCTTTAGGCATAGACACAGACGCTAAAATATGAAAAAACTGGTTAACACTTTCTTTTTCGTTACTACCCGATTTTGATTTATACTTTACAAAAGTTGCTTTAACAAATCTTGATGTGGAAGAAAAATCACCAGGAAGACCCAGAGCACCCATACCAAGACTGAAATTTTCAAAATCAATATTATCTGAAAATTTATTTTCAGGTGTCCCCTCGTGTAGTGACGTATAATTATTTAAATTCATTAAATGATAATCGAAAGTCGGGTTATTTGTAAGAACGCCAATTGGATTTTTGTAAATTTTAAGACCCTCTTTCACGCTTTCAACTGTCAAAGATTTATTTTTATCTGAAATAATCCAATGTAATGGTGAAAGCGGAAGATTTTCGCTAAAATCTATATTAACAAGATTAATTTTATTTAATTCTGTTTCTGCTTCTTCTATATTTTCACATTTACCTAAAATATAAGGTATAAACTCAAATGGGGTTATATTATTAAGTTTTTCATCTTTGGGTTTATAATCTGCATTTTCCGGAAAATTAAGACCAGCCATTGAAAGACCTTTTTCGTTTGTTGCATCAAAATAAAGTGGATAATCATTAATTACAGTTGCCATACCAATTATTGCATAATGCGTTTTCAAAGGCGCAACGCACCGCATTTTAAGCTCGAATTTTCGTGGTGTAATAACTACCCTTTCGTTGTAAGAACGCTCTACATCTAAATTTCTGCCAAAATAAAAATCGTTGGTTTTATAAGTTATTGCAGTACACATAAATAATTCACCCAAAAACTATTATATCCCACAAGAATTTGTTTAATAAATTCTTGTGGGATATATATTAAAATTTAAATTCAATTCCACTATTTATAAATCCAACATTTTTAAAATCTTTTGGATTGTGACGAACAATATAGTCTATATAAGAATCAATAAGTTCAGCTGTTAAAATATAACCCGACGGATTCATATGGCCGTGAAGAAAGAATTTCTTTTTAAATTGTTCATCATAAACAGGACCGTACTTATAAAGGTCAATAACATAAGAATTAGAAAAAACTTCTGTTAACTTATAAAGTTCATTATAAAAAATTTGAAAATTCGGGTTGCTTGTTCTGCTCTCATCTTTAGGAAAAGTTACAAAAAAGATTTTTGCGTCCGGACTGATTTCTTTGTAACGACTAATAATTGCACCATAGTAACCAATAAAAGTCTTTTTATTTTTAGTAAAATCCCTTGTATCAATATCATCAACCGAACCTATTTCAATACCGCTGTGGATATCATTGGCACCAAGAGCAATTACATAGGCCTGACACGCTTTATCTTTATTAAATAAATCGTTTGCATCACCAAATGATTCAATATACTCACTTGCAGTCATTCCACCACGCGAAAAATTAAACGCAGTTAAACCATTTTTTCGTGCAATATATTGACCCCACGAGTATTCATATAAATCGTGGTATGCCTTGTTACCGTCTTTATCACAGGTTTCAAATTCGCCGGATGAAAGACTGTCACCAATAAAAGCAATTCTTCTGAAAATTGATGTGTGACTATAGCCGCTGACTAGGTTATCGAGTGGTTTTTCGTTTTCATTATATAATTTTTCTTTCCAGTTCATAAAATATCTCCTATACATTTCTCGGTTTTTCGTTTATAAACACTCTGAAAAGTGGTAAGCAAGAAGTAAAAAATCTTTTGTAAGCTACACAATAATCTTCACTAACCCTGGTTCTTTTGCATCCACCTGCTCTGCAAAGACCGAAAACATTACATTTTTTACACTTTTCAGGTATTTTAAGGCTTTCTTTAATAAAGTTTCTTGCAGTTTCGCTTTTTTCCATCGTAATAAAATCTGTTTCAAGAATATTACCAAGAAAATATTCATCTGTACAATAAAAGTCGCAAGGGTAAATGTTTCCGTTAGCTTCAGAAACGAACTGATGTGTACAATGACCTAAAATCCCGCATTGTTCAACAGGTTGTCTCAGAAAAAGTCTTACCCAGTTATCAAACTGACGAATACTTATATAATTGTGACGGACATAATCTTTTACATAAAGATTAAACACCTTAATAAGAAAATCGCCATATTGCTCAGGTGTCATATAAAGTTCACTTTCTTCGTGAGAACCAAAAGGTTTAAGACAAGGTATAAACTGAATATATTTAAAACCTTTTGAGCGGAAGAATTTATAAACCTTTTCGCCATTATCGGCACAAAAACCAGTAAGAACAGTTAAGATGTTAAACTCAACATTATTTCTTTTAAAAAGTTCTGCAGTAGTAAGTATTTTATAAAAAGAATTATCACCACTTGTTTTTTTACGGAATTTATTGCCGTCATAGTCACCATCAAGACTAAGACCTACTAAAAAGTTGTTATCGTGGAAAAACCTTGCCCAATCAGAATCAACAAGTGTTCCGTTAGTCTGAATTCCATAATAGATTTTACTGTTTTTAATATTCTTTTCTTTTACTTTTTCAGTGAAAAACTTGAAAAAATCAAGACCTGCAATTGTTGGTTCACCACCCTGAAAAGCAAAAGAAATGCTTTCGCCGTCTGCATATTTAAGTGCTTTTTCTATTAAAATTTCTGCGGTTTCTTTTTCCATAATGCCAAAGCCAAGATGTTCTCTATGTTCGGAAACATCTTTATAAAAGCAATATTCACAAGATAGGTTACAAAGTGATGAAGCAGGTTTAATCATTAAAGAAAGTGGTGGCATAAATTTTCCTTTCAATTCAATTAAAGGGCGACATTGCTGTCACCCCTTAATAATTATTTTTATTGTTCAATTATACCGCGTCTGTTTTCGTTGAAATTATCAATAATTTCGTGCATTTTTTCATTGAACTGGTCTGCAATTTCTGGGTAAACAGTTGTGCGGTTGTAGTTCTCTGCGTAGTCATCGGTAAGAATATGAAGCCAATTTTTTCTGTTTTTATCCCAGAAAGCAGAGTTATCATTTTGTATTTTTTCAAAATATTTAAATGTTACATAGTCGTTATTTTTAAGAACTTCATAATCATATTCAGGATACTGTGAAGTAACTTCGCTAACAGGGACTGCATACTGAATTGCTTTAAGTTTTTCGCGTTTCATATGAAGAATCGGATGATCTTTTGTATGTATTACACTATCATTTTTTAGTAATTCAGACATTGAAATACCATCAATAACTCTGTCAGTAGGTAAGTTATTGTCACTACCATCAACAGTAATATCACAAAGGTCTAAAAGTGTCGGGAATAAGTCAACAAGAACTGCAGAATTATCTCTTTCGGTACCTTTATTGCCAAGAGCACCATTATCATTATCCCATCTAATCATAAACGGAACTTTCTGACCACCTTCGTATGCTAAATATTTACCACCACGAAGATCGCCAACTGAGCCCTCAAGCGCAGGCCCGTTATCACTAGTGAATACGATAATTGTATCATCAAGAACACCTTGTTTTTCCATTTCATCAAAGAGAATACCAAGGTAATGGTCAAATTCTGTTACACAGTCAACATAAGTACCAAGACCTGTTGTGCCATCAAAATCGTCACCTGCAAAAACTGGTGCGTGTGGCCACGGTGTAGCATAATAAGCAAAGAACGGTTCATCTTCCTGTGATTTTTCTGCAATCCAGGAACTGATTTCATCGTGAATCCATTTTGTTGCCATACTCTGATCTTTAAGGTCTTTTGTAGAGTGAGCAATTTCCCACTCACCATTTTCTTCAGTAACATGGTAGAATGGTTTCATATCATTAACATGGTGGCTACCATAGAAGTAGTCAAATCCCTGATTTGTAGGAAGATATTCACCATAATCACCAAGATGCCATTTACCAAAAGCACCTGTGTTGTAACCAGCTGCTTTAAATGCTTCTGCCATAGTGATTTCATCACCGAGCATACCATCAGCATTGTTGCCCATTTCAATAGAGTTAAAAATACGAGTTTGTGCAAATGGTGTAATTGTCTGAACTGTCGGGTAAATAACATTATCTGCATAACCACGATATGGGTATCTGCCGGTAAGTGCTGCAAATCTTGCAGGTGAACAAACAGAATAAGCAGAATAGAAATTAGTAAAGTTAAGACCGTTTTCACCAATTGAGTCAATATTTGGTGTATCATAAATAGCACCATTTAAAGAAACATCACCATAACCTAAGTCGTCCATCATAATAATAAGAACATTTGGTGATTCTTTAGTTGCTTTATTATCAACTTTTTTAAGGTAATCATCGTGACCTTCCCAAAGTCTTTCTGTATTAGGTTTAGCACGAAGGTTCATTGTAAGAACATAAAGAACTGTTGTACCAAGTAAGCAAATAGTAAGAACTGCAGATAAAACAGTTTTAAGCACATTATTTTTAAATGTTTTCTTTGTAACAAAGAAAAGTGCCCATAAAGAAACTGCATTAGGTGCAACAATAAGAATATTACCAAGTAACCTTGTTAAAAAATTGCCTTCGCCAGTAAATAAAGTATTATCTGCTGAAGCATAACCAGTAAGACCTGATGTAAATGCACCAAAACCTGCATCTGCGCCCCATATAATAAAGTATAAAACCACACCAAGACTAGCAGCCGCATAAGCAAACACCATAGGTGCATATACTTTTTTCTTAATAATAAGACTCAAAGCAATAATTGCGGAAATAATGCAATTAAATGCAACACAGACAACCGCTGTCATATTTACTCTTGTAACTAACATAGCAATTGCAAGTGCAATACCAATAACCATTAAAATCAACGGGAATATTTTTTTACCCAAATCAAGTTGAATTTCTTTCTTCATAAAATGAAACCTCCACAAACTTGTAGGGATATTATACTAATAAACACAAAACTTGTCAAGAAAAGAGTTAATTTTAGTCAATAATGTTAAAAAAATGTTAATGGTGATGATGTGAATGACCAGAAATTACATTTAAATGAGCATTACAATCATTTTCGTGACAATGTTCACCTACTGATTCTAGTTCGAGTGTGGCATGACTTATGCCATGTTCTGAGAGTTCTTCTCTCACCTTTTCTTTAATTTTGTGACCATCTTCATTTGTTACGATGTGCATTGTAGCAAAATTATAATTACCATCCATGCTCCATATATGAATGTGGTGAACATCTTCCAGACCATCTATTTTTAAAATATGTTTTTTTATTTCTTCAATATTTATTCCGTGTGGAATTTTTTCCAAGAATAAATCGAACACTTCTTTTAAGTTTTTAAAAGCATTTATAAAAATGAAAACAGAAACACCAATTGACATAAGTGGGTCAATAATTTTTATATCAGTGAAATTCATTATAATTGCACCGACTAAAACAACTACCCAACCTAAAACATCTTCTAACATGTGAAGATTTACTGCCTTCTGATTAAGCGAACCACCGCCATGAGTAACAAAAGCGGCAATAAGATTGATTACAAGTCCAAATACTGCAAAAATAATCATACCTTTGTAGTTTATTTCAGTTGGATTAAGAATTTTATTGATTGCATTTATAGTTACAATTACAGAACCAACTAAAAGAATCAAAGTTGTAATTACACTACCCATTACAGAATATCTTAAATATCCGTAAGTGTATTTTTCATCAGGTTTCTTTTTACTTTTCTTTTCTAAAAAATAAGAAATACCAATGCTCGTAGCATCGCCTACATCGTGAATAGCATCTGAAACAATAGCAACACTACCGGTAAAAATACCACCAAAGAATTCAAAAATTGCAAAAGATAAGTTTAAAATAAATGCGATTAAAATATTCTTTTCTGTTTTCATTAGTTTTTCTCCCAACTATGTTTTAACTTCATTGAAATGTTATAAAAACCATTACACTTAGTTCTTTTTACACTTTTAAAGCCAAGTTTTTGCCAAAATGGATAACCACTAACATTATTATCCTGAACAGAAAGTTTTAGTGTTTTAATACCAGAAGTAAAAGCCAAATCAATAACTTCATTTATAATTTTTGTACCGATTGAATTTTTTTGAAATTGTTTATCGATTAAAAAAAGACCAATATATAATGTATTTTTTCGTGGATAGCCTTCAAGTAAAGACAAAAAAGCAATTGCATCTTCATCTTCTGAAAAGCCTATTAATTTGCACATTCCCTCAGGGAAATTATCTGCATATTCAATTGTTTCAATACAATCTTGCTTTGTAGCCGTTCTGCCATCAGTAATCATAAAATATTCATCATTAGAAAAAAATATATTTTCATACTTTGATAAATTATTTAGTGTTACTGGTTCAATCAAAAATTCAGGTAATCTTTGTTGGAGTTTTTCATATATAACCATTTATCTCACCTACAATTTTTAATTATACAAAAAATAATTAAAAGTTCAAGATTTGTTTTATGAAATTTAATGAATAATGAAGAAAGAATAAATAATAGTGAATAATACAAAAGAAAAAGAGCTCTCTTTCGAGAACTCTTTTTCTTTTGGTGCGAGTGTTCATAAGGGATTTACTCAAAATATAAGCAAAACCGGCTTCAAACATAGTATTCTGCACTCCTGCTGTTGCTTAATAGAGAAACATATGGAGGAATACATAATGTCAAATATC
>SVPQ01000024.1 GCA_015065845.1 Oscillospiraceae bacterium
AGAATGGTCTTTTTTCTGGTGCTGGTGATCGGACTTGAACCGATACGATGTTGCCACCGAGGGATTTTAAGTCCCTTGCGTCTGCCTATTCCGCCACACCAGCATTACTTGAACAATTATACTCATTAAAGCTTTGTTTGTCAAGTGTTTTTTCGTGAAATTTTAAATTTTTTATATAACAAATCCACCATTAACAGAAAGCACCTGTCCTGTTATAAAATCTGCACCAGAAGATAGTAAAAAAGCAACTGCATTTGCAACATCTATAGGTTCACCTATTCTGTTAAGTGGTGTTTCATCTTTCAATAAATCAAGTTCCTGACGAGAAAATTCAGAAAGCATATCAGTTTTAATTACACCTGGCGAAACTGCATTAACGGTAATCCCTGAAAGTCCAAGTTCTTTGGCAAGTGCTTTTGTGAGACCTATTAACCCTGCTTTTGATGCAGAATAATGAACTTCCATTGCTGCACCAACTTCCCCCCACATAGAAGCAACATTTACAATTTTACCATCCTTATTTTTAAGCATTCTTTTAACAGCTTCTCTTGAACAATAAAATGCACCAGAAAGATTTGTTGAAATCATTCTATCCCACATATCATCAGTAATATCAGTAAATAACGCTTGTTCTGCTATACCAGAATTATTAACAAGAGCATAAAGTGAACCAAAGCGCCTGTCTATATTAGAAAACATTTTTCTGACTTCGTCAGGATTCTTAATATCCGCCTTAAAAATATCTGCATCAACGCCAAGTGAAAGTAAATCCTGCTTTACATCTTCTGCTTCTCTTTCAGAGGTATTGTAACCAATCGCAACAGAGTAACCCTTTAAAGCAAGTTTTCTGCAAATATCTGCACCTATACCTCTTGAGCCACCTGTAACCAGAACAACTTTTTTTATAATATTATTCACTTTTTACTCCCCCAATTAAATCAGAAAACTCCTGCACACTTTCTGCATTTAAAGGTTTTGCAGTAAACCCTGCAGGTGGTGCAAAAAATCCTGAGGGAGCACTATTGGTAACTGTATCGTAATAAATTACTGTACCATCACTATTTTTAGTCATTAAAATAGTGTTCCCTTTGTAATATGAAATACTTTTATCATCATATTTGCTATAAGAAACTTCTTTTCCATCAATTTTAGTAGTACCATTTTCTAAAACTTTTTTATCACTGTCAAGCAAATCATCTTCTAAAAGTGATTGAACATTAGAATCCTCAGTCTGTGACAACACCGCTTTAGGAATTGTTATGTAACTCTTATTTTCAAGTTGAACTAAATAGATGTTTATATAATCAATAATAATACCAATCTGATTACCATTATAAACAGTCATAATAGCATATTTATTTCCACTCTGAGCTAATTTGTATGTTGAAGATTTGCCATCTTTAACAATTCTGCCTATAACATAATAATTCCTTGATTGAAAAATTGACTTTTCATCCTGAGAATTAGTATTTGTTGCAGTATTATAACGGTTATCAGAAATACCTTCTAATGCGTTATCATCTAATTTATTGTAAAAATCTTTGCCTTCCTGAATTTCTTTATCAGAAAGTGTAACATTTTCTGTACCGACAACATTACCATTATCATCAGTTACTTCTACAACGCGTGTTACAGCATTATTAATATTAATTTGTGAAATATCTTCTGCTCCACCTGGTAGTGGTATTGAGAAATCGCAACCTGTAAATATAACTGAAATAAATAAAACAACAGCAGATAGTGAAACGATAAATTTACTTTTCATAGTTTTCTCCATTAATTATATATTACCGCATTATTTTTTGTTTTTTACTAAACCTTTTATATACTTGAATGTTTCGTCTTCACCTTTTTCCTGAAGCATAAGAAGCCAGGATTCTAAAAGATTTGAAGTATTTTCATTAATTATACGCCTGCTTTTCGCTTTTAAAAAGTATTCGATAGGCATATTTTCATTATAAGTCTTTTCGTTATAGATTTTACTTGCCGCTACCCTGTCACAAAACATCTCAACTACATAATTCAGTGGCATTTCTACCGGTTCAATTCTTTTAGTGGTTGGGTTATAATCTGTCCAGTATTCAAAGTGGTGCTTATTTCTGCCCTTGTGGTGCATCCAGGCAAGTGAATAACCATTTTGTTGCCTTTCTGCTTCATTTGGGCTCTTACTACCGAGATAATTACGACTACCAACAATAAACTCTGTTGGTGTATATTTTGAAAGGTCGTGAAAAAAACCTTGCCACAAAATGCCGCATTTAGCGCAATGCCTTATAACAGCGTGTCGGTGTTTAGTAATAGTTTTAAAGTGTTTGAATGGATGTCCCATAAAAAACCTCTTATTTTGTGATTTTATATGTATATAAATACTGTGAGTTAATATCGTCTGGTGAATCAATATCTGATTTTAATGAAAGTTTTCCGTTGTCATTAAAAACTTGAACATTTGCATCTGAACCAATAAGAGAAACTTTAATATCTTCACTGTATGGGATTTCTTCGAATGTCTGTTTCTTAGATGGGAAAATTTCTGTAATAGCATAAATGTTTTCACCATTTTTGGTATAGTAAAGACCATCTTTATTAATCTTTTTGTAAACTTCAGATTCGTAAATTGCTTCACCATTTACTTCTAACCATTTGCCCATACCTAAAAGGCGTTCTTCCATAAGTGGTGGAATTGTACCATCAGCATCAGGTCCGATATTAAGAAGGAAATTACCACCTTTAGAAACAAGGGAGCAAAGTGTTTTTAGTAATTCTTTAACAGAAAGATAATCTTCACAACCCTCTTCTTTATTTATACCAAAAGAATGACCGATACCACGACATTCTTCAAAAGGTCTGTCTAATTCAACATCTTCAATTCTTCGCTCTGTGCCTAAATAAACATCTATAATTCCATACTCGGTAGTAAAATTACCACCTTTACGACCACGGGTTTCTTTACCCCAACGGTCATTAGGTACGATATAATCTTTAACAGATGATTCATTATAAAGCCATTGCAAAAACTCTGTTGAATGCCACACAGAGCTTTCGTGTTCCCACTCACCATCTGTAAAGAGTGTGCTTGGCTGATATTTTTCAACTAACTCCTTAAGCATTGGGTGTAAATGCTCTAAAGCATATTTTTCAGGGTCTTCAAGGTAGTAAGGATGCCACCACTCATAAACTGAATGATAAACACCAAAACGAACACCTGTACCTTCCATAGCATTTTTAAGTTCCATAAGGAAGTCGCGTTTAGGTGCACACTCCACTGAGTTCAATCCTGGAGCATACTTTGTTTCGTAAAGACAATAACCATCGTGATGTTTAGAAACAAAGTTAATGTATTTAGCACCAGAACGCTTAAAAAGATTTGCCCACTTTTCAGCATCGAAACGCTCACCTTTAAAATCATTCAAGAAATCGAAATATGGTCTTGAATTATAGTGTTTCTTATGAAATTCTTTATATTTTTCCTGGGCAGGTGTTTCGGGATTTTCCATATTACAGGAATAACCATACCACTCCGCATAATCTTTTACAGGTGCGTACGCTGGAACACTGTATAATCCCCAATGAATAAAAATGCCAAATTTTGCTTTACCAAACCATTCAGGAACTTTTCTTGAATTTAATGAGTCCCAATTATTTTCAAACATTATCAGTACCGACTTTCTTATATATTTCTATAGCAAAATGAACTGTTGTAGTCAAAGTTTCAAGTTCTAGAAGTTTTTTTGTATCTTCTTTCGAAGTTTTATAATAATATGGCGTCATAGTAAAAAGATTAAAAATATCTTCACTTGTTTCAAGTGTAATGTTATATTTCAATTCTTTGCTATCCACCAAAGCAAAAAGTTCATCATTTTTTATTTCGGGTTTATTTTTATAAGGTTCTTTATAAATTGCCTTTTTAAGTTCCCATAAATGCTCACTCAAAGGTACAACTTTTATTAAAAAGCCATCATTTTTTAATACACGCTCAAACTCATCATAAGCGCAAGGTGCAAATATATTTAAAAGAATATCTGCAGAGTCAGAAGCGAACGGCAACTGAAATGCACTTGCTACAGCATATTTTATTGATTTATCAAGTTTAGCTGCATACTGCAAAGCATTTTTGCTTATATCAATTCCAAAAACTGTATGCAAATCACACCGAGATTTAATTTTTGTTGTGTAATACCCCTCACCACAACCAATATCAAATAAAACACTATCATTCTTTTTAATTCTATCGACAGTCAGGCAGATTTTGTCGCAAAGTTCTGAATAGTAACCTTTTCCTAGAAAATCACGACGGGATTTAACCATTAATTTATCGTCACCATGACGCTTTAAAGAAGACTGTTGTGACATCAGAAGATTAACATAACCCTGTTTTGCCTTATCAAAACAGTGATTGTTTTCACAACTGTATCTACTCTCCTGCTCAGATAAAACAGAATTACATACAGGACAAATAAAAAATGACATTTACGCTCACCAAATCAGTCAGTTAAAAGTTTCTTAAGTTCAGACATAAATGTATTTATATCTTTAAACTGACGATAAACTGAAGCAAATCGAACATAAGCAACTTCATCAACATCTTTAAGTTTATCCATTACAAGCTCACCAATTTTATCAGAAGTAATTTCTCTGTCAAGTGAGTTCTGGATTTCTGCTTCAATTTCATCAACAATTTTTTCAAGTGTATCAATCGCAACTGGGCGTTTTTCACAAGCACGAACCATACCTTTGAGAAGTTTATCACGATTAAATGATTCTCTTGATTTATCTTTCTTGATAATCATAATCGGAACACTTTCAATAATTTCATAAGTCGTGAAACGACTTGCACAACTTATACACTCTCTTCTACGACGAATTTTTTCACCTTCGTCAGTAGGTCTTGAGTCGATAACTTTACTTTCTTCATAACCACAAAAAGGACATTTCATAACATTAACTCCTTAAAATATAATATATAGGGTGATTATACCAAATATATGTATATAATTCAAGAGTTTTCGGAGATTTCCACAACATTTTGTTACTTGGTGTCAATTACCATTGAATTTTTCAAAGTTTAATTATAAAATTGTAGTGGTGATTATATGTTAAATAAAATTTCTACTATAAAAAACAAATATAACCTACTCGGTAAATATACAAAATTTGTAATTAAAATTTCATTAATATTTGTTTTAACTTGTCTTATAATTTCTTTTGCTTGCTTTATATTAAAAGATTTTACGAATAATTATATTTTCTTTTACAGAGTTTCAGAAGAATTACTTTTAGCTGCAAGGAGTTGTTTTGGATTAGGTTTATTTTTTAGTATTATAGGTATAAAAACAGAACAACGCTGATATTCGGTTCTAAATAAATGAGAATAAATAATAGCTAATAGATAATAACACAAGAAAAAAGACAACTTTCAAAAGAAAGTTGTCTTTTTTCTTGGTGAGTTATCGGAGATTCGAACTCCGGACACCCTGCTTAAAAGGCAGGTGCTCTGCCTACTGAGCTAATAACTCATATATTTAAACCTCAAAAGTGAGGTTTACTTTAAAAACGCGAAGAGAACAATTGCTACAAGTGCTGTTACCATAAAAACAACCGCAAAAATCTTTGTAAAGAAAGCAAGTTTTGCTTCTTTAGAACGACCTTTATTCTTTTCATAGAAAGAATCAGCACCACCAGCAATTGCACCTGAAAGACCAGCCTGACGACTTTGCTGAAGCATAACAAGTACTATTATGAATAATGATGCGACAATAAGAATGCCACCGATTAAAAAATGGTACCAAGCAAGTTCTGTCATTTGCCTTGTCCTCCTGATGTTTTAGCAATTCTCTCTCGAGTGCCTTGATATATTAACACAGACTTTCAAAAAATGCAAGTCTTTTTTTAAATTTTTTTAAAAAATTTTTATTTTTATGTATTATTAATAAAAAATTGCATAATATAATGTCAGCAGATAACCTTTTTAATAAATTTTGCGTTTGTTTTGAAAGATAAAATTCTGAGATGATATCAAAAGTTTTGAAATCACTTTAATATTTTTAAAACTTTCAAATAAGTTTATCTGCCCAGCCGACTCGTTAGAGTCGGCTGTTGTTATTTATAATTACATTTATTCAAATTTAATCCAACAAAGATAACTGCTCTGCAGTATCGTCCGCACTTAATGTTGCACCAGCAGCGGGTAAAGTTTTTGTTCTGTATCTGTAGGGTTTACTGAATTCACCCTCTACATAATGCCTTACACTCTGAAGTTTGTGATACTTTTTAAGTGTCATTACATTAACACCAGCGGTATCTTTTGTTGTTTTAATTGAAATAGCACCAGTGTTCACTAAAAGAACTCTGCCCGCAGTTGAATTAAGGACATACTCAACATCTTCTTTTTCATAAAATGCGGCAACTAATGGTGATTTATCAGAATATGCTTTTATGAGTTTTTTACGATTTGTTTTTGTATCGTAACCCTGCATATTCACCTTTGCCGCCTTACCATTTTCAAAGAAGAACATCATAAATCCTGTGTATTCTGTTGTTACAACCATACAGAATGGTTTTTCATCTGCATCAAAACCAAGTTTAGATGGCACAAAGTCACCTAACACACTTGCTTTGCTATCATCAAATTCACTTGCTTTTGATTTATAAACCTGACATTTATCTGTAAAGAAGAGTAACTCAGCCCTATTGGTTGTTTCGACTGTTGAAACAATCTCGTCACCCTCTTTAAGTTTCTGTTCACCACCCATTCTTAATGAAAGTGGTGTAATTTTCTTAAAGTAACCATCACGGGTAAAGAATAAATGAACAGGATAATCAGGGACTTCTTCTACTTCTTCAACATCTTCAATTTCATCATAGATAATCTCTGTTCTTCTGTCTTTACCATACTTTTCAGAAACTTTTGTAAGCTCTTCAACAATAATTTTCTTAACTCTTGACTTACTTGAAAGAATATCTTCCATATCTTCAATATCTTTTTTTAGTTGGTCAACATCCTCAAGTCTTTTAAGAATATATTGTTTGTTAAGATGACGAAGTTTGATTTCCGCTACATACTCTGCCTGAATCTGGTCAATACCAAAACCAATCATCAAGTTTGGTACAACTTCAGCTTCTTCTTCAGTATTTCTGATAATTTTAATCGCTTTATCAATATCAAGAAGAATCTTTTTAAGACCTAAAAGTAAGTGTAACTTATCTTTTGCTTTTGTCAATTCATAAAATACGCGTCTGTTTACACACTCTGTACGGAATGCAATCCACTCAGTTAAAATCTCTTTAACTCCCATTACTCTCGGCACACCTGCAACAAGAATATTGAAGTTGGCAGAGAAAGAATCTTCAAGTGGTGTCATTTTATAAAGACGCTTCATAAGTTTCTCAGCATCTACACCGCGTTTTAAATCTATTGTTATTTTAAGACCTTTTTTATCTGTTTCGTCACGAATGTCACTGATTTCTTTTAATGACCCTGCTTTTACTTTTTCAATTACTTTTTCAATAATTGCTTCACAAGTAGTTGTTGGTGGAATTTCAGTAATATCAATACAGTTACTTGATTTATCGTAACTGTATTTTGCTCTGAATTTTAGTGAGCCTCGACCAGTTCTGTACACTTCTTCAAGTGCATTACGGTCATAAATCATTTGTGAACCACCGATAAAATCAGGTGCTTTAAGTGTTTCAAAAACATCGAAATCAGGATTTTTAATAATCCCTATTGTAGTATCGCAAAGTTCTTTCAAGTTAAAAGAACATATATTACTTGCCATACCAACAGCAATACCACTATTTGTGTTTACAAGTACACTCGGAAAAGAAACAGGTAAAAGGGTTGGTTCTTTCATTGTACTATCGTAGTTATCAACAAAATCAACAGTATCTTTATCAATATCATTAAAGAGTTCACTACAGATACTTTCAAGTTTTGCTTCAGTATAACGAGAAGCCGCATAAACCATATTTTTAGAGTATGATTTACCAAAGTTACCCTTACTGTCAACATAAGGGTGCAAAAGTGTTTCATTACCTCTTGAAAGGCGCACCATTGTTTCATAAATAGCGGCATCACCATGAGGGTTAAGTTGCATTGTTCTACCAACAATATTGGCTGATTTAATTCTGCCACCATTAATTAAACCCATTTTATACATTGTATAAAGAAGTTTACGGTGAGATGGTTTAAAACCATCTATTTCAGGAATAGCACGGGACACAATAACACTCATTGCATAAGGCATAAAGTTTGTTTCGAGTGTTTCTGTAATCGGTTGACAAACCACTTCACCCGCACCAATAATATTAGCTTTTACATCTTCAGCTTTATTTACTTCAGGTGTTTCTTTTTTCTTTCTTGCCATAACTTTACACCACCTTAAGAAATATCTGCAAGGTCAATATACAAGTGACCATTTTCTGCTATAAATTCTTTTCTCTCCGCAAGATTATCACCTAAAAGAAGTTCAAACTTCTCGGTAATCAATTCTTCAACATCATTTGGCTCAACTTTTATAAGACGGCGTGTCTGCGGATTCATAGTTGTAAGCCACATCATATCAGCGTCATTTTCACCAAGACCTTTTGAACGCTGAATTGTATATTTGGCATCACCAATTTCTTCTAAAGCCATTGCTTTCTCTTTTTCAGTATAAGCAAACCAGGTTTGTCCTTTTGAAGTAATTTCATAAAGTGGTGATTCTGCAATAAACACTTTACCCTCTTTTAATAAAGTTGGCATAAGCCTGTAAATCATTGTAAGAATAAGAGTTCTGATGTGGAATCCGTCAACATCGGCATCAGTACAGATAATAATTTTACTCCAACGAAGATTTTCTAAATTAAATAAAGATAACTCTTTATTTGATTTTGATGAGACTTCAACACCACAACCTAAAACCTTAATTAAATCGGTTATAATTTCGCTTTTAAAAATTCTGTTATAGTCGAATTTAAGACAGTTAAGAATTTTACCACGGACAGGAATAACCGCTTGGAATGACGAGTCACGAGCCTGTTTACAAGCACCAAGAGCTGAGTCACCTTCCACTATGAAGATTTCTCTTTCATTTGGGTCTTTACTACGACAATCTACAAACTTTTCAACTCTTGAAGTCATATCATTAGAACTTGAAAGTGTCTTTTTAAGATTCAACCTTGTAGTTTCAGCTTTAATTCTCGAACGCATATTTATAAGCACTTGCTCACAAATTTTATCTGCATCAAGTTTATTCTCGATAAAATAAACTTCAAGCTGATGACGAATAAACTCTGTCATAGCATCCTGAATAAATTTGTTTGTAATAGCTTTTTTAGTCTGATTTTCATAAGAAGTCTGTGTTGAGAATGATGAAATCACAAGCACAAGACAGTCTTCAACATCTTGAAAACTAATTTTAGCGTCAGTCTTTGTATATTTGCTGTTTTGTTTCAAATAAGCATCAATCTGAGCAACAAAAGCACTTTTAACCGCCTTTTCAGGTGCGCCACCGTATTCAAGCCAACTTGAGTTGTGATAATACTCTTTTAATTGCTTTTTGTTTGAGAAACAAAGAGCAATATTCATTTTCAATTTATAATCAGGCTTGTCCGCGCGGTCTCTACCCTTTCTGTCTGCTTGCCAGAACTGCACTGTACTAAGACCATCTTCACCGATAAATTCATTAACATAGTCAACAATACCATTGTTATAAACAAATTCAAATGTTTCAAATTTTGTTTCAGTAAGTTGATTTTTAAGAATAAATTTAACACCAGCGTTAACAACAGATTGCCTTTTTAAAATATCCTGAAAATATTCAAGCGGAACATCAATATCTGTAAACACCTTTAAGTCAGGACGCCATTTAATTCTTGAACCAGTATCCTTTTTATCATAAGGTGTTTTCTTCATTTCGCCATCGATTTCACCTTGTTTGAAAGAAAGCTCATAACAGTACCCACCTGTATGTATTTCAGCTTCCATATATTCAGATGCATATTGAGTAGCACAAAGGCCAAGACCATTAAGACCTAAAGAATACTCATAACTACCACCTTCATTGGTATTGTATTTACCACCCGCATAAAGGTCGCAGAATACTAATTCCCAGTTATAACAATCTTCTTTCTTATTGTAATCAACTGGAATACCACGACCGAAATCCTGCACTTCAATTGATTTATCCAAGAATCTTGTGACAACAATTTTATTACCATATCCTTCACGAGCCTCATCAATTGAGTTGGAAATAATTTCAAAAACTGAATGTTCGCAACCTTCAAGTCCATCGGAACCAAAAATAACCGCAGGTCTTTTACGGACTCTGTCAGCACCTTTTAATTTTGAAATACTTTCATTACCATAACTTTGTTGTGTTTCGTTTTTTGCTTTTGCCATTTTAATACCTGACCTTTCAAATCAACGAATATTATACAATTATTTGTTATTAAACCTATTTTATTATACAAGATATTGTAATTTAGTCAAGAATTTTTTGATTTTTTGCATACATAGTCTCTCATAAATCATACTTTTTATTAAATCTTAAAAAAGTAGTTGTGATAAATATGATGAATTATGTATGGGTAATAATTATAATCTTCTCATTTTTCTGTGCGATTGCAACAAACAATATGTCCTCACTTTCTTCTGCAGTAATTTCAGGAGGTACTGAAGCAATTACGCTCGTCTTAAAATTAACTGGCATTATTTGTTTCTGGAATGGTCTTATGGCAATTGCCGAAAAAAGCGGATTAACTAGAATCATAAGCAATCTGTTAAAACCTGTTTTAAAACTTCTTTTTCCCAAACTTAAAGACGAAAAAGCAAAAAATGCAATTTCAATGAATTTAACAGCAAATCTTTTGGGTCTTGGAAACGCCGCAACACCACTTGGTTTAGAGGCTATGAAGCGATTACAGGAAAACTCATTAAAAAAAGACACTGCAACAGATGAAATGGTAAGATTTGTAGTCCTGAACTCCGCCGCTTTACATTTAGTACCAACAACTGTTGCGCTATTAAGACACGAATTCGGTAGCCAGAATCCTATGGAAATATTGCTACCATCAATTGTCACATCTTTTTTAAGTGTAACAGTAGGCGTTCTTATGACATTCATTTTGCGAAAGGCGTTTAAAATATGAGTAGTTTTACAGATTATATTTTACCTTTTCTTGTTACAGTTATTGTTGTTTTCGGTGCATTAAAGGGCATTAATGTATTTGATGTATTCCTTGATGGTGCAAAAAACGGTTTTAAAACAGTTTTAGGTATTACCCCTGCACTTATTGCATTAATAGTTGCGGTTAATATGTTAAAAAATTCTGGTGGTTTAGAAGTTATTACGAATATATTCGCTCCTATTTGTAATGTTTTAAAAATCCCTGAAGAGATTACACCTCTAGCAATTTTATCACCAATTTCAGGTAGTGGTGCAATTTCAATGTTCGAAACAATTTTAAAGGAGCACGGGACCGATTCATTTATAGGAAGATGTGCTTCAATTATGATGGGTTCAACCGAAACAACTTTTTATGCAATTACACTTTATTATGGCTCCTGCAACATAAAAAATACACGGCACACATTGCCGAGTGCAATATGTGCCGATTTAACAAGTTTTATATTTTCGGTATTCGCAGTAAAACTCTTTATTCATTAATTCCCGTGTCAAAGAAACCTTTATAACGCGAATCATCTCTCATAGAATAATAGGCTGTACGATTAATAATTATGTGATCAACAAGATTGATACCAAGTCTTCTTAATGTCACAGAAACTGTCATAGTTGAATCAACATCTGCATTTGATGGCAAAGCAGAACCCTCGGGATGATTATGAGCCATAATTACAAAATCCGGGTCATTTTCAAGAATTTTAGAAACTGCAGTTTTTAATTCTGTACTGGTACGAACAGAATCACCTTCAGTAAATGCTTCAACTTTCTTCAAGCGCATAGCGGAATCAAAGCAAATAAACAACAATTTTTCATTCTTTTCATTAAAATATTGCGACCTGACAAGTGCAACAAGTTCTTCCATATTTTTATAAGGTGTTCGTTTTACTGCACCTTCTTCAATGACCCTTTTATAAAGTTCGCCAATAGCAGCAAGTTGAATAGCACTGTTTTTACCTACACCTTGTACCTCGCACAATTTTCTGGGTGTAGCCTTTATAATCTCGGTAAAAGAACCGAATTCATTAAGCAACCTGTGTGCAATTTCATTAGTATCTTCACGCGGTATTGAATAAAAGAGTAACAACTCGAGAAGTCTGTGGTCCTCGAGTTGTTCAAATCCGTTTTTAAAAACATTTTCGCGCACTCTTTCGCGATGACCTGCGTGAATATTCTTTTTAGTAGTCTGATTACTCATACATTCTCCAAGAAAATATTCATTTATATCTGATTAGATATTTGCAGCCTTTTTAAGAGTTTCAGCCATATCTGTTTTTTCCCAAGCAACATCAAGGTCAATTCTACCCATATGACCATAAGCTGCGAGTTCTCTGTACTGTGGTTTTCTTAAATCAAGTTTTTCAATAATTGCTGCAGGACGCAAATCAAAATTAGCATTAACAATATCTTCGAGTTGTGCGTCACTGATTTTACCTGTTCCGAATGTATCTACACGAACAGAAAGTGGTTTAGCAACACCAATTGCATACGCTAACTGAACTTCACATTTATCAGCAAGACCAGCTGTTACAATATTTTTAGCTACATATCTTGCAGCATAAGCAGCACTTCTGTCAACTTTTGTAGGGTCTTTACCTGAGAATGCACCGCCACCGTGACGAGAATATCCACCGTATGTATCTACAATAATTTTTCTACCTGTAAGACCACTGTCACCAACAGGGCCACCAATTACAAAGTTACCTGTTGGGTTTACATAGAATCTGGTATTTTCGTCGAGATATTTTTCTGGAATAATAGGTTTGATAACATTCTCGATAATATCTTTACGAAGCGCTTCAATATCCATTGGGTCGTGCTGAGAAGAAACAACAACTGCTTCAACTCTTACAGGATTATCGTTATCATCATATTCAACAGTAACCTGACTCTTACCATCCGGACGAAGATAAGTTAAAGTGCCATTTTTTCTTACTTCTGTAAGGCGGCGAGCTAACTTGTGTGCTAAAGAAATCGGAAGTGGCATAAGTTCTTCTGTATCGTTACAAGCAAAACCAAACATCATACCCTGGTCACCTGCACCATGAAGGTTATAAGGGTCATCTTCACCATCTTTTAATTCAAGTGATTTATCAACACCCATAGAAATATCAGTTGATTGTTTATCAATGGTAGTCATAACCGCACAAGTATTACCATCGAAACCACAATTTGGGTTATCAAAACCAATATCACAAACAGTTTTTCTTATAACTGCTGGAAAATCAATTTGTGCAGTAGTAGTAATTTCACCCATAACTGTAACAACACCCGTTGTACAAGTAGTTTCACAAGCAACTCTTGCTTGTTTGTCCTGTGCTAAAATAGCATCTAAAATCGCATCAGAAACACAGTCGCAAACTTTATCAGGATGTCCTTCTGTTACTGATTCCGATGTAAAAAATCTTCTTGCCATAGTAAAACCTCCGTATACGACAAATATTTATAATATACATACCTATTTGCTATTTTACACCATAAAAAATACATTGTCAAGAAATAAAAAACAACAGACATTAAAAGTCTGTTGTTCATATATCATATATTATCAAGCAAACCGAAGCTCACTGATAAAGCTTTATCAATTCTGTCCATATCATTTTCAGGTAAGTTACCCATCCGTTCTTTTAATCGTTGTTTGTCCAGAGTTCTTATTTGTTCAAGCAAAACTATTGAATCTTTTGAAAGTCCGCAGTCATTTGCATTTACACTTATATGAGTCGGTAAATTAGTTTTAAATTTCTGACTTGTTATAGCAGCAGCAATAACTGTCGGGCTATATTTGTTACCAACATTATTCTGAACAATAAGTACTGGTCTTACACCGCCTTGCTCCGAACCGACAACGGGACTTAAATCTGCGTAATAGATATCGCCTCTTTTAATAGTCACTGTATCACTCTCCGATATTATGTTTGTACATCCCTATTTTTGACTGAATTTACAAAAATAATCATAAAAAACGAAAAGTTATAAGTTTTAATGAAATAAAACTCTATTACAGTATATTATTCAAAGAATTTTTGTGTTAAAAAACCGCTAAGAAAATTCTTAGCGGTTAAAAAATTTTAAACAACTTCAAATTTTATTCCAGCACCCATTGCAGCTTCCTGTGCTACAGAATTCTGTTTACCATAAATAGTAAAATTCTCATTTGTCCCCGCAAAAGCACTAGGACCAATTTCTGTAACTGAAATAGGAATTGTAAGTTTCACTAAAGAAGAACAACCAGAGAAAGCATTATTACCGATTGTACGGGTTTCTGATGGAAGTTTTATATTCACAAGCGCTTTACAATTCTGAAAAGCAGACGGACCAATATCAATACTGGTAGCGTCACTCATAAAATAAACATTTTTAAGTTTTGAACAACTACTGAATGCAGCCGTATCAATCATATGGATAGTATCAGGTATATAAACACTTGTAATCTGAGTACCTTTAAAGCAGTTATATCCAATTTTTGAAACAGGTAACCCATTTATTTCAGCAGGAATAAGAGGCGTCATATCACTACCAAAATAGCTGTTTAGTGT
This sequence comes from Oscillospiraceae bacterium, assembly GCA_015065845.1. GTDB lineage: Bacteria > Bacillota > Clostridia > Oscillospirales > Acutalibacteraceae > DTU089. Next base: position 14,696 of record SVPQ01000024.1, read on the forward strand.
TACAGAATCATCTGTTATAGTGTATTTGTAGTCAACCATTTGCACAACAGGAGCTTTAGTAGTTGGTTCTGTTGTTGTGGTTGTGGTACTGTTAGGCAATGTCTGCGGAACATAATCACTTGGATAAACAATACTGACAACAACATTAGGTCCGGTAGATGGCATAGTTGCAGTCGGGTCAGATGGATTTATAGTAGAACTTTCCGGTTCTGTTGATAAATCGAGTGAATTTATGTAAGCATCCCAATCAAAAAAACTTTCAGTTTCTGTAGGTTGCTGCAAAAGCAAAGTTGTTGATGGAACTGAAAATGAAGTAGCCGGTGTACTTGGTTCAGTATCTTTAATAAGACTGATAGTAACAATTGCCGCTACAAGAACAACCGCAATCGCAACTGAAGCAACGATTTTTGTAGTTTTTTTCATATATAAACTCCCTTAAGAATTTTGTCACAATAATATACTTTGCCATTATACTATAAAGGTTTTAAAAAGTATATAGTATTTTTTAACCAAATTGTGAATTAAATATTTCGACAATATGCTAAAAATAAACGATTTACTTGTAAATAATTATACAGTGTGTTAAAATTAATTCAAATTATGTATAGAGTGAGGTATTTTTATGCAAAAAAATTGGTACAAAGAGATGGTCGTATATCAGGTATGGCCTCGCAGTTTTAAAGACTCTAATGGTGACGGTATTGGTGACCTTGAAGGTATCTACTCAAAACTTGATTACATCAAGAGTATTGGTATAGATGCTATATGGTTCTCACCTCTTTTCTGCTCACCTAATGCCGACTACGGTTACGACATTGCTGACTATATGGACATCAACCCAGAGTATGGCGATATGGATACTTTTAAAAAAGTTCTCGCTGGTGCACACGAACGCGGAATGAAAGTATTTATGGACCTTGTTGTGAACCACACATCAACAGAACACAAATGGTTCAAAGAAAGTTGCAAGAGCGTTGACAACCCTTACCACGATTACTATATCTGGAGAAAAGGTAAAGGTAAAAATGGTAAAAAACCACCTAATAACTGGCTTTCTACATTTGAAGGCGGTGCCTGGGAATATGTTGAAAGCGTTGATGAATATTATCTTCACGTCTTCACAAAAGGTCAGCCAGACTTGAATATGGATAACCCAAAGGTTCGTGAAGAAGTTAAAAACATTATGAAATTTTGGCTCGATATGGGCGTTGACGGTTTCCGTGAAGATGTTATTACATACATCTCTAAAAAAGAAGGACTTCCAAATGGTTTCCCGATTCCAGTTGCTTGTGGTATGGAACACTACAACTGTGGTCCTCACCTTTACGAGTATCTTAAAGAATTCCATGATGATGTTCTTTCAAAATATGATTGCTTTACAGTTGGTGAAGGCCCACTTCTTACAACTGACAGAGCGTTAAAATTTGTTACTGAAGGTGAAGGTCAGGTTCTTAAAACAATGTTCAGTTTTGACCACCTTGAAGCAGACTGCTTTATGACAGACTGGATAAAAACACCTTTCAGTCTTAAAAAGATGAAAAAGTGCTACCAGAAATGGTATGATGCTATGAACGGTAAAGCATGGCACACACTTTACCTTGAAAACCACGACCACCCACGAATTGTTGACCGTTATGGTAGTTTAAAATACAGAGTTGAAAGCGCAAAAATGCTTGCAACTATGTGTTACTTACAAAAAGGTACACCGTTTATTTATCAGGGTCAGGAAATCGGTATGACCAACATTGAACTTCATTCTATTGATGAATTCAAAGATATGATTACCTTCAACAACCAGAAGATGTTTAATAAACTTGGTATTAAAGGCGAAAAATTCATTAAGATGGCAAATGCTGGTTCTCGTGAAAACTCAAGAACACCTGTTCAATGGGATGACTCAGAATACGCAGGTTTCTCAACTGTTGAACCTTGGTTTAACCTTAACCCTAACTATAAAGAAATAAATGTTGCTGCAGCAGAAAAAGACCCTGACAGTATTCTTAACTATTACAGAAAACTCTTAAAATTCAGAAAAGAAAACGAAGTTGCAATTTACGGTTCATTCAAACAATATTATGAAAACAGTAAAGACCTCTTTGTTTACGAAAGAGAACTTGATGGTGTTAAATTACTTGTAATCAACTCCTTCACTGAAAAAGAAATTGAATTCAAAGCACCACAAGGCTTTGACCTTACTAAAGGCGAACTCGCTCTTTCAAACTACAACTACCCTGCTACAACAGGTAACGGTTTCAAAACAAAACCTTATGAGACGAGAGTTTACATTTTCAATTAAAAATATAGTTTGCTAGTTGGCAGTTGTCAAGGACTAGGAATCAGGAATTAGATATCGGATAAAGAAAAATCATCCTATCATTTAAAGTTCACGAAAAATTTTAAATGATAGGATGAAACTATTTCTTCGTAGGGGATGAACCGTGTTTACCGCTACAACGCGTTGTTTAACAGAATGCATTTGAAACGAAACTATAAACCATAATTTATTACACTCGATTGGGTTTTATTAATAAAAAAACTAACTCCCACTACTACGGGCGACCACAGGTCTGCCCCTACGATTGTGGGAGTTAATTTTTTGTTTCATTAAAAGTTTATTGTAAACTGAAAACGATAGAATATTTTGGGTTTTATTTACTTTACTAGCAACTAGCCAACCAGCCACACTAACAACTATTATAATTACCGACCGCAGGTCCCGAAATTTTGCATTTTGCATTCTGCATTTTGCATTCAGTAAAAAGGTGTTACCTTTTTACTGAACCGCTTGCTTTATAAGTACTTGCAGTTTTCCCATTTACCGCTTTTACTGTATAACGATATTTTACACCTTTCTTTGCAGATTTGTCGGTGTATAACTTAGAAGTTGATTTTGCAGTTTTTATTGATTTCCAACTGCTCCATTTCTTAGTCTTTGCGTTGTATTCTGAGCGATAAATTTTGTAACTTGTTGCACCTGCACTTTGTACCCACGCAACTTTTATGCCATTTGAAAGTGCTTTTACTGCTACTTTCGGTTGTGCTAAATAAAGAAGTGATGAACTTGATTTGTAAGTGCTACCTGTTTTACCATTAACCGCTTTTACAGTGTACTTATATTTTACACCGCTCTTTGCTTTAGTGTCAGTCCATGAAACAGTTGAACCTTTGGTAATTGTTTTTACGCTCTTCCAACCGCTCCATTTACCATTTGAATATTCTGCACGGTAAACTTTGTAACCTGTTGCACCTGTAATCTTGTTCCATTTAACCTTTACACCTGTACTTGCATTTGCAATTTTTACTGTTGGTTGTGCGAGATATAATATGCTCGAAGATTCTCCGAATTGACCAGCAAAAGAACCTTTGACAGGTGTTATAGCATATTTGTATTTAGTACCACTTCGTACCCCAGTATCAGTCCAGGTAGTTGCACCAGATAAAGTAGTTTTATTTATCCAACTACTCCATTTTTTAGTTTTAGAGTCATAAGTTGAAGAATAAACTATATATTTTTCTGCGTTTTCCACAGTATTCCAACTAACTACAACACCATTGCTTGTATTTGCAGTTTTTACAACTGGAACTGTAAGTGTAAGTTTTGGAACTACAGTAATTTCAGTTTTTTCATTACAACGAGAACAATGTCTAGATTTAGTACCATTCTCAGTAAATGAAGCTGGTTTATCAACTATAAAATTGCTACCAAAACTATGACCGGTTGGATTTAAATTTTCTGTTTTTGTAGTTTTACAAACTGAACAAGTGAATGTCTTAACACCACTTACTGTACAGGTTGCGTTCTTAGTTACAACACCACTATTATATTTATGAGCAACTATCGGAATCATTTCTGTTTCAAGAATGACACCACAATCTTTACATTGTTTTACTTTAAGACCACTTGAAGTACAAGTTGCATTTTTGGAAACAATCCAATCAGAAGAGTTGTGACCAGTATTCAAAACAGTTACATTGCAAATTGCAGTTGCGCCATTTTCGTCTGAAACTGCCATAATTTCCGCCTTACCAGCACCTACAGCGGTAATAAGACCGGTATAGTCTACTGTAACCACACTCTCGTCACTTGAGTACCAGGTAACAGATTTATTAGTTGCTGAATCAGGAGTAACAGTTGCACTCAACTGAATTTGTGAATCAACGATTGTCAAAACATTTGATTTATTAAGTTGAACTTTAATAACCTGAGCCTGAGGAATAAATTTCGCAGTAACAGTAACATCACCTGTAACAAACAAGTAATCATCTGAACTCCAACCACTAAACGCCTTACCACTTGGAGCGGTAACTTTAGGTTCTTCAGCACTGAGACCATAAGGAACTTTCTGAGTACTTATAACAGAACCATCTGATGATTTAAATGTTACTGTATATTCTTTATAAGTAATATCAGGATATAAAGTAATATCTGATGTTACGACATTTTTAGAAATATCCCATTTATTACCATCTGCAGTAATAAATCCATTAAACACCTGATATGATGTCTGATATTTTGTAGTATCAACTGTTACGGTTTTTCCGTGTTCTACAAACATAACATCAAAGAAATCGTCAACATTATGGATTTTTACAACATAATATTGTTTTGTACCATCTTTAATAGCGTAATATTCATCAACAACAAGACTGTTGTTTTTATTTTGTGCTTTTGCTATAAATGAAAGATGTGTATTTTTACTGATTGTAACAGGACCTGTATATTTAATACCATTAGTTTCAGGATTACTGCCATCAGTTGTGTAGTAAATTGTTGCACCTGTATCTGTACAAGTAAGTGTTACTTTTTGTGCTGTACTATATGAACCTGTTGTAACACTTGCTACAGGGTCAGCTACAGTTTCTTCATAATAATATTCCGGATAAAATGCACCTGAATTTGTAACAGTTGTATCACCAAGAACACTACCATCTTCAACATTTACCCAATTAGTAACAACCACTGAGTTGTGAAGTTCGGGAACTATAAGACGAGAACCGTAAACAACATTTTGTTCACTTACAATTTGCGGATTTGTATTTGTTTCATTAAAATCAATATCATAGAAAACAACATTCTTTGTTGCCGGTTCAAATTTCGTTGTAACTGCCATATTTGAAGTTACAATACAAGAACCATTACCATCAGTCGGAACTTTTGATAAATCCCAACTTGAAACAATACCCTCTTCTGTTTCTTCAAGAATTGGTGTAATAAGTTCTGCACCGTATTCAAATTCCTTTAATTCAACATAGTGAGTAGCCCAGTCTACAAAAGCAACAACATACTTTTCCTTTTCTTGCTCAGGGTAAACACTTAAATTATCTTGAACATTAACTGTTGATTGTGACCAGTTTGTAAAACGATAACCTGTTGAAACTGAAAGATTGCTTGGGTCAGGAACAACTGCAGAACCACATTTATCAACAATTTGTTGTGAAACTACTGTTTTACCATCATAATCATAGAAAGTAACTGTATATTTAGGTTTTGGAGCTTCAATTTTACCAAGATAAATTGATTCTGTCATACCTTTAACAGAAACAACAATAGAATAATCTCCTGACTCAATTGTTGGAGCCTCAAACAATCTTGCGTTCTGAATTGAAATTTCACCATTTGCACCAACAGTAATTTCATTACTTACATATTCAGTTGTGTAGTCTGAAGTCTGGTCAAATTTGTAAACCCACACAATTGCTTTCTTACCTGCATATTGACTTGAAATTGTACCGTTTATATTTACAATCTGTTCCTGAGAAACTGCAGGGTCAGTAACTTTTTCACTTGATTTATATCTGTAATAATATGTAGTAGGAGTTGTTTCTTTTTTTGTTTCAACTTCATAATAAGTTTCACCGCTAGTATTTGTAGGTGTTCCTTTAACTACCGGAACATTACCTGTATAAGGAGTCCACTTTGACCAATCATAAATCTTGTAATAATTATAAAGCTTATTGTAAGTTGTGTAATCACATTTTTTAACTGTTACAAGACCAGCGCTACCACTTTTAAGACCATTCCACCAGTATGAGTCTTTACAAACACTTGAATTGCTATATTTATAAGCATCTGCAGAAGAATCATAAGACTTTGCAGAAGTGTTATAAAATGCATGGAATTTAGTATAACTACCCTTTTTAGACCATTCAATCCACCTGTTAATTGGGCCACCTGTATAACCAGCACACCAGTGCCAGTAAATATAACCTTGTGTGCTTGTAGAAACAGTTGTTTTTTGCGTTGCTGTTTCAGAGGCTGTTTTTGGTGTTTTGTTATATGTTGTGTAGAGTGAATTACTCTTATTAAAGCCTGATGGCCATGATGGAACATAAGATATAGAGCCTGAAGTTGCTTTAACAAGGCTATAACCGTCCTGGGTCCAACCTGAAATAGCTGTTTCATAAGAAGTTTTTGTTGCTTTTGTTTTATATCTGTAATAATTTGTAGTTGTACCTGCAACTGATTTTGTTTCAACAGCACTTACACCGTTTACACCCTGAGTTACCGGAACTGTGCCACTGTAAGCAATCCAGGCAGACCACGCAGAACTGTTATCAATATTAGTGTTTATTGGTTGTGCAATAGTACCATTTGAACCATAATTATTTATAGCATAAATCTGAACTGCATATGCAAGGCTGTCATAAGGCACAAAAATTGAAAGTGTTTTACTGTCACCTGGGTTTAAAGCAAATGCAGAAGATTCTGTTGAGTTGAGTAAAGCTCCCTGAGAAGATTTTAATGCTGCGACAACTCTACCAGAAACAACATTTTTTGCTGTTGATGAAGCAGTAACTTTTACTGTAATATCATAACCCGCTTTTGTAGAATTTCGTGAAATTGAGTTAAGCGCTACAACTGTCGGGTAAGCAGAATCATACCACTCAAAAACAGTATAAACTGTTGTGTCACCTTTAATAGCGTCAAATGATTTATCCCAACCTTTAAAGGTGTAACCATCTGCAGGTGCAGTGACTGTTGTCGGAGCGGTTGCAGATTTGTTATAAGTAACTTTTTCTGTTTTTATAATAGCATTTGTAACACTGTTTACAAATTTTACTGTATATGTATTTGCATTATAAACCGCAGTAATAGTTTTGTCAGAAGTTATATTTGTATAATCTGAATCCCATTTATTAGCAAATGTATAACCCTCGTGTTCAGGTGCCTTAGGCGGAGTTGCGCTATGACCATAAGCAACATTCTTTTCAGTTTTTATAACTTTGCCTGAAATAGGGTCTTTAAATGTAACAGTGAGATTTGGGTGAACTGTAAAGCTGACTCTGTTACCAACAACTTGTTTTGCAGAGTTTTTAGAAATAATTTCTGCTTCATAGTTACCTGCAGAAGTCATTTTGTTAGAAACATACTGAAAACCTTTAATTTCACTTGAAGTGCTCTGAAGCACACCATTTTTATATATTTTAACAAAATATGAATCTGCATCTTTTGCTTCATTCCAACTGAAAGTCGCAGTATCATTTATACCGATATGTGCGGTAGAAGTTTTGATTTTCGCTGCCGCAGGTGCGATATTACTTGTTTTGAAACTTGCAGTAGAAGAATAATAATTTTTATCATTATATTTTACATAAAAGCGATAATAATATGTTGTATTTGGGGTAAGACTACTTATATCTGCTGAAATAGTATTTTTTGCAGATGTGTTACTAACAACAACTTTTTTGCTTAAATCTTTGTTATCAATATGAGATTTAGTTGTACTTAAATAATAACCATAAGATTGAACTGACGATGTTATAGTTGCACTGATATGTGCAGTTGTGTTAGTTGTTGTTGGAGTTTGGTTGTTGATGGATAGCGAATTCCCACCAAGCGTATTAGGTTTATAGTGTGCTATATAACCATAAGTTGCAGCTTCAGCTCCCCAACCAGTGTACAATTTAATTTTCAAATACTTATCTAAATTTTTTTTAGTTAAAGTGCGTGAATCTTTACATGTATTCCAACATACCGTGCTATTCCAATCCTTGTTGCAATCTGTAAAATAAATTGTGTCACCTTTTATATTAGTTATGAATATTGTATGATTAAAATTGCTAGTGGATTTTGTTCTGTATCTTACAACATCACCTGGTCTTAACTTTTCAATAGAACTCGAAGATGAAGTTGATTTATATAAAACCCAACCGTCCCCTCTGCCATTTGCAAAATCAACTCCCCAAACATAGCCAGACAGCCAACGAGCGTAACCATGACAATCCTGTCCCATTGGCCAAATTTTTTGTGCTGTACCACAGGGGTAAAGTTTCTTTGCAGCAGCTAATTTTGCATCAAATTGACTTTGAGTCAAAGCAACCGCCTCGGCTTTAATCGAAAATCCTGAAAAATCGTAACTACTCAATGGTATTGAACCTGCAAGCATTATGAATGCAAGTGCTAAAGAAAGTGTAGTTTTCAAAAATCGTTTCATCAATAACATCCTTTCAAATATGTTTTAATTATTGATTCTGTTCACCATTTGTTGTTTCTGTTGTTGGAACAGTTGTAACTTCTGTAATTGGTAAAGTAATGCTAAGATTACCTATATAAGCACTTTTAAAGTTACCGCACTTAGCTCTTACTGTATATTTATAAGTAGCGCCCTGAACAACAGAAGTATCAGTCCACTCAAAAACATTTCCAGTTACTTCACCATAGTTTTTCCAAGAAGAATATTTTTGTGTTTCATCATTAAATTCAGCACGATAAACAATATATCCTTTAGCCCCTGTTACTTTGTTCCAACTTACCTCAACACCACTCTCGTTATTTGCAAGTTTTACTGTTGGCCTTGCTAAATATAAAATTTTATCACTTGATTTATATTCACTTTTAAAAGTTTTGCCATTACAAGCTCTTACAGTATATTTATAATACACACCACTCTTCACTGATTTATCTGTCCATGATGTTTTACTTGCTTTCGCAGTAGTAATATTTTTCCATGATTCCCATTTTTTAGTTTTGGTATTATAACTTTTTCTGTAAATTGTATAACCTGTTGCATTAGCAATTGTATTCCAAGTTACTTTAATACCGCTACTTGCATTTGCTACTTTAACTGTCGGTGCAATATTATATTTAAGTCCTTTTGTTGCAGTATATTTACTTGCAACATTACCTTTTATAGCTTTTACTGTGTAACTATATTTAGTTCCAAGTTTTACTGTTTTATCAGTATAACTCAAACCAGTTGTATTTTTAATTATTTTCCAGCTTGAATATTTTTTTGTGCTTTTGTTATATGTTCTTCTATAAACTCTGTAACTTTCGGCATTTTTAATTTTATTCCAAGTTATTTTAATACCTTTTGTAGTGTTTGAAGTTTTTACCGTTGGTGTTGCAAGAGTTACAGTATTTGTATTTTTAACAACAAATTTAAAACCATTATTTTTAGCATAAGTTTGTGTTGTTGAGCCTTTAGGGGCATAAAATGTTATACTGTCAACTTTATATGAATAACTGTGGTCGTGAGAAATACCATAACCAAAAGCCTGACTACCTATTTTTACATCTTTATTTTTCACTTTCACGCTAACAAGTTCATCACAACTTAAAAAGGCTTCAACACCTATTGTTTTTAAAGTTGAAGGTAAAACAACAGATTTTAATGAAACACACTCAAAAAAACTGTTATTCCCTATTGAAGACAACCCCTCTGGAAAATTAATTGTTTGTAATGACCAGCATCTTCCAAATGCACTATCCCCAATTTTTTTTAAAGTTTTAGGTAAGGTTATTTTTTGGATTCTTCCACCTTCAAAAAATGCCATTTCTCCAATTTCAGTTATCCCCTCAGAAATTACAACTTCGCTTGCCATAATTCCCATTAAAGCATCTTTAGCAATTTTTGTTACAGGTAATCCATTATATTTACCCGGTACAACCAAAGGACTTGTATTTTCCCAATCGTACTCATAATCAACTACAGAATATGATTTGCCATCACTATTCAATTTAAATTCAAGCGAATGACTGTCAGCCGCATTTGCTGTAATTGTCATAGGTGCAGTCGCACATATTCCCATTACAAAAACAAACGCTAAGACTAGACTTAAAAATCTTTTCATTTTACAAAACCCCTTTTGTTTTAATTTTAATTTCAATATACCACCATTTTTTTACAATTTACATAGCTTTTCAAAAAACGACCTTTTTTTGTAAAAAACAGGAAAATGGCTACCTCAAAAATGAGATAGCCATAATAAATTTAATTTATGAATTTTTCAAATTAACACACGCTATGAATTTGTTTTCAATAATTTGTGTAGTGAAATCACCGTCATATTTCTTTGCAATTTCTTTAATTAAAGATGTGCCAATACCGTGATTATCTTTATCGGTCTTTGTTGTTACAATATCGCCTTTTTCATCAGTAGAAATTCCAGTAAACTGATTTTCAGTTTTCACAAACAGATAACCAGCTTTAATTTGTGATTTAAGCAAAATATGTTTTTCTTCACATTCAAGTTTTTCAGTTGCTTCAATTGCATTATTAAGAAGATTTAAAAAGACGCAGTTAAGGTCAATGCTTTCAATGTTTAAGTCTTTCGGAACATCTATAAACGCGTTAATTATTATACCTTTACGCTTTGCTTCTTCTGCTTTTGCACCTACAATTGCATTAACAACAACATTTTCAGAATACACAGGTAATTTAGTTGCGTTTATGCTCTTTTCCATTGCAGAAATAATTTCACTTGCTTTTTCGATGCTTTCGTCCGAATTCTCTTTAATTAAAAGTTTTGCAGTTTCTAAATTATCTTTAAAATCGTGACGAATTCTTCTGACTTCATTTGTTTTTTCCTGAAGTTTGTTGTAATAATCAAGCTCAATACCTTTAACATTTTCAACCCAGTAAAGTTTTTCTTTTACAACCTCTCCCTCACCTATCTGCACCATAACTTTATACATTATAAATGACAGAATAAGTAAAAATGCTGGGGAAATTAAAAGTAAACTTTGCATAAAAACATCTTGCGTTCCAGCAGTTGTTATGCATACACATAAAATCATAAAACAATTCAGAACAATAATTAAAGAGAAAACAATTAAAACTTTTGTTGGTAATCTCAGAACCATCTTTTTCATCAAAAGATAAAAAACTATCGCCGCAAAGAAATAAATAACCATTTGTTCAAAATACGCTATTACAATTTTCCATAAATCAGGATAAAGTGTATTACTTAAATCAAATTGAAATGCTTTTGCAACGAAAAAACCGTAAAACATATCAGCAGCCGCTATTACAACCTGATAAATAATAAACGCTTTGAATTTTTCACCAGTTTTCTCTTTAAAAAGAAATAAAAAGTAGAGCAGTGAAAAAACTGTTATTGAAACAGCTTTTGCACCATAAAGAAAATGCGCTTTTGTACCAATTTCTAAAAACAGTGGCGTGTAATTAAAACCAACATTTATTATTGTCATTCCAATATTAAAAGAAAATATTGAAAGTATGCGTTTTAATTTTGGAGTAAGCACAAAATTGGTAGTTATACTCATTATAAATAAAACAGAAAAAGATAAAACATAGGATGCAACATTCAAAAACAGTTCACTACTAAACAAATCGCTAAACATTAAATTTCCTCACCTAAATATTTTAAAACTTGTTTTTTTACATCAGAGTATTTTGCTTTCGCAACAGGAACAACTTCGCCTGAAAATAATTCTATACGATTGTTAGAAATAGTTTTAATCATATTCATATTGACAAGGTAGCTTTTATGAGTACGAATAAAAAATGGTGGAACTATTGAACTGAATTCATCGAGTTTCATATAGAGTTCTGTGTTGCACTTGATTTCGTGAACAAGAATAGTTCTCATATAACTCTCAACAAATTTAATTTCGTCACAATGGATACGCACAAGTTTATTTTTACTTGTAATAGAAATTGTGTTTCTTTTACCTATCTCTACTGCTTTTTCAGCGCGTACTAGTGCTTCTTTTACCTTTTCGTAATCTATAGGTTTTAAAATATAGTGAATCGGTTCAAAAGAAAATGCATCCTGAATATACTCTGTATAATTTGTAACAATAATAACCTGAATTCTAGGGTGTTGTTCTTTTAAAATCTTCGCCATCTCAATTCCGTTACAGCCTGACAACTCAATATCAGTTATAACTAAATCAATACAATCTTCAGAAAAATCTTCAATTTTTCTGAGTAAATCTTCGGCATTATCAAATTTAAAAATCTGATGAACACCATCCGTAATTTTATTGATTCCCGTTACAAATTCTTCCAAGAAAACTATATTATCATCACAAACAGCAATATTCAAGACTTTTTCCTCTTTTCATGATAAAAATATACATATAAAGTAATAATACAATATTTTCAACTTTATTTGCAGTCATTTTTTTACAAATTTAAGTCTTTTTTTGTAAAAAAGTAAAACTGCACGGTAATTATAGGTCAATTAAACCCTATTTGTCAATAGGTCATTGTGACATAATTTATATGGTGATTATATGAGTAGATTAAAAGATTTAAGAAAATCGAAGGGCTACACTCAACTAAAAATGCAAATGCTTACCGGAATTGACCAGAGTGATTACTCAAAAATTGAAAATGAAAAACGATATTTTACATTTGAGCAATGCAAAAAAATCGCAATTGCATTAGATACAAGTATGGATTACCTCGCAGGACTGACAGACGAAGAAAAGCCATACCCACGAAAAAAGTAACCGAGTAGTTTAAGCTACCCGGTTTTTTTATATTTTATTTCATGACCTCTAAATCTGCATACACTGGGAAGTGGTCGGAAACATAGCGTTCATCTATGCCCGCGGTTACTACTTTGTATGTTAAAGCATTAAAGTTATCATTTACCATAACATAGTCAATAACTTCACCTTCAAACTTTGATGGTTTTGTGTCGTGATATGTAAGGTAATCCATTGTGTCTTTTGCTAAATATTTTGTGTCGTGAAGAACTTTTGTAAATTCAACATAGTTGTCAGAGCCTTCTTTAACATTCATATCCGCAGTGAATACAACAGGTAATTCTTTATATTCTTCAATATGTGCTAAAATCATTTTTACACTTTCTTCTCTTGCTTTAATACCAACATGGTCAAAGTGAGAGTTCACATGTACATATTGTTCTTTTGTTTCTTTATTTTCAAGAACTGCCCAGGTACAGATTCTGAAACAAGCGGCGTCCCAACCAAGTGACGGTGTTTCAGGAGTTTCTGAAAGCCAGAAAGTACCGCTATCTACAAGGTTATATTTATCCTTAAGATAAAACACTGCAGAATATTCGCCCTGATTTTCACCATCATCACGGGCAACACCGACATAGTCGTAATCTTTAAGTGTTTCTTTTAATGTTGCCATCCACTCAGGAGTTGCTTCCTGAACACCAACAGAATCCGCTTCACTGTTTACAATAGTATCGGTAACAATACCAATTCTGTCTTCCCAGGAATCTCTGCCAACATTTGTGCAACGGATGTTGAAGCTCATAACTCTTAATGTGTTTTCGCTTTTCGGCTCGAAATCTTCAATTATCTCCGGCCAGTCTTTATAAAGAAGAACACCTGCAGTAACACCAATTGCTACCACTAAAACGATAGAAATAATACTAACAATTAACTTTTTATTTTTCAACATAACAAAATTTCACTTTCTAAAAATTAATATTTAATTTATCAAAACCACTTAAAAATGCTTTTAATGTTTCAAGCATCTTTTCAGTACCACCTACTGAATTACTCTCGCAATTTGCTACGAGCAATGGTTCGTGAAGACTAAGCCTTAAAAGTAACCAACCATTACCTTTCTTTTTATCAAAATTAACTTTAACACCTTCAAAATTTAACTTAACGCGTTCAATACCATCTGTATTATCTGCAAAATCTTTGAAAGCGTCTAAAACTGAATTTCCATAATCAATAAAATCATCAGTTTCAATTTTAATTCTTTTTTCACATTCTTCAAGAGGTTCTTTTAATTTGCTGAGTAAATCTGCAATAGTCTTACCTTCTTTTCTTAAAGACGCTAATAAAATTACAATCTGAGTTGCAAGGTATGCGCCATCATCAAGGTAATAATTCTCAGAAAAAGCGGCGTGACCTGATGTTTCGATTGCTAAAGGTGCTTTATTACCTTCATCAAAAGTAAGACGCTTTGCTTCGTCTATTACATTTTTATAGCCTCTCTTGAATCTGCGGTGAATACCACCTAATTCATTTTCAATAAATTCTGTAAGACCGTCAGAAGTTACAGAGTCAGTAACAACAATACCACCAGGACAATCTTTAAGTGCAATATATGATGCTAGTGCTACCAAACGATTACGATTTATAGGTTTACCATTTTTATCAACACACGCAGAGCGGTCACAGTCAGTGTCAAAAATTATGCCTAAATCTGCATTTGCTTTAACAGTAGCCTGAGAGATAGCATCCATAGCGGCTTTATTTTCAGGGTTTGGCTGGTGTGTCGGAAAATGTCCATTCGGATTTACCGCAACACTCCCCGATGTATCAGCGCCCAAAGGAGCTAAAACATCTTTAATATAAAATCCACCTACGCCATTACTTGGGTCAACGACAATTTTAAGATTTTTTAATGGATGCTCATAATCTTCAGCGTTTACACCTTTTTTAATCATTTCGCGAAGACCTTCGCAATAAGTTTCCATATTGTTGAGTTTCTTGGGACTTGCCTTAAAATCTTCTTTTAACCACTGCTTAGAAGATGCACGACTGAGAATTTCTTTAACATCTTCACCTGAGTAACCGCCTTGACGGGTAAAGAATTTTAGACCGTTCATTTCCATAGGTAAATGACTTGCGGTAATTTCTATTGCGGCATCCATATTATGATTTATAATAGACATAAACATAGATGGTGTTGAAGATAAACCACAGTCATACACATCAACACCCATTTCAGCAAGTACATTTGTTATGAGCATTTTAATATTGATTGATGAAATTCTTGAATCATAACCGACTGCAACTTTCAAATCTTCAAATTTACTGATTTTTTGCTCTAAATGATTAACAAACGCCCAGGTAATAGCCTGTAATCTTTCTGCAGTTAAGTCAATAGGTCTGCCATCAGTTGAAAATGCAGAACCTCTTATATCTGTTCCGCTCTTCAAATACATTAAATCATCCATAAACATCGCTCCTCCCTACTATGTAAGTAACACGCTCAGTCGTTTCGTCAGGTAAATCGAAAGTAGATTCAGCATATCTTTCTAAAACTTTAAACCCAGCTTCTTCAATTGCATTTGTAAGTTCTTCGTCGGTATACGCTACCTCATTAAAATTCTCGCCACATCTTGAATAGTTTTCGCCATTCTTCACAAAAAAATCAAGGTTAATATTTACAGTTTTATTATCATCTTGTAAAGTGTTACGCCACGCACAATAAACACTTTTTTCATCATAAATAAAAATATTGTTGCCTAAAACACACTGGTGCTTATAAATTGTATTTGCATCAAACACAATTATACCATCAGTATCAAGAAAATTTTTCAGATTTTTAAAAGTCTTTTTGACTAACTCATAACTTGTTAAATGATTGATACTATCTAATGCACAAACAATTGCCCTCACAGAACCATAAAGGTCAGTTTCTTCCATTCTCTGACAAAGAAACATTATATTTTCACCAGTGTCAGCTGCTTTGTTCTGTGCTTCAGACAACATATCATAAGAAGCATCTGTTCCGATTACTTCAAAACCTGATTTTGAAAATTCAATTGAAAGTGAACCGGTGCCACAAGCTAAATCTAAAAGAAGACCATCTTTAATATTATATTTTTTTAAAATTTCACATATATATTCTGCTCTGCCTTTATAATCAACATTTTTTGTCAATTCATCATAATAGTAAGCAAAAGAATTGTATGACATAACACATCACTCTTTCCTAAAATGATTTTAACATATTTATTCTAATATGTAAATACAACAAATTCACTTTGAAATTTTTATACACTTTCTATCTTTAAAAATTCACCAGAATATGATAAAATCATTTTAAAAACCAAGGGGGTACTTTTATGAAAAAAGTAATTTCAGTATTTCTTTCTATAATTTTAATGGTATTTACAGTTATTCCTGCATTTGCAGTAAATGAACAATGTAACTGTGGAGAACCACCGATTATTTATGTTGCGGCACTTGGTAGCGGTACTTTAACACTTGACGCCGGTACAAAAAACGAAAGAGTTCTTTTCAGACCTGACACTGGTTATGTCATTGGTGAATTAACTCCTGTTGTAGGTGCAGCAGGTCAGTTAATAAATGATGGTGACTACAATGCATTTGGTGATGTTTTAATTGAATGTGTAAATAAAATTTTTGGTGATTTGGCACTTGATAAAGATGGTAACTCATCAGATAGAGTTACTTGTGAAGAATTTCACCCTACAGATGAAGTTCCTCACAGTTTAGACCACAACTATTATTTTGGTTATGACTTCAGACTTGACCCCATTGAAAATGCTAAAGGACTTTACCAGTACATTCAGGAAGTTAAAGAGTTAACTAAACACGACACAGTTCAGCTTCGTGCTTCAAGTATGGGCGGTGTAACTACTATGAGTTACATTAAACTTTACGGTACAAAAGATATTGAAACAATAATTTTCCAATGCTGCCCCCTTTTAGGCACAGCAGTTGCGGGTGAACTTTATACCGGTAAAGTTGAACTTAATGCAGACGCAATTGAGCGCTACGCAGCTCAGGCAATGCCCGAACTTGAAAACGACTTTTTAGGCGGCATTATTTACACAGTTTTAGAAATGCTCACAGTCGCAGGTATTTTGGATGAAGTAATTGAAATCGGTGACGATTTAATATTAAATTTAAAAGACAGAGTATTTAACGAAGCACTTATTCCGATGTTTGCTACAATGCCTGGTATCTGGAGTTTTGTTCCACACGAATATTACGAAGAAGCAAAAATTTTTATGAAACTTGATGCAGTAGAAAACGCAAAACTCATTGAAAGAATTGACTTTTATCACTACGAAGTTCAACAAAGTGCAGAACAGTTGATTGCTGAATCTAAAGCAAATGGAACAACATTCTATAACGTTGTTGGTTACAATATGCAGAGAACCCCGATTGTTTCTGCTTACCTTAATGATTCAGACGGTACTGTTGACACAAAATACGCATCTTTAGGTGCTACTTGTGCGGATATTAACGGATATTTACCACAAGATTATACACAACAAAAATATACTGATAAAGACTATATTTCTCCTGACTGGAGAATTGATGCTTCAACTTCTATAATGCCGGAAAGCACTTGGTTTGTAAAAGATATGATGCACTCCTCTACTCACGATGGTCACGGTGAAATGTATAAATGGATGTTTGAAAGTGAAGAACAACTTACTGTTTTCAGTAACCGCAATTACCCACAGTTTATGCAAAACGATGTTACCAACCAGAGATTTATACCAGTTCATGTAGAAAAAGGTGAAATTGGTACTTCACTTGACAACTTCTTCAGAATGCCATCATTTATACATTTTATTGATTTGCTTTCGAAGTTGGTAAAATTCTTTTTGGCGTGGGATAGGTTTTAGGTTTTAGATAATTTAGTTTATTTTTCCAGCGACTTACTGCAAATTTTAAAACTAACTCGTGGCAAAGAACTCTCCACCACCCAAGAAATATTAAAATTTTATAAAGTTTTCTACTCGCTTGAAAGTGCATAAATACAAGCAAAACAACAAAATGGCGGTGCCCCTCGCTTCGAAGAGAGGAGCACCGTCACATTTAATTTTTTATGTTATTTTATAATTTTTAAATTCCACAATTATGCATTACGCATTGTAAATTGTGTATTTTTATAATTGTTTGAAACTCATCACTAAGCGTAGCAATGAATTATTCCCAAACGCCCTCATACACCAAGTCCGGTGTTTCAGAAGCTAAGTCATTATAATAATCAACCTGAATATAGTTTTCTGCATTACTGCTTAAAGCGAAAGCAACACTTGCAGTGTGAGTACCTAAAGCACTAATTTCACCAGGTTCAAAAAGGTTTGCTTGTGGGTATATTTTTAATTCTTTACCCGACTTGTCATACGCTTTAAAGTGTGCCGAACTTATAACAAGACCATTTGAAATATCGTCATTAGAGTACTCGTAAATTACAACTACTACCCTGTCTGCATCCGGTGCATCTTTTTCTGTTGTTTCAGGTTCAGTTTCATAAACTGAAGTAATTTTTAAAGAGTAACTGCCTTCAGGTGACTCAAAAACACTATCTTTTGTACCATCATGCATAACAGCACCCGATTTGATTTTCTCCTCAAGTGTCGGAACTTTTTCGCGGGTTAAAATTGCAACTGTAACCGTAAATACAATAACAACCGCAATAATACCAAAACAGATTTTCATCGCTTTTTTACTCATAAAAACCAATCCTTTCAAATTCAGATTTTTATAAATTTTCCAATTTTAAAGGAATAAATATAAGTTTCTTTAACGGGAATTTCTATACATTCTTCAAGTGCTGATTTATAAATATCTAACTGACCCTTATAGATTGAAATAAGTGTTTCTTCGTCAGTAATTTTATCTGTTTTATAATCTATAAGAACTGCACCGTCAGATTCTATAAATGCACAGTCAAATTTACCCTGAACAACTATTTTTTCTGCTTTTAACTTTTCAGGTAACTCAGGATAAAACTCCCCTGCATTTTTAAGAACTGAAAACTCATATTCTTTATAAACCTCATCAGATTTTAAAAGTCGTTTACCTACATCTTCGTTAAAGAAATTTTCAATATCTACTTTATCTATAACAGAAATTTCATCTTCTGTCAACTTATATTCAGAAAGAAGTCGTGATATTTCATTTTCAAAATTATCATAGGCATTTTTAAAATCACACAACTCAAGGAATTTATGAACAACAGTACCTCGTTTTGCACCAGTTGTTTTCTCATCTGCAAACTTAGGTTTTTTACTTGCAAAAAATTCGCGTCTTGCTATGTGTTTTTCTACCGAAGAAGCATTAATTTTAGCAAGAACAGTTGAAAGTTCGTCATAAGTGTAAATAAACTCTGCTTTTTCTTTAATTTCTTCTAACAAATTGAGATTAAACGGAACGCGTGAAGGCACGGCTTTATCTTGTGCTTCGGTTAAAGGTAAATCATCATTAGCATTTACTACAACCTTCAAATCGAAGTCTGAATCAAGAAATTCCGTTGTTTCTATTCCTAAATATTCTCTGAATTCTTTTGCAGACTCGTGACGAACAAGAGCAGAGCAAAGCCATTCACTATATGATTGTTGTTTATAAATACTGAATGGTGGTAAATACATTCTGCCATTATCCTCTTTTAAATATACGCCGTTTGCAATTCGTTCTTTACCTGTTTTAGAGTTTATAGGACAAATCAAAACGAGATGCTCTTTGGCTCTTGTAAGGGCAACATAAA
>SVPQ01000003.1 GCA_015065845.1 Oscillospiraceae bacterium
TGTAAACTGTATATTTCTGTGCACCATATACAGAATTCCAAGTTACATTAATTCCTGCATTTGCGTTTGAAATTTTTACTGTTGGTGCAACATCTCGCAAAAGTGCACTTGTTGCTACAAATGAACTCTTGTTATCACCCGCTACTGCTACCGCTGTGTATATATATTTCACACCAAGCAGTGCTTTTGTATCCACATAACTTGTTGTGGTACAGTTACTTGTTAATGTTTCCCAACCGCCCCACGCTTTTGTTGAGTCATTGTATGTTTTTCTGTATACTATATACTTTTCTGCTCCTGAAACTGAATTCCAGCTTACATTTATTCCGTTTGTTGTGTTTACTATTTTTACTGTTGGTACTAAAAGAGGAAGTCTTTCAATTGATGCAGTTTCTAACACTTTTTTACATACTGTACACTCAATATGTTTTGAACCTGCTTCTTTTACTGTTGCCTCTTTATCTACTTTCCAGTCTGACTTTATATGTGCTACTACCGGAATTGATTCTGTTTGCATAACTTCGCCACAAGAAGTACATTTTTTAACTTTTGTACCTTCCACAGTACAAGTCGGATTTTTTGTGATAACCCAATCTGAAGCAGAGTGAGTGTGAGCTGTAAGTGTGTAAGAAGTTTTTGTTTCTACCTTACGGTTATCGTTTGCAGTTACAGGTGTTGTTGACCAGTCTGACCAGTTTCCCCATTTATAGAAATAGTTTGTACCTGTTACTGTTCTTTCCTGATAACTGTATTGTGTATATGCCTTATCGAAGAACCAATAGTTGAATTTGTCCTTATCACATGTATATGAACCATAACCTTGTCTTCCACCCTGATCCTGAAAAACAACAGGACTTAATTGGTAAGTAAGGTAAATTTCGCAATAACCTTTGTTTGTACCATATTTTATTGAGTCAAGGCAATGCATACCATCATAATAGTTCCAGTAATGATAATATTTATACAGTGTCTTTGTACCTGTTATCCTTAAGTTTGCACCCTCAGTCGGTTTCGAGAGAGTTGTTTTTACAGCACCCCAATCGCCATAAGAAGTCTGCGAATCGTATTTTGTCCAGCCGTCTAATGTTTCATTAGCGGAAGTTGTGAACTGCTTGTCAGCATATCTGTACAAAGTACTTTCTTTATAATTTGACATATCAGGGTTTTCCGGTAATTTTAAAACAGGAATTCCCTCAATATCATAACCCTTACTCTTATATGTGTCGAGACTGTACTCAATAACGAATGGCCAAGAGTAATCACCTGTAATGTCATTCCAGTTACCTGAACTCATAACCATAATAGCACGATTTTCTCTGCCATTTGTGTTATTTGGTTCGCCTGAAACCCAAGGTGCATAACCCCATGCTTCGCCACTTTCCCAAGCAAAAGTTGTTTCGCCTGTTCTGTAAGCACCCATTGAAATTGCCACTGCAGATGGAGCGAGCGATTTTACCCAGTTATAAACAAGATTTCGTTCTTCTTCACTTGTAAGTGTAACAAGGTAACCACCACGATTTTTGGCATAAGTTGAAGCATCGTTACCTATATAATCTTCTTTATAAAATTCATAAACATTATTACCAATAACAGTTCTTGCCGCAGGTGTTAAAGTAGTCGGTGCTACTACAACCTTACAAATAGCAGTCTGACCGCCACTTGCTTTTGCAGTAATATCTACAACACCATTTGCAACTGCTTTTACAACACCATTTGAAACTGTAGCGATATTTGTATTTGTTGATGACCAAGTAACAGTTTTGTTTGTTGCATTAGATGGTGTAACTGTTGCAGTTAATGTAAGAGAATCACCGATTTTTAAAGTCTTTGCTGTTGCGTTAAGGGTGATGCCGGTGGTTGGGGTTGCAGCATTAATACTAACCGCATTTTTGTCAAATGTATAAGTTACAGAACCACGATGAGCATTTACTGAGGCCATATTAGTGCCACCATTTTTAGGGTTTGTTACCAATTTACCAGTTTTATAACCACTAGTTGTTAACCAGTTGTTATCTGCAGTAGAGCCTACACAATCAACATTTAAAACTTGATAAAAACTGTAATTTGAAGGAGCCATAACTATACCAAAATGAAGATGTGCTCCTGTACCAACCCCTGTATCACCAACTTCGCCAATTGTTGTACCTACCGCAACAGTTTGTCCAACTGAAACATAAGATTTATTTAAATGTTGTGAATATGAATAGTACGCCCATCCATTACCCAAATCATGTTTTATCATTACGGTTATGCCTCGTGTTTTATGCCCATCACTAGGCATACCAGAACCAATAACAACACCGCTCGCTGGGGCAAAGACAGCCGTTCCTGTTGTAGCACCTATGTCTATACCATTATGGCCGCCAAAATTTGCTTGCCACTGATGACCATTAGGTGGATCTGCATACTCAGGATGTGCATAGCCGCAGAATGGACATGCTGAATTAGCATACCCAACACATCCCGCGAAATCAGTAAAATTATTATAGTAATAATAACTTGTCAGTGGGAACAACCAAACTCCATCATCACGAGAAACACTATATGCCTCTGCCTCAATTGTCATTGGTGCAGAAAGGCAAATGCCCACTGCAACAACCAACGCTAAAAATAAACTTAAAAATCGTTTCATAATTTTTCACTCCTATTTTGAATAACATTCACCGCAACCGGGACAAAATGCCAGTTGACTTTCCTCAAAATCTTCTTCTGCTTTAAAAATAACTCCGCAACTCTTGCAAGTTAAAATATTTCCACGCTCTTCTTCCGAGGTTTCCTCCTCTTCCTCCAGATTCTCTATTCCGTAAAGGGCATTATCGTTCAACGCTTTTTCTCTGAGTACTTTTATTGATTCGTCACATAAGCGTTCTATCCCGATATCCTTACATTTTTCCTCAAACCAATAAGTTGAAATTTTTTCTTCACCTAAAGAAATATATTCATTTGCAAGTGATATTTGTCCTTGTAAGAAAGTTATTTTATCATTTAAGTTGCGTATTTTTCCATCTAAATCCTTTAAATCATTTTTCAACTTGATTTTCTCAGTTTCTTGTTCATTTATATGCTGCTCAATATTTTGTTCATTAGAAGAGATTATTTTTAATAATTCCTTTTTTGAACCCTTTTCACTTGATAAATACATAAAAGGAAATGAAAGGAGAGAAAAAAGTATAAATGCACCATTAGAAAAAATCAACGCCATAACAGGACCAAGCAACACAAAAACCACTGCTATTATGTTATATTTTTTCATAACACCTAATTGTTCTTTTTGTTCGGATACAAATTTTTGCGTTTCCTTTATTTTTTCTTCAAGTTTATTGAAAGCCGTATCATACTGGTGTTTTCTCTTTGATTTTTCTGTATTTTCAATTACCCCAATCTCTGCTTTTGTTTCATCAATAAGCATTTCTTTCTTTTTAATTCTGACTTTAAAAAGTTCAACATCCTCTGACGCTGACTTTTCAGCGAATTTCTTGAGATATTCTATGTATGCTTCTTCTAGCACTTTAAATGCCTCTGGTTCTGCTAAAGTCTTAACATATCTGTACCATGTTTCAATTCGTGTTATTTCAACATCTATTTTTGTAAGATTATCTGTTTCGCAAGTAATAAGCCCCCACCAACCACGATAGTCTTCCGGGTATTCTTCCGTTACTGTTTTGTATGTATTTTTTGCCAGTTCAATATTTTCTAGTTTTATATATGTATGACTTTTCTGAAGTAATCTTTCAAGATTATTATTTACAACTGATACATTCGGGGTATCATCTTTTTGTAATTTATCTTTCTTATCTTTCTTTATGCATTTCTCTATATTACTCAAAAGATTCTTAAAGAATGTAACCTCACCCATATCAAGTGCCTGAAGATTTTTAAATTCTTTTGGCATATCGTAAGCATCTAAATCCTTAAAACAAGGGATAAGATGCTTTTCTTTATCGGTTGCCATCATTGAAAGATAGCGTCTCCACTCATTTTTTACCCATACCGCATCGTAATAATCGTACTTTGTACCGATTGCAAGCATTACTTTTGCACTTTTTAGTGCCGCATAAATATATGCTTCGTAATCGCTCCCCGCCACTTCACGCAATGTTACGCGAGAAAAGAACACTTTATAATTTTCTTTTACTAATTCTGTATAAATATCCTGTGCAAGAATGCTATCAACAGTTTTTAACCCGTTTTCATCTGTTTCTTTATAACAAATAAAAATATCGTAAGGTTCTTCGTTTTCAACAATTGAAAGAATGCTTTTCTGAATTCGGTCAATCGCTTTTGCCTCTTCACGATATATTGCTTTTGCTTCACTTCCTGCATATTCACAAGCCTGCTCAAAGTTTTTATCATCCATTACAGATACTGGTACAGTTCTGTGGCAAGTTGGGATTTTTTTACCTGTTTTTTCATCATCTACATACTCAATACCATAATCACAAAGAACTAAACCCCAATAACTTTCTGCCTCTTCAGGAAACTCCGCAACGATTGATTCATAAACACCTGCCGCTTTGTCAAATTCATTATTAAATCTTAACCTGTTTGCTCTGTTAAAAAGCTGTAATTTCTTTTCATCATCGGCACTCGGAACTGTTTGTTTTGTTCCACAATATTCACATTCACATACAGTTGCTTCTTCCTGAATCTGGAGGTCTCCACCGCACATTTTACATTTAAAAACTACCATAAATATACCCCTTTACTATAAATCCACAAAACAAAAAGTGCTTTTGCAGACACATTTATCACGCTACTGATTACATCTGTTTCTTCAAGAGCATTTTTATTCTTTTATATTTGATAATAACCCATAATTTTCTACAAACCTTGCTTTGTTTTGTCAAAATACACCAAATTCTTATCTTTAACACAATTATAATCACGCGATATGTTAAAGTCAAGATAAATTCTTATCTTTAACATACAAAAACACAGAGAAGGCCTTTGTTATGAAAATCTATGACTATAACGGCAAAAAGAATGTTTGTGGTGACAGAATTCATGAAGCAAGATGTAAATTAAGACTTACCCAGAGTGATTTAGCCGCCAA
The DNA here is from genome assembly GCA_015065845.1 of Oscillospiraceae bacterium. Classification (GTDB taxonomy): domain Bacteria; phylum Bacillota; class Clostridia; order Oscillospirales; family Acutalibacteraceae; genus DTU089. The sequence goes on from SVPQ01000003.1 coordinate 5,054, forward strand.
ATTACAAGTAGCAGGTATTATAATTGAACGAGACAGCATTTCAAGAATAGAAATCGGAACCAGATTTATCGCTGACTACGAACTACGCGAACTCGCAAGAATTCTGAAAGTAACTGTGGACTGGCTTTTAAGTGATGATGAAACCACAGAAAAATAACAAGTTCTATCTTTAAAGTTTTGTAAACTTTAAAGATAGAACTTGTTTTCTTTATTCATCAAACGAAAAACGTTCTTAGTTTGCCCCAATAACAAAACTAAGACCAATAAATGCAACATAAATACCGAGCATTAAAATACCCTGCCAACGAGAAAGCTTTTGCTTTATCATTGTTGGTACTGTGAGTATAAGCATTACAGCGAGCATTACAGGAATATCAAGAACGAGTGAAGAATTGATACCATTAATTAAACCTGAGCAAGGAACTGTAAACGGATTGATTGTAATAGCAGTACCACTAACAAGAACTAAATTGAAAAGGTTTGCACCTATAATATTACCGAGTGAAAGTGAGCCGTGACCTTTTGCAAGCGATGTGATAGCTGTTACAAGCTCAGGAAGTGATGTACCTAAAGCAACAATTGTAAGACCAATAACTGCATCTGAAACACCGAGTGCTTTTGCTACGATTGTAGCGTTATCTACAAGTAAATCTGCACCAACAGCAATAATCGCTGCACCAAGAACCAACATAACAATATCTTTTAAAAGACTGTCTTTTGTGCCTTTTTCTTTTGATTCAACAACATGGTCTTCGCCACTTATTGCTTCTAATTCTTCTTCAGAAGTAAGTGCACCTACTTTTTCCTCTTTTTCTACAACTTCTACAGGTGCTGCACTCTTTTTCATTCTTAAAACAGTTGTTACCATATAAACAACGAATGTAATAAGTAAAAGAATACCTGTAAGGCGAGAAAATTCGCCTGTTAAGTACGCTGTACCACAGTAAAATGCTGCAGAGCCAAAGAAGAAAGTAACTGGTAAAATCATACTTTTTCTTGCTGCTTCACCTGGTTTTACAGAAATTGTAATAGCCGCAATTAAAGATGTGTTACAAATAATTGAACCAATTGCATTACCATAAGCAATTGAACCATTGCCACCTGCCGCTGCACCTGCAGAAACCATTACTTCAGGTAAAGTAGTACCAATTGAAACAACAGTAGCACCTATTAAAATTTCTGGTAAGTGAAAACGTCTTGCAATACCGGTAGCACCGTCAACAAACCAGTCGCCACCTTTGATAAGTAAAACAAAACCAACTGCCAGTAAAAGTACTGGAACTAGTAATTCAGACATTTTTAAAACCCCTTTTTTGTTTATATTTCCTATGTTACCATAAATTCAATAATTTATCAATCATTAAATTTATTATTTACTCTTAACAAACTTAATAAGTTTCTGCCAGTCTTCCCTACTAAAATAGTGTGTGCCTTTCCTCATGTGGTAACCTAAATCACCATTAAAGAATTCGTCTCCAGCCTCAGCAAATTTATTTTCACAATCAAATGGATTTTTAAATGCAGGTGACGCGGCAACACACGCAAGTTGTTCAGATTGCGGATGTGCCCAGGCATCTTCTTTAGCACTACCTATGAGTACATATCTTGGTGCAATTGAAGCAATTAAATAATGCTGGTCAAATGGCATATTATCCTCATTATCTGCATATTTTTTATAATTCTCACAGAACCAGAATGGAAAACGGTCACAAATATCTTCTACCGTTTCGCCGGTAGTACCTCTTGCAAGAGCGGCACCACTACAACCCGAATCATTTGAATAACTGAATTTAAACCGACTGTCAAACATAGCCGCTACAAGTGCAGTTTTACCAAGTCTTGAGTGACCACAAACCACACTTTTTTCTAAATCTAATTTATCTGAAAGTGTTTCTGCGTAATCAAGCAATCTACTTGCCGCCCATGCCCACATCGAGATTTTACCTGAATCGTCAGCACCTCTTTTACCGTCAGGGAAAAGCACACCTGCGAGTCCATTTGTAAAATCACCGTCATCTGAAGTAACATCCTTATAGCAGACAGTTAAAACTGCAAAACCATTATCAATAATTTCTTCTGTCGGCTGATACCTGTCAGGGTTGTCGTCTCTGAAATTCACATGAATAAAAAATGGATGTTTCTCATTATCATTAGGCAAAACCTCATAAAAAGGAAAAGAAAATTCTTTACCATTAAGTGTACATTTTGCTGTTACTTTATATATGCTTGCTTTATTAGCACAAAAGCGTGGCACTATTGGTTCATCTTCTTTTATAAACTCTACTCTTTCAGGGTCAGGGAGTTTTTTACCATAAATTTCGCTTTGCAATATATCAATCATTTCTTCCCGTGATTTAAGTTCCGGTAAATTTCTGTTTTTTAATTCCTGAAGCAACATAACATTTCCCCTTTTTTATATTTTATTTAATTATAATCCAATCTCTTTAACAAATCAATCACAAAATAAACTGACAACTGACTTACTGAATTCTCTTGCAATTATATGTATATAATGATAATATTAAGAATGGTGGTTAAATGTTTACTGTTCTTCTTGCAATTATTTATTTAGGCTTTATAAGTCTTGGACTTCCCGATGCACTTTTTGGTGCTTCATGGCCAGTTTTACAACCCGCTTTAGATGTTCCGTTGTCTTTTGCCGGTATTATAACAATGACAATTTCGGGCGGTACTATTATAGCAAGTCTTTTTTCAGACAAACTCACGCGTAAACTCGGTGCAGGACTTGTAACTTCAATAAGTGTTGGTATGACTGCAACTGCACTTTTAGGTTTTTCTTTCTGCAGTGAATTCTGGCATTTGATTCTTTGTGCAATACCATTAGGACTTGGTGCAGGTGCAGTTGATGCGGCACTGAATAATTTTGTAGCACTTCATTTTGCTTCAAAACATATGAGTTGGCTTCATTGTTTCTGGGGTGTAGGGGCGAGTATAAGTCCGTATATTATGGGATTCTGGCTTTCAAAAAACGAACAATGGGCAAATGGTTACAAAACCGTTGGTATTATTCAGATAATTCTCACAATTATTCTTTTTATAAGTATCCCTTTATGGAAAAAGATTAAAACAAATAATTTTGCAAGTGACAGTGAAGAAGAAACACCGCAACCAAAAAAACTCAATGAGATTTTTAAAATCAAAGGTGTTAAAAGTGTGTTGTTTGCATTTCTGGCTTTTTGTGCTGTTGAAGCAACTGCTTTTTCGTGGACAAGTAGTTTTTTGGTTTTAGGCAAAGGCTTTTCTGTAGATATGGCAGCAAAATACGCCTCCCTTTTTTATTTAGGTATGACAGTCAGTCGTTTAATAACAGGTTTTTTCGCTGACAGAGCAGGCGACAAGAAAATGATAAGATTCGGCTACACTGTTGCAACTATTGGTTTTTTAATGATGATTTTATCATTTAACAATACTTTCATTTGCCTTGCGGGTATTTTCATAGCAGGTTTTGGTAACGGACCTATTTACCCTGCAATTATCCACTCAACACCCGTAAATTTCGGCAAAGAAAATTCTCAGGCAGTTGTAGGTGTACAAATGGCATTTGCTTACACAGGTTCATCATTTATGCCACCTGTTTTTGGGATTATAGCAAATCATATTGATATATCACTCTTCCCGATATTCTTACTTATGTTTTTATTACTTGGTGCATCTCTTATAGAAAATTTAAATAGAATTAAAAAGTAAAACGAAATATTGTTTGCGGCATAAATATTTCTTTTTATAAAAATCTTGTTGTTATAACAGAAAGAAGGAAACTGTATGTTGCAGTTAAAAAACATTTTTAAAATTTACCAGATGGGTGACGCTACACAGACAGCACTTAAAGATGTAAGTGTTAATTTTCGCGACAATGAATTCGTTTCAATTTTAGGGCAAAGCGGTTCAGGTAAAACCACACTTTTAAATATTATTGGTGGTCTTGACCGCTACACCAGTGGTGACCTTATAATTAATGGTGTTTCCACAAAAAATTATACCGATTCAGACTGGGACACTTACAGAAACCACTCAATCGGTTTCATTTTTCAGAGTTATAATTTGATTCCTCATCAGACTGTACTCTCTAATGTAGAAATGGCTCTTACTCTTTCGGGTGTTTCCAAAAAAGAACGCCGTGAAAGAGCCGTTGCAGTTTTAGAAAAAGTAGGTCTTACTGACCATATAAATAAGAAACCTAATCAGATGTCAGGCGGTCAGATGCAAAGAGTTGCAATTGCCCGTGCTTTGATTAACAACCCTGACATTCTTTTAGCAGACGAACCAACAGGTGCTCTTGACAGCGAAACAAGTATTCAGATAATGGATTTACTTAAAGAAATCGCCAAAGACAAACTAGTTGTTATGGTTACCCATAACCCTGAACTTGCAGAAAAATATTCTACACGAGTTGTTAATTTACTTGACGGTAAAATTATAAGTGATACTGACCCTTGCGATATTACAGATGAAACACAGAATCACGAAACTAAAAACAAAGTTTCTATGTCTTTCTTAACTGCACTTTCTTTAAGCTTCAACAATTTAAAAACCAAAAAGGCTCGTACAATTTTAACTTCTTTTGCCGGTTCTATCGGTATTATAGGTATTGCTCTTATCCTTTCACTTTCACAGGGAATGAGCGATTATATTGATAATGTGCAGAAGAAAACAATGGAATCTTACCCTATAACAATAGATTCAACTGCATTTGATGCCCTCGGTATGTTCTCTTCCAACGATAATGATAAAGAAAGCAAAGACCAGAAGCATCGAAATGAAAAAGAAAAGAAGAAATTCAAAAATGCGGTTTATGCAGACTATGGTTCAATTGAAGCAAAAGAAACAATGGCTTCAACTATAAAAAAGAATAATTTAACAGAGTTTAAAAAGTATCTTGATGACCCGAGCAGTCCGATTCAGGAGTATTTAGGCGAAAACGGTGTTGTTTACTCTTACGATATAAAATTCTCTGCATTTTCTTATAATGACGACAAAAAATTTATAGATTCAGATTCAGAAGTAAATGAAGAAGAAAACGGCGGATTTTTCTCTGGATTTTCTGCATTTTTTGGTGGTGAACAAGCTGACAGTGCAAAAAATTTCTCTGAAATAATAAAAGGCGCTGACGGTGAAGTTATAAGCAGTATTGTCACTGATAACTACGATTTGATTTATGGTGTATGGCCAGAAAAATACAATGAGGTTCTTTTAGTTGTAAACAGAAGGAACACTATTTCTGCCAATGAATTATATCAATTAGGTTTTATTACAAAAAAGCAATATGACAAAGCAGTAGAAGATATTGAGAATGGTAAAGAAGCGCAAAACATAATTATAAACTACGACAAAATCACTTCTCATAGTTTCTATTTAGTACCCGCTTGTGATATGTATTTAAAAAATGACAACGGAACTTTTACAAAAATAGAAGATTATGAAGAATATGAAAAAGAATTAACTGAAAACAGAACAAAACTTAAAATAGTTGGTATTATCCGCCCTAGTGAAGATGCAGAAAACACTACAATTTCTACACCAATTGCATACACACATTTACTTACTGATTATATTATTGAGCATACTGAAAAAAGTGAAATTGTAAAGGCTCAGAAGAAAACCCCATCTGTAAATGTTTTAAGCGGTACAAAATTTGACGCTTCAAGTGAAGAAGAAAAACAAGAAGAAGCAAAAAATTACATAAAATCACTCGATGAACAAGGCAAAGCAAATTTATACAGAATGGTACTCTTTTCAGGTAATTCTGAAGAAGATAATAAATCATCATTCTCTATGCCTAATATTCCATCAATACCAAATTTACCTTCTTCTATGCCGGGTACAACAACACCTGCAACTAAACCAAATGGTACAGGTACTGTAAAACCTGATATACCTGTAACAAAACCAACTATTCCGACTACTGAAAAACCAACTATACCTACACCAAGTACTACCGTGCCTGTTGAAACAACAGTACCAACTACAAATGAAGAATCTTCAACAGAGCAGGATACTACTGTTCCTGTAACAACTCCCGAACAAGCAATTATCAAGGAGCAACAAGGAGTTATAGCAGGTCAGCAGGAAGCGTTAAGTCAGGCACAGGACACAATAGGCAAACAACAAAATATGCTGTCCCAGGCACACTCTGCAATAGCTGGACAACAAAACGCTCTCTCAGATGCACAACAAGTAATTGCAGGTCAACAAAGCGCTTTAATTCAGTCACAAACACAACTGCAAATGATGGCTGGTGTTATGAAGCAGATTCAGAACGCTATGAACGAAATGTCTTCTATGACAGAGGACTCAAAATTAGCAGAAAAACTTGACGAATGGGTTGACGATAACCCTGACACAGAAATGCTTCTTACTATTTACGACCAGTATATAGGCGAAGCTACTTACGATGATAATTTATCTCAGTTTGGTCTTGTAAGTTACGACTCACCATCATCTATAAGTATTTACACTGACAGTTATGAAGATAAAGATTTCGTTTCTGCTTGTATTGTAGATTACAACAGTAAAAAAGGTGAAGACGAACAAATTATTTACACCGACTACATAGGACTTTTAACTTCTTCTCTCACAACAATAATAAATGGTATTTCTTATGTACTTATTGCATTTGTTGCTATTTCTCTTATTGTTTCCTGTATTATGATTGGAATTATCACTCACATTTCTGTTATGGAAAGAACAAAAGAAATAGGTATTCTCCGTGCATTAGGTGCTTCAAAAAGCAACATTTCACAAGTATTTAACGCAGAAACATTTATTATTGGTTGTTGTTCAGGACTTTTAGGAGTTATAATTTCATTCCTTGCTTTATTCCCGATTAACGCAATAATAGAAAGAGTTACCGAAATCGAAAACCTTAACGCACAATTACCGATTCTTGCGGCAGTTGCGCTTATTGCGATAAGTATTTTAATAACAATTATGGGTGGACTCATTCCATCACGCAAGGCGGCAAAAAAAGACCCTGTTGTAGCATTGAGAACTGAATAAAATATAGACCCGAAGAATTTTAATTCTTCGGGTGTTTTTTCTTTTTGTAAGTATAATTTTCAAATCCATCTGCCCAGAAAGTTTTATTAAGAAATTTGGGAGTCTTAAATCTTACAATTTTCAAAACATAAAATCTATCTGGTCTTAAGGAAAAGCCTTGTTTTGTTTTTAATTCTTCAATTGCCTCGTTTGCCCTTTTTAAACTATCATAGATGCCAATATTAAAAAAGTGAAAATGCTCTTTTTGGTTTGTTATAAAGAAATAAAAAACTTTATAATAAATCATTTATATTCACCTTCTTCAAACTCATTTACAGAAACAAATTCCCAATTTTTAAAATTTTCAGGTTTCATTGAAAATAACGCTTCGTATTCACTATTTAAAGTTTTAACGCAATAATTTTTACATCTCACTATAAATCCGGTATCCGTTTTTTCAATTTTACAAGCTAAATCTCTTTGAACAAACGGTAATGTTTTTGTTAATTTACGAGATATAACCTTTGCTGCTCTCCTGCTTTTTCTGTTAAGAATTAAATCTTCTAAATCTTCTTTCTCATTTATTAAATCACACCAAAAACTTTTATATTTTGTTCTGTCTTGTGGAACTACATAATAATGCAAATCTTCGCCTTTAAATATTGCTTCTGTCATAGGTTTGCAACTTTCAATGAAATGTGGCGATAACTGTGAAAGCAATAAACCTACTCTGGCTTTTTCACCTGAAAGTGCATTCAAAACCGTCACCACATAATCTCTAAATTGATTTTGTGAACTATCATATTTATATGATTGTTCCATTGTAGTTACTGATTTTTCGTATTCATGACAATACAAATAAACAGTTGCTAAATCATAATAAATGAAACTTACTATTTTTGATTGTTCAGCACTTAATTTTTTATCTTCATATATTTCTAATGCCTTTTTGTAATAGTAAGTTGCTTTTGTACATTCAGAGTCTCTTTGTGCGAACTTTGCAGTTCTGTAATATGGAGTAAATGCTAATGGAAAAATAAAATTTATATCACTACAGAGAAGTCTGCTATAGTATTTTTCCATTTTCTTTAAGTCTTTTGTAAGTTCATAACAAAGACCCGTAAAATAATTAACTGCCATTTCATCATGTTCATTATTACAAAGTGATTCAGCAATTTTTAGTTTCCCTAACGCTTTTTTACATTCATTTTCTGATATATTGGTAACTGCCGCAGTAAAGTGAATCTGTGCTTCATAGTTCTCTTCAAATGCACATGAAAAAAAGTCTCCGAACAGCTTACCGTGTATCTCACGCCATTTTTTATAATTCTCGTTTGTTATACCAAATTCCGTCAATTTATGTGCAAATTCATTTATATCCATATAATTTCCCTCCGCACAACTTGTCTATCGTTTTAAACATTATATCATAACAATAAGAAAAGTAAAAGTGTTTTTTAGAATTAGCCATCAATATGTTGCATAAGTATGTTTCGTGTGTTATAATTGCAAAAACAAAACAGAAAAGGGGTACATTATGCCAAATTTCATTTCGCAAATAATTGCAAAGGTTTTCACTTCAATTGTAGGATTCGTTTATTTATTAACCGGTTTTAAAAGCGGTTTTACAGGCGAAAAAATTTCTACACCTGAAGATTTCGAGCCCGTGCTTCGTTTTATTGCTTGTTCAGATATTCATTTAGATGGTACTGAAGACCAGATAAACGCTATAAGACTTAAAAACTTAATAACTGATGTTTACAAATACGCTGAAACACAGAGTTACAAAAACCTTGACGCTTTAATGGTTGTTGGCGACTTTGCCGGTGGCGGTGCAGAAGAAGAGTACGCTATGTTCAATAAAATAGTTAATTCTGTTTTGAAAGACGAAACTCAGTTACTCACTGTTTTAGGTAACCACGAATTTATAAATTATCGTGATATTGATGCAACTGTCGGTTACGATGTTTATAAAAAAATGATAAATGAAAATGTAGACACAGATGTTGTTGTAAATGGTTATCATTTTATCGGAGTTTCTTATGATAACAATGGTGAAACATTTAAAGGCAAAACAGAGTGGCTTCGTGAAAGACTCGACAACGCTACAAAAGAAGACCCAAATAAACCTGTTTTCGTTTACCAGCACCCGCACCCTACTCTCACAGTTTATGGTAGTATTAACTGGAGTGACTTTGATATAAGAAAGGTTTTAAGCAAATACCCGCAAGTTGTTGACTTTTCAGGTCACTCACACTACTCTCCAAGCGACCCGAGAAATGTATGGCAAGGTGAATTTACTGCTATTGGCTGCGGTTCATTAAAAGCACTTATGGGCAACTTGAACTACATAGAAGGCGATGTTGACGCACCGGGTGAATCTGCTGCTGCGTGGGTTGTTGAAGTAGATAAAGACGGTAATGTAAGTCTTAAGCTTTATGACGCAGATAACAGAATGTTCTTCGAGAATATTGACTATTACTTTACAAATTTAAGCGATTCTTCAAAAAGAACTTACACCTGGGGCAAACAAAAATCACTTGATACTAAACCTGAATTCCCTGAAAATGCAAGTATAAAAAATACTGTAAACGAAAACAAAGAAACTGTCATTTTCTTCCCTGAAGCAAGAGGCTACTACGAAGCAGAAAACTACAAAATAACAGTAAAAGACAGTAACAATAAAAAAGTGTTTGAAAAAACCGTTATTTCTGAATATGTAAGAGCAACTGACGAGGATGTAAAAGTAAACCTTGGGAAATTAGAAAAAGGTGACTACAAAGTAAAAGTTACATCTTACACACCTTATGCTAAAAAGGGTCAGGTATTAGAAAATACAATTACTGTAAAATAAAAAAACTTCGGATAGACAAAAAATCTATCCGAAGTTTTTATTTTAACCTCAAACCCTTTGGGTAGTGATTTTTGGCTCTGCCATCTACTACCTTTACACCGCCCAGAGAACAACCATTAACAGTTACAACTGACCAGCCATTTTCGCAAGTCGTACTGAACTCTTCACCGTGTAAATATTTTTTAATTTCTTGACTATCTACTGAAAGTTCAATTTTTCTTTTGAAACTTTCGCCCATTGCCATAAAAAACTGATGGTGTGGCTGAATATAATTTTTCTTTATTTCGCCGATTGTAACGCCTTTCATATAAACAGTTGCTTTGGTTGTATCAAAGTCACCGTTAAAATAAATTGGTGTATCGTTATTCATTTTTACACAGTTTTTATCGTATGTAGTAAGCACACTGTCGAGAAAATCGAAAACTGTTTTATCAATTTTCTGATTATCGCCTTTTGTTTTTTTAAACTGCGTTTGCCTTTCAGGATTTGTGTTGTGCAGAAGTGCCATAAACTGACCTTCGCCCTTGTTTTTATGCGGATAAACTCTTCGGGTAAACTGAATATTTTCGCATTTACATCCATCAAAAAACATACCGTCAGAAGTATTTTTTTCTACTTCTTCATTTACCCTTAAAAGTTCAAATTCAGGGTGATTATTTAAAAATTCATCTATAAGCATTTCATTTTCTTCGAGTGAAAATGTACAGGTCGCATACACAATATAACCACCATTTTTAAGGCATTTAGAAGCATTTTCTAAAATCTCCATTTGACGAATGGCACATTTTTCTACATTTTCTTTACTCCATTCGTCAATTGAAATCTGCTCTTTTCTGAACATTCCTTCACCAGAGCAAGGTGCATCTACCATTATAAAGTCAAAAGTTTCAGGGTAAAGTCTTGCTATTTTTCCTGAATCCATACAAGTAGTAATTGTATTTTTAAGACCTAAGCGTTCAACATTACTTGTAAGAATTTTACACCTTGACGGAATAATTTCATTAGACACTAAAACACCGTTTTCGCCTAATTTGTTGCGAATCTGACTGCTTTTGCCACCAGGTGCAGAGCACATATCTAAAACTACCCAATCTTCACCTATTGCAAGGCACTCTGCAGGTGCCATAGCACCAGGCTCCTGAACATAAATCATCCCTGCGTGATGGTATGGGTGATTACCTATTTTTTCGTAATCAAAGTAAAATCCCGTAGGTGAATATGGAATTTTTTCTGTATTAAAAACATTAATTTTATTAAAATCTTCAAGTGAAATTTTGTCGGTATTAACACGGAATGACCTTACAGGCTCTTCTTCCAAAGAAGCCTTGTAAGCTTCAAATTCATCACCTAAAAGATTTTTCATTCTATTTTCAAAATCTATTGGTAATGTTTTCATTCGTTAATATCCCCTAATTCCATTTCTGCGTAAAGCATACACATTGTAACAGACGCAATAGCGGCAGTTTCTGTACGGAGAATTCTGCTACCCAAAGAAATAGTTTTACCATTTTTCTCGGTTACCAAATCAATTTCTTTTTCACTGAAACCGCCCTCAGGCCCAATAATTATGCCAACTGTATCACCATTTTTAATAAGTGACAATGCTTCTTTTGTCGCTTTCATTCCCTCTTTGTTTTCATAAGGTACTAAAAGAACTGAAAGTTCTTCTGTCTTCTCCAAAAATTGTTTATAAGAAATAATATCATTTACCTTTGGTATAATAACGCGTTTGCTCTGTTTTGCGGCACTTTCTGCAATAGATTGCCAACGCTCTTTTTTACTTTTCTTTTTCTTTTCTTCAACTTTTACAACACATCTGTTCATTTCGACAGGTGTAATTTCTTCTACTCCTAATTCTACCGCTTTCTGAATTATGAGTTCCATTTTATCGCTTTTAGGTAACCCTTGGAACAAATGAATTTTAACAGGCAAGTTTGTGTCATGGTAGTTTTTTTCTATAATTTCGGCTTTCACATAGTCAGAGAATATTTCTATTTCACAAAGTGATGCTTGTCCGTTACAACTCACTAAAATTGTGTCACCAGTTTTCATGCGAAGTACATTACTTATATGATTAAAATCTGACTCTGTAATTATAAAAGAATCACCCTGCTTTTCACTTTCATTTACAAAGAAATTATACATATTACCACCGCCCGTCTAAAATACAACTATTATATCATAAATTTTTATGCAATAAAATTAGTTTTAATGTATTTTTTTCATTAACTTGAAATACTCACCATTTTCATCTGCACCGTCAAAAAGAACTTCTGTAAACCCAAACTTTCTATAAAGGTGCAAAGCATTAACATTATCTTTATCTACACCAATTGTCATTTCAGAAAATCCCATTTCTTTTGCTTTCTTTATAAGAAATTTTAAAATTTCACTACCAATACCACGATTCTGATATTCTTTTTTTACTATCATTCTTGAAACATAAACTCTTTTTTTCGGTATGGTGTAATCGCTGTCACCTGTGTCTAACACCAACGCACCCTCACCTATAAACTCACCATTGATTTTATAAATAAAAACAAGGCGTTTGCCTGTTTCAATTTCTTTTCGCCAGGTTTCTGCAAGAGGTTGGTTTTTCATATTCCATATATTTGAACACTTGTTATAATATTTTACATCAAGTCTTTCTATTACAATACTTGCAAACTCTGTAAATGATTTGTTAATTGTTTTATATTTCATATTTGCAATATCTTTTAATGAGTATCTTTTCATAAGATACCTGATAAATCTGCACCCTAAAAAATAACCAACATCAGAGTGTCCATTGTAAAAACACCAATCGCCGAAAAAGTCCTGAACACTCTCTTTATTATCAAGCCTACGAAGATATTCTTTTTTTATTTCATTTTCGTGCTCATAGCACCAATTAAGCCAACCATCTTTATTTTGATGATAAAATTCATCATCACCGCATAGAATTTGCTCACAAACCATTGCTATACCTTCACAATAAAGCTGTGTTATTGCTTTTCTGCGCTTTGTAAATGTGGGAATATCAAAATTCCCATTAAGTTTATGCCACAAGTGACCTATTTCGTGTAAAATCAATCCACTTAAGTTTTGCTCATCGCACCAGTTAAGCTCAATAATTTTTTCAATACCTAACAAAACAGTGTTTTTATTATCAAGTGTTGTTGCCCAACCTGCACCATTACAAAGACCTAAATAAAGAATAATATCAATGTCAGGTTCTTCTTTAAAAAGTTTTGAAAGATTTTCATTTAGTTTATCTGCAACTAATTGAAAATTTTCACTGACCAAGTCAATTTTCTCTTCATTTAAAGCAAGTTCTATTACAGGTAAGACATCTTTATTGTAATCATAATTTTTAATATCATTTTCGCATTTAGATGGCAATTCTTTTGATATTTCAGCTGCGTATTCGCGCCATAAATTAATATCAAAACCATTCTTAAATGTTGTTTTAATTTTATCGGAAGTATTTATAACTTTCATTTTATATTCTCCAGAAACTTGTCCGCGTCTTCTCGTGATTTAAAAATCACAATTTGTTTTTCGTTTTTATATTTTTCAAGTAATTCGTATATTTTCGGCAAAGATTTTTCTTTAAATTCTTTAATAAACCCTGCAAACTCGGGGTCTAATTCTGTTTCAAGCCAGGGCAAATCGTATCTGTCTTTACCAATACGCTCAGTAGCACCCTGCAAACAGACTTCGGTAGGTAAATCAAATAAAATTACTGTATCGCATTCTTTAAGTCGCATTTCTATTGTTCTGTTATAATTTCCGTCAATTATCCACTCTGTTGTAGCAAATATCTCTTTTATTCTCTCGTCAAATTCATCCCTTGAAATATGAGTTTTATCTGGTTTGTGCCACACCGCATCAAGATAATATAACGGAAGTTTTGTTTTCTTTTGTAATTTTTCTGCAAAGGTTGTTTTGCCACTGCCCGGGCAACCTATAACTATAACTTTTTTCATTCGTTTTCTTCACCAAATTCAAAGTGTTTTTTCGTAAACATAATTCATAGCATCGCCATCCTCATGAGTACTCTCATGTTTAAATCCTGCTTTTGAAAATGCTTTTTGTGAAGCTTCGTTACTTGGATAAATTGTTGCTTCGGCTTTATGTATATCTAAACCTATTATCTCTTTTCCGTTATCAAGAAGTTCCTTAATCATTTTTGAACCTTTACCTTTTCCACGCACTTTAGGTGCAACTAAAACTTCCATTATGTAGATAACACTTTCATGCAAAGAAAAAAGAACCACTGCAAAAGGCTCGCCGTTTTCAAGAACTACTTTGCACCAATAATTTTCACCGACAACGATACCTTCTTCGTTATTCCAATATTCATAATTATATCGCCAACCATCATCCATACCTGTCATTTTAACCGCTTTTTTGTCGAGCCATTTTTCAACATATCGCATTGTGTCAGGATTATAATCTACCCACTTAAAATTCATTTTAATTTCTCCCGATGAATTAGTTTTAAAATTTAATATTTAGATTTTACCATTACTACAAAACAAAATCAACTATACAACAAAAAATCCACCGGACGAAATTTCAAAATTTCGTCCGGTGGAATATTTTAATAAAACTTAGCCTAAAGCAACCATGCTGAATACGAGTGCGAAGAGAGCAACTGTTTCGCAAAGACCAACAACTGTGATGTACTGTGAGAAACCTTTACCTGTTTCTGCTAATGCATCTGCACCTGCTGCACCTGCTTTACCTTGTACGAAAGCTGAAACTGCCATTGCAAGACCAGAAGCAATACCAAGACCAAATAAGAACATTGGGTCTGCATCTGCACCCTTCATCTGTTGCATCAAAAGGAAACCGTAAATTGTCTGTGTAAGTGGAGCACCTGCGAAAACTGTAAGAATGAAAGGTGCTGCTTTGTTACTCATATAACATTTTTTCCATGCACCAATTGATGCCTGACCTGCGATACCAATACCGATTGCAGAACCGATTGCTGCAATACCCATAGCTAATGCTGTTCCTAATAAACCTAAATTCATAATGAACACTCCTTTAAAATTTTAATTTTCTTCATTGAATGGCTTGAACTTATGTCCACTCCAGGACATATCAAGGTGTGATGAAAATTCCAATGTGTTAAGTCTTATACCGTGAACGATAACTGACAAAACATTTAATATCATATTAAGTCCGTGACCGAATACTAAAAGTATTACAGCAAATATCATAAACATAAAATTGCCGAGTAACGGACTTGCGAGTTCATTTACAGTTGCAGAAATTGCCGCACCTGCAAGACCAACCGCCCAGAGTCTTATATAAGAAACTATATCTGAGAAAACATTTACCACTCCGAGTAAAACAGAAACTATGTTTTTAAGACTTTCGAGAATGGATTTTACAACGCTTCCCTCATAGTTTGAAAATACAAAACTCATTACAAAACCAACTATAACAAGCACTAAAGCAACAGTACCTACCGGAATTCCGCTGATAACAAGACCGAATGGGAACACCTGAGGATTAACAACGAAACTTAATACTACATAGTAAATACCAACAAGTTGGAATATTGAACCGAAATCGCCAAGAATTTTAATTGATTTTCTGTTTCTTTTTGCAACCTTAATATGAGCTACAACAAGCTGAATTAAAGCGAGTGAGAAGCAGAATATCTGTAAATTCTGTGCGGTAGTAAGTCCCGCTTCTCCGTTAGTCCAGAACGGGTACCAGATTTTATCTGCATACACATTTGAAATAACAGGAATTGAAATGCTTTGTAAGAACTGTGGTAATTTTTCTGCAGGAAGACCACCCCAGGTACAAGTTACTGTACCCCAGAGAACAGTTGAAAGTCCAAACAGTCCTAAAAGTAAAAATGCAGGTGGAATTTCCTTTTTTGCTTTTTTTGTTTTTATAATCAATGCGGCTGCGACTACTGTTAAAAGAAGTCCATAAACACCGTCACCGAATATAATTCCGAAGAAAATAAGAATAAATCCTAAGAACCAACCTGAAATATCGTACTCAAAATACCCCGGAACAGTACCTAAGAAGTCTGTCAATGGGTAAATAAGACTTACAAACTTATTATTTTTAAGTTTTGTTGGTACATTATCTTCTTCAGTAGGGTCACTGACTAAAAGTCCCCATGAATTCTCTTTAGCGGTTTCTTTAATTTTAGAAAGATTTTCTTCTTCAACATATCCTGTAAAATATGCAATAGATACATTTCCGTCAGAAGATACGCTTTCATCCGCCATACCCGTTGCATAAACTTCAAACTCAATTTCTTTTTCGCAAGTTTTTATAGCATTTTTCATACTCTTCGCGTAACCTGCGTAAGAAGAAATTTTTTCGTCTATTTCTGCAATACGGTCAGCTTTTTCTTCGATTTCTGAAGTTAATTCCTGATTTGAAATCTTAGGTAATTCAAATCTGTAACTTCTCAGTGAGTCAATAACTTCATCTTCACCTTCAATTCCCGATTTTACTAAAAGGAATTTAACTGAATTTTTAGTTTTTTCCATACTCACTGTTTTTACTGAGTCACCTAAATTTTCATATTCTGATGGTGGCATTTCATAAAATGAAACTTCAACACCTTTTTCAGTTAAATCAGCAATAACTACGGGGTCGATTTCACCCCATTTTTTAATTCGCTCAAGTTCAGAACTTAATGCAACTTTTTCACTTAGACAAGTTTTCTTTTCTTCTGAAAGTGAATAGATTTCTTTTGAAATATTAAGAACTTCATCTTTAGATGCATCTTTCATTTCAACATTTTTATTTTTCTTTTCACTTACGCTGAAAATAGCACTTTCAAGTAAAGCAATCTGTTCTTTTAACTCTTCTATTTTTTTACCGGAACCCTCTGTTATTTCAATATGAAGAATTCCTAATTTACGAAGTTTTTTGAGCGTTTCTTTTTTCTTGTCTCCCATAATCATAAGAGAGACTTTTTTCATAGGCACTATCATAACGCTTGAACCTCCATTTCTGAAGATACTTCGTCACGGGCTGCAATTTTGCGTTTTGAAATTTTAGAACGCACAACTGCACTTACCTGCTGGTCTGCCATATAAATAGATATTTTTTTAATGTTCTCTTCTGTTTCGGGGATTTTAACCTTTTCAAACAAGTTAACTCTTTGTGAAGTAGAAAGAAGTTCTTTTTCTAAAAGTCTTACTTGTTCGTCTAACACTTCCGCCTCTAAGTCGAGTGACATTGCCTTTTCCATATGATTAGCGGCAATATCTACCCAAAGAGGTGTTTCATATAAATCATAATCGCCTCTCATAAAATCCGCACCCTCAAAGGTAGGGATTGTAACACCGGCAATATTACCTGTGCCTTTACGGATGTTACTTACGGTAATTATTCCATCGGGAAAAGCACTTTTTTCACTGAATACAGCAATCCATGAAGAAAAACCTTTTTCTAAGTTTTCTCTTTCTTGTCTTACCGCAACAGCTTTTGCTTCAATAGTTCTTATTTCTGATTGAAGTTGTTGCTTTTTAAGTGTCAGCGTAGGCAAATATCTCCGGTACATTTTAAGAGCATCTTTTTGTACCTTTAACTCGTTTTTGGTTAGTTTGATTTTTGCCAAAACTCTGTCCTCCTTACTATTTTCTGATTAAATTCTTTTTGCCTTATTTTACAGGCCAGAATTCATCTGTAAGGTCTGACTTAATTCCGGTTTCATCCTTTTCGAAGCACTCTGCTAAAATCTGCCAACCTAAATCAAGTGACTCTTCAAGTGACAAGTTAACTGACAAATCCATAAGTTTGTTTTCGAAAAGTTCACCATATTTCAATAATTTTTCATCCCAACGGTTCATTGAGAAACCCATATTTTTCTTCTCAATTGTCTCTTTGTAAGATGAATACAATCTGATCATTGAGTCCATAAGGATACGGTGGTCCTTACGGGTTTTACTGTTAACATTCTGTTTGAGACGGGAAAGTGAACCGAATGGCTCAATTCTTCCACCCTTAAGATAATACTGACCTTCTGTAATATAACCTGTATTATCAGGAACAGGGTGAGTAACATCATCACCAGGCATTGTAGTAACTGCAAGAACAGTAACAGAACCGGAATTTGCAAAGTCAACTGCTTTTTCGTAACGCGAAGCAAGTTGAGAATAAAGGTCACCAGGATAACCACGGTTAGACGGAACCTGTTCCTGAGTAATTGCAATTTCTTTCATTGAGTCTGCAAAGTTTGTCATATCAGTAAGAAGAACCAATACATCTTTATCCTGTAAAGCAAATTGCTCTGCAACTGCCAAAGACATATCAGGAATCATCATACATTCAACAGTCGGGTCAGATGCGGTGTGAATAAACATTACTGTTTTACTTAAAGCGCCACCGTTTGAAAGTTCTTCTTTAAAGTAAAGGAAGTCGTCATATTTAAGACCCATACCGCCGAGCACAATAACATCTGCTTCTGCCTGTAAAGCAATGCGCGCAAGAAGTTGGTTGTAAGGCTCACCGGAAATTGAGAAAATAGGAAGTTTCTGTGAAACAACCAATGTATTGAACATATCTATCATAGGGATATTGGTTCTCATCATTCTGTTAGCAAGAATACGCTTTGTAGGGTTAACAGACGGGCCACCAATTGGTTTCATATTTTCTGTAAGTGCAGGGCCTTTATCTCTTGGCTCACCTGAACCGTTGAAAATACGACCTAATAAATCTTCGCTGAATGATACACGCATTTCCTGACCTAAGAAACGAACTTCGTCACCGGTAGAAACACCCTGACCACCTGCGAACACCTGTAAAGAAACTGTGTCACCATCAATTTTATTAACCTGAGCGAGAGATTTACCGAATTGTGTGTTTATCTGTGCTAATTCGTTATAGCGTACACCGTCAGCTTTTACAGTGATAACGTTACCTGTAATTGATTCAATTCTGTTATATATTTTACCCATTATCACTCACTCTCCTTTAAAAGAAGTTCTGCCTGTGCACTTATAGCACCTTTGCCTTCATTATACATTTCGTCAATTTCTTGTTCTGCCTTTTTAAATGCATCGCTTTCGAATTCTGTATAATTCCAGTTAATAAATTTCTGACGCATACGGTTAAAGAAACTACGCGCATCGTCTTTATTATCAAGAACATATTCACTGCCAAGAACACGAATAAGTTTATCTGTAACATAGCACTGACGCTCTCTTGTACAGTTTGCTTCAATCAAATCAAATGAGTTCTGTTGAAGATAAACTGCGTCAAGCATTTCTGCTTTAAGATATACCTGATAGTCAGAAAGACTTGTACCTTCTTCACCAACAACCTTCATCATAGAGCCGATTTCGTCACCCTCAAGAAGAATGTTTTTGCAGTATGCTGATTTTTTAGAATCAGTAACTGTCTTATATTTTGACCACGAAATAAGTGGGTCAATTGCAGGGTATTTTCTGGCATCTGAACGCTCACGGGAAAGACCGTGGAATGCACCAACAACTTTAAGAGTTGCCTGTGTAACCGGTTCTTCAAAGTTACCACCAGCAGGAGAAACTGTACCGCCGATTGTAACTGAACCTGTGCTACCATCAGGTAAACGCACATAACCCGCTCTTTCATAGAATGCTGCAATATAAGATTCAAGATAAGCCGGGAATGCTTCTTCACCAGGAATTTCTTCAAGACGACCAGACATTTCTCTTAAAGCCTGTGCCCAACGTGAAGTTGAGTCTGCAAGAAGAAGAACGTGAAGACCCATTTGTCTGTAATATTCTGCAAGTGTTACTGAAGTGTAAACTGATGCTTCACGGGAAGCAACCGGCATTGATGAAGTATTACAGATAATAATTGTTCTTTCCATAAGCGAACGACCTGTTTTAGGGTCAGTAAGTTCAGGGAACTCTGTAAGAGTTTCAACAACCTCACCAGCACGCTCACCACAAGCAGCAATAATAACTATATCAACATCGGCATATTTTGATGTTGTATGCTGTAAAACTGTTTTACCTGCACCGAAAGGACCAGGTGTACAGTAAGTACCACCCTTTGCAACAGGGAAGAACGAGTCTATAAGACGCACCTTTGTTTCCATTGTTTCCTGTGGTGCTAATCTTTCACTGTAACATTTAACTGCACGTTTAACAGGCCATCTGAATGCCATTGAAATCTCTATTTCTTTACCACGTTCATCTGTTACTACTGCAATTGTTTCATTTACTGTATATTCGCCTTTTTCATTGATTGACTTTACTTTATAAGTACCAAGTAAATTAAAAGGAATGAATATTTTGTGAGTAAATGGTCCTTCTGGAACTGTACCTATATATTCACCTGCTTTTAAAGTGTCGCCCACCTTTGCAGTTGGTGTGAATTCCCATTTCTTTTCTGTATTTAAACCATCGGCATAAATACCTCTCTCCAAAAACCAACCTGCTTGTTCTGCTAAAACAGGAAGTGGATTCTGAAGACCATCATAAACCTGACCTAAAAGACCAGGACCTAACTGAGCAGATAACATTTCGCCAGTGAATTCTACATCGTCACCGCATTTAATACCGCCAGTCATTTCATAAACCTGAATTTGTGCGATATCACCTTTTATACGGATAACCTCACTTTTGAGTTTAACATCATCTACTTTAACATAACAAATTTCGTTCATGGAAACATCGCCAGTAAACCTTACTGAGACGAGGTTACCATTAACGCTTACAACCTTACCTATATTTTCGGTCATCATATAACCTCCAATCTTTCTCCACTCATAATGGAGTTGTAAATATTCTTATATGCAGTTTCTCCACTTTCAGTATCAAACTGTTTAATACGCGAAATCAACTTTAATTTAAGTCCGTAATAGAAAACAAAATCTTCTGAGAAAGAGTCCATAGGTCTTAAAGACTCTAAAAATTCCAATCTGTACTTATTAAGGAATTTTTCTGCTTCCATTGGATTTTCAATTTCTACCGCTTCGCGTACTGCTTGTTGGAGTTCAACTGGAATAGAGTTTTCATTAATCTCGAACTGCTTCTTCATTTTTTCAGCACGTGCTTTTGCAAGAACAAGACGCAACTTGCGTTCGCCATCGTTCCACGCTTCTACTAAAGAAGAACTTGATTTTTCATAATCTCTTGATGGCATAAGTGTCAGTTTTTTTAGTTGTTCCTGTGACTTTTTACTTAAAAAACGCTCACAAAGTTCAAAAAAGCGTTCTTCAGTAATAGGCATAGGAACATTCTCTGAAAGTCCGTCTAATGAAGGCAGTTGAGATATTAAATAATACTCAGCCATAATTATTCAGCCTCTCTTAAAAGTGACGCAATTTTAGGACTAAGATAATCTGCCAACATTTCTGTAACAGCATCTTTTGAGTAATCGTAATAAGCTCCGCCCTCGTTTACAGCAATACGGAATCCGCCGTCAAAATTATCATTTGCTTTGAGAGTGATGCCTTTTTGCATTTTTTCTTTAAGACCTGAAAGAACTGTATCTTCAAGTTTCTTTAAATCTTCGCTATTAAGAATAACAGTTATTTCTTCAGCGTCAGGTTTGCTTGTCCAACCATCAACTGCTTTTACAATAATCTTTGCTAATTCTTCACTTGAATAAATGCCTGAAACATTTTCACTTAAAATGGCTTTAAGTTCTTTAGTAACACTTTCTCTGAAAGAAATGAGTAAATTTCTGCCTGCCTGACGAAGAGCATCTTCGCCTGATTTTACTGTTCTTTCATTTTCTGTTTTAGCATCAAGTATAAGTTTTTCAGCTTCTGCTTTTGCCCCAGAAATGATTTTTTCAGCTTCTGCTTTTGCCGCAGCAAGTATAGTTTCAGCCTGAGTCTCTGCTGCTTCTACACCGTCTTTTTTAATCTGGTCGATAAGCTCCTGTAATTGTATTTCCACAAAGCTCTCTCCTTTTCTATTGATTTCTGTATATAAAATACCAAAGTTAATGTTAACATAAAATCACCAAAATTTCAAGACTTTCTCCTGAATTTTTGGTGATTTTCGTTGATTATTTTTCTTTAAATGAAATTTTTGGCTTTTTTACCTTTTTTATTCTGCTACCCTGCCAATTTTATCAAGTGGAATATTCTCAAAATCCGGGATTGACTCTCTCAACTTTTCAATATCTTTAATGTTATAGTCGCCATTTTTCGCATCAACAAAAATTTCATCCATTTTGTTAAGCGAATATAGTTCGTTGTGTGATATGTCACTGAACTCATAAACCGAATTATATATTTCACCAAGTCTTATTCCGTTACCTACTATAAGATTACCCTTAACAACACTTGTAGGATTAGGTATATATTCAGGTGAATCCGCTTTTTCAATATCATCGGTCATAGCACTATATTGCGGTAATTTTTCTTGCCATACTTCACTCTGCCAAGGAGAATTGTAAAGTGCTTCCCACATATCTCCGGTATCTGTATAAGCGTGAGTAAACCAACCTCTTTCTAATGCACCCTCTCTTGCTCTGTCATCAAATCTTACTACATTTTCGCCGTGATTTATAATAATATTATTAGTTACAATATTATCACGCCCTCCACCGATGTGAATTGAATTACCAGGGACATTTACGAGTAAGTTGCCATAAACAGTCTGACCCGAAAGTGCATCATCAAGATAAATTCCGTCAGGAGTAAACTCTAGCGAGCCTAAATCAGAAACACAATTATATCTTACGATATTGCCATACCATATCCAGCTTCTGCCGGAGTAGATTGCACCCGCATCATCAGAAAGCAAACAAACATTATGAATATTATTATACTCAATTATATGATTATTGCCTTTGTATGTAATCGCTTCGTGCGGAGAGTCGTGCATTTCGTTATGACTGCAGATATTACCAACACCCAAAAGTGTTACTGCAGGCTGATAGGTCTGGTAAATCTCTGACCAGTGGTGAATATAGTTATTATCTGCTATGTTATTACCATCAGTAAGGGTTTCGGCATCACCACCGTCAAGAATAATGCCACCTTTACCTGTACGGGATATTTCATTATTAAATGCCAGGTTATTGCTACCAGTCATAAGAAGTGCGTTACCAGCGACATTTTTAATGATACAATTTTGAATATTATTGTTATCACCTGTTATAACAATTCCATCATCTCTTGTACCCTTAAAGGTAATTCCATCAAAGGTAATGTAATCAACCTCTGCACTTATTATTGGCTCAAGTGACAACGAAAGGTCAATTTTTGCATTCTCAAAGCGTTCCTGCTTCCAGAGGAAAAGTAAGCCCTTTTCTCTGTCTAAATACCATTCACCTTCTGCAGTCAACTCTTCAAATACATTAAAGAAATAATATGGTGCATCTGTTTTTGTACCATAAAGACTTACAAATTTTGGTGAAAGTTCACCTGTCTGGGCATTAAAACTACCAATAGGTGAAGAAGCATCTGCCCAGTCATATTTCCAATATCCGAACATCCAGATGTCACTGAGATTTTCCCAACCGGATATTTTATCACTAAGTTCTGCATTTACCCTATAGACATCACTTTCAGGGTTGCGAATCTCATCCCAATTTTCAACCTCTGTAAGAGCACCATCAGATTCTTTTCCTAACCCTGTTTTTACAACCTCTTCTGTATAAAGATATTCATTATTATCAGGGTATCTTGCAAGTGTTTGTCTTATATCGTCAACAAAAAGTTCACAATAAAGCGGACCTACATAGTCACCATCATAACTGTCAGCGGTGTGATAAGACCCGATTGCGTAAATTTTATCCCAGTCTTTTTCGGTAAGTGAATAAGGTGCTTTTGTCAAATCAATTACACCAACATTTTCCTGTGCATTTTCTGAAAGTCTTTTTGCAAATTCAGGATATTTTGTCACACTTTCAAAATCATCACTTAAAAGTGTAACACCACCATTAATTACTACTTCACCGTTATAAGAACAGTATGTAACAGGACATTCCTTTGTACCGGAATCTTCTTTCGTGAATTCAAGTGACGAAACACAGTATTCACCTGCTTCTATACAAACAGTAATACCTCTTTTATTTGTTTTGTCAGTATTTCTTACTGCTTCAATTGCCTTTTCTATTGTAAGGAACGGAGCATCTTTGCTACCATTGTTGCTGTCGTTTCCTTTTGTGCTTACATAAAAATCGCCTTTAATCATTTTTTCATCATCTTCTATTTCTTTATATGTTGAAAGAACTGGTGCAGGAGCTTTATAATTTTCATATATTATATCACCTATATGTGTACCGATATAAGAATAACTACCTGCAACAAACCCTATAAAAACTGCAAGTGTGGCAATTGATTTCAATGTTTTTTTACTGAAAATTGCAAAAACACAAACCACGGTTAAGACAACAGTTATAACAAAAGTTAAATAAACGGGAACAATTAAACCTACTAACTGAAACTCGCCCTTACCAACAATTAAATTTATTATAAATGTAATTACCAAAAGAATTATTGCAACTACCAAGGCAGACAGAAGTGAATTTTTAATTTTTGCTTTTTTATCTTTGTTTTTTGCAATACTTATGCATAAAGCAAGTAAAGCACTACCAAGGCACACAACTACTGCAAGAATAATAAGAAGCGGTGTGTAACTATAGCAAAGATATTGAAAATGGTAATAATAAAGTCCTATAAGAGAACACGCAATACCAAGCACAAGGCACAATATTTGACAAATTATTTTTTTACTGTTTTTAACTTTTTCCATAACAAAATTACCCCTTATTAAAAAATATACTCTGCCTATTCAATCTTTTTTCTTCTATAATTCAACACAAGATTGCCGTTTATATTCTCAGTCTTTACAAGTTCAAAATCTGAACGGATACTATCCATAAACAATGGTTTATCGTTTTTATCGGCAACTATCGGTGCTACAACAAGGCTCAATTCATCAATTGCGTCGGCGCGTTGAAAAGAACCATTTATAATGCTTCCGCCTTCTAAAAGTAATGTATCAATTCCGATATTCTTAAGCTTACTCAACGCAAGGTTAACATCAATTTCTTTGTCACCTGCAAAAATATATGGTATTCCTAAAGCTATAAGATATGATAAGTAACGGTCATCTGCCTGGTTTGTAAGAACTTCAATAATTTGTGCGTTGTCATAACCAGGGTCACCATCAGGGTCAATGATTTTATTCGTCTTCCAGTTCAATCTGCCTTTCGGGTCAAATGCCACCGCATAAAAACCAGACATTTTTTCTGGTATAAAATCTTCCTTTTGACCTGATGGGAAATATTTACAATCATATTCTGACAAATCAAGTGGTTCACCCGCATCAAAACTACCTGCCATAGTAACACGACCGCAGATAAATCCATTTGATTTTATTCTTCTGTTTATATCATAATAAATTTCACACGCACTTTCGCATTCAGGTGCAGAGAGAAAATCCCCTGTTACCTTACCATCAAGCGAAGTAACCATGTGACAGATAATATAAGGCCTTTGCATAATTCCACCTATTTTCTTATAAACTTTTCATCATCCGGATTTTCTGATACATCAGAAATATATCGTTCAACTTGCATGTGCAAATCATACTTTTCTCGCAACTCAATAATCTCTTGCATCACAGGTGAATTGTGGTGCTTATCTAAAGAGAGCTGGTCTTTCCAGCAGTCTATTAAAAGAACTGTTTCTTCGTCATTCATAGGCAAAAAATATTCGTATTTTATGTTACCCTCTTCAGCGCGTATTTTCTCTACAATACCGCGTGAAAGCATCTCTTGTGCGAATTTTTTCGCATTCCCGTTTTCACCGGAATAATAAATATTTATTGTTATTGACATAAGTTATCACCGTTTATTTAAGTAAGAAGTAATAGTGAAAAGGTGAGCATTTTATTATTTATTATCTTTCGCTGTATTTAAAGATGAAACAAGAATTCGTTTTATTTCAAGACAATCAGTAATTTTTTTGCTTATTCGCTCTATTCTGGCAGTGCTACAGTAATAGTTCGTGCCTCATAATCATATTCAATAGTTATATCAATTCCGCTTTCTCTCAAGGCATTCATCAGTGAATCATTGTCACTCCATATTCCCGCATATTCAATATTTGTTTCGTCTGTATTCAATAAAACCTTGCTTTGATTCTTGGGAAGCAAACCTCTTACCGAAGCCGTTTCCTCTGAAAGTTTCTTACCCTCCTTGTCCAATTGTTTCAAAAAAGATTTATAATCATCTTCTATCATAAATAGGTGCATATTTGCATTAATAATGTACCGTTTCCCCATAAATGTGTAACATTGAACTCCGTATTCGTTTAGTGGTGAATCGGAACATTCTGCACCGAGAGACTGCAGAAAAGCTGACAAAGGAATAGAGGCATATTCCTCTGTAACATTGTAATGTGAAGTATATACATCTAATTCTTTTCCGTTGAGTATAAGAGTTGGAGCATTAGGAGAGTTTTCTCCCGCACTATCAAAATCATTTTGTAGTATGTCGGATTTTGAACTCATACACGATGTAAACGAAATCAATAACACAATTATGACCATTGCAGATAAAGTTTTTTCAAACCATTTCAAAATAACACCTTCATTTAAATATATCTTTAAATTTATCAATTAGAGAAAAACTCTTTACACCCCTTTAACCTTATTAAACACGGATAGTTTAGTTGACATATTTTTTGCCAAATGAGATTAGAATCAAGTGGGGGTCCATTTTTATTATAGCAGTTTTTTCAACAAAATCAATTATTCATAGTGCTTATAAATCCTTCTCCAAAGTATATCTTTGTATCTGCATACCCAAAGCTTTATAAAAATACACTGCCCCAGAATTGAATTCCCACACATGCAAATCCAACCTTTTTGCACCTTTTTCTTTTACCATCTTTTCAGTTTCCAAAAATAATGCTTTTCCTATACCTTTACCTCTGAACTCATCTTCCACATAAAGTGCATCCATAAAAGCCATTTTAATTTCTGTCATTCCGGATGTACAGAACTTCGTATTACTTACTCCTATAATTTTCCCATCTTCTTCTGCACAGAGCATTATTTTATTTTTACTCTTAACTTGCTTTTTAAAATCTCTTTTTTTATTTACACAATCAAGCTTCTTATACATATCCGGTTCCATCTCAGCATGTAAATTATGTAGTTTTTTAAAAAGCTCTTCTGCTTGCCCATAATCTTCAAATGTCATTCGTCTGATTATCATTTACTCAATCCCCTTTTCTTCTATAATCCCAAGAATAATACCTATCAGCAAAAACAAAACCACACTAATTAAAAATACGCAACCACCGAAAAATATTACTGTAATAATTGCTTTTGCTACTTTTGGATACTTTTTACCTAAAAGAAATATCGGCAAAATAATTGCACTGGCAATCAAAAATAATTCTACAGGATATAAAAAACCTTCCCCAAAATTGCCTTGCCACAAAAACTTTTTGGACAAGCCCCTCACAACAAGTATAACAAAAATTATTATAAATGCTTTTTTGTAACCTACTCGCTCATATATCTTTTTAAAATTAAGCAAAAAACATTTTTTCCACATAGTATTAAAAATGTCAAGTTCTATCGAAAGAAAATCTTGTAATGTATCGGGGAATCCAAACCCGCTTTCTTCTTTTTCGCTAATAATAGTCCAATAATAATTCTCGTCTAACTCTTCGGTATTGACAGCACTATTCTTTATTTCTTTGCTGACTTCAATAGCACCTTTTAACTCTTCTACTTGTTTTTCTAATTGTACTATAGTATCTTCAAGAACTTGCGAAAGTTCTGCATCACCACTTAACAAATCTTTTATTTGTTCAACAGAAACACCTAATTTTCTTAAAATAATTATCTTCTTCAATCTTTGAATATCTTCTTCACTATAATTACGATAACCATTTTCTTTTCTTGAGATATTTATAAGACCTTCCTTTTCATAATAGCGTATGTTGGCTCTTGGTGTATTCAATAAATCTTCTACTTCATTTATTTTCATATAAATACACTCCTTTCACCAACAAAATACACTATAAAGTTGCTTTACAGTCAATAGTTTTTTGAGTTTTTGTTTTCAAAAATACATTTCAGCATAACTTAAAACTATTTTTCTTGACTCGTCTGTCTTGTCAGGGTCTTTGTCGAGTGCATGACCTGAATTTTCATAAACCAAAAAGTCGTTTTCTACACCCGATTTGTTAAGACTGTCTATAAATAATTCGGAGTGTTCAAATGGCACAAGATCATCAAACACACCTTGAAAAACTGCAGTTGGTACACATTCCTTTGAAACATAAATTTGTGGCGACATCTTTTCAAGTGCTTTTTGTTGCGCTTCATTTAAAAGTGTATCTTTAGTAATTTTTACACCACAACAATTTGAAAGAACGCCATATTTCCAATCTTCAAACTCTCCTTTAATGCCCACAAGAAAATTCTCTGCCCAACAGTTTACAGGAGGACAGAAAGCACAAACTGCAACGGGTATTATTGGTGCTTCGCACTTTCTTGTGTAAGCGTAAAGGAGTGACAAGTGCGCCCCCGCAGAAGCACCTGTTAAAATCGTGTTTTTAATACCAAAACCGTACTCTTCGCATCTTTCTTTTATGGTACTTAATGCTGAAGTTATATCATCAAGCTCGTGAAATACATTTATATTTTCAGAAACAAAACGATAATTTATAGTAACACAGATGTACCCTGAAGAAGCATAAAACTCTGCTTCATTTTTATAATCTGATTTGTCACCGTTACTCCAGCCACCACCGTGAATTAAAAGTATAACTCCCGAATTTTTCTGTGGAATTTCCGGAATATAAATATCAATCTTATGTCTTTCGTGATTCCCGTAAGGTATATCTTTTAAAACAGAATAATTTTCACCCATATTATTTTTCTCCGAAAACATCTTTAATTGCTTCAAGGTAGCCAAAACCATACAAATCGTCTGGCTCAAGGTAGCTTGTTTCAGTCCATTCATTCCAGCTATTGACTGTTATAAAGGGAGCTTTCATAACACCTTTTTCAAGTGCGGTATCTGCGAATTTTTTAATTTTTTCACAGGCAGCTTTAAAGTTTTCAGGTGTATTGTTCTCAATTACGCCAGGTACAAAATTATTGAATCTTACATTATTATCCCAACCAACTGAAATATTCGGGTAAAATGGAATTGTAAGATTTTCCGACTCTTTTTCTATTGCTTTTACATAGTTTTCTGTAACATCATTAAAGTCGCCATCTAAATCAGCAGAGCAACCCCAATTGTAGCTGGTTACAGAATCAACTCCTAAAAATTCGTACATTTCACTTGAACAGGCACCCTTGTTTGAATCTTCATCTTTTAACCAGTTGAAGATTCTGTCACGCCAATGAACGACCTGAAAATGAAGCCCTGAAAAACCTGCTTCTTTGGTTTTTCTTCTGAACTCCTCCAAGCCTTTTTTACACTCATCGCTTGTACCAAATGAACGGATAAAATTGTCTATATCAAAAATCATATAAACAGGGCAACCGTCAATTGTGTAGTAGTTATTTCTTTTAAAATATTTTTCAATTGTTCTGTCGCAGATTTCTGAAAATATTTTTGGTGTAACAACACCACTCCAGATAACTGTTGACAAATCATTATCAGAATTTCGCTTATCCCATAAATGATTTGCATCGTGATTTGCCCACATAAGACAAAATTTCATCTTTTCATTATTTTTTGCTTTCAAAAATCCGTCATTAAGACAGTTTTCTAAAAATGGGCGGTCATCGTACCAGTACCAGTCATAAATAAACACATTAACACCATAAGAAACTGCACATTCAATCTGTTTTTCCATAACAGTACTGTCCGCTTCGTTTTCGTAACCCCATAAAGGAACACGAGGCCATCTACAACCTTTATAGCCTTTATTTGTCATAGCTTTTACAGTCTGCCATTCACCAATTCCGTCAGGCCAGAAAATTCTTGTTCGGGGCTCGTCACCTGTATATGACGGCCACACAAATGCAGCGATATCGTAGTAGGACATAACAGTTCTCCTCCTTTTTGGATTGATTGTTGATTATAATTTATAGTAGCATAAATTGGGGTTTGTGGCAAGGGATAAGTTGTAGGATTGTAAATCCGTTTGTGCGAAGCAAACTTCACTACAAAGTAACTTCACTCGCAAAGCGAACTTCACTTGTCGAAAGGCAAACTTAGTTGAAAAAACCACTTCCAAAGAAGTGGTTTTTTCTGGTGGAGACGGTGGGGCTCGAACCCATGACCTCTTGAATGCCATTCAAGCGCTCTCCCAGCTGAGCTACGCCCCCGAATTTTTAAGTACGAAGTAATAGTGAAAAGGTGAGCATTTTATTATTTATTATCTTTCGCTGTATTTAAAGATGAAACAAGAATTCGTTTTATTTCAAGACAATCATTCAATAAGGACTCGCCTTCTTTTTCTATTATATATTCAGATAAAATCAGTAATCTTAACCAATATTCTGTTTCTGCTGTTTCTTTCAGTGAAATCTGAAGTTTTGAAATAAAATCTGCTTTACTTACACCATAAATTGCTTCGTTAGCATTAGCACCGATACTTGTAGCACTTCGTATTATTTGTTTTGAAATAATTGTTTCTTTTTTCTCTTTAACAAGATATTTATTAAGCTTTACTATTCGTGCGGCAAATTTTAATGATTTGTCAAGTAATACATTTTCCTGTTTCATTTCACTACCCCTTTCCTAAAGAATAAATAATAAAGAATAGAGAATAAAGAATAATACAAAAGCGGCAATTAGCGAAGCTCTTTATTATTTTTTATTTATTCTCTATTCTTTATTATTTTAGGCAACGAACAGTTGCCGCTTTTGGTGCCGGTGGTGGGACTCGAACCCACACGATGTCGCCATCAACGGATTTTGAGTCCGTCACGTCTGCCAATTCCATCACACCGGCATATAATTTTTTCAACTGTTGTATTATATATGAAAATTTTAAAAAAATCAATACTATTACAAATATTTTGCTTAAATATCGTAAAATATAACAGTTTTCATTTTTAAAATTTTGTGATAAAATTATAATAAAGAAAATTCCTGTTATATGGAGGCACATTTCCCAATGAAAAAACAAGCTAAAAAGGGCGGTCTTATTAAAAAGTTTATGCCCTACTACAAAAGACATCTTGGCACATTAACTTTTGACTTATTCTGTGCCGCACTCACAACTCTTTGTGAATTAGCTTTACCTGTAATTGTCCGTGAAATTACAGGTACTGCAACAAACAACCCCGAAGATCTGACTTTGAAATTTATTCTTACGCTCGGTGGGGTTTATGTTATATTAAAAATCATTGATGCTCTGGCATATTATTATATGTCATCAATCGGTCACATAATGGGTACTAAAATTGAAACCGAAATGAGAAAAGACTTTTTTGGTCACCTTCAGAAATTACCATTTTCATTTTATGACGATGCAAAAGTCGGCACTTTAATGTCAAGAATTACTTCTGACCTTTTCGATGTTACAGAATTTGCACACCACTGTCCTGAAGAATTTTTTATAGCAGGAATTAAAATTATTGCATCTTTCTTGATTTTAGCATTTATGAATGTACCTTTAACTCTCATAATGTTTGCAGTTTTACCATTTATGGTTGTTATTCTTGCCAAATACAACCACAAAATGCGTGATGGTTTTAAAGAATCAAGAAAAAAAGTCGGCGAACTGAACAGTCAGATTGAAGACAGTCTTTTAGGTATCCGCGTTGTAAAATCTTTTGCCAACGAACACATTGAAGAAGAAAAATTCAAAACCGGTAATGTTGGATTTTTAAATATAAAATCCATAGTTTATAAACTTATGGGTTCTTTCTCCGCAATCAACAGGGTTTTTGAAGGCATTATGTATATTGTAGTGGTAATTGCTGGTGGCATTTTCTTAATCAACAAAAGAATAGAAGCGGCAGATTATGTTGCTTACTTAATGTATATTTCTGTTCTTCTGACTGCAATAAAAAGAATTGTGGAATTTGCAGAACAATTCCAACGCGGTATGACAGGTATTGAACGCTTTGCTGAAATTATGGATATTGAACCATCCATAAAAGATAAACAAGGTGCAAAAGAATTAGAAGTAACACATGGTAATATTGATTTTAAAAATGTCTCTTTCAAATATTCAGATGTTACTGAAAATGTTCTTACCAACTTAAACATTCACATTGAAAAAGGGCAAAAAGTTGCTCTTGTAGGGCCATCCGGCAGTGGTAAAACTACACTTTGTAATCTTATTCCGAGATTCTATGAAATTACAGATGGTGAAATTTTAATTGATGATACAAATATTCAGGATGTTACTTTAAAATCTCTGAGAACTAATATCGGTGTCGTTCAACAGGATGTTTACTTATTCTCAGGCACAGTTAAAGAAAATATTGCCTATGGCTTAAAAGACGCAACTGACGAAGATATTTATAATGCCGCTCGTCTTGCAGGTGCCCACGAATTTATTGAAGGATTACCAAAAGGCTACGACACTTATGTTGGTGAACGCGGTGTTAAACTTTCAGGTGGTCAGAAGCAAAGAATAAGTATTGCTCGTGTATTTTTAAAGAATCCTAAAATTCTTATTCTTGACGAAGCAACAAGTGCACTTGACAACGAAAGCGAACAAATCGTTAAAAAATCACTTGATTTATTGGCACAGGGCAGAACAACTTTAATTGTTGCCCACAGATTAACAACAATTAAAAATGCAGATAATATTCTTGTTATGACAAATGACGGAATTGAAGAAAGCGGTACCCACGAAGATTTAATCAAAAAGAATGGCATTTATGCTAAACTTTATGAAATGTATAGTAATTAATTTTACTTTATTTTAAATTATAAGGAGTTGATTTTATGAAAAATTATCCAACACCACACATTGATGCGAAACCAGAAGATTTTGCAAAAACTGTGCTTATGCCTGGTGATCCGTTAAGAGCAAAATTTATTTCAGAGAACTTTTTAGAAAAAGCAGAACTTGTAAATAATGTCCGTGGTATTCAGGGATACACAGGTTTTTATAACGGAACTCGTGTTTCTGTTATGGCGTCCGGTATGGGTATGCCATCAATCGGAATTTATAGTTACGAACTTTTTAACTTTTTCGATGTTGATAATATTATAAGAATCGGCTCTGCCGGTGGTATGTGCGACAAAGTAAAAGTTCGTGACATTGTTATTGCCGAGGGTGCTTGTACCACTTCACGATATAGTCACACATTTAATCTCCCTGGTGACTTTGCACCTATTTCAGATTTTACTGTTTTAAGAACAACAGTAGAAAAAGCCGAGGAACTTGGCATAAAATACGAAGTTGGTAATGTCCTTTCTTCAGATGTGTTTTACAGTGACACACCAGAACTTTCTGCTAACTGGCAGAAAATGGGTGTTCTCGCAGTAGAAATGGAAGCTGCGGCACTCTTTATGAATGCTGCAAGAGCAGGAAAACGCGCAGGTGCTATGTTCACTATTTCTGACCATTTAGTAACTGGCGACTCACTCCCTGCAATAGAAAGACAGAACTCATTTACAGATATGATGAAATTAGCACTTGAAACTGCGGTCGAATTGGAGAATAAATAATGGCAAAAAGAGTATTTCTTATAGTTCTTGATTCTTGTGGA
This sequence comes from Oscillospiraceae bacterium, assembly GCA_015065845.1. Classification (GTDB taxonomy): domain Bacteria; phylum Bacillota; class Clostridia; order Oscillospirales; family Acutalibacteraceae; genus DTU089. The sequence continues at coordinate 38,492 of SVPQ01000003.1, forward strand.
ATTGGTGAAGCACCAGATGCCCAAAACTTCGGTGACAAAGGTGCGAACACGGTAGGTAGCATAAGTAAATCAAAAGAATTCAATATAGAAAATCTTAAAAATTTGGGCTTTTCAGAGATTGACGGGCTCTCATATTTAGGCAAAGGCAATTTAAAAAGCGAAGTTGCCCGTCTTCGTGAAAAATCAAAAGGAAAAGATACAACAATAGGTCACTGGGAAATTGCAGGTATTGTGTCAGAAAAGCCATTGCCAACATTTCCGAATGGTTTTCCAAAAGAACTTTTAGATGAATTCTCCCGTCTTACAGGTCGCGGTGTGCTTTGCAATAAACCATACTCTGGCACAGAAGTTATTAAAGATTATGGCGAGGAGCATTTAAAAACCGGTGCTTTAATAGTTTACACATCTGCTGACAGTGTTTTTCAGATTGCAGCTCACGAGAGTATAGTTCCGCCCGAAACACTTTACGAATATTGCAGAATTGCAAGAAAATTATTAGTCGATAATTTGGGTGTTGGCAGAGTTATTGCTCGTCCTTTTGAGGGCGAATATCCATTTAAAAGAACTCCGAGAAGACACGATTTTTCATTGGAACCCCCAGAAGACACTATTTTAGATGAATTAAAAGCCAAAGGTTTCGATGTAATTGGTGTAGGTAAAATAAACGATATTTTTTCAGGTAAAGGACTTACAGAATACACATACACAAAAAATAATAATGATGGTATGGAAAAAACACTTGAATATCAAAAGAAAGATTTTAACGGACTTTGCTTTATAAATCTTGTGGATTTTGATATGGTTTATGGTCACAGAAACGATGTAGATGGTTACGCTAAGGCTCTTAGTGATTTTGACAAGTGGTTGCCATCTTTCATTAAAAATATGAAAAGCGAAGATGTTTTAATTATCACCGCTGACCATGGCTGTGACCCGGGCGACGAGAGCACCGACCACACAAGAGAATACGTGCCATTTATTATGTATGGTGAAAACATAGAGCCAAAAAACAACGGCACAGTTGATGGTTTTACATTTGTAGCAGATACAGTTAAAAAATTGTTATTAGGATGATTTTATGACAAATACAGAATTAGTTTTAAAAGCAATTGACGCTATGAAAAATTCATATTCGCCCTACTCGAATTTTAAAGTAGGTGCATCATTACTTACTGAAAGTGGTAAAGTTTACACAGGCTGTAATATTGAAAATGTTGCATTCGGCCCTACTGTTTGTGCAGAACGCGTTGCATTTTTCAAAGCAATTTCTGAAGGCGAAAAAAACTTCTCAAAAATTGCAGTTGTCGGTGGAAAAGATGGCGTAATATCCTCCTCAACCCCGCCTTGTGGAGTTTGCAGACAAGTAATGCGTGAATTCTGCAACGACAATTTTGAAATTTTAATAGTACGAGAAAATGCGAATTACGACAAAGTTTTATTAAAAGATTTATTACCTCATTCTTTTAAACCGGAGATTTTAACAAAATGAGAATGTATGATATTATAAAAAACAAGCGTGACAATAAAGAACTAACAAACGAAGAGATCAAATTTTTCGTTAAAGGTTATACTGATGGCAATATTCCTGACTATCAGGCTTCGGCTCTCACAATGGCAATTTTCTTTAATGGTATGACCGAAAAAGAAACTGCTACTCTGACACTCGCTATGGCTGAGTCTGGTGATACCGTTGATTTGTCTGAATTCGGAAATAAAACTGTAGATAAACACTCCACAGGTGGTGTTGGTGATAAAACAACTTTAATTGTAGCACCAATAGTTGCGTCTTTAGGTTGCATTATTGCAAAAATGAGTGGTCGCGGTTTAGGTCACACAGGCGGTACTGTTGACAAATTAGAGTCAATTGATGGTTTCAACACTTCACTTTCTAATGAAGAATTTTTTGAACAAGTTAAAAATACAGGTATTGCAGTTGTCGGTCAGACCGGCAACTTAACACCCGCCGACAAAAAACTTTATTCATTACGCGATGTTACTGCTACTGTTGACAGTATTCCGCTTATTGCTTCAAGCATTATGAGTAAAAAGTTAGCGGCGGGTTCACACACAATAGTTCTTGATGTTAAATGCGGTAGCGGTGCTTTTATGAAAACTCCCGAAGACGCAAAAGCACTAGCAGAAGAAATGGTTAAAATCGGTAAAAATAATAACAGAAATATGGCGGCTATTATTACCGATATGAACACACCTCTTGGTAAAAATATTGGTAATTCACTTGAAGTTATTGAAGCAATTGAAATTTTAAAGGGTAACGGTGCAGAAGATTTAAAATATGTTGCTTGTGCCCTTGCTTCAGAAATTGTTGCTCTTTCAAAAAATATTGATATAACAGAAGCAAGTCAATTAGTAGAAAACACAATTTCAAGTGGCGAAGCTTTCGAAAAACTTAAAGAATGGGTTACTGCACAAGGTGGAAAAAAAGAATGGATTGAAAATCCTGACAATTTCCCGAAAGCAAAATACAGTGAAGATATATTTGCAGAAAACGATTGTTATATGTCTTCTATGAATGCTGAAGAAATTGGCATTTCATCTGTAATTCTGGGAGCAGGTCGTGAAAAGAAAGATGATTTAATTGATATGACCGCTGGTATAATCCTTAATAAAAAAACTGGCGATAAAATAAAAAAAGGCGATATAATCGCCACACTTTACACTAATAATGAAAACTCCTTAAAATCTGCAAAGGAAAAATTTATTTCTGCAATTGAATTTTCGAATGAAAAACCAGTCGAAATTCCTTTGATTTATGAAATTGTGAGATAAAAGCAACAAGCACTTTGGATTTTCCAAAGTGCTTTTAATATTTTTTAAAAACGAACAAATACTCGTGTGCAATAAGTAAGAAGTTATATTTTATACTATTAGTTTTCCAATAGCCTGTTGCTTTGCAATTGTGTTGTTCCTTAATAATAAGTTCTTTAAGCTTGAACCCAGCATCTTCAAAAATCCGCATAACTTCAAAAGACATAGGTATCATATGACCTTTTTGGCGTGTATCACCCATAAGAACTGCACAAAATTTATCTTTTTTCAATACCCGGTAACTTTCATTTGCTACCTTTTTCATTTCTTTAAGAAAGTCATTAATTTTTAAAAGTGATAAATCTTCTTTTATTCCTTCGCTATACTTAATAATATCAGCATAAGGTGGATGAGTACAAATTAAATCTATACTTTCATCAGGGATAAAATCGAGATTTCGTGCGTCACCTTTATGCAAATAAACCTTACCGTTTGCACCTTCGTGCTCAAAATCCGTTTTTTCTTTACAACGAGCGAGTGCAACATCATTCACATCTACACCGATTATATTTCTGTTAAGGAGTTTAGCTTCAACAAGAGTGGTTCCACCGCCCGCAAACTGATCAAGTACTAAATCATTTTCCTGAGAATAACGGAGCATTATATTTCTCGGTATATAAGGAGACCAATTACCTCGCCACTTTGCATCGTGAGTTGCCCAATCTCCTCTTTTCGGGAAAGTCCAATGAGTTGTCATTTCAAGTTCAAAATCTTCGGGTTCCCATTTCTTAATTTTTTTATTCATAAAACTATATTTTCTTTCTTTTTAATTAAACAAGATCTTCAAAATCAAAGGTACTTAAAGACAAAATTTTAATTTTATCTTCAAATGTTGTATCCACTTTAGATCTTTTGATCCTCGTAAAAGAGTCGGCAATGACAAATGCTTGTATTTTTTCGAAATCTTCTTGTGAAGTAATTTTTTCTAACCATTTTAAATATCTTGTCGCCTGTTCATAAGCCTTATAGTTTGCATTGCCTCGCTTTAACTCTATAACTATATTAGGTACGGTTCCATCTTTTATAGGCTCAGATAAACTATAAAGACAAATATCTGCTCTATCCATATCCATCGGTTTGAATGGTGAAATTGGAACTTGTCTACACAAAATGTAATCTCCCGACAAGAAATCAATAAAAGGTTTTAATGTCGACAGTATGGTAAACTCTAATTGCGCTTCATTAATAAAATCATCTTTAATATCAACCAAATCGCAATCAAACAGTTGCTCATCGCCATTCTTTTGAATATCTTCGCAACTTGAAAAGTCGATTTTATTTTTTGAGTTTCCTATCAATTCCATAAGAGCTGATACTTCTCCCGGAGTGAGTGTACAAAAACCCATTCCTTGCATGCTATTAGAAGGCAACGGATATGGATATTTCCCTAATTCAAAATATAATTCATCAGAAACCACATATTTCCCTGTATCCTCGGTTTTTATAAATTGAAACATGAATGGTTGCGATTTATCACTTCCATTTACCTTAAACACTCCCGCTTTATCTGTTGCTTCATATCTTGGAGATTCATCCCAAAAGAGATTTGCATTAGATTTTCTTCCCAAAGGACTATTGAGACCATTTATATAAAAGGAACCTGAATCTTTGTTCCCATAAATTTTTCCGCCATAGACAATTTTCCTTTTTAAAAAGAAAAACACATCCGTGCCTTCTCTACTACATGCATAATCAGCCAATACGGCATAATGTTTGCTACGACTTGAAGGAGTGTCCGTATAAACCGGTTTCATCAAAAAACCATATACGCCTCTATTTAAATAGAGCTTTAATGTTTCTTCATCATATAACGCTATAAATAATCCACCTTGCATATAGTAACTCTCCTTATTTAAAAGTTTTTTCGATTATACCATCTTCTAAATCCTTAATATTATAGATGTGCTGCATAACATCAAACGTTTCTTCAAGATTGTTTCGTGCACTTGCCCAACCTTTTCCATCAGTAAACCAAACAAATGTAAATCCATCAATCTCTTCGGTTTCCCAAGCAAGTGTTTTATAACTACGGGCAGTTTCATTCAATTTACTACCACCGCTACCATAGAAATTTGTTTCTATACCATAAATCATATTGGGTGTTTTGATTACAAAATCGAAACGCTTTTCCATTTTTCCTTTGTTTGAAATGGCGGATAAATCTATATTCCACTTATCAGTTATCTGATGAATGTACATTTCTTTGAAATAGTTGACATCTTTAATGAATCCTGCTTTCAGAATAAAGCTCTCAACTAAATCTTCCATAAGGTGTCCGCCTCGATTTTTACGACCGTTAGAGTCAAGCCCGGTTTCAACACCTGTAGCATAATCTACCAAGTTGTTAACAATATGATTTTCCAATAAATCGAACAATCCGGTTTCTCTCATAAAATATTTGTAACTGTCAATATCGTTAGCGAAACCGTTAAATTGATATAAGCATCCACCGTTCTTGTCCTGACAATAAATTTCATTTGCCCTAACCGCCAAAAGCAAAGGAATACATTTCAGCACCTCTGGATACTTTTTTAATAAATTTTCAAAATCTTCTTCAATATTTTTTGAGCCGATAAGGGAATTCAAAATATTTAATTCAATCTTTATACTATCAACATTTCTGTGAACTTTTTCAAAGTCTATGTAATAGCCATAGTCAGCTATACTATCACGAAATCCTGATAACCAAGCATTAAAATCTCTATTCATAAATTTTCTCCTTAAAAATTAGAAATAAGTAGTTCCTTTATCTTTCCTCTTGCTTCACTGTTACAATTAATCATTCTTGTTGCTTCAACTCTTTTGATATTATGAGCCGAATAGATATTATCAAAGAAATCATCTTCTGTATTGGAGTTTTTAGGATCTGAATTACTGATTACAACCTTAGCACCCTTTTTATGCATTTCATCAACAAATCGAGCAAGTTCAATCTGTTCATCATCGTTAAATAAGTTTTCAGTATATGCTGTAAAGCTTGCAGTATCAGTAATAGGTCTGTATGGCGGATCAAAATAAACAAATGTGTTTTCATCAATGAAATCAGCTGATTCTCTATAATCTCCACATACGATAGTAATATTTTGCAATTTTTCTGATACTGCTCGAAGATTTGCTTCATCGCATATCATAGGATTCTTATATGAACCCATAGGTACATTAAATAACCCTTTCTTGTTAACTCTGAACAGACCATTAAAACAAGTTTTATTCAAGAATATCATCAATGCAGCTTTTTCGATGTTTATATTCTCATTTCCGTTAACTTTTAAATCATTGAAACGCGTTCTTTTTTCCATATAGTATATTTTTCGTGCATCATTATCTAACGGTATAAATTCATTTTTCATACCATAAAGCATTTCTATAAGAGCATCAATATCATCACGAATTATACGATATGTGTTTATAAGTTCAGCATTGATATCACTAATGTAAATCTCCTTCAAATCATATTTAGACAATATATCAAACAAAACTGCACCACCACCAACAAATGGTTCGGCATATTTGGTAATTTTACCACTATCAAACGGATAATAACGTTCTATTTCTTTAAGAAGCTGACCTTTACCACCCGCCCACTTCAAGAAAGGCTTTACTTTATCATCTTCTTTTTCTACATAGCGTGTACTTCTCGCATCAATCGGCTTTGTTGCATTTGATGGTATAACCCACATATTTCCTATCATTATCGCATTTTCAATTCTATTCTCAGAACATAAAACTGCAACGCGTCTTTGAGAAATTCCCCATTTATCCGCTGTTTCTCTCGCAGAAATATAGGTCATATTAACACCACCTCTCAGAAATATAATATAATTATATTCCAAATCGCGAATAATAGCAATACCATTTTTGATTTTATTCTAAAATGCAAAATTGCACTTTGAAATTTCCAAAGTGCAATTTTTTATTAAAACTCAATTTTCTCTTCAATATACTTAACTAAATCTGCTATAGGAATTCTTACTTGTTCCATAGTATCTCTGTCGCGGACTGTTACGCAGTTATCCTCTTCACTTTCGAAGTCGTAAGTAATGCAGTAAGGTGTACCGATTTCGTCCTGACGGCGATATCTTTTACCAATTGAACCTGCATCGTCAAATTCAACATTGAATTTCTTAGAAAGAGTGCTGAATACTTCAGTTGCTTTTTCGTTTAATTTCTTTGAAAGCGGAAGCACTGCACATTTGAATGGTGCAAGAGTCGGGTGAAGTCTTAAAACAACACGGGTGTCATTCTTTTCTGCGTCAACAACCTCTTCATCATAAGCCTCAGTAAGAATTGCTAAGAAGAGTCTTTCAACACCTAAAGATGGCTCGATAACATAAGGAATGTATCTTTCATTTGTTTCAGGGTCGAAGTAGTCAAGGCTCTTGCCTGATGTATTTATATGTTGAGTTAAGTCGTAGTCCGTTCTGTCTGCAACACCCCAGAGCTCACCCCAACCGAATGGGAATAAATACTCGAAGTCTGTTGTTGCTTTTGAGTAGAAGCAAAGCTCTTCCTTATCGTGGTCACGAAGACGAAGATTTTCTGCTTTGATGTTTAATGAATAAAGCCAGTCACGGCAGAAGCCACGCCAATATTCAAACCACTCTAAATCTGTACCAGGCTTGCAGAAGAATTCGAGTTCCATCTGCTCAAATTCACGAACACGGAAAATGAAGTTACCTGGTGTAATTTCGTTACGGAATGACTTACCAATCTGTGCAACACCGAATGGCACTTTTTTTCTTGTAGTTCTCTGAATATTTGCAAAGTTAACAAAAATACCCTGTGCAGTTTCAGGTCTTAAATAAAGCTCGTTTTTGCTGTCCTCTGTAACACCCTGGAATGTTTTGAACATAAGGTTAAACTGACGGATGTCTGTAAAGTTGTGCTTACCGCAGTCAGGACAAGGAATTGCTTTTTCTTTAATGTAATCCATCATTTGTTCATTTGACCAGCCTGCAACAACAGTACCGTCAAAATCTTCAATTAAATTATCTGCTCTGTGACGGGTTTTACATTCACGACAGTCCATCAATGGGTCAGAGAAACCACCAAGGTGACCGGAAGCAACCCAAGTCTGCGGATTCATAAGAATTGCACTGTCAAGACCTACATTGTATGGATTTTCCTGAATGAACTTTTTTCTCCACGCATTTTTAATATTGTTTTTAAGTTCAACACCTAAAGGACCGTAATCCCATGTATTTGCAAGTCCGCCATAAATTTCACTGCCTGCATACACAAAACCTCTGCCCTTACAAAGAGCAACGAGTTTTTCCATAGATTTTTCTGTGTTATTCATTTCTATCTATCCTTTCAAAAAAGAATTAAATTACATTAATAGTCAGTCGAAAGTGTTTCGGTTGTTTCAACTAAATCACCAAAACCACTTTTGTACATAGCGTAATAAAGTCCGCGTTTTTTAAGTAACTCTTCGTGAGTACCGCGTTCTCTTATTGTACCATTATCTATAAACAGAATTTCGTCTGCTTTTCGGATTGTAGAAAGTCTGTGAGCAACAACAAAGTTCGTTCTGCCTTTCATAACTTCATTCATACCCTTTTGCACAAGGATTTCTGTTCTTGTATCAACAGAAGAAGTTGCTTCGTCAAGTATGAGTACAGACGGATTTTTCAAAAATGCTCTTGCAATGGTAATAAGTTGCTTCTGACCGCCAGAAAGATTTTCACCATTCTCTGTAATTCTTGTGTTATATGTGTCAGGAAGTAACTTTATAAATTCCTCTGCACCCGAAAGTTTACATGCCTCATAAATTTCTTCATCAGTTGCATCAAGTTTACCATAACGGATGTTATCCATTATAGTACCGTCAAAAAGCCATGTTTCCTGTAAAACCATTCCGTAAAGTTTTCTTAAATCATCGCGTTTTACAGTTCTTATATCCTTACCATCAATAGTAATTTTACCGCCTGTAACATCATAAAAACGCATCAAAAGATTTACAAAAGTCGTTTTACCTGCACCGGTAGGACCTACGAGTGCCACAAGACTGCCCTTTTTAACTGTTAAATCAAGATTTTCCATTAAAGGCTTGTCTTCTGAATAAGAGAATGAGACATTCTCGAATTTAATACTGTCATTAAATGTCAGTTTTTCACTTGTCGGTGCGTCAATTTCGCTTTCTTCGTCAAAAAGTTTAAATACTCTTTCTGCAGATGCCATACACGACTGAATTGTATTTGCAATCTGTGCGAGAGTTGACATTGGTGAAGTAAAAAGTTTTGAGTAAGTAATAAATGTAAGAATACCGCCGATTGAAAAAGCAGTACCCATATCATAAATTACTGTACCACCAACTGAAAATACACCATTATTTACTATTAAATAACCGCCGATAATTGCAACTAAAATATAGCCGACATTATCCATTAAGTTTATAAACGGACCTATTGTACCTGAAATAAACTGTGCTTTACTGCTTACTTCAACAAGTTCGTCATTTATATCATTGAATTCATCTTCTGCAAGTTGTTCCTGCCCGAAGATTTTTACAATTTTATGCCCTGTGTAAATTTCTTCAACATGACCGTTGAGTTCACCGGTTCTGTCCCATTGCTTTTTAAAGAGTTTTCTTGAAACGGAGAGCACTTTTAAAGCAATTATTGCAGTAAAAGGTACAAGCAAAACTATAAACAATGTTAAAAACCAGTTTGTAATTACCATCATAACAAACACACCGACAATTGTAATTACAGAAGATACTATTGAAATCAAATTATGCTGAAGTGTGTTGCTTATATTATCAACATCGTTCATTATACGGCTTAAAATATCACCTTTTGAGTTACTGTCGTAATATTTAAGTGGTAATACTGAAAGTTTTTCGTTAATTTTTTCTCGTAAATTTCTTACAACTCTTGCAGTTACACCCGCCATTACATATTGCTGAATGAATGAAAATACTGCCATTCCACCATAAATAATAACAAGTGCTTTTATACAAGGCAGTAGTGCTTCAGGTGAAATAACTCCACCATTTAATTTTACTGCAACCTGCTCGTTAAGTAAATCAAGAGCCTGTCCTATATAATCGGGCCCGAGCACACTGAAAACTGAAGAAATTATACAAGTAATTACAACAATTATAAATGCTGTTTTTTGTTCCCAGACATAACCCGCAAGACGCTTTGCACTCGTTTTAAAAGACTCTGCCTTTTCTTCCCCTTCGTGAATTTCACGGTATGAAGAATAACGCATTTTTCGTGTAGCGCGTCTTCTTTCGAGGCGTTCTAATCTTTTTGCATCTAAAACAGGAGTTTGTTTTTTCATTCGTCACCCACCCCCGTCTTCTCAAGTTGTGAGTCTGCCATTTCTTTATAAGCTACACAATTTTCTAAAAGTTCTTTGTGGGTACCGCTTCCTACAATACTGCCATTTTCAAGAACAATAATATTATCGGCATCTATTATAGTACCAACTCTTTGTGCAACAATAATTATTGCGGAGTCTGTAAGGACAGTTTTTAATTTCGCTCTTAATTTGCTGTCTGTAATAAAATCGAGTGCAGAGAAACTGTCATCAAACATATAGAATTCTGCTTTTTTCACTATTGCTCTTGCAATACACAGTCTTTGTCTCTGACCACCGGAAAGGTTTGTACCATTCTGCGAAACCATACTTTCTAATTTCTGAGGTAATTTCTCGACAAAATCACGGGATTGTGCAATTTCAAGTGCTTCCCATAATTCTTCATCAGTAGCGTCTTCATTACCATATCTTAAATTATCTGCAACAGTACCACTGAATAAAAATGCGTGTTGTGGAATATAGCCCATTTTTTCATAAATTGAGGCAAAATCCATTTCCCTTACATCAACACCATCAATTAACACTGCACCGTCTGTAACATCATAGAAGCGTGGAATTAAATTAAGAACTGTACTTTTACCACTGCCTGTGCTACCGATAATAGCAGTAGTTTTACCTTTTTCTGCAACGAAACTCACACCGTCCAGTGCTCTTTTTAAATTACCATCTTCATCTTTATAGTCAAAAACAACTTTTTTGAATTCGATTGTACCATCATTTTCTTCGTGAGTTGTTTTTTCTCTTATTGTCATTTTTAATTCGTGGTCTAAAATTTCATTTATTCTGTTAGCAGAAATTTTACCACGAGGAATCATAACAAACATGGCGGCAACAGATGCCAGGGCGGCAACTATAAACACAAGATAAATTATAAAACCTTGTAAATCGCCTATTGTGTTTGCTATTTCCTCAGGGTCTGTAAGTTTATTTACCTGGTCATAACCTACAATAATAAGTATTGCTATAATCATAAATATAAGTAGAGTGGCAACAGGCAAAAGCCCTGCAAAAATTCTTGAAACCTTTAAGTTAAGACCAGTTAAATCATCATTCGCTTTTTTAAAGCGTCTTTCTTCATATTCCGTTCTGTTAAATGCTCTTATAACTCTTACACCATTGAGTTTTTCTCTTGTTACAAGGTTAAGTGTGTCAACACCTTTTTGTATTTTACTGAAAAACGGAACAACAGTTTTTGCAATTACAAGTGCAATTACCGCTATAACAGGACAAACAATTAAAAGCACAAGTGAAAGTCCCGGATCCATAACGATTGCCATTACAGTACCGCCAATTAGCATAATCGGCACAGAAATTATACTTCTTAAAAGCGCAATAAGCAATTCGCCTATTTGTCTTATATCGTTTGTTGTTCTTGTAATAAGTGATGGAATACCAATTTCGTCAATATCCCCTTGTGAGAATGTCTGTACTTTAGAAAATACCATTTTTCTTAAATCGCCTGTAAAAAGGGCTGAAACTTTACTTGAACAGTAACTGTTGGCAATTGATATAAACATTGCAACAGTACAAAGAGCAATCATCACAATACCAATATTTTTTATGTAGTTCAAATCGCCTTTTGTAATTCCATTATTTATAAGCATTGACATCATAAGAGGAAAACCTAATGTCATAACATTGCTTATAGCCGCAAGAATAACTGTAAAGATTGCGAATCTTTTATGAGGTTTTAAATATTTAAAAAGTTTCATCATAAAAAACTCACATCCTTTCATAAATTCTTAAAATCTCATAGATATACATTTTAATTATAACACAAATGCATATCTGATAGCAACAGTTTTTACCAACAAAAATAACTGCTACAAGAAAAACTTGTAGCAGTAGCATTATTTATAATTATTTTGACCAGATTGCATAAAGAGTTACATTTTCACTGAGAGTGATTTTGTCCCCTGATTTGATTTCTGCTTTTTCTGAGTCTTTATTTTCAGACCAACCAAGGAATTTTGCACCTTTTAATGTTGGTTGTGTGTCACTGATTACAATTTTTGCACCTGATTCACCAATTTGCTCGTTTGGTGTATTTAAACCACCATTTGCATCAAAAGTAACTGTGCATTTTTCTGTTTCATCGTATTCAACAATAAAGCCTGTTAAAGTCTTTGCTTCAAAAATACCTGCAACAGACCATTTTGCTGAGTTATCGTTAAGCATTACAGCGTAGTTTTCTTTACCATTGTTGAATTTCACTTTACTCTGATAATTACTGTAATCTATTGAAGTAACCTCACGCTTTGTTCCATTTACACCTAAATAATACTGCGCGCTTTGTTTAAGAAGAAGTGAAACAAGCTGATTTTCAGAAGCAGTTTCAATTTCTGCTAACTTACCGCCCTTTGCTTTTGCAAATGCAGTTGCCTGTTCATAAGTTAAAGAACTGTCATAAATTTCATATCTGCTACCGCCGAAAGATGCAGTATTAGCAGGAATCATTTTATCAATCTGAATTTCACATATAAAACCAGTCTGACGCTTATCACTTACAGTTTCTTGCCATGTACCATCAGCATTTACAATAACTGCAGTAAAATTGCTGCGTGGAGCACCAGTTAAATTGGTGTAATCATATTCTTCACCACTGCTCCAGAGATAAGTGCCGTTTTCTTCGTCAGATAAACCAATATAGTATTTATCATAAGAACCATTTTCAATAATTTCGTTTACTATAGTCTGTTCTTCTTCGCTTGTAATTGATACAAGGTGTCCACCCATAAGTTTGCATACAGATTCTGCTTCATTGTATGGGAGTGACATATCAAAAAGTGCGTAAATGCTATTTTCTGTTGTTTTAATAGCATCTGCTCTGCTTATATCTGAAACTTTGGCAGAACGATCCTGATAATTAGGACGGGCAATATAATTGATACGAGCGTGGTTGTGAGCTGAGTAACCTGTTGATACAGGGTAAGTTATTGCTCTTACCGCGTCTGACATATTACCTTCTACTGTATAAATATATTGGTCATCTACATCTACGATAAGACCAACATGGTCAATACAACCAAAACTACCTGAGCAAGTGCAACTGAAAAGAAGGTCACCTGCTTCAACCGGTTTTGTGCCAAATTTAAAACAATCAGCACCAACTGATGGAAGTGTTGAATAATAGGCACTGCCTACACCCGCTAATTTGGGGAAAACAGATGTTGGTACACCTGCAACATACGCACACCATGAAACGAAAACATTGCACCAGTAGCTTTGTCTGCCGTACCATCTGCCATATTCTGTGTAGTTGTTACCGCTTTCGTGATAACCAACTTGTGTTTTTGCTATATTACAAATATCTTTTACCTGGTCACCAGTGAGTTCAACCTCACAAAGTGCCTTGTAGTAGCTGCTGCTCATATAAGATGAGGAGGCGCTGTATTCAACATTTTTAGCAGCCGCGTTTACGCTGAACATAGGAACTACTGCAAGAACCGCAATGAGTACTACTGCTATGGCGCTTTTAATTCTGCTTTTAATCATAGAATAATTTTGCCTTTCATAATTTTGAGTATTTGCTTCATCAATATTTATTTCAAATTTATTGCAAATTATTACAAAACTGTAACAATTCCCGCGAACAGTTGACATTGTAACATATAAAAAGGTCTTTTACAATGCACAAGTTGCACTATAAAAGACCTTTGTTTTGTTATAATTTGCATAAAACTATACAAAAAATTAAGAATTTGACACAATTTCCGTTACATTTTGAAATTTTTGGTGTAATTATTTTTTGTAAAATCGACACTTATTTTGTAAAACTATGTCGCTTTTTGTCAGTTTATAATTTTTTCACCATCAAAAACTATTACACCAACACCGCCACCGGTTGCGTTACCATCACAAAGCCATTTTTTATATGCTTTCTTTAAAGATGTATCTTCCGGCAATTCGTTCACTGGTACATTTTCATATTTACCGAATATACGCCATAAATCTCCATTTGTTTCACTAATATATCCATCGTAAATATAAAAATCATTCATAAACTTTAAAATATTTGAATTTTCAGGCAAAAATTCATAATGCTTATTATAAAGTAACCAGGAGTGACACACAAAAACTATTTTACCATTTTTTACAAATGGTGTATCTTTAAAAAACTCGAATGCTTTTTTATAAGAGTTCATTCTCACATCATCGGTAAGTGGCACACCTGATGACGGAATATGTAAAAACAATACTTTTGTACCTTTTTTTATTTTTACACCATTTGGTGTTATTATTTCACGGTCAGTGTCAGTAAATTCATACTGAAAACGACCTAAGGCAAAACGCTCTAATCTGTAAAAACCCTCAAACCAATGTGGCACGAATGTACCATTGTAACCTTTACAATCTATACATTCTATAAGTTTATATTTTAAATCTTTGATTGTATCATAAAAAATCTCTTCGGAAATTTTTTGTTTTAAATACCTTTTATAAAGAGTTTCTGCAGACAACAACAAAAAGACAAACTGCAAAGTATTTTCATCTACTGAATATTTCTTTGCAAGAACTGCAAGTTTTTCTAAAAAGCGTCTGATATCATGTGCTTTAGGGAACATAAAACGCATAATAAGTTTGTCTACTTCTCTTCCGAACTGCAAATCTTCATCAAGTCTTTTTACAAGGCTTGTAAACTCCTCTTTTGCACTTTCAGGAATTTCTATTTTTTCAACAAGTTTTTTATAAAATTCAGAATAATGCATTATTGAACACCATACTTTTTCTTTTTGCGTTCAGTTCTTCTTTTAATTGCTTCTTTTTCTGCCTTTTCTTTAGCTCTCTTTTTCTTTTCTGCCGCTCTTTGTCTTAACATTAAGTTAATTCTGAAAAGCACTATTGTACCACCAACAACCTGAACAACATCACATTTTGTTGCTTCTGAGATTTTAGAAGCGATTTCTTTTGGCGTTTCCGGTGATGTTTCAAGATGAACTTTAACTTTGAAAAGTTCGCGTGTATTAAAGGTATCTTCTATCTGAGCAATTACAGAGTCTGTAACGCCCTCTTTACCGATTTGAAAAATAGGGTCTAATCCATTTGCTTCTGCTCGTAATTGAGCACGCTGTTTGCTATTTAACATAATATTAACTCCGTTAATTTTAATTCGGAATGCGTAATTCGGAATTATCGGAACTGCGTTAGCATTATATAGAAATGCATAAGTATTCCCTTAATTCTGCACTCTGCATTCTGCATTTTTTAAAGTGACCATTTTGCTCCTTCAGGTGTATCAAGAATTTTTACACCTTTTGCGGTTAATTCGTCACGGATTCTGTCTGCTTCTGCCCAGTTTTTATTTTTCTTTGCCTCAGCACGAAGAGCTAATTGTGCTTCCACATATTTACTGAACTCGTCATCTGCTGCAGGAATAGAAGCTTCTTCTTTTTTACTTTCCTTTAATTTTTTCGCTTCATCTAAAAGACTTAAAGATAAAACTCTGTCAAAATCGTTGAGAAGGAAAAGTTTTGTTTTATCATTTGTTTTAGCTTTTAAAACATCATAAATAACAGTAACGCCTAAAGATGTATTTATATCGTTATCAAGTGCTACTTTGAATTTTTCTGTTAAATCTTTTACTACATTTTCGTCAACTGATTCATTTTCATCAGCTTTTAAAGTGGCAATTTTTGTGAGCAACTTATTGAATGCACCCTGTGCATTGTCAAGATTTTCATAACTGAAAACAAGAGATTTTCTGTAGTGTGACTGAAGACAGAAAAATCTGTATGCTAAAGGATTGTAACCTTTTTCTTCTAATAATGAAACAGTTAAAAATTCACCGCTTGATTTACTCATTTTACCACTGTTTGTATTAAGATGGAGCACATGGAACCAGTAATTACACCATTTGTGACCAATATACGCTTCACTTTGTGCAATTTCGTTTGTGTGGTGTGGGAAAGCATTATCAATACCACCACAGTGAATGTCTAAGCGTTCACCTAAATGCTTTAAGCTGATTGCAGAACATTCTATATGCCAACCAGGATAACCAATACCCCACGGTGAATCCCATTTTAATGCCTGTTCTTCAAACTTTGATTTTGTAAACCAGAGAACAAAGTCATTTTTGTTTCTTTTATTGTTATCTTCTTCAACACCGTCACGGACACCAACCATAAGCTCTTCACTGTCGTGCTTGTTGAAAACATAGTATTCATCTAATTTTGATGTATCAAAATAAACATTGCCACCTGCAATATAAGCAAAGCCTTTTTCTAAAAGACCTTGTACCATTGTAATGAATTCTTCAATACAATTTGTTGCAGGTTCTACAACATCAGGCTTTTTAATATTAAGCTTTTCGCAGTCTTTAAAGAATGCATCTGTATAAAACTTTGCTATATCCATAACAGTTTTATTTTCTCTTTTTGCACCTTTGACCATTTTATCTTCACCTGTATCTGCATCAGAAGAAAGGTGACCGACATCTGTGATATTCATTACGCGTTTTACATCGTACCCCGAGTAACGAAGATATTTTTCTAAAACATCTTCCATAATGTAACTGCGAAGGTTACCTATATGAGCAAAGTGATAAACAGTAGGACCGCAAGTGTACATATTAACCTTGCCAGGTTCGTTTGTTTTAAAATCTTCTTTTTTGTGTGAAAGTGAATTATAAAGTTGCATCTTACCCTCCAAGGCAGTTAAAATTTATTATTTAGAAAAGTCTATAATTTTAATTGATTGTTTAACATAAATTACACCTGAAATTACACAAAGCACTGCAGTTACCCATAAAAGTGCATTTGAAACAATTGTTAACGGGAAACTTTCAGGTAAAATACCACTGTCGTAAAGTTCTGCCATTATCATAATTAAAATTGAAAAAACCATTTGTGAAACAGTTTTTAATTTGCCATAGAAATTAGCAGGAATGACAACACCTTGTGCAGTTGCTACTAATCTGAATGATGTAATTGTAAACTCTCTTAATAATACTATCATAATAATCCAGATATTGCAAAGACCAAACTGCATAAAAGCAAGTAATGCCGCAGTTGTGAGAATTTTATCGGCTACAGGGTCTGCAAGTTGCCCGAATACTGTAACAATATTATTTTTTCTTGCAATTTTACCATCAAGAAAATCTGTTATTGCACCAATTGCAAAAACAACCAGACCTATTAAGTAATGGTGTGGAATAGGTGCTAAAAACAACGCAAGAAATATTGGTGTAAGAATAATTCTTACTATTGTCAATTGATTTGGTACATTCATTTTCATACTGCTTCTCCTATGAGTGAATACTCATCCTTATCGAAAATTTCAACAGGAACAATTTCGCCTACTTCAATTTCATAACCTGAAGTGAATACAATATTATTATCTATTTCAGGCGCATCCATATAAGTTCTGCCATAGTAACTGTCTGTATAAGAATCATAACCGTCAACAATTACATCGTAAGTTTTGTCCATATAAGAATCTTGTTTTTCTTCGTTGATTCTGTATTGTTGTTCCATTATAATATCTGCTCTGTTTAAAGCATCTTCTTTTTCAACTTGCTCAGGAAAATCATAAGCAGGGGTATTCTCTTCTCTTGAATAAGCGAAGCAACCAACCCTTTCTAATTTCATTTCATTTACAAACTCTGAAAGAGCTGTAAAATCTTCATCTGTTTCTCCAGGGAATCCTGTTATAAATGTTGTTCTTATTACAACATCTTCTATTTTTTCTCTTAATTTATTTATTAAAGCTGTTAAAGACGCTCTGTCACCCGGTCTGTTCATTGATTTTAAAATTTTACCACTTACATGTTGCATTGGCATATCAACATAATGACAAACTTTTTCGTTTCGGTTAATTGCGTCAATTAATTCATCTGTAATTCTTTCAGGGTAACAGTAAAGAAGTCTTATCCATTGTAAATTTTCAAGCTTGTTGAGTTCATCTAAAAGCTCCGGTAATTTTAATTTTCCATAAAGATCTTCACCATATCGGGTTGTATCCTGTGCTACCAAAATTAACTCTTTAACACCTTTTTCTGCAAGTGCTTTTGCTTCATCTAAAACATCTTCTATTTTACGACTTCTGAATTTACCACGAATAGACGGAATTGCACAATATGAACAACAGTTTGAACAACCATCTGCTATCCTTAAATATGCATAATATTCTGGTGTAGTTAAAATTCTGCCGCCTTCAAGTGGCATTTCTTCTTTATCAGGGAAAGATGAATATTGTTCACCATCTAAAACCTTGTCACAAACTTCAACAATATCGTCATTTGCACCAAGACCTATAACTGCATCAACCTCTGGAATTTCAGCAAAAACTTCTTCTGCATAACGCTGTGCTAAACAACCTGTTATAACAACGCCTTTCAAGTCACTGTCATCTTTATAATCAATCATTTCCAAAATACTGTCAATTGATTCTCTTTTAGAGTCTTCTATAAATGCACAGGTGTTAACAATAACTACATCTGCTTTACCTGCTTCATCAACTAAAACATAACCTGCATCAACCAGTTTTTTAAGCATTATTTCTGCATCTACCTGATTTTTAGGACAACCAAGACTTATCATTCCGACTTTTTTTGCCATTTTTGTCACCTCATAAGTGAATTTTAATAATCACAATAATTGCTTTCTAATTCTATTTCATATTCAGAAAATGCCGCTTTAATGTCAGAAAATTTATAACCCATTCTCTGAAGTTTCGCAATAAATCTGTTTTTTGTTTTCTCATCTTTAAATCCATTACTGAATTTTGTGCTTAACATTTCTATAATACGCGTAATTGGTTCGTTGTCAAGAGTTTTCGTCACATTTTCTATAATTTCTCTGTCTATTCCCTTTAATTTCAGCTCCATAGATATGCGTTTTATATCATATTTTTTTGTTTCATAAAGATGCTTTGAATAGATTCTTGCATACTCTTCATCATTAAGATAACTGAAATAAAGAAGTTTTTCTATTGCCCTTTCTGACGCAGACTCGCCATATTTTAGTTTTAATTTCTGGTATAGTTCTTTTCTCGAATAAGAACGCCTTGCTAAATAATCCAAACCTTTTTCATAAGCAAGGCGAAAGCCTGCCTCCTCTTTCAAGGAAGCAAGCTCTTCTTCTGTTATGGTTTCACCATCCTTAAAACCATTATGATACCAATAGTCATCATAAACAGTAAGGACATATTCGTTATCTATATAAATATGTATTTTATTGCCGTTACCGGCTTTGGATTTTATTATCATTATTAATCATCCACTGCAATATCAATTTTTGCTCTTGCCTTATCTTTTGTTACCGGTTCACTTGCAGGTACCGGTGTTGCTGCACGGGCAACAGGATTTTTCGCCGACATAATTTCTTTTAACTTTTCACGAACCTGTTTTTCAATATCATCAGCAAACTCAGGTGTATTACGAATGTATTCTTTAACATTATCTCTACCCTGACCGAGCCTTTCTTCACCGTAATAGAACCATGCGCCACTTTTTCTGATAATTTCCATTTTAACTGCCAAATCAAGAATTTCGCCATCTTTAGAAATACCCTGACCATACATAATATCAAATTCAGCTTCTTTGAATGGTGGTGAAACTTTATTTTTAACAATCTTTGCTCTTGTGCGCGAACCAATAAACTCGTTACCTGCACCTTTTAACTGTTCAATTTTTCTTACATCTATACGAATTGAAGAATAGAATTTAAGTGCACGACCACCAGTTGTAACTTCAGGGTTACCATACATAACACCAACTTTTTCACGAAGTTGGTTAATGAAAATAATAACAGTATTACTCTTTGCAACTGCACCTGTTAATTTTCTTAAAGCCTGTGACATAAGACGAGCATGAAGACCAACATGAGAGTCACCCATTTCGCCCTCGATTTCTGCTTTAGGAACAAGAGCCGCAACAGAGTCAACAACAATAACATCAAGTGCACCTGAACGGGCAAGATGCTCTGTAATTTCCAATGCCTGTTCACCATCGTCAGGTTGAGAAACAAGAAGTGAATCAATATCCACACCAAGTGCCGCTGCATACACAGGGTCAAGTGCGTGTTCAGCGTCAATAAATGCTGCGTCGCCCCCTAATTTTTGTGCTTCTGCAACAACATGAAGTGCCAGAGTTGTTTTACCAGAACTTTCAGGACCATAAATTTCAATAATTCTGCCTCTTGGAAGTCCGCCTATACCAGTAGCAACATCAAGAGAAATTGAACCAGTTGAAATTGCTTCAACCGCCATAGATGCGTTTTCACCTAAACGCATAATTGCACCTTTGCCAAAACTTTTTTCAATCTGACCTAACGCCATCTCAAGTGCTTTGCTTTTGCTGTCAATTTTTTCTGCCATTATAGTATCTCCTTATATTTATAATGTATAATCCTTGCGTTTTTGTTCGTACAAATGTTCGCTTGATGATGACCATTATAAACGATAATTTCTAAAAAATCAAGCAATTTTGGAAAAATATTTAAGAAAATTTTATATTTTCTTGTGCTAAAATGCAAAATTTATCAAAAACAACAAAAAAACTCTTGCAATCCTACAATAAAGATGGTATTATACTTGCGTTGCTCTATCACTAGAGTTAAATTACCTAAAATTTTCAGAAGGAGGTGCAGCTCAATGGCAAAATGCGAATTTTGTGGTAAAGACGTTGCTTTCGGTATTAAGGTTTCTCACTCACACAGACGTTCAAACAGAACATGGAAACCAAATGTTAAAAGAGTTAAAGCAGTTGTTAATGGTTCTCCACGCAGAGTATATGCTTGCACACGCTGCTTGCGCTCCGGTAAGGTTACACGCGCTGTTTAATTCTTACTGTTAACTAAAAAAGCAATAAAGTATCGCCACGAAGCCTTGGTTTCGTGGCTTTGCTTTTTTCTTGCAACTATTTTTGTATATTACATTTATAATAAATTGTTAATTTTAAAATTCTACAAACATTACTATTGAAATTCATCGCTCTTTACAGTATAATTGAATTGTATGTATCAGTAGTTATGCATTGAAAGGAAATATTATGAAAAGATTACGCATTTTTTCTTTTATTCTTATATTTGCTCTTGTTGTTGTAAATATTATGTTTCCGACTGCACCAAAAGCAGAGGCAGCTGCACAATCCGCTTACACAAGCTCCGCTCCTGAAGTCGGCACAAAAAATGATTTTAAATACAGAGTCCAGAATGAAAGAATTTATATAACTGAATATATAGGCAATAAAACAAAACTTATTATTCCTGAAACCATTGACGGAAAACCTGTTTTTGCTATTGTTGCAAATTCATTTACAGGTTCTGATTTAACCTACTTAAAACTTCCGTCTTCTCTTTCATTGCTCGGCAGCAACTCATTTAATGAGTGTGACTCCCTCACACAGATTGATGTTGATGAAGCAAACACAAAATTCTGTTCAATAGACGGTGTTGTTTATTCCGAAGACAAAACTGTTTTAAGGGCATTCCCTGCCGGCAGAAGTGGTAGTTTTATGGTTCCCGATGGAGTAACAACAATTTACAACTACGCTTTCTATCGATGCTATCAGTTAGAAAATGTAAATATGTACAATTCTGTTACATCTATTGGTGAAAGAGCATTTTCGTTCTGTTGGAATTTAAAAAATATCCGCTTGAGTGAAAACCTTGAGAAAATCAGCCCTTTTGCTTTTTCACATTGTAACGACCTTACCGAAATACATTTACCTAAATCTATTACTTCAATTGGCAGTGATGCATTTTTAGGCAGAGTAAATTCAAATGACAGTTCTAAAGAATATTATTTTGTAGATGGTATTTACTGCGTAAAAGGTTCTTACGCTGCAAAATTTATAAAATCTCTCGGACTTGATTATATAAACGAAGGAACTCTTTTTACAGATGTTTCTGCAGGTATTACTGTTACAGATGTAAATAACATTATACCGAGTGGTTCTTCAATAAAAGTTGAAAAGCGACTTTTAAGTTCTATTCCAGATGATTTCAGCAACATAAAATACACAGACGCTTATGTTTTTGATATTTATGTTACTTCTTCAAACGGCAGTGTTTCTGTTCCACAAGGTGAATTTAAAATAAACTTTGACAACATATCAGAAGAACTCATTCCGTCTGCTACAAAAATTTTCTCTAACAGAGTAGGTGTCACAGAACCTATTTTATTCTCACTTACACAGAACTCTGTAAGTTGTGAAACAGATACTTTGGGAACATTTATTATTCTTTCTTCAAATGATTTTTCATTAAAAGGTGACGCAGACGGCGATGGTAAAATAACCCTTACTGATGCAAGAATTACACTTATTGCTTCAGCTAGTATTATAGAACTCACCGCTGCACAGAAAAGTGCCTGTGATGTTATAACAACAGGTGCTGACAACAATGTAATTACTACTGCAGATGCACGAAGAATTCTTCGTACTGCAGCTGGATTAAGATAAACAAAACAAAATTTGAGGAGGACTCTATAATGATAGGTCTTGGTAAATGGCAAGCAGAAATCAACAACATAATTTTTAAAGGTTCTGCAGTTTTTACAATCGCGGATGATAACGGCAACTACAAAATCGACCTTGAACTTCCTGGCGAAGATTTAGGTGTTTCTGACATTAAAGTTCAGAACATTCAGGAAGATGGTGACACCCTTACAGGTGAAGCAACAGTTGATATTCTCCCTGGTGGTAAAGCATGTGAACTTTCACTCACATTCACAGATGATGTTTGTAATGGTTTCTTAAAAGTTCCATTCATTGGCAAAATCAAAGTTAAAGACGCTAAAAAGATTGGCTGATTTTAATTTTTTACACCCACGAACAAAATTGTTCGTGGGTATTTTTTTGCAACAGATACTTGCTTTACTCTTTGTTAAAGTGGTGTTATAGTAGAATCACAGAATGGATGTGACATAATGGCAAACATAAGTAAAAACATTAAAAGACTTCGCAAAGAAAACAATTTAACACAAGATGCACTCGCTGAAAAACTTTTTGTAACGAGGCAAACTGTATCTTACTGGGAAACAGGAAGAAATCAGCCTACACTCGATATGTTAGGTGACTTGGCAGCAGCACTAAATTGCAGTCCGCTTGATATTATCGGCACAAAAAAGCAAAAACTGACACCTGAGCATTTTGTTGCACTAGTTTTCGAGAACGAAGAATTGTTTTACCAGATGACAAACGATATTTTACACTCCCCTTATCTTTGTCAGATTGCCATAAAAAACACCATTCTTGAAGCATTCAGAAAAATGGATGAATTGAGCGCTGATTCGTTCATTGAGATTTTTACCGGTATACTCAGAACTGAATGTGAAAAACTGAAAGAACAAGAGTCGACTGAAAAGAACAGGAGTGAAAACAATGATTAATAACAAAAATAACATCCCGGATGGTTTTCACAACGCCGTTCTGGATGCTTTCCAGGAGATTGATTCTATGAGTAATAGCACAAAACTAATTAATAAAAATCGCGTATTAAAAGTAGTGGCTGTTGCAGCGGTTTCTGGTATTCTTTTAAGTATCTCTGCATTTGCATACACAGAAATAAGTAACTGGCTTGAAAAAACAGGTAAATACTCTGCTACTATAAATAATTCAGAAGTTGATTACGCCCAGGCACCTGAAAATGCAAAAATCGAATTAGGATATTTACCTGATGAATTTACTGAATTTGAGCCACCGTATAAATACCACTACAATGGCGAAGCAGGACTTTCATTCAATATGTTCAGAATGGGTTCAGAACGCAAAAATGAATATAAAAATGTAATAAGTACAGAAAAAACTACTTTTGGTGAAAATGAAGCGGAAATTCTTACACTCAATGAAAACAGAATGAGTCTTGCACTTATTTGTTTTGAAAAAGAGGGTGTGGTAGTTGAATGTTATTTTAACAACCATATTCCAAAAGATGAGCTTAATAAAATTTTAAGCAACTTAAAGGTTGTTGAAGCAACAGCAGACGATGCATTCACTTATGATTACGAAAGTGTTCCTCATTCAGAGTTTTTTGTGCCTGATGCACCAGAAACAGAACAAATTATAAAACCTGGTGAAGTTTGTGAAAACGGTTGGGACTTTGAAACTGATGCCTATTACAGTATTAAAATTGTAAATGCAGAAATCCTTGATAATACAAATGGAATTGCTAAAAGTGATTTGTACAATGCCAAAGAATTCAACAATATAGTAAATAACGATGGCACATTAAAAGGTTACAACCGTGAAGAAATAACTTATGGTGACGGAGTAAACACAATTGATACAATTAAAGATGTCAGATTTGTAGAAAGAAAACTTGTAGCAGTAACTATTGAAGCAACAAACATAAATAATACTGCTGGTTCTTTATTCTGTTCAACATACAGTTTGGTTGAGAATCAAAACAACATTTCAAATGAAGCCTTTGCACTGACTTCTGAAAATGACTCTAACCCACAATTCTACTTTGTTTCAGTTGATGCCAACGGTACACAGACAGTAACAATTTACTATCTTGTAGATGGTGATGTTGATTTCAGTAATCTCTGTTTACAGGTAAATAATCTTTACACACAAAGCAAACGCGACACATATTCATTATTAGAATTAGGTTTATAAAAATGTAAAACGGTTGTAAAAAACAAATTGTTTTTACAACCGTTTATATTATGGGTGAAAAGGCGATACATTCGCCAAAATCAAACCGCTATCTTAAAATTATTTACTTATGCAATCCATCCATAAATAGTGTCAAATATTGATAAACTTCCTAAAAGTCTTACAAGCGTATCAGGAATAATACTTGCTAATTGCCAAAGGTCTGTGTAATTTCCACTATCAGATTCCGGAACACCTTCATAATCAAGCATAAATGGTTGGGTGTAAACAATACCGCCTTCACCGAATATTTCTGCTCTTACATAGTTACCGAGTAACTTTTTGTGGTCGTCAAGGTCAATAGTATTGCCTATTTCAATTGTAACACCGTTTGCAATCCAACGCACATTTTTATCGCCGGTTGCTACAATTGTGATAGAATCACTTTCCTGGTCAACAACAATTGCTGTAACCTTTGGTGCATCAACATCTTTTGGTGCTTCATATTTACCTTTAGGGTCTTCTGCCTGAATTGCCTGCAGTTTTTCACCAAGTGCAACTGCAGTAGGGTCAATGCTTTCAACTAAGCAGTTTGCAATTTCTGTAATTTCTTCAGGGTTACCTAAATTTTTACTGCAAGCAAAGAAAGCACCGCTTTCAAGACTCTTTCTGAAATTATCTTCAGTAAGAGATGGCATTAACATTTCAGTATAACCTGTGTAAACTGCATCAGTTGAGTGAGCGTCAGATGTAGCAATTGCTAAAACATTTCTGCCAGTAGGAGTAACTTTCTGAAGAAGTATATCCCAGAGCTTTCTGTCGTAACGGGTTCTTGAGTCACCTTTACTGTTAATATCAATACCTATGCAAGAATCGTATTTTGTAAGAAGCCCTGCAAATTTATCAATATAATATTTATACGCTGTGTCACTATAGTCGTAAGCATCTGCAGTTTCGTCTTCATCACGGGCATTTGTATATTCACCAGGGTGATTTATAACAGAAAGACCGCCCATTTCGTGAACTGTTTTAATTGGTGTTTCGTAGTCACTTGTACCACCCAATAAACCATGGCCATAATCTACAAACCAACTGTTTACATGAGCGTTATTAAGTGAACTTGGGTTGTGTTCAATACCGCAAGGTACTCTCAATAATTTATGAAGTGCAACACCTTCAGTTGTTTTCTGGGAATAAAAACTACCTTTTTTTGTTACTTCAAGAGTATATTTATTACCGTTTGCAGCCTCGCCACCTTTAGATTCAAGTGGAACAATATCACCTGCTCTGCCTTTGAATAAATCAATAAAGATTTCCATAGCAGGAATAACAGATTGTCGAGTCCAACCATAATCTACAACGCCGTGGTCAGTAACCGCTGCAATGTCAAATCCATAAGCGTACTGTTGCTCTAACATATCTTTCAATGTATCAGTACCATCACTTGCAGTTGTGTGGTTATGAAGGTCGGCTTTGTATTGTTTGTATGTAAGCCAGTTTACATCTTCATAAGGGTCAATAATTGTATAATCAACACCTGTATCACTATCGCCTGCAAAAGCGAGAGTTGAGTAGCTTACCATCAAAAGACAAGCAACCATAAAAACAGCAATAATTTTCTTTGCCTTTTTCATATAAAACACTCCTTTTTGAAATAGAACGAAATCTAAAGATAACTATTTTATTATAATGCATTATTATATAGCAAAATTTGTTAAATTTCAACGATAATATTGACTGAAATTACACCCCTCAATATGTGCAAAAAAGCGACTACCAGAATTTTCAGGTAGTCGCTTTTAAAATTAACTGATTAAAATTCATCTCTTATAGAGATTTTTTCGAGCGCTTCTTCGCGTGAAATTTTGCCGTTGTTACAATCAATCATAACTTTAACATCTTCATCTTTAAGTTTATAGAATTGCCAGAAGATACCTGCTAAAATAAGACCAATCGTCGGCACCATTACAAAAATAAACCACAGACCATTAAGTGTAAAGTCAGATTGTTGAACATTTTGTTCAGCTAAATCTTTGAAACTTTCTGCATTAACCTCTTTCCAACCGAAGAAACCGAGCAGGAACATACCAAGAGTACCAGCAAGAGCAGACGCCATTTTTGTAACAAATGTCTGAATAGCAAAAGTAATACCTTTTGCATCAATACCCGTTTTAAATCTACCATACTCTGCGCAGTCAGGAGTAAACATAAATATCATAATACCCTGAATTCCCAAAGGAACTGCACGAAGCAATGTTAAAATCAGGAATACTATCATATTCTGATAACCACAAAGCCAACTGATTGTGCCGAAAATCACTGCTGCCCAGTTACTTATAAGGAAGATTTTGCGTTTACCATATTTTTCAACTAATTTAGGTACAAAGAGTGATGCTATAAACACAGGCACACCTGCTAATGCGAGAACAACAAGACTTACAAGTTCATCATGGAATAAATAATATGATGTAAGAAGACTCATTGAAATCATAACATTGAAACCGCTTTGGAAAAAATAACCAGCATAATAAATAAGCAAATATTTATTTGAAAACAAATATTTGAACATTTTTCTTACTGTAAATTGCTCTTCATCTTCAACATTTGTAAAACGTTCTTTACCATTGATACAAACAGGAATCATTGTAGCAAGTGCAACAACACTTACAATTGATGCAGCAACACCGAAGCTTAAGCCTATACCCTGACCTGTAATAATTGTTGGTATAATTGTTGCAATACCGCTACCAACACCTGACCAGATGCTCTTATATGAAATGATTGATGTTCTCTCATCAAGGTTATCTGTCATAACAGTAACCATACCATGAATAGGCACATCACAAAGAGTATAAACAGTATCCCAGATAAGATAAAAAATAGCAAACCAGAGAAGTTTTACCATTTCTGTTGCACCATTTGGAATCATATACAAAAGTGCTGTTGCAAGTGGAATTACAGGCAAAGAAATTTTAAGCCAGGGTAAAAATTTCTGTTTACTTTTAAATTTTGCTTTGTCAAAAATACAACCAAATACAGCATCGTTTATTGCATCCCATATTTTAACTATGAGCATTACTGTACCGGATTTTACAGGGTCAACCCCCTGGAACAAAAGATATGTAGTCAGAAATGATGTTATCATAGTGTAAATCATATTCTGACCTGATAAATAAAGGTAATAACTTTTTCTTTCTTTGTTACTTGTACACCAACTGTCAGGTGTATAAGTCAATTTGTTTAAAAGTTTTTTCAAACAGAGCACCCCTCTCAATTTGTTGTTTGCGTTGAATCCGCTGTTTTTCTTGCCACTACCCACGCATTAGGCAAATATCTGCCTGTAGGCATATCAGTTGACGGTTCGTTTAAAATCTCGCCTTCGTAAGCTAAAACTGAAGACGAACCACCATCACACGCACCTGCATTTACTGCACCATACTCTTCTAAAACATCGGCACAGTCTCCCATAGTAGCACCAAGAGAATAACCAACCTGTCTGCCATCCACTACAAAAAACATAACAACGCCATTTTCTGCCTGACCGATTACAGAGCGTGGTTGAAGTCCCCAACCGGAAGAACCCTCAATAACTTTTTCACCATTTATAATAAGTGCAGGGTGATACTGAAAAGCGTCACGCATATTATGTTCTTCCCAGTCAGAAAACTCACCGACTACAAGGCGGTCGTCCTTGTCAAAACCCACTGTTATATATTTAGAAGAATAGTATCCCCAGTATTCACCTTGCGACATACATTGTGCGGTAACTACACCACCGACACTCGTTCCGCCCGGGTCGTGGAAACCAGATGCATTCATACCGATTACCGCATCTTCTTTTTCGAGGTAATCACAAATAAATTCGCCTCTCGAATTTTTATAATCTGTAGCAGCTATATAAACTCTTGAAGGGTCATCAATTAATACAAGTCTGCCGACATAGTTCGAAGTTTTAACTTTTAAAACAACAATTCCCTGTTCAATATCGTTTATCAAAACTTCGTTACCGTGAGAATCAGGTTCGCCGACAACAAGGTCTTTCTGACCTAAAATATCAGGTTTTTCTTCCTTTTTCAAATCCGTTTTACCTATATCAGTAATATCAACTTGCGCGTTCATTACTTCATCTATTAAATATTTCGGGAAGAAACAAGTTGCAAGCCATTTGTGCTGATCAGTTGTCATAGCAGTTTCAATCCATATATTACGCCATTTTGTGACAAACGGAATATTCCCGAAAATAACTACAGCATACATCGAAATAAATAACGCAATTGAAATTACACAAGCAGTAAGAACTTTAATGAGTTTATTTGTCTTTGCTTCTTTTTCCTTTTCTTTTCGCTCGTTTTGTATTTTCTCAACTGTAGCAGTTGTATTTCTACGAGCAGGTGATGCGTTTTTTTGTTGCGGTCTGTTATTATTCACACTACGGTTTTCAGTAACAGATGAAGTATTTCTTTGCGCACTTCTCGTCTGAGTTACTTTTTCAGGTGAAGGTCTTGCGTTACTCGCAGGAGTTCTTCCGGACACAGTACGGTTATTTATAATCTGCCTGTTAGCATTCTGCAAAGAGTCTTTATCTTCATTAAAAGCATTACCGCCGAGATTCTGAACATTTCTCGCTCTTCTGGCTTCAAAAGAATTGTTTACTAATTTCTCCGCCTGAAATTCTTCTTCACCATCAATACCTACCATAACAACACCACCTTTCAAAAAACACTTTGTTTCCTTATTCTATCATAATTCTTTTTAATTTACTATACCTAATTTGAAATTTTATAGTTTATTAAACAATTTGTGAAATACTGTAATTTAATTGATTTGAGTCATTTATGCTTTGTGCAACTACACTAACAAATACCACCTTTTTTTGTGTATCATCACTCTGCTTTTTGCATTGTAAATATATTACATAATATGGTATAATTGTTTTGTTATACTGAATACAGGAGTTGAAAAAATGAATCTCAAAGAAAAAGCAACAGGGCTTATTTCTAATGTAAAAGAACATTGGAAAACCCCTGCCAAAGGCAGATATATGCCTTACAAAGAAATTGGTGCTTATTCCGGTGGTGGTATTGGCGCTTATATGATTATAACTATGGGTTCTGCTTGTCTTTTATCTGCAAATAATACATTGCTTTCAAGCACCTTAGGCGTTGACCCTTTGGATATGTATGTAATGTATGTTATTGCAGTACTTGCAAACATCCCTTTAACAGGTATTCGTGCAAATATTATAGATAACACCCGTAACAAAGCCGGTAAATATCGTCCATACATAGTTACAATGGCTCTTCCTGCCGCAATTATATGTAACATTTTGGTTTGGTTCCCTTATGCAAAACTTTCAGACTGGTTAGGTACTGGAATGATTTTTGGAGAAACAAAAGCTTATGTTGCAAAATGTGCAATTATTATGGTTCTAAACCTTTTCCTTCATTTCTTTTATTATTTCTTCTATGATGCTTATGAAAATCTTATTCATGTACTCTCTCCAAACTCGCACGAACGAAGCGATGTTGCTTCAATAAAGAGTGTTGTTTACTCATTTGCTCCAACAATAGTAAACCTTTTCACTCCTATTATTGCAGAAAACTTATTCCATTCAAATACAACCGATATTCGCGTCTATAGATTTTTATACCCCATTCTTACAGTAGGCGGTTTACTTCTTTGTATGGTTGTTTACAAACATACAGAAGAAAAAATTGTTCAGGCAAGAACACACATTGTTCAGATTAAGTTTATTGACGCTATTAAAGCAGTTGCAAAAAATAAATATTTCTGGATTATTTCACTTGCTGGTTGGATTGGTTTCCTCGAAAGTGCTTACTCCAACATTATGTTCTGGCTTTATAATTATGGTGGTGCCTGTTCAGGTAATGCATATAGTTTACTTGTTACACTCTATGGTAACGCTTCACTCTGGGGAATGCTTTTAGCACCTTTCTGTATAAGAAAATGGGGTAAAAAGAGTGTTCTTGTTGTAACCAATATCTTTAACATCATCTTCATTTTAATGATGTTACCGTTTACTAATGAAATTCACAACTTGACAATCTGGCTTATTATGGGTTGTCTTTATCTTAATGCATTTATGGGTTCATTCGCTCATATTTTAAACCCTGCTATTCAGGCAGACATCCGTGACTATCAACAATATAAAACCGGTGAAAGAATTGATGGTGCTTTTGCAGTAGTTACAACTATCGGTACTGTTATTGCACTCATTACATCTTCAGTTTTACCTGCTATTTACGAAAAAAACGGTCTTACAAAAAGCAATGCGGCAAAGATTACTTCTGACCCGGATATTCTTTCACGAGTTTTAGGTGATGGCAAAACAACAGTAGGTCAGATTCTTGCAGAACAATTAGAAAACGGTCAGGATAACTACAACAATGCACTTTCTGCACTTTACGACCCTGATATTCTTTTATCACTTATAAAAGTTCTTATTGTTGTTGCAGCTGTTGGTGCTTTAATGAATGTTATTCCTTATATCTGGTACGATTTCAACGAAAAGAAACAAGAATCTGTTATTCGTGTACTAAAAATCAGAGCTATGTTTGAAGACTATGGCAATGGTATTCTTGATGATGAAAAACTTGTTGAAGGCATTGATATTATTCGTAATTCACAGGAAATGGCAGTTGCTACTCCTAAAGAAACAAACAAAAAGTCATATAAATCATTAAAAGATAAAGTTCAGAAAAAAGAAGCTAAAAAAGCTTATAAAGCAAATGTTAAATTCAATGATGAAATTGAAATTGCTCAGTTTGTTTGTGACGAGCTTAATAAATTCTCTACACCTGCTTACAAACTTGCAGTAACAGAAAACACAAAAGTTTACTCCGCTGGTCTTAACAGTCTTTTAAGTTTTGATAAAGATGCAATAAAAGCAGAAATTGCACAAGCAAAAGCTTTGCCAAAAACAAACAACGAAGAAAAAGAAACAAGAAAACTTGCTGTAGAAATTGCAAAGAAGAAAATGTCTTCTTACAAAACAATCAAAAAATATTTTTCCGGTACAGGTAACCTCGTAGCTCCTGATTTTGAAGTTCTTGAAAAATGCTTTGATGATGAAGATGCTTGCGATGATAAACTCAAAGCACTTTATCTTGATTTGCAAAAATCTAAAAAAGAAAAAGATTCTGTTAAAGCAAAAGAATTAAAAGCAGAAATCAAAACAATGCAAGGCAAAAAGAGAGCCTGCAAAAAAGCAACAAAAGCAGAAACAGACAAACACGCTTACTTCAATCGTGCTGCAAAAGTTTATCTTGATGCTGAAAAGCTCATTAAACAACAAGAAAATTACAGTCACCTTGACGAAATTTTCAGTATGTATGATGAAGCAAAAGCAAGAGTTCAGGTTCAATAAACTAATAGAAACAACGGCTCGGTTTAATCCATTGATTAAACCGAGCCGATTTTTAATTTGATTTTTATAGTACTTCGACTATCTTTACATTCTTTTCAAGTAAATCCTGAACGGAAACACTTTTAAAGTAATTATTTAATAAATTATCTACATTAGTCCACATTTCTTTTGTGTAGCAAATCTCAGACCTGTTACAGAAATTTTCGCCACAGTTAATACAGGCAACAGGTGAAAGACTACCTTCTGTTAAATTGAATATATCATAAATTGAAATTTCTTTTGCATCTCTTGATAATCTGTAACCACCAGACATACCGCGCTGACTTCTTAAAAGACCGCCGCGGACAAGAGTTGCAACTATTGTTTCAAGATATTTTAAAGAAACATCCTGGCGCTTTGAAACCTCTGAAAGTGCAACATAACCATCGCCCTGATTCTGCGCTAAATCTATGAATATTCTGAGAGCATATCTACCTTTTGCAGATACCATATAAAACTCAAACCTTTCAAGCAGATTTCAATTACATATCACTGAAACCTGCACCATCAAAGAAGTAATAAAGTAAATCGCTGATAAGTTTAAATATTGTTGCAAGATAGTCGTTGAAATCAAGACCACCTGTGTATTCTTTTTCTGCACCGTAAATTATTTCATCACGAGTGTCATAGAAATATGCTTTTGCCGCTTCAAACTCTGCTAAATCCACATTTGTTTGTTCAAGTGCTTCTTCGCCACGCTCAATAGCGTTCTGGAATCTCGCTCTTTCATCTTCTGTGAGATAAGACAAATCCAACTTCTTAGCTTCTTCAAGGTCTTTCATAAAACCTTTTGAATCTCTTGCAATGTTGAATTGTGGGAATCTATCAGGGTAACTGTAAACATCTGTAAAGTTTTCATCCACAAGAAGTTCAGAAACAAGTTTCATAATAACATCGTTTGAAGCTGTTCTTTCGTGGTCCTGATTGTAGAAATAGAATGTTGTACACGGAAGAAGACCTGTATTTGCATCAACAATATTTCTTGGGTCACTGTGGTCGTGATTTGGATTTGTGCAGTTATTTACTGTGCGTACATAATCTGCAGGAAGTTCTTTACTAACACCCACACTATATGCACCCATTGA
Organism: Oscillospiraceae bacterium; assembly: GCA_015065845.1. GTDB lineage: Bacteria > Bacillota > Clostridia > Oscillospirales > Acutalibacteraceae > DTU089. The sequence goes on from SVPQ01000003.1 coordinate 71,697, forward strand.
TGTTGAATCAAGTTGAATAATACCATCAGCATTAACATCATCCCATGAATCAACGATTTCATAAAGAGAAATGTTGTAGTCAACAATATCAAAGATGTCAACACCCTGTGCTTTTGCATCTAAAATATTAGCATCAGAATTTTTCTGTGCATTATAGAACCAATCTGTCTGTTCACGGATTACTGCCATTGAGTCATCCATTAAATACATTTCTCTGCAAGGCTCATAGTTAGCTGATGGAACTAAACCCCACATAAGAGTTGAGTACCTCATATAATCATTTACAAGATCAGTTACTACGGTGTCAAGAATTGCGTTAAGATCGGCATTAGGCATAATACGGAGAACTATATTCACAAGATAGCCAGTCATTTCACCAACACCCATAAGTGCAGGAAGCATTTTACTGTAAAGTTCTTCATCGTCATCAATAAGACCGTACTGATAAATTTCACCAATTAAAATTGAACCATCGAGCGCAGGAACAACATAAACTATTCTGTTAATATCTTCGCTATACGCTCTACCATTATCTTTATAAAGTTGCATAACAGCATTCATAACAGAACCGCCCTGACTTATCGGAACTACATTAACTTTGTCAGAGCCAGAATCTTCTTTAACAAACTGAATAAAATCATAAAGTTCCTGTGCGGTATCTTTCATATTGCCTAAAGAAGCGTATGAAAAAACATAAAGATTTTCTTCGCCTGCTAACTCGATATACTTATTAAGCGGTAACTGGTCAAGTATGTATTCCTGATCATACTCACTTAAATCTCTGAACGAATCATAATACTTTGTTGCTCTTACATCATTTATAAATTTACCGTTTTCATCACTTTTTGATTTACCCATAAGAGCTTCACCCAAAACTCCAGAAAGAGCTTTTGCTGCCTGCTGGTCTTTATCTTCTTGTGAAATAAGTAATTTACTTATAGGTACAAGTGCTTCTGTAAGTGCTACACTAGCAATTTCCATAGTGTCATCCATAAAGAAAGGTGGTTCTAAGTCAGTTGCTACACCATCTTCATAATACTTTGTTTCGCTCTGAAAAACGCCAGGAACAATTATACTTGGCGTTGGTTTGTAATTTGCAGCACTTGCCGCTACCATAAATGTGGTAGAAAGCATAACTACTGCTAAAACTAAAGATATAATTTTCTTTGATTTCTTCATTTTACCTATCCCCTTTTGGTATTTGAATTTAAGTTGCACTTAATCAAAAATAGTATACCATATTTTCCTTAAATTTGCAAGAGAAAAAATCAAGGAACCAGGAATCAGGAACCAGGAACTAGTTGAATTTTAAAATAAAATGCATTCTATCATTTAAAGTTCTTCGTAAACTAAATATGATAGAATGCATTAATTTTCATTCAACCTAGTTCCTAATTTCTAATTCCTAGTTCCTGATTTACCATTCAAGCGTAGCTTGATGTGCAAATTTGATGATAGTTGGCTTTTGCGAATCCCCGAAGCGTATCGCAACAAGATTGATGTGTTAGTTGTGATTTAGTTCGTGTTTTTTATGTCCCGAAGCGTACAAAGGTACGCGAGTTTGGGCATAAAAGGCACGAAATAAACGCAAATAACCATCAAGCTTCTTCCCAATTCATTGAACATTTGACTGCCTTATGCCATCCCTTAAGCATTTTTTCGCGTTTATCGGTGTTCACATTTGGAATAAAGATTCTGTCAACTTCACGGTCTGTTTCAATTTCTTCTAAACTATTCCAGAAACCTACTGCAAGACCTGCCATATAAGCAGCACCGAGGGCAGTTGTTTCAACAAGTTTTGGTCTGTTTACTTTAGCACCTGACATATCTGCCTGAATCTGAAGCATTACATTACTTACAGATGCACCACCGTCAACACGGATTTCTGAAATGAGAATTTCACTATCCTTTGACATAGCTTCAATTAAATCTGTAACCTGATAGGTTATACTTTCAAGTACTGCTCTTGCAAAGTGTGCACGGTTTGTACCACGGGTAAGACCTACAATACAACCACGGGCATACATATCCCAGTAAGGTGCACCAAGCCCTGTAAAAGCAGGTACTAAATAAATACCATTTGAATCAGGAACGCTTTCTGCTAAGAAGTCACATTCAGATGGTTCTGAAATCATACGAAGTTCATCACGAAGCCATTTAATAACTGAACCGGCATTAAATGCACTACCCTCTAAATCGTAAGTAACCTTACCGTTAAGTCCCCACGCAATACCTTCAATAAGTTGGTTTTTAGAGTGAATTCTCTTGTCACCTGTATTCATAAGAAGGAAGCAACCAGTACCATAAGTGTTTTTTGCCTGACCTGCATTAAAACAAGCCTGACCAAAAAGTGCAGACTGCTGGTCACCGATAGCACCGCCAATAGGAATACCGGCGAGTGAAGAAAGCCCAGGTAAATTATCTGCAATTTCGCCATAAATAGCACTTGACTCTTTAACTTCAGGTAACATACTCATAGGAATGCCTAATTTATTGCAAAGGTTTTCATCCCATTGTAATTTCTCAATATCAAAAAGCATTGTTCTTGAAGCGTTACTGTAATCGGTAACATGCACCTGTTTATTTGTAAGATTCCATATAAGCCATGTTTCAACTGTACCGAAACAAAGTTTATTCTCATTAGCTAAAGTTCTTGCTTCAGGAACATTGTCTAAAATCCATTTGATTTTTGTTGCAGAGAAGTATGCATCTATTAAAAGTCCTGTATGTTCTTTAACATAAGGCTCAAGACCCATTTCTTTTAATTTTTCACAAATAGGTGCAGTTCTTCTGCATTGCCATACAATAGCATTATAAACAGGTTTACCTGTTTCTCTCTCCCAACAAATAGTTGTTTCACGCTGATTTGTAATACCGACAGCGGCAATCTCTTCAGGATTTATATTACCATTCTGTAAAGCAACCTGTAATGAATGGAGCTGACTTTCCCAGATTTCATAAGGGTCGTGCTCAACCCAACCACTTTTTGGATAAATCTGTGTGAATTCAAATTGTGCTTTTGAAACGATGTTACCTTTTTTATCAAAAACAATCGTTCTTGAAGAAGTAGTACCCTGGTCAAGTGCTAAAATATATTTCTTCATAATTCATCACCTTTTAATTTTAGTCGTAAATAAAATCGATGTAATCAACCTTATTTTCTGTCTTATAATTAAGATTTTCAAATGTATAAAGACTTCTTGAAGCATCTGCAATAAAAACATTAGTTTCATAAGAAGTTGAATAACTTACAGGGTAACCTGTATCTGCTTCAAATTCTGCAACTAAAACTGCATTTTTGTAGTGAACTACTTCTGTACCATCTGCAACCTTAGTAAGTATTGTATTAATTGCAGTTTCTGTTGCACCTAAAAGATTTTCTGAGTTAAATACTTTTATGTAACTCGAGTCGTTTATATCAACTTTTTCTGTATCAGGAATTGCAATTGTTATAGTGATAACACCACCATTTTCAGGGTGACGGGTTGCATCATATTCGACCTTCATACCTAAAACATCCTGATTAGTAAGTCTTGTGACATAAGACTGACCTTCTACACTCATTTTATTTGTTGAACTTGTATTGTAGGCTACATAATATTCTTCGTCAGAGTCACTACCGATTGTATTCATAATACCTTCGATTAAAGTTGCAGTGTTTTGTGCTTCCTGACCTAACAATGTAATTTTATCTGCTTTGAATTCTTTCATTTCAACATCTGTCAATGCTGTAAAACCAAATTTTTCAGATTTTATTTTATTGAGATTTATATTGAAGAAAGTAAGAGCTTCTTCCTGCGAACCAAAAATCTGATTTCTATCTGTATAACCCTTGAATTTACCTGTTGGTGCAAGGTTTGTAAGACCTGCCGCTGCCCTTAAAATTCTTCTTGCATCGAAAAGTGAAATGTAACCATCACCGTCGATATCGCAAAGTGCTTTTGCTTCATCTGAAAGATTATCTTCTATCCCCGCAGCCGCTCTTAAAACAAGTAATGCGTCATTTGATGTTACATCTCCGCTATTATCCGCATCACCTAAAACTGTACTCTGTGCACCTGTTGTAACTGTCAATGCAAACATTGTCATAATAAGTGACATCACAAGCACTACTGCTAAAATCTTCTTTTTCATTTTTCTTTATCCTTTCATAAAACTAAAATTTCAGTTTATTTTATTTCATCAAAAATATTTTTTACTGAATCAAATATATAAGTTGGTTCAACATCTGATGCCTTTAAAATCGCCTCATCTGTTTCACCTGACATAACAAGAATTGAAGTAACACCAGCGTTCACACCGGTTTTAACATCAGTATAAAGCCTGTCACCCACCATTGCGATATTTTCATAAGGAGTGCCAGTTTCTTTTTGTAAAATATCTATCATAGTTCTGTCGGGCTTACCTAAAAAGATTGGTCTTCTTTTAACTGCATTTTCGAACATATCTGCAAAACTGCCACAATCCGGTAAATATCTTCCGTTTTCAATAGGGCAAACCATATCTATGTTGGTTGCATAATACTCTGCCCCCGCATCCAAAAGGTCGCACACCTTGGTAATTTTTTTATAATCCAATTCTGTGTCATAACCTAAAAGAACTAAATCGGCATCATCTTCTGAAATTTCAACACCATATTTTAAAAGCTCGTTTTTTAAGGATTCTGTACCACAAACATAAACTTTTTTACCCTTTTTGTTATCCCTTAAAAACATTCCTGCTGCCATACCGGAGGTGAAAACATTTTCTTTTTCACAAGGGAACCCGAGTTTTCTCATTTTTTCAACATAATCATTTGCATTCTTTGAAGAATTATTTGTTAAGAAAATGAATTTTTTGCCTTGCTTTAATAATGTTTCTAAAAATTCTTTTGCACCATCTATAGGGTCGAAACCTAAATTCACAGTGCCATCCATATCAAGTAAAAAAAGTGTAATATCTTTTAAATTGCTCATTTTTATACCCTGCCGAATAATTCGTTTAATTCTTTAAATTCTTGTTTATTTATGTTGTCAACCTGCTCTTTTGTAGTTCTGTAAAGCCAGTTGCCCTCTGCTCTACCCGGTACATTAAGACGGGTGTCAGAGCCGTAGCCCAATAAATCCTGTATCGGGAATATTGTAAGACCCGCGTTACTCGCCATAATAGTTTTAATTATAGCTTTACAACCGTCTTCGTTCCAACGGTCGTAATTACAGGAGCAGTACTGCATAACTTTTCTTTTCATATCTTCAGGTGTTTCCCAGAGATAGCCTAAAAGCGTGTTATTGTCGTGCGTACCGGAGTAAGCAACACAGTTATTTATGTAGTTATATGGTCTGTGTGGTGTATTCCACATTGAAAGGAAACCGAACTGGAATACTCTCATTCCGGGGAAACCGCTATCATTCACAAGTTTTACTACATCTTCTGTAATATCGCCCAGATCTTCTGCAATAATGAGTTTGTCGCCCTTGACTTCATTAAATACTTTTATGAGTTTCATTCCAGGACCTTTAACCCATTTACCATTTTTTGCAGTTTTTTCTGTGCCTTTAACTGCCCAGAAACTTTCGAAACCTCTGAAATGGTCAATTCTTACACCGTCAAAAAGCTCTAATGCAAATGAAATTCGTTCTTTCCACCAGGAAAAACCATCTTTTTCCATTTCTGCCCAGTCATAAAGTGGATTACCCCACAACTGACCATCTTCTGAAAAATAATCCGGTGGAACGCCCGCAACATCTGTAAGATGATTTTCTTCATCCATTAAAAACATTTTCTGGTTGAAACAAACATCTGCACTGTCAAATGAAACATAAATAGGAATATCACCGATTATGCTTATTCCGTTTTCATTTGCATACTTTTTAACCTTTGCCCACTGAGTAAAGAATTCATATTGAATAAAACACCAGCCAAAATAAATTTCGTCTGAATATTCTTCTACTTCCCACTCTGTCCACTCTTTTTCATTGTTGGCAGTTTTAAGTGCCATAAATTTACAGAATTCTTTTATATGTGTATTTTCTTCTATAAATTCATTTATTTTTGCTTTTAATTCTGCATCTGCTTTTTTTGATGCTTTAACCAAAAGCGGAACCCTTTCATTTTTCAAGCGGTCAAATTCACAGTAATAAGGTGTACCCTGTTTTGCTTTGTTTAAATCTTCCTGTGATAAAAGTCCGTCTTTAAAAAGCAATTCCAGATTCACAAAATACGGATTACCGCCGAATGTAGAATATGATTTATAAGGGGAATTACACTCGTCAGGAATAACGAATGGCAACACCTGCCAATATGAAAAACCGCTATTTTTAAGAAAATCTATAAATTCAAATGCTTCTTTACCGAAACTACCACTTGAATATTCGCCCCAGAGCGAAGAAATGTGCATTAACACACCGCTTTTTCTTTCCAAAAAGGATACACTCCAATACATAATTATACAAAATATAGTATATCATAACAATTGCTTGTTTGTAAAGAAATAATAAACTTTTTAATAACTAAATTAGCACTGTTATTTTAGGCGAAATAAACAAAAAATAAAACACTCTGACTGAATTACAAAATCCTGTCAGAGTGAGAGTTACTATTTCGCTTCATCTGAATCTCTGTAATATTGTGTGAAAATTTTCGGATGCGGATTATTTTTCCACAATTCCTCGGCAACCGGTGCCCATTCTTTACTGAAATCTACACATTTATCACAAAGAGCGTCAACATCTTCGTTTATTAAATGGTCGGTACTTTTAGCCCCTGTTTCTTTAATAATTCTTCTTAGAATATCAGGGTTTTCAAGCATCGGACAAGGCATTAAATGGTTATCATTGAAAGGCTGACCTTTTCTGTACGCCTGAAAAAGTGGTCTCTGCAAAGACTCTAAAAGTGTAGTATTTCTTATATTTGAATCCGAATAGTGAACAAATACACAAGGTTCAATATCACCTTTTGAATTTATATGGAAGTAGTTTCTACCGCCTGCAATACAACCGCCGACATATTCACCGTCATCCTGAAAGTCCATAACAAATATTGGCTTACCTGTTTTACCATTTCTGATTCTTTTAAGCCACATATACATATATTTTCTTTGCATAGGCGAAGGAATAAGTTCTTTTTGTCCGTCACTACCAACAGGCATATAGTTGAAATAAAGTGCGTATTTTACACCTTTTTCAATCATATCGTCTAAGAACTCGTCACTTGTTACACTTTCAACATTTTTATTTGTGTAGCAAACAGAAATACCAAAAAGAATTTTATTTTGTTTTAAAAGTTCCATAGCCTTGACTGTTGTGTCATAAGCTCCATCACCACGGCGGAAGTCGTTGCTTTCTTTTGAACCTTCAATACTTAAAGCAAGTGTAATATTGCCACATTTTTTAATATCATCACAGAATTTCTGGTCAATTAAAGTAGCATTTGTGTAAATTAAAAATGTACACTCTTTATTTTCAGAAGCAAGAGTAACAATATCATTTTTTCTTATAAGTGGCTCGCCACCTGTAAGCATATAAAAATGAGTGCCCATTTCTTTACCCTGACTTACAATGCTACGCATTTCATCAAGTGAAAGCTGGAAAGAATGACCATACTCTGCAGACCAGCAACCTTTGCATTTCAAGTTACATGCAGAAGTCGGGTCAAAAAGAATTATCCACGGGATATTGCATTTATATTTTTCACGGTTTGCTCTTACAATTTTTGTTCCGTAAAAACCTGCGTGAACACCTAAAGAAAGAAGAAGGCTTTTAATTAAACTGTGGTCAACATCTTTTAAAATATTTTTTGCTAAAATTGTGTGTGCATTACTGTCATCTAAAACAGCATTACGCATTTTAGCATAGTTTTCTTTTGGGTACATTTTAAAAGTTTTTTCAACAATCCCCAGAATTTTAAGAAGATTCTTCTGTGGCTCTTTGTCAATATATTTCAATATACTCGAAATAGTTTTATCCGCCGCAAAATGAACTAATTTATGCTCCACAAGTTCTGCCTCCTTTCAAAAAATTCAACTGAATAGACATTTTAACACACTTTACAAATTTTGTAAACAACTATTTTCTTTAATTATTGTCACTTTTTACATTATTTATACACTCTATTTTCTTGACTTTACTCTCATAGTCATTTATAATAAAATAGAAATAATTTGCAATGATAATTTGTGATTTTTGCAAAATAAAAACAAAGGAGTTTTCTTATGAAAAAAGAAAAAACAATCGCTCCAGGCTCTAAACTTTCTGGCAGAATCTGGTTCAATCTTTGCCTTTTTGGCTTTATAGGTCAAGTGGCCTGGAATCTTGAAAATATGTATTACAACACATTTATGTACAACACCGTTTATGAGGGCGGAACGGCTACAGGCACACTTTCTTCTATGGATGCCATAACTTTAATGGTTAATCTCAGCGCCATTGTTGCTGTTCTCACAACATTTATTATGGGTAACCTCTCCGACAAAATGAATAAACGAAAAGTGTTTATCTCTGTTGGGTATCTCATCTGGGGTGTTATTACTGCTGCTTTTGGGTTCCTTACAAAAGATAATATTTCAGGTGTATTCGGCATTACCGAACCTGCTTTAATTGTTACCGCAACTGCCGTTTCAATTATTGTTATGGACTGCATTATGACTTTCGTAGGTTCAACAAGTAACGACTCCGCTTTCAATGCATGGGTTACTGATGTTACAACTACTAAAAACCGTGCAACAGCTGAAAGTATTCTTGCTATTCTTCCTATAGCAGCAACTATTATTGTTACTGTTTCTGGTGGATTCATTGAGCCTTTGGGTGGTGGTGACATCCAGAAAGGCTACACATATTATTTCCTCGGTCTTGGTGCTTTAGTTATTCTTTGCGGTATTATTGGTCTTTTCTCACTTAAAGATTCAAGAAGTGGTGAAAAGAAAGTCAATTCAAACTACTGGAAAGATTTAGTTTACGGATTTAAGCCTTCAGTTGTAAAAGAAAACAGTAAACTTTATATTGCTCTTTCGGCAGTTGGTATTTACTCAATTGCAGTTCAGATATTCTTCCCTTTCCTTCTTATTTACCTCGACCATGGTTTAGGATTTAAAATCGAAGCTCTTTTCGGTTATATAACAACACCTGTTCTTATTGCAGCGCCTTTTGTTCTTGTAGCTGTTGTGCTCGGTGTTATAGGCATAGGTAAATTCGCAGATAAAGTCGGCAAGAAAAATCTTGTATTTATTGCTGCAGGACTTTTCGTTGTAGGTTTAGTAGCGGCTTCATTTGCAAAAACAATTGGTCCTTTCGGAATTGCAGCAATTCCACTTCTTGCAGGTTATGGACTTTTAGGTATTCTCCTTAACTCAACTGTCCGCGACTATACACCAGAAGACAAAACAGGTCTTTTCCAGGGTATAAGAATGATTTTCTTCGTGCTTATTCCTATGCTTGTAGGTCCACAAATAGGTAAATGGGTTTGTCAGGTAGCAGGTGCAGGTTCTTATGTTGACCAGAGCACAGGTCTTACCCAGGCAGAACCATGTGCTGAAATGTTCCTTGCTGCAGGTATAGTTGCAGTGTTTGTTTTCATTCCACTTGTAGTACTTCGCAAAAAAGGTATTGATAAAGTAGAAGACTAAAACAATACCCAAAACCAGAAAACCGAGGTGTGAACTATGAAATCTATTTTACTTTCTTCTCTTACAAAAGTATTTAAAGATGTTGAACCGAACTTTGATGAATTCACAGAATTTTCAGTTCTTCGTGGTGAAGTGTTTAACTTTCAGATAGCAATTTTCCCTCAGACTGACGAAGACTGCAACATTACAGTTGAAGTTGCTTCAAATCTTCGTGATGGCATAAAAGTCTACAAGGTACTTAATGTTCCTTCAACTTATGCAGCACCCGAAGACCACGATGATTTTCACTACGACACAAAAAGAACTGAATACCCCGATTTATTACAACCAATAAACGAAGACAATACTGTTGAACTGGTAAAAGGTGAATGGAATTGTCTCTGGTTCAAATATACACCTGAAATGGACTATATTGCAGGTACAAATGGTATTACTGTATTTCTTAAAAAAGGTTTGTATGATGAAAACAACAAACACATTTTTAATTTAAGAACAATACCAAGACAGTTGCCAATGCAGGATTTAATTTACACAAACTGGTTTCATAATGACTGCCTTTGCACACACTACAAAGTAGAACCTTTCAGTGAAGAATACTGGACGCTTTTAAGAAACTATGTAAAAAACGCAGTTGCACACGGTGTAAATATGATTTACACACCTGTCTTTACTCCACCGCTTGATACAGAAGTCGGTGGCGAAAGACCTACTTTCCAGTTAGTTGAAGTCGATAAAATAGATGTCGGCTACCGTTTCAGTTTCCGTAATTTTGATAAATATGTAAGAATATGTACCGAATGTGGTATTAAATATTTTGAGATTTCACACCTCTTTACACAATGGGGGGCAAAACATGCACCAAAAATTATGGCAAATGTAAAAGGAATACAGCGTCAGATTTTTGGTTGGGATACTGTTGCAAATGGCAAAGATTATGTTCAATTCCTCGCAGTATTTGCAAAAGCATTCACTAAAGAAGTTGAGCGTCTTGACATCAAGCAGAATTGCTATTTACATGTTTCTGACGAACCAAACGATGAACAAATAGAAGACTACAAAAACGCATCATATATTGTAAACCAGCTCTTTCCTGATTTTCACATTATTGATGCACTTTCTGAAATTGAAATTTACAGACAAGGTCTTGTAAAAACTCCTATTTGTGGCGAAGATGTAGCAGATACTTTCAAAGCGGAAGTAAAAGATTTCTGGACTTATTATTGTTGCTGTGAAACTCACGACTTTTTACCTAACAGAATGTTTGCAATGCCACCAACACGAAACAGAATTTTAGGTATGCTCCTTTATAAATATGAAGCAAAAGGCTTTTTACAATGGGGTCATAACTTCTGGTACACACAATACTCGAAGAAACACATAAACCCATTTGAAGTTACAGATGCAGGTGGTGCTTTCCCGTCCGGTGACTCATTTGTTGTTTACCCCGGACCATATATGCAACCACTTAACTCTACTCGTCACGAAGTATTTTATGAAGGTCTTTGTGACTACCGTGCTATGAAATATTTAGAAAGACTTACAAGTAGAGAGCATGTTTTAAAAATCCTTACAAAAAATCTTGATACAGAACTCACATTTAAAAACTACCCACATGACATTGAGTGGCTTTTAAACAAACGAGCAGAAATCAACAAAGAAATCGAGTTAGCTATAAGATGACTTTAGCAGAAATTTTCAAAACAAACTGTCGGGCAAGTGCAAAGCTTTGTGGTTTCAACCCCACACTTGCATTCAGCGATTTAACATCGGGAATAGGTGGTAAAAACAAAAACGGAGTTATTGCCCGACTTTCATTCAATGACTTTTTTATTGATTTATATTTTATAGAAAACGGACCCTTAGCTTACGCACCAAATACAATCTGGCTCAGCGTAGGCTTTGAGTCTGTTCCTTTTTTACCTTTTTCTGTTTATGATATTCTTGCGTTTTCAGAAATAAAGAATTATAAAAGTTACACTTACCCCTTTATTTACACCACAGAAATTATGGTAGAAAGTTTCGGAGAAATAAATGATTTTTTAAAAACTTTCATACCGCTTATGCATGATATTACAAGTAATGGTGTTAAGAAAAACAGATTAATTACATCCCAAAAAGAAACAATAAATAAGTTTATCGGTGATGACATTTTTCAGAAAGAAATAGAAATGCTTGACGCGAGTGTAAAAATAAGAGAAATGCTTATAAGAAACTATGTTGAAGGCATTATAAGTCACACCGTTTTAGGTGGCGTAGCAGAATTTTTTAAAGGTGAACACCAGAAAGCAATAAAAAAATTAGAAAGGCAAAAAAACAGAACTCTTTATGAAGAAAATCTTCTGAATGCTTTAAAAACTGGCGAATTAAAGGATTATAACGCATCACCTTACAGAAATGAAAAATATAAAAACTACTCTAAAGTCGCAAAAAAATCGACTTATTCTCTCGGTATGGGTGGATTTTTTAAATTCTTTATAAAAGCACTTTTAATGACTCCTGTTTTCTTTCTTATTCTCGGTATTATTTATTTTTTGTTGTGTTATATAAAATATAATGATGCTCTTTTTTGTCTTAATACCGATTTGCTTTCATTTGCATCTTTACTTATTGCAGGTTTTTCTATTGCAGAAGCAGTTCTCTTCAATTTTCCACTTAATTCAAAAAATCTTTTCAAAAAGAAAAAAGCTAAAGATGTTCCCCCTGTGAAAAAACCAAGCGTCGTAAAATACATAACTATTTTCACAGAAACAATTGTAATCATTTTACTTATGTCTTCTGTAAATAATGCTGTTGTTTTCACTGAAAACAAAGTTTATTTCCCTGAAAATAAATATATTTCTTTAAGACAGGATGCAATGAGATACGAACATTTCCAAACTGTTTATAAAGCTCAAAAATATTATCATTTTGGTGTGCAGGAGTTAGACCATCCTCACTACATTTTGGTTTCAAAAAATGGTGAAAAAATTGATTTGGCACTATACCCTGACAACACATCAGAAGAATTTGAAAAAACAATTTTACCATTATTTACAGAAAATGGTTGTGAAATAATAGAAATTGAAAGTGAACGCGATATAAAATGAACAACATAGAATTTTTTAAAAATGCGGGCTACGGAATGATGATGCATTTCGGACTTTACTCCATTTTAGGTGGCGAATACAAAGGTAAATTCGGTGATAATTATGCCGAATGGATTGGTTCACACTTTGCTATTCCTTTAAAAGAATATGAGCAACTTGCAAGTATATTTAACCCGATTTATTTTAATGCGGATGAAATTATTAAACTTGCAAAAGACTGCGGAATGAAATATTTTGTAGTAACCACAAAACACCACGATGGTTTTGCACTTTTTCACTCAAAAGTTGATAAATATAATGTTGTTGATGCAACACCTTATAAACGCGATATTATTTACGATTTGGCAAACGCGTGTAACAAACACAATATAAAATTAGGTTTTTATTATTCACAGGACCTTGACTGGCACGAAAAACATGGTGGCGGATACCTTTCAAATCATTTAGGTTGCTCCGGTGTCACATGGGACAACAGTTGGGATTTCCCGAATCCCGAAGAAAAAGATTTTAATATCTGTTTCGAGAATAAAATATTGCCACAAATCAAAGAGATTATGACAAATTATGGTGATATTTTTACCGCGTGGTTTGATGTGCCAATGACTTTAACTGAAAAACAAAGCAAAATTATTTATGATACTGTAAAAGAATTACAACCCGATTGCCTTATAAATTCAAGGCTCGGTAACGGACTTTATGACTATGTTTCTTTAGGTGATAACGAAATCCCCGAAACAAAAGAAGAATGGCAAAAACTTTCACAAGTAGATGAAAAAAATATTAACTACCAGAGTATTGACGGTTTTAAACCAAGTAAATATAATCTTTATGAATCTGCTTGTACATTAAATAATTCGTGGGGATTTTCTTACCGTGACCACAACTGGATTTCACCAGAAAAATTAGCCCAGAACAGAAAACACTTAAACTCACTCGGAATTAACTACCTTGTGAATGTCGGCCCTGACCATTTAGGAAGAATACCGGGACCGTCCATTGAAATTCTGAAGCAAGCTTCAGAATTATAATTCGGAATGCGTAATTCGGAATTCGGAATTATAATTAAATATGGATAAAAACAACTACATTCTCTCATTTATGATTAAACCAAAAATGAAAGAATGTAGTTGTTTTTATTATATTAAAATCGCGTCGCAGACCCTTCAATTCCGAATTACGCATTACGCATTCCGAATTAAAAGCGAAACCCTGATTCCTAGTTCCTAATTTCTGTTTCCTATTTCCTTGCCACTTGCAACTTGCACACTTGCAACTGAACTGACAACTCTAGTTCCTATTTCATAAGGTCATCTGTAAGACTGATTATTTGCGGGGCGATTTTTTTGCGTTCTTTCTTTACAATGCGATTGTACACGGGGTGTGCAATACCCGCTAAAATAATACCCGCTACACCAAGAACAATTCCAATAAACATATTATGATTTTTTATAAACTCACCAAGGTTTTCTGCTAAATCTGTCATTACAAGACTCATACCAGAACCTAAAATCAAAACACCGATAATGCCTATGACAAGTGAAACACTTGTTGCTTTTTTTGTGACACTCTCATCAAGTTTTTTTAACTGCTCCAGCTTATTTTCCGTTTTTTCTTCGGGTAAATATTTTTCTCTTATCCTTTTAATTTCTGCCTGTTCTTTTGCAGAATAAGTAAATTCAAAGGTCTCTTTTTCGTTATTTGTCATTTTTTAACTCCTTAATTTTTTTACCACCTGAAACAATCATATAAATTGCCATAGCAACAATAAAAATTGAAATTACGCCACCTGTTACACCCAGTAAAATTTGCCTTGTCAATAAATCCATTGTGCCATCACCAAAGGTTGTAAGCATTGTTGACTCGAGTGTAAGCATTGACACACACGCCGCCGCTAAATTTATTGCTTTTGATGCCGAATAGACAGGGCTTTCGTATTTTCTGAATTTCACAATACCCCTTATTGCTATTACAAGTGAAGTAAATGTATATAAAGCCATAGCAATAGTTGTTATTTCGTGATGATTAAAGGTTCTGTTCCAATACACCTTAAAAAACACCATTACTGCAAGTGACAAATTCACCAAAAGGAATACTACTCCACAAGCACGATATTTTTTAAGCTCGATTATCATTTTTTCACCTGGCTGATATTTTCTTGTGTAACGAACCAAGAAAAACCGCATTAAAACAAGCGAAAAATAATACCCGGATAATGTTAAAAACCAGAATGTTTTATGATAGAACCCCAACCACAACATAAATATTGCATAAACTGTATTTAATATAAGCGACTTGTAAAGTGATACATTTACTCTTAAACGGGTATCACTGTTCCAGCGAAGCAAATATTTATTTTCATTATTAAAATTTCTGAAAAACCTGATTGAATCTGGTATTTTAAAACACCAGATTGTCAATGTATAAGCAGAAACCACATAAGAAATTATTGCAACAACTGAATCTGATTCAAGTTTAAGCATTGAATAAATCAGAAATGCTACTGCCACAGGAATTAAAATGAACATTACAGCAATATGCGGAAATAATAATACTCTAAAAATTTTTTTCCAATTCATTTTACATTCTCCGTATTTTTACTGTAAATGTTGAACCCACACCGAGAGTGCTTTCTACACTTATTTCACCCTGCATAATATCCACCACTCTTTTTACAAGTGCAAGACCTAAACCGTTTCCTTGTGAAGAATGAGAAGTATCTCCCTGATAAAATTTTTCAAAAATATGCTTTCCTACTTCTTTTGACATACCACAACCGGTATCCTGCACCTTAACAACTGCGAAACTTTCAGTTGTTTTTAACGATACACTTACTTTACCGCCTGGTTTTGTAAATTTGAATGCATTTGAAAACAAGTTATTCCACACAAGGCTTAAAAGCTCTGCATCGGCTTTTACTTTTACATCTTCTTCTATATCCGTATCAATCTCTATTTCTGATTTTTCCCAGATGTTTTCAAACTGTAAAAAGCACTCGCAAAGCTGCTCTCCGAGGTCATATTCAGTAATTTCAGGATAAATCTGCTGATTTTCAAGTCGGTTGAGTTTTAATATATTTGTCATCATTTCTGCAAGACGTCGTGAACCATCTGTAACGCCTTTTGCATACTCAATTCTTTTTTCTTCTGATAAATCCGGTGCTTGTAAAAGTGTTCCGTAATTTCTCATTACTGCAAGTGGTGTTTTCATTTCGTGAGAAACATTTGCAATAAAATCTGTTCTTAATGTTTCTACACTACCGAGCTCTTCTGTCATTTTATTAAAGCAATCAATAATCTCAGAAAATTTTTCATCTACACCAAGATTTTTAACAGGCTCAATTCTTACAGAAAAATCTCCTTCAACCACTTTTTTTGCTGCATCTACAATATGCTTTGTGATTTTTTCGGTTGTGAGCTTACGACGAATTGCATCAATGACAGTAAATAAAATACTGAGAAGAATTACGTTTAAAAAAGTAACTTTTGCCGCCGCTTCAATATTTTCTGTTGTTAACTCAAAGTTTAACGTACTTGAAAAGATACTTATAAAAAGTGAGGTTGTGCAAGTAACAAGGAATGCAACAAGGAGAAAAAACATTAAATAATTATAAACTGCACGCGATATTTTATGAAAAATATTACTGTGTTTCACTTAATCACCGCCTTGTAACCCAAACCATGAACTGTAACAATCTGAAAAGATTCGCAAGAAGAAAGTTTGGTGCGGAGTTTTGTCATATAAACATCAACTGCCCTTGGTGCTGTGTCAGTATCAGCATCCCAGAATTCATCCATAAGCTGAGTTCTGGTGAATGTCTTTTTGGGGTATGAAAGCAGTTTATATAAGATGTTGAATTCTCTGTGTGTTAAAGATATTTCTTCACCATCGATGTATGCAGTACGTTCATCTGCATCCATTGAAAAATTGCCAATTTCAAGTTTTCTGCTTGAAGCGATTTTTGCGCGTCTTAAAAGTGCACCAATTCTTAAAAATAATTCGTCAAGGTCAATAGGTTTCACCATATAATCATCAACACCTATACGGAAACCCCTCTCTTTTGAAGCAATATCATCACGGGCAGTCATAAAAAGAATTGGAATATTATCGTTTAAATCTCTTACATTTTTTGCGAATTCAAAACCATCAACACCTGGCATCATTATGTCTGAAATAATTGCATCAAAGATATTTTCGTAAAGAGCATCATACGCTTCATTGGCATCAAGACAACCAACCGCTTCATAACCGCTGTGATTTAAAAACGAACAGACTGTTTTATTAAGTTCTTTATCATCTTCAACAACTAAAATTTTAAACATAAAATACCTCCGTGCACTATCATTTTATTATATAATAACACACAAATGTTAAAGTTTTGTTTCTGTTTTAAAAAAGTGAGATGATTTTTTCATCATCTCACTTTTCTTCAGGCTTTCATAATTTCGTCGCTTAATTCAATAATTTGCTTTGAATATTTTTTGCGTCTTTTGTAAAGTATTTTTTTGTAACTCGGATAGTTAATAATTGCCATTAACATACCAACTACACCAATTATAATTCCTGACATCATTCCGTTTTCAATTCCTAAAACAGAACCGATTTCTGTCATAACAAGACTCATACCACTACCCATAATAAGTGCTGAAATGCTACCGAAAGTGTAACCAAATATGTTAGCAGTTTTTTTCACTTTACGGTCTAACGCTGTTAATTCATCGAGTTTTGTGTTTTCTTTTTCTGTGTACTGTGTGCGGATTTTCTGCACGAGAAATTCTTTATCGTTTTTATTCATTTTAATCTTCCTTTCTGTTTTCAGATGTTTTTTGAAAGTCTTTGTTTTGCTTCTTCGACTGTTTCATTTTCTTTTTTGAAAAGTTTTTCAACGCATTTATCAGCTACTTTTTCAAAACCTTCAACAGCACCATTTTCGATTTTTTTGTAGCCGTTCACTACACCGTCTTCGATTTTCTGATAACCTGCTACTACCTTTTCTGCGATTTTTTCATTTGCTTCTATAAATTTTGACATTTTGAAAACTCCCTTCGTGTTTTGTTATGTCTGCATTATATCTTCGTGTTGTTTTTGAGTTTTTTACAAAATGTTTCTGTTTTATTAAAAAATAAAAATCACTGTCTGAATTTCAATCCAAACAATGATTTTTTTGTCATTTATTTATTCTTCAGGAATCTCAGCAAGTTGTGTCATTTCTTCCATATTAACTACTTCTTTCTCGAATTGAGAAATATATTTGTCCTGATAATAGTTTTCATTCTGACTTGTGAAACTGCCATCTGGTGAATATGTAATGACTTTACAACCGCGTTGTGCGCCTACTTTTGAAATACCAATGTACGCGAGATAGTCAATACTCATTCCGTATGATAATTGAATACCCTTATACTCAATACTGAAATTATTTTCGTGGTCGTGACCACAGAAAATACCTTTTGTTGACCCTAACTCAAGCATAGTTTCAAAAAGAGCATCTTCACCCTCTCCTGTGAAAACAATTACGCCATCTTCACCTGCAACACCATGAATAAACTTTACATTTTCGGTGTCTTTAAAATCGTTTTTTACATATTCGTACCATGCATCCCGATATTCTGTTAACGGAATATGGAAAAATGCAGTTGAACTTGGAACAGGATTTTTCATATCTGAAACCGATTTATTATATGCAGTTAATTCTTCCACACAATTTCTGTACCACTCAACCTGACTTTCACGGATATTTTCGTAACCATGGCCAAAACCTAAAATATCGTGTCTTAAATATGAATGACTGTCAAATGTAAAAATTGACTGGGTAATTTCGCCTTTGGAATTCTTAATATTTATAATATTGTTGCCATAACCGTCTACATCTTCAAGACCGCTTTTGAAAAGGCAATATTTAAAGCCTCCATTTTCATAAAACTCTGCGATTTCTGCCCTGTCGTAATCGCTGTATATTTCTGTGTCGTGGTTACCAAAAGTAACTGTCCAGTAAATGCCGAGTTTTTCCATAAGACTTGCAAACATCTTTGCAGAAGCCAAGTTATCATCTGTACCCGCCTGAGGTGGTACCGGGTAAGCAATGTCACCTGTAACAATTACCAAATCAGGTTTTTCTGCAGTTACCATTGCCGCAACTGCATTGAGCGCTTTCAAGTCTTTAAAATGAGACATAAATCCCGCACCAATGTGAACATCTGTAAGTTGAACTACTTTAAAATCTCTGTCCGTTGTAAAAGTCCAGTAACCGTTTTCATCTTCAACCGGCACTATCCTGTTTTCAATTTTTACCTGTTCAAAACTTTCAATTTTTTTCATATTGCTGTTCTTGCCCACAGTAGTTATCAATGAAGTTACTGCAAAAAACAATACAACAACTGCAAGAATAATTCCAACAATTTTAAAAAACAATTTCCCTTTCATATAGCACCTCTGATATTATTAAAACTATTCTTCATCTGGTTGTTGCCCGTCGTGAGCAAGCCATTTACATTCGGTTATTTCCATATTTGTAAATGTTGCTTTGAATGATGAATTTTCAGGACTGCAAGCATAAATACCAAATTGAATTTTATCTTTAACATTAAATATATGACAAATTCTCATTTGCTTATAAGTTACACCGTCTTCTGAACACTCAATGCAAAAATCATTTTCTCTTCTGCTGAATCTGTACCACATTGATTTTATTGAAGCATCAATTTCGGTTGTTGCCCAGTCAGAGTACCCATTATTTGTAACAACACTGCCTAAATGCTGAAACTTTTCATTCTCGTATTCAATAGAACCTTTGAGCCAGTTTTCACTATCAAGGTACATTACAACACCGCACTGGTCAAAACGATTTTTGCTCTCAAATTCAGTTTTTACAATAAAAGAAAAAAACTTTTCATCTGTTTCCATCTGCAAAACAGGTGCATTGTCGTTTCTGAAATGATAGTATGTTCTCTGCCATAAATCTGTATGTGGCTCTGTTATAATTTCGATTTTGTCCTGTGTTACTGTGTAATCTTTCGGTTCTCTTATCCACTTTAATTTGTTTACATCAAAAATCATTTTTTAACCTCTATATATCAAGCTCACTATAATTATGAATATATATATCCACAAGATTTTTCAATTCTTCCTGACAAGGTTCACTTTTGTCATATATACCTACAACATTATAACCTGCTTTTTTTGCGGTTTTTGCGGCATATAACGCATCTTCAAAAATCCAGGTAGTCTGCTTTTCTGTACCCAATTCATTCAAAACAACATCGTAGACCTTTGGTTCTGTTTTAGAAGCGCCGACTGTGTATGTTGAATAAATTTCTTCGAAATAGTGAAGCATATTGAATTTTTCAAGAACAGCAATAAGTGCAGGTTCACCTGTCGCGGTGGCAATACCCATTTTTACACCTTTAGATTTTAATTTTTCTAAAAATTCAATAATATCATTTTTAGGTTCTGTATCAGCAAGATATTTTTCTTTTATCAAACTGAAAAACTCGTTAAAAAGTTCTTTATCAGTCATTTTTAAATCAAATCGTGTTTTTGCAACTTCTATTGCCTCTAAAAGAAAAAGGTTTTTAAATTCTTCTCTTTGTTCTTCTGAAAGTACAAGACCGATTCTGTCAAAAAACTGGAATTTTACGCCTTTCCATATATGCATAGAGTCAAAAACTGTTCCGTCAAAATCAAAAATTGCGCCTGTAATGTTCATTGTGTTCTCCAATCGTATTTATCTTTCATAACATCTAATTCAACACCATTTATAACGATTATAGTTAGTCGAAACAGTGTAAAATTACACTGTTTCGATACCAAATCATATATTTGGTATCGAATTTTCTTTGAAAATTCGACTATAATCCTTTCAATGACTGTAATGCAAAATTGTGTTTATGAAAAACAATTTTGCTAAAAGCCGATAAAATCGGCTTTTACGAAACGCAACTGCGTTTCAACTAATTACAATCATTATTCTGGCAGTATCTTCATCAATCCATTCTATTTCTGCTTTTTCACATTTATAATTCCAATAAAGATTTCTATCTCTGCCAGTTTCGTTATCTGTAGCAGTACAAAGCACGGCATAATCAGTTGTCGCACCACCATTATTAAGATATGCGGTAACTGTATACCGACCATCCGGTGATGTACTCTTACTTAAAAAATCCTGCCCGTCAATTCTTTGAATATAAAAAAACGCACAGTGTATAATATAAACAATTAATGTTATTAGTAATATTGGTATAAAAATTATTTTTACCTTTTTTCTTTTACATTTTTTCACTATATTGATTCCTCTATCATCCACGAATTATTACTTATATCATCAACCGAAATGTAGGGTTTCATCTGTTTTTTTATAGTGAATAATACCAATAATAAATGGTACAAATCCTAAACAAGAAAGCATTGATGCAACAATAAAACCTACTTTATCATCATCTTTGTGAACTATGAGATAGTCTTCGTAAGACCATATATAATCATCACCATAAAATAATGAATACAAATAAGCTTTATCCGATATACTTACTGTGATTTTATCACCACTTCTTAAAGATAATAACTCACTCTCTTTTATTGACTGAAAAACCATCTCATCTATTTCCAATGGTTCTTCGTATTCTTCAACATATATGTAGTAATGATTATAAACGCTTCCTCTTGCACCTTTTTTCTGTTCAAATTCATATTTTACAAATGTACAATTTTCATAAACAAGTGTTTCTGCTGGTGGAGGGTCATCAATCATAAAGTAAATTAAACTCACTAAAAAGAGCATACCAACACCAGCAAAAAATAAGCTTTGTACAAAAAACATTACTTTATTTAATTTCGGTGAAATTACTCTGTATTTTTTTGCCATATCAACACCATATTTAAAAAATTTGTTATTTTGATTGATTATATCATAAAAAGAAAAGAAAGTAAATTTTAAAAAAACTTACTCCTTTTCTCCCACATACAAATCAATATCAATTTCCGTTCTTGTTTCGTGACAAAAACCGATTACTTTCATTGACGGTGCAAGGCACGGAGTCGCATTTTCTGAATAAACTGTCGGAACAATTTCCAATACAAAAACTACATCAGATTCTTTTCGTATTTCATTGAGAATTGCGGTTTTACTGAATAATGGTTCAAGTGTTTTTTGCATTTGTTTTTCTGTTACAACATCATATTCATCACAGAACCCAAATTCCCAGTATGAAAAATCATACTCAGTGCCATTATCACTTTTATCTCCTGCTTCCCACACTTTTGAAGGCTTCAACCTTAATCTTCTGGTTATATCATCAGGATTAAATTCGCCTTTAATTGCAAAATATGTATAACAACTGTTTTTGGGCATTTTTGTTCTCCTTTTACGATAATTTTTAAGTTTCAATTTCTTTGATTATAGCATTAAAACACTTCAAAATCAATTATTAATGATTCATTGAAAATCCGTTTTAATGAATGACAAAAAAGTAAAAATCCCCGTATAGTACGAGGATTTTTGGTCTAATTATTACTAACAAATTTTATAAATTCAAATTACAAACACCATGTATTTTATAAACTTCACCATAGTCAAAATGAACATTTATTTTATTTGTTCCGTTTTCAAGTTGATATGTTGATTGTTGCGTAAGTTTTTTACCATGATAAATAGCAAACCTTATTTTCCTGTCATCGTCCCACGGAACATTATCAACTAAATTAAACATGGGTTCCCTATCAACTTTCTTTCCAAACAATTCATCTATACTGATGTTGAAAATACTTGCAAGTTCCGGCAAAATCATAATATCAGGTGAAGAAAGTTTTTGTTCCCATTTTGAAACGGCTTGAGTAGAAATATTTAACTTTCCGGCAAGTTCCTCCTGTGTCATTGCATTCATTTTTCTATAGTAGGCAATTCTTTCACCTATACTGGTTTTCGTGTTCATATTTTTCTTTACTGCATCCTTTCATTAAGTTTTTTGATAATTAAATTATACATAGGTAGGTGAAAAAATAAAAGGTATTGTTTGGATTATTATTATCATTGTTGGTTGATATTATCATTAACTTTTCTATAAAATCAATTTCGTTTGTCAAAAGAGTACCATAATCACGGCGTAGCCGTGGATATCATCAATTCCGTAAGGAATTGCATATCATCAAAGCAACGCTTTGTATATCATCATTGCGAAAGCAATTTTGATACACACCTAAAGGTGTGATGATATACAGTCCTGACGGACTGATGAGATACAACGATAGCTTTGCTATCGTTGATGATATGCCATTGCTTTCGCAATGGATAAAAAAAGAACTAAGCTTTCGCTTAGTTCTTTTTTGTCTGTTACGAACAATTTAGATGCCACTTTGTTTTTGAAAAAAGAGCTAAAATTAGCTACTTTTTATTATTTTTTAAAAAATATTATCTATTCGATAAATTGGAATTGGCTTAACTGTTTTCTGAAATCCATTTCTTTGACCAAGTAAACAATGTTTCGGACATCAAATCGAAATCTACCGTTCCACCATTTTTCAAATTCAAAAATGTTTCGACAATGACCTGTTCATTGGAAGACACAACTTGAAGCAATTCTTTTTGATGGCTGATATAGTTTCCCGTTTCCTTGAAAGCAATTGCCTGCACAACAAAAGAAGCAGATTTATACAATCCTCGTAAAATATCTTCGCTTTTTTCATGGAGCATATTGTGAACACACCCGTGGTATATGTTACAGGCACCGATTTTGATTGCTCTGTTAACAGCATTGTCGTCAACAACAGCCAACACCTCGCCAAGACTTCCCTTTATTGGTGTGGTGTCATGACAAAACCGGAACAGGTCAGATGGCTCCCAATTCAAAATTTCATTTTTACCTGAAAGGAAACCGCAAATCAGTTCCCTATGAGACATTGTGTCCAGCATGTTATTATAAGTTTGAATGTCCATAGCAGATAATTCATCAAAAATTACAACAATATCAATGTCGCTTGTTTCTGTTGCTTCACCACGGCCATAACTGCCTTGCAAACCAACAAACCATACACGGTTTGCGAAGGTTTCATTTAATGTCTGCAAGAAATTTTTCGTCCAAGCAGTAATATCTATCATCTTAATCACCTCGTCAAATTGGAATTTACAGGTTAGCCCATTCTTCTCTCGTTATTGCAAAAACCTTTGTGATTTCATTCGTATCATCCTTATATTCACCAACCTGCTTACATCCGTAAGAAATTGCCGTTTTATACGACGGCTCATTTGTATGTTTCATATAGGAATAAATAACATTAAACGGTGTGTTATTAAAAGTCCAATCTCTGACAGCAATCGAAGCTTCTTTTGCAAATCCGTTTCTTTGCTTGTCAGCTCTGATATGGTATCCGAGTTCAGGCTTTATTTCACCGTTGATAAGTTGCATAGTTAATCCGCAGTCACCTATCATTTCACCCGTCTCTTTTAAGCATACGGCCCACAAGCCAAAACCAAATACCCTATATCGTTCAATATTTCGCTCAATCCAATTTCTTACCCTGTTACCATCAAAAGCATAGGGATAATGATGCATTATATCCGAATCTGCTAACACCTTATAAAGTGCGTGAAAATCTTCATCCGTCATTTCTCTTAAGTATAACCGCTCTGTTTCAACAACCATTGTTTTACCTCTACGAATTCTTATTTGTCGCTCTAAAAACTAGACAAATACTCGTCCTTTTATAATATAGTATCCTTCTTGAATTGCAGAAAGTGTTGCAAGGAAACACACAACTATGGCAGTGTATTTTAATTCCACTAAGGATACTGTCAAAGGCAACAGGAACAGCAGTAATCCCGTTATTTTATTCATAACCGTATGCAGGGATACAAACTGTTTTTCAGTAACATATCCTAATATGATATTGCTGATTTTAATAGCCGCAATCACACCGCCCCATATCCACAACCATCCCGGGATATGAATTGCCGGCACCAACTTAAACAAGGATACCACTACAAAAATAAGGTCGGCAACAGTGTCCAGTCGGCTTCCGAATTTGCTGATACTGTTTGTTTTTCTGGCAATGCTACCGTCTATCATATCACTAAAACCGCAGATGAGATATGTGATATAAAAAGCTAAGGAAAAAGTAGGAAAGAACAGTAACAGAATACTGCCGATAATACGGCAACCGGTAATTATATTTGCAATATGTTTTGTCATTTGTTCACCTACAAATTTTTATTTGTTTAAACAATTATAACATATACCATTAAAACAAATCAACCTGAATGCATATCCTCGTGTAATCACAAGGATTTTATATCACAAAATTTAAAGTAAAAATATTTAATCTAACTGTTTTGAATTTGGAAAATAGTGTTGCTTGGTGCTTTAATGCTTTGACACAACAATGCGATATCAGTTGCAAGTTATTCTGAATAAATAAACAAATAGTTTTTCGGCATAGTACCACTCCCTGTTTACGAGTATACTATGAATTATCAATAAAATCAACGGCTTTGCCGTTGTATATCATCAATTCCGTAAGGAATTGCATATCATCAAAGCAACGCTTTGTATATCATCATTGCGAAAGCTTTTTTTATTTATACACGCTACGCGTGATGAGATACAACAACGGCTCTGCCGGTGTTGATGATATACAGCCTGACGGCTGATGATATGCCATTGCTTTCGCAATGGATAAAAAAAGAACTAAGCTTTCGCTTAGTTCTTTTTTGGTGGGAGCGGGTGGATTCGAACCACCGAAGGCGGTGCCAACAGATTTACAGTCTGCCCCCTTTGGCCACTCGGGAACACTCCCATATTTAATTTGCAAAAAAATGGAGCTGGTGGACGGACTCGAACCCCCGACCTGCTGATTACAAATCAGCTGCTCTACCAACTGAGCTACACCAGCACTTTAATGCTTGAACAATATAACACAATTCTTTTTGGTTGTCAAGCATATTTTTCAATTTTTTTAAAAATTTTTATTTTGCCATAATAAATTTCATAAATTTTTCTTTAAATTCTTTATATTTTCGTTGTGACATATATGTTTCAACTGTTTCTTTTTCGCTCTTCTGCAGTGTAACAATTGTCTTGTCAAAATTCACTACACTCTGCAAATTAACCACAATACTGTTATGAGAGTGAACAAAAACATCAGGCTGATTTATAAGTGTCAGGCAATCATCAAGTTTTTCTTTCACTTCAAATTCACCATTTACTGTAATAATAGCAGTACCGCCTGATTTCCTTTCCATATAAAGTATATCGTTTGTATTCACCACAATAAAACTGTCGTTACTTTTAAGTGTGAGTTTTT
The DNA here is from genome assembly GCA_015065845.1 of Oscillospiraceae bacterium. Classification (GTDB taxonomy): domain Bacteria; phylum Bacillota; class Clostridia; order Oscillospirales; family Acutalibacteraceae; genus DTU089. Next base: position 97,668 of record SVPQ01000003.1, read on the forward strand.
TATTCGTTTTGTAATATTCTTCAACCGCTTCTTCAAGATTTCTAATAAATCTGTTGCGGTCAATTGGTTTTGAAAGATACCTGAACACCTGAATTTTCATAGCATAATCAAGATAATTATCAAATGCTGTGAGTATCATTATGCAGATTTTAGGATTTATTTCTTTTAACTTCTGTGAAAGCTCTATACCGCTGATACCCGGCATTTCAACATCTACAATTGCAATGTCGTAACTGTTCTTTTCGGTCAATATAAAATCACCTGAAAGTCTTGTGTCTTTCTCAAATTCTATATTATATTTCTTTTCAAAAAGTTCAACAAGGAACAAAACTAAATCTATATTTATCTGACTGTCATCACAAATAAGTAATTTCATATTTTAATTTTTCTCCTTGCTCCTGTTTTCTAAAATACATCTTATAATTCCATCTATAAGTTGCAGTTCTTCGTTTGTACAAAGTTTTAAGTTGTCCTTTATATTTTCAGGAATGTTATCCACCCTTATTACACCTAAAAGCAATAAATCGGGCGTAATTTTAAGTTTAATACAAATATCTGAAAACACTTCAAGACTTGGTATTGAGTGACCATTTTCAATATTTGAAAGGTAATTATTTGAAATTTTCATCATTTCAGCAAGTTCATTCTGTTTTAAACCCAACTCGCGTCTTCTTTTTTTGATTCTTAATCCTAGTTCATCGAAATCAATATGCATTTTCTCACCCCATATATATTGAGAATATTATACACATTTATTTCTTGTTTTGCAATATATTAAAACAAATACACTCACAACAAACAATTTTTATGCAAATCATTAATTTGTTTCTCCTTTTTTCTTGACTATTATTGTTTGAAAGTGTAAAATATATAGTTAGTTTAATTATTGTAAAATATAAAGGTGATTTAATGAGCGAGAAAATTATCGAAGTTAATAATCTCTCAAAGTCTTACGGCGACCACCTTGTGCTTAATGATATTTCATTTTCATTACCAAAAGGTGAAGTTATAGGTCTTTTCGGCCCTAACGGTTGCGGTAAATCTACACTTATGAAGATTTTAACAGGTCTTATTCACGATTATAAAGGTTCTGTTTTGATTGAGGGTAATACTCCCGGTGACAAGACAAAAGCAATTACTGCTTATTTGCCCGAACAGACTTTTATCCATGAATGGATGAGAAACATTGACGCAATAGATTATTTCAATGACTTTTTCAAAGATTTTGACAAAAACAAAGCATTGGAAATGTTAAAGCGTTTTTCATTACCGGAAAAGCAAAAATGTAAAACTATGTCAAAAGGTATGCAGGAAAAACTGCTTCTTTCTCTTACTATGTCAAGAGAAGCAGGGCTTTACATTCTTGACGAACCAATGGGTGGTGTTGACCCTGCTACAAGAGAGTCTATTTTAAAATTCATAATGGACAACTACACAGACAAGTCTACAATGCTTATTTCAACACATCTTATAAATGATTTACAAACTGTATTTACCCACGCTTTGTTTTTAGGTGGCGGTAAAGTTCTTCTTAATAAATCTTCAGAAGAAATAACAAAAGACGGTAAATCACTTGATGATGTTTTTAAGGAGGTTTTTTCAAATGTTTGGTAAACTTTTAAAAAATGACCTTAAAGCACAGTGGTTTTCAGTTTCTGCAATTTATTTTTGTGCTCTTATTGCAGTTGTAGTTTGCGAAATAGGTGCAAATGTTTTAGATGATCAGAAACAGGTTGTTCTTTGTGGTGGCGGCGTTTGCCTTGCACTTTTAGTTGCAAGTGTCACAACACTTATAACTGTTGCTATTATGTTCAAAAACACAATGTTTGGAAGAGCTGGTTATTTAACCCTTACATTACCTGTAAAAACCGGTTCTTTGCTTATTTCAAAAACAATTTCAGGACTTATATGGATTTTTACAGTTTATGCACTTCTTGTAGGTTCACTCATTTTGTGGCTTTACCAGATTAAAATTATTTTAGGCGACCAGATGACAGACACTATAAATAATCTTTTAGCAATTTTTGGTGTACCGACTGTTAAAACGATTTCACTCGGTGTTATTATCGCCTGTGTTTTATTTGCGGCTATAATTCTTCTTACAGTTCAGTGTATGTATTTATCACTTACACTTTCACAGATAAAACCAATAAGTTCATTCGGCAAATTCGGAACTATTGTTTTGTTCTTTGTTTTAGCGGGCGGACTTTTAAGTTTAAGTGGTACTGTTTCAAATATGTTCCCACTCAATGTGGTGGTTTCAGACACCGCAATCCGCTTTACTTCAAGTGCGGAATTGACTGAAACTGCTATGAGTTACAGACTTACAGGTGCATTTTTCAATATTATTGCTTCAATTGCACTTCATTTCCCTATGAAATTTTTGGTAAGCAAAAAAATCAATCTTAAATAGGGTAAGATATGATTTAATACACTCACCCTATAAAGCTAAAACCCGAAAGGAATTTTAATATATGGATAATATGACAGGACTTAAAAGAACTCACTACTGTGGGGACCTTCGTAGTGAAAATATCGGTGAAGAAGTAACCGTTTCAGGTTGGGTTGCAAAGCAACGCGACTTAGGTTCACTTATTTTTATTGACCTTCGTGACAGAACAGGTATTGTTCAACTTGCATTTGACGAGAACACAGATAAAGAAATTTTCGAAAAGGCTTTTTCTACGAGAAATGAATTTGTTCTTATGGCAAAAGGTGTTGTAAAAGAGCGTTCTTCTAAAAACCCTGATTTACCAACAGGTGATATTGAAATTGATGTAAAAGATTTACGAGTTCTCTCAAAGAGTGAAACACCACCTTTTGATATTGTTGAAAATTGCAAAACAGGTGAAAGCACCCGTCTTAAATATCGTTATCTCGATTTAAGAAGACCTGATTTACAAAGCAATATTTTATTCCGTCACAAAGTTACAAAAATCACCCGTGACTATTTTGACGAAAACGGATTTATTGAAATTGAAACTCCGATGCTTATAAAATCTACTCCTGAAGGCGCTCGTGACTTCTTGGTTCCAAGCAGAATTCACAATGGTAGTTTCTATGCATTACCACAGTCACCTCAACTTTACAAACAACTTTCAATGGTTGCAGGCTTTGACCGCTATATGCAGATTGCGCGTTGCTTCCGTGACGAAGATTTAAGAGCAGACAGACAACCTGAATTTACTCAGATTGACCTTGAAATGTCTTTTGTTGATATGGAAGATGTTCTTTCTATCGGCGAGGGATATATGGCAAGAATTTTCAAAGACACTTTAGGAATTGATATTCCGCTCCCACTCCCAAGACTCACTTATAAAGAGGCTATGGAGCGTTACGGTTCAGACAAGCCTGACACCCGTTTCGGTATGGAAATCTTTGACCTTACAGAAGAGGTTAAAAACTGCGAATTTTCAGTATTTACTTCTGCAATTTCAGGCGGTGGCTCTGTAAGAGGTGTAACTGCGAAAAATGCGGTAAATGTTTACACAAGAAAAGAAGTTGACAAATTAACAGAATTTGTTAAAGGTATAGGCGCTAAAGGTCTTGCGTGGATTCGTCTTACAGATGATGGTATTGCTTCATCTTTCGCTAAATTTATGACAGAAGATGAAATGAACGCAATTCTTAAAAAAGCAGGCGCAGAAAAAGGCGACGTTGTATTTATTATTGCTGACACAAAAAATAATGCTGTTCTTTCTACTCTCGGTGCAGTAAGATGTGAGGCAGCTAAGAAGTTAGATATTATCGGTGACGGTTTCAATCTTTTATGGATTGTTGAATTCCCATTCTTTGACTGGGATGAAGAAACACAGCAATTTGTTGCTATGCACCACCCATTCACCGCTCCGCTTGATGAATGTTTAGATTACCTTGAAACAGACAAAGGTTCAGTTCGTGCTAAAGCCTACGACCTTGTTCTTAATGGTATTGAACTTTCATCTGGTTCTATAAGAATTACTGACTCTGACCTTCAGAGCAGAATCTTCAAACTTTTAGGTCTTTCCAATGAAGAAGCACATCAGAAATTCGGTTATCTTCTTGACGCATTCAAATTCGGACCACCACCACACGGTGGTATGGGTATTGGTCTTGACAGACTTATTATGCAACTCTTGAAAGCAGAAAGTCTTCGTGACGTTATTGCATTCCCTAAAGTTCAGAATGCTTCAGAACCTATGACAGAATGTCCGTCACCAGTAGATGGTGTTCAACTTACAGAACTCGGTATTCAATTATTGGATATAAAAACAGAAGAATAATTTACACTTTTTACCTGTATTTTCATTAAAATATGCAAAAGCACTTGAAAATACAACGAAATTAGTGTAAAATTAATGTGTATGAAATAAATAAAATTTTTCGGAGGAAAATATTTATGGTAACAGCAGGCGATTTTAAAAACGGCGTAACATTCGAAATGGATGGAAAAGTTTATTCTATTATCGAATTCCAACACGTTAAACCTGGTAAAGGTGCGGCTTTCGTTCGTACAAAAATCAGAGATGTAATCAACGGTAGTGTTGTTGAAAAAACATTCAGCCCTACTGACAAATTCCCAACTGCTTTCATTGAAAGAAAAGAAATGGAATATTCTTACGAAGATGGTGGTCTTTACTACTTTATGGACCAGGAAACTTACGATATGGTTCCGGTTGACGCTGCAAATCTTGACGACAACTTCAAATTCGTAAAAGAAAATATGGTTTGTAAAATCCTTTCTTACAAAGGTAATGTTTTCGGTGTTGAACCACCAACATTCGTAACTCTTCAGGTTACACAGACTGACCCTGGTTTCAAAGGCGATACTGCTACTAACGCTACAAAACCAGCTACTCTTGAAACAGGTGCTGAAATTAAAGTTCCTCTTTTCATTGATGAAGGCGAAAGCATCAATATTGATACAAGAACTGGCGAATATCTCTCAAGAGCATAATTAAATTTTTGTCTACAATAATACTTTATTATATAGTATTATATATTCAAGGAGGTTTTTACTATGACACTTACAGAAAAAGTTGCTTACCTTAAAGGTCTTGCAGAAGGTTTAAATCTTGATAAGGATGCAAAAGAAACAAAACTTTTTGAAGCTATGTTTGACATTTTAGAAGATATGGCTCTTACAGTTAACGACATAGATGAGGACCTTGCAGCCGTTGAGGAATTAGTTGATTGCATCGATGAAGACCTTGACGAGCTTGAAGACATCATTTATGATGACGATTGTGACTGCGATTGTGGTTGCGGTTGTGATGATGATTTCGACTGCGACTGTGGCGATGAACTTTACGAAGTTGAATGTCCATCTTGCGGTGAAGCAATTTATCTTGACGAGAGTATGTTCGATGAAGAATATATTGAATGCCCTGAATGTGGCGAAAAATTAGAACTCGACATCGATTTTGAAGATTGTGATTGCGACTGCGATTGCTGTGATGACGAAGACTAATTAAAAACATTTAAATTTATTAAAATTGTTCTTTACAAATGAAAACATTTGTGATAGAATAACACAGTCCTTTTGACACGGTGCAAGGAGTAAACTCTTTTGGGGTATTTCACCTACCTTACACTGAGTCGATTGGTATAAAAATTATGAGGTGAAAAAAATGACACAGGCAGAAAAACAAGCAATTATTAAAGAGTATGCTACTCACGAAGGAGATACAGGTTCTCCAGAAGTACAAATCGCTGTTCTTACAAAAAGAATCAACGATTTAAACGAACATCTTAAAGCAAACCACAAAGACCACCACTCACGCCGCGGTCTTCTTAAAATGGTAGGTCACAGAAGAAACCTTCTTGCTTACCTTCAGAAGAATGACATTGAACGCTACCGTTCAATCGTTGCTCGTCTTGGTCTTCGTAAATAATTGCACTATTCGGGGCAAACGGTTTTCCGTTTGTCCCGTTCGTAGTTTTTTTATGTTGTTATTAACCTACTGTTTTGGGTATTAGCGATAAAGAAAAGTTTAAATATTTTTATATAAATTTGAATTTTTCTTTGTTGCTAAACCTCAGAAAACAAGTAGGAAAGAATAGAAAAAGACAGAAAAAAGAAAGAGGTAAAAGTTTATGTTTAATGAATTCAGAACATTCGAAACAGAAGTTGCTGGTAGAAAACTCGTAATTGAAACCGGCAAAATGGCAGGCCTTGCAAATGGCGCTTGTCTTGTTCGTTACGGCGAAACAGAAGTACTTTGTACAGCTACAATGGCTCCAAAGCCAAGAGAAGGCGTTGACTTCTTCCCACTCTCAGTTGACTTTGAAGAAAAACTTTATTCAGTAGGTAAAATCCCAGGTTCTTTCGGCAGACGCGAAGGTAAAGCATCTGACAAAGCAGTTCTTACTTCCCGTGTTATTGACAGACCAATTCGTCCACTCTTCCCAAAAGATATGAGAAACGATGTTTCTGTTGTTGCAACAGTTATGTCTGTTGACCCTGACTGCTCACCTGAAATTGCAGCTCTCTGGGGTGTTTCTACCGCTATTGCTATTTCAGAAATTCCGTGGGATGGCCCTGTTTCAAGCGTTTCTCTCGGTCTTGTTGATGGTAAATATGTTATCAACCCAAATCTTGAAGAAAGAGCAAAAACAGAAATGACTGTTACAGTTGCTTCTACTGACTCTCTCGTTGCTATGATTGAAGCAGGTGCAAACGAAATTTCAAACGAAGTTATGTTTGATGGTATTATGTTTGCTCACGAAGAAAATAAAAAGATTGTTGAATTTATCAAAGGAATTGTTAAAGAAATCGGTAAAGAAAAAATTCCTTTTGAATCAAACGACCCATCTGAAGAACTTTACGAAGCAGTTAAAGCATTCGCTATTGAAGATGTTAAAGTTGCTCTTGATACAGATGACAAGAGAATCCGTGACGAAAGACTTCAACCAATTTATGACAGAGTTCACGCTGAATTTGATGAAAAATTCCCTGAAGAAGCTGCAAAAATTGATGATTGTCTTTACAAACTCCAGAAATTCATTGTTCGCCGTTGGCTTCTTGATGAAGGAAAACGCGTTGACGGCAGAGGCATTGATGAAATCCGTCCACTTAATGCACAGGTTGACCTTTTAAGCCGTGTTCACGGTTCAGGTATGTTTACCCGTGGTCAGACTCAGGTTCTTTCAATTGCTACTCTCGGTACTGCTCGTGATGCTCAGATTCTTGACGGTATTGATGAAGAAGTTGAAAAAAGATATATCCACCACTACAATTTCCCATCTTACTCAGTTGGTGAAACAAAGCCATCTCGTGGCCCTGGCAGACGCGAAATTGGTCACGGTGCTTTAGCAGAGCGTTCACTCGTTCCAGTTATTCCATCAGTAGAAGAATTCCCATACACAATCCGTGTTGTTTCAGAAGTTCTTTCTTCAAATGGTTCAACTTCACAGGGTTCAGTTTGTGGTTCTACACTTGCTCTTATGGCTGCTGGTGTTCCTATTAAAGCACCTGTTGCTGGTATTTCTTGCGGTCTTGTTTCTGAAGGCGACCGTTTCATGACAATGGTTGACATTCAGGGTCTTGAAGACTTCTTCGGCGATATGGACTTTAAAGTTGCTGGTACTAAAAAAGGTATTACAGCAATTCAGATGGACTTAAAAGTTCACGGTCTTACACCTGAAATTATTAAAGAAGCATTTGAAAAAACATATAAAGCTCGTTGCTATATTCTTGATGAAATTATGCTTCCTTGTATTGCAGAACCAAGAAAAGAACTTTCTAAATATGCACCAAAACTCCTTTCAACAAAAATTGATGTTGAAAAAATCGGTGATGTTATTGGTAAACAAGGTAAAGTTATTCAGAAAATTTGTGCTGAATGTAACTGTAAAGTTGATGTTGAAGAAGACGGTACAGTTTATGTTACAGCTATTGATATTGACGATGCACATCGCGCACTCGACATTATCAACACAATCGCAAATGACCCGGAAGTTGGCGCAATTTATAAAGGTGTTGTTACTCGCCTTATGTCATTCGGCGCATTCGTTGAAATTGCTCCTGGTAAAGAAGGTCTTGTTCACATTTCAAAACTCGATGTAAAGAGAGTTGAAAAGGTTGAAGATTGTGTAAATGTTGGTGACGAAGTTATCGTTAAGGTTTCAGAAATTGACGACCAGGGCAGAATTAACCTTTCTCGCCGCGATGCTCTTATTGAAGTTGAAGGTCTTGTTCCTGAAAATGATGTTGAAGAAGAAAGACCAAGAAGAAACTTCAACAGAGATAGAAGACCGAGAAGAGACTAATATTTCGCTTCGCTCAAGTGAAGAGTGAATAGTGAATAATAAATAGTTTCGGGTCTGCGACGCTATTATAAAAAGACAAAAACAGGTGCCGTAACTTTCAGTTACTGGCACCTTGTATTTATTAAGAGTAGGTATTTTATGCAACATAATTCACAAATCAAAGATTTTACTAAAGGTAGTATAACAAAAAACTTAATAATCTTCGCTTTGCCACTGTTCTTTGCGAATCTTTTGCAGGTTGTTTACAATATGGCAGATATGGCGGTTGTAGGTCACGTTTTAGGTAAAACTGGTATTTCTGCCGTTTCTGTCGGTGGTGATGTTACCCACCTTTTAACATTTATTGCAATGGGACTCTCTAACGCGGGGCAAGTATTAATTGCCCGTTACATAGGCGCAAAAGAAAAGCATAAAATCGGCAAATTTGTAGGCACAATGAGTGGTTTTTTAGTTATAAGTGCTTTTGTTCTGACCGCCTTAGGACTAATTTTTCAGACAGAACTTTTAACGCTTATGAACACGCCCGAAGAAGCTTTTAAGGGTGCAGTAAGTTACTCAACTGTAAGTATGGCAGGACTTATTTTTATTTATGGTTATAACACAGTAAGTGCTATACTTCGCGGTATGGGTGACTCTAAGCATCCATTTATATTTATTGCAATTGCCGCAGTGTTAAATGTTTTTTTAGACTTATTGTTTGTTATAAAATTCAATATGGGAGAAATGGGGGCGGCACTTGCTACTATTATAAGTCAGACAGTAAGTTTTATTTCTTGTGTTGTATTCCTTATTAAAAGGCGAAAAGAATTTGAACTTACAATGAAATTAAAAGATTTCATTTTCTGGGATAAAGAAATGCTTTCTGCTCTTTTAAAATTAGGTATTCCTATGGCAATAAAAACAGCATCTATTCAGATTTCAAAACTCTTTGTAAACTCTTATATTAACTCTTACGGTGTTGCAGTTTCTGCATTCTCAGGAATCGCAAATAAAATTGCGAGTGTTGCAAACTTAATTTCAATGGCTATGAACACCGCAGGTAGCACTGTTGTCGGTCAAAATCTCGCCGCAGGTGAATTTAAGCGGGTTAAAAAAGTCTTGAAAAGTCTCGCAGAAATTACGCTTACAGTTTCAACATTTTTCTCAGTTCTGATTATTCTTTTCCCTGAGGAGATTTTCTCGTTATTTATAAGCACAAATGAAACCGACGTTTTAAGCATTGCTAAAAACTATATTCCGATTGCGATTCTTCTCTTTTATGGTGCTGCCGCAAGAGCTATTATGAATGCACTTCTTAATGGTAGCGGTAACTATAAAATAAATTTTGCAACTGCTATTTTTGACGGAATTATTATGAGAATTGGTCTCGCACTTCTCTTTGGTCTTGCACTCAATATGCAATACTACGGTTTCTGGCTCGGTGATGCCCTTGCAGGATTCACACCGTTCTTTATTGGGGTAGTTTTTTATGTAAGTGGACGTTGGAAAAAATAATTAAAAAGTTTGTAAGATTTTCATTTTTGCTTAGTCTTATAAGTGAAAAGAGACGAAAGGGGTGATAAAGTGACCGATTTCGAGAAAGTTTATAAAGAATATTTTAATGATGTTTATCTTTATATAAAACGACTTTCGGGTGATGAACATATAGCGGAAGAAATAACGAGTGAAACATTTTTTAAAGCACTCAAATCCATTGACAGTTTTCGTGGCGAATGTGAAATAAGAGTGTGGCTGTGTCAGATAGCAAAGAATAGTTTCTACACTTATATAAAGAAGAACTCTAAAATACAGAATATAGAAGAATCCGAGCTTATAAATCTACCCGACAGTAAAAACAATGTAGCAGATGAAGTTCAGAGTAAGTTACAAGCATTTGAAATACAAAGGATACTACACGAAATAGATGAACCATACAGAGAGGTTTTTATGTGGCGTGTTTATGCTGATTTGAGTTTCAAGGAGATTGCCGGAATCTTCAATAAAAATGAAAACTGGGCGTGCGTCACTTATCACCGTGCCAGAAACCAAATCAAAAAAAGACTGGAGGAAAAGCAAAATGAAAAATGAATGTAAAATAATTTCAGACCTTTTGCCATTGTATCTGGAAGATATGGTATGCGAAGAAACCGCGAAATTTATTAAAAATCATTTAGCTGAATGTGAAAATTGCAAAAACGATTTTGAAGCACTCAAAAATGGCGATGACATAAAAGAAGTTTTTAAAGAAGAAAATATAAAACCAGCAGAAGACATCAAACCATTTAAAAAGATAATGAAAAAAATGAATTTACAAGTTCACAGCATTTCTTATCTGTTAATTGTATTCTTTATATTTTTCGGCTTTCTTTCAATGGATAGTGGCGATGTTTTTTACAACAGTTTAATAATGCCGATTGTAGGTGTTTTTGGTTATATAATTTTCAGATTTAAGGCATTTTACAAGTTGCCTGTTTTACTTCTGGTAATTAACCTTTTAGCGTGTCTTTTCAATTTTGCAGATGTTGAATTTATAGATATATTCTTCTGGACTGCAATATTTACTGCATTTGTATTTGCAGGAATTTTAATAGCATTCTTAATCCACTTTGCTCTCAGAAAGGAGAAATAAATATGAAAAAGAAGATTTTAAAAGTTTTAGCGTTAGTAGTAGCAATAATTTTAATAATTGGTATCGGAATTTTCGCAAATGGATTGGTTGGCAACCCTGTTTCGAAATATTTAGCAACAAAAAGTGCGAATGAATATTTAGAAAAAACTTACAGCGATAAAGATTTTGTAATCGAAGAAGTAAATTATGACTTTAAAACAGGTGGATATTATGCAAGAGTTACTTCCCCTACAAGCATTGACAGTCATTTTTCGTTGTCATTCGATTTGATGGGCAAACTCGTTCTTGATGCTTATGACGATGTTACAAGTGGTTGGAACACTGCAATGAGACTTGAAGACGATTACAGAAATGCAGTGAAAGCAATTACTGAATCGAAAGATTTCAGTGAAAAATATTTTATTGCTTATGGTGAAATCCCCTGTATTTTAAGTGATTACCCAATAGATGAGGAACATCCAGAATATGCTTTACAAAAAGAGGAACTTGTTATAGACAAAATTTATGATATAAAAGAAGTTGCTTCCCAGCACGGTAAACTTGTTCTTTACGCTTATGATGATGAAGTAACACACGAAAGACTCGCTGAATTACTTTTAGATGTAAAAAATAAATTTGATAATTCCGGTGTTACTTTTAAAGCAGTTGACTTTGTACTTGAGCCACCAAAGGTAGAAGGTGAGCCTTATATGAGTGATGAACAAATATCAATCAGGAATTTCTATTACAGCGATATTTATGAAGATGGTTTAGTCGAAAGAGTTAAAAAAGCTAATCAGGAAACGATTGAATATTACGAGGAACAGGATAAGATAAAAGAGCAGGAAATTAGTGGTCAGTGAGTCGGTGGTCAGTTGCTAGTATGGCTAGTGTGGCTAGTTGCTAGTATGTGAATAAAAATAGTTTATCCTATCATTTAAAGTTAGTATCAACTGAAAATGATAGGATTTTTTTATTATAATACTACTAGCCACACTATCCGCTATTAAAGTTCCACCGCTGCTCTTTCAACCTTAAGTCCTTTTGTGTAACGAACCATAAAGTTATTGAAACTTTCTTTAAGTTTATTATCCGCAGTAGAAGTTACCATTTTTTGTGAAGCGAAAACATCGTCCTCAAGGAATTCTGCAAGTGATTTTTCGCCTTTATTCATCATATACGAAGCGAGTACAGCAATACCCCAGGCACCGCCTTCACCTGCAGTTTCCATAACAGAAACTGGTGTATCCATAACTGCAGAGAGTACATTCTGACCAACGAGTGGAGTTTTAAAGAAACCACCATGACCTAAAATTTTATCAATTGCAACATTCTCTTTCTTTAAAATGTCAAGACCTGTTCTTAAAGCACCAAAGCAAGTAAAGAGTTGAACTCTCATAAAGTTTGCTAAATTAAAGTTACTGTCAGGCTCTCTGAAGAGAAGTGGTCTACCACTTTCGAAACCTGTAATATGTTCACCTGAGAAATAGTTGTAAGAAAGAATATTGCCTAAATCATCATCTGCTTCAAGGCTCTTTTTAAAGAGTGCAGTGAAAATATCACCCATATTAAGTGAAACGCCCATTGTATCTGCAAAATCTTTAAAAAGATTTGCCCATGCATTTATATCTGAAGTACAGTTGTTACAATGCACCATAGCAACTGCATCACCTGCAGGGGTAGTTACAAGGTCAATTTCTTCATATCTTTTTGAAAGCATTTTTTCAAGAACAATCATAGCAAAAACAGAAGTACCCGCAGAAACGTTACCTGTTCTTACACCTACTGAGTTTGTTGCTACCATACCAGTACCTGCGTCACCTTCTGGTGGGCACATAGGAATTCCTGCTTCTAAATCGCCTTCTTCGTCAAGTAAAAGTGCACCTTCTTTTGTTAATGTACCAGCACTCTCACCAGCAGAAAGAACTGTTGGAAGAATATCTTGTAATTTCCAAGGGAATTTTTTAACTTCGTCTAACGCATTGAATTTTTCAATGTAATCTTCATTGAATTTTCTTGTATCATCGTCAATAGGGAACATACCAGATGCTTCGCCTACACCTAACACTTTTTCGCCTGTTAATTTCCAATGAATGAAACCTGCAAGTGTTGTGAAGAATGTAATATCTTTAACATGTGGTTCATCAATTAAAATTGCTCTGTATAAATGAGCAATGCTCCAGCGTTGCGGAATATTAAACCCAAATAAATCTGAAAGCTTTGTTGCGGCTTCGCCTGTAATAGTATTTCTCCAAGTTCTGAAATGAACGAGTAAATCACCATTATCGTTAAATGGCATATAACCGTGCATCATACCACTGATGCCAATTGCTTTTAATTTTTTAAGTGTTACACCATACTCGTCTTTTACATTCTTTTTAAGTGATGCGTAAGCGCCTTTCATTCCTGCGTAAATTTCATCGAGTGAATAAGTCCAGATGTTATCGAGAAAACTATTCTCCCAATCGTAAGCACCAGAAGCAATTGGTGCATTTTTTTCATCAATAAGCACTGCTTTGATTCTTGTTGAACCGAATTCAATACCTAAAACGGCTTGACCATTTAAAATAAGTTCTTTTACTGACATAATTATTCCCCTTTGTCAATTAATAAAATAATTTTACCATATTATAAAAGAAATTTAAAGATTTATTTCTAACTCTTTAATTTTTTCTCTTAAATTCTGAAAATCAGAAAGTGCATCTGCCTTTTGTGCTTCATTTCTTAAAAGTGCGGCTGGATGAAAAGTGCCCATAAATAAAATATTTCCTTTTTTAATAAATTGCCCGTGTTGTCTTGTTATTTTAAAATCGGGCGAAATAAGTCTTGTTGCCGCAATTCTACCAAGGCACACAATGATTTTTGGCTTTATAAGTCTTGTTTGCTCACGAAGCCAGTTTATACACGCTTCCTGCTCGTCTTCTTTGGGGTCGCGGTTTTGTGGCGGTCTGCATTTAACAATATTTGCAATATAGATGTTTTTGTTTCTATCTAAACCTATAACTTCCAAATATTTATCTAAAAGTTTGCCCGCTTTCCCTACAAATGGCTCGCCTTGTAAATCTTCATTTTCACCAGGGCCTTCGCCAACAAATAATATATCTGCATTTTCGTTACCTACACCAAACACAAGATTTGTTCTTGTGCTTCCCAATGGACATTTCTGACAAGCAAAGCAATCTTTTCTTAATTCAGTAAAATTTTCGTACATTATAAAATTATCAACTCTTTTTCGCAGTTTGTTAAATTTATATATCCGTTTTCTGTTATGAGTGCCATATCTTCAATTCTTACACCAAATTCATCAGGAATATAAATACCGGGCTCTACAGTTACAATATTACCTGTTTCTAATATTGCTTTACTGTATGGTGAAAGATTTGGAGACTCGTGAATTTCTATACCGACGCCGTGACCAGTTCCGTGACCAAAATTTTCTTTATAACCTTTTGCTTCTATAATATCTCTTGCGGCTTTGTCAGCATCAACACCAGAAACTCCTGCCTTTAATACTGCGAGTGCTTCAGTTTGTGCCTTTAAAACAGTTTCGTAAACTTCTTTTTGTTTTTCTGTAGGCTCACCCACAATTACAGTTCTTGTCATATCACTATGGTAACCATTATAAACTGCACCGAAATCCATTGTTATAAAATCGCCATTTTCTATTCTTTTGTCGGTTGGCACACCGTGTGGCATAGAAGAATTTTTGCCACTTACGGCAATAGTTTCAAATGAAACTGCCTCAGCACCGTGACTTAGCATATAAAAGTCAAGTTTAAGTGCAATCTCTTTTTCAGTTACACCTACTTTTATAAATTTTAATATATGTTTAAATGCATCTTCTGCAATTTGTTGCGCTTTTTTAATATATTCAACTTCTTTTTCTGTTTTAACTGAGCGAAGTTTATTTATAATTTCATCTACTTCTTCTTTTGCTTCTACTTTGCAAAAATCAAATACTTTTTTAAGTGAATTAAGTTCTGCAACAGTAAGTCGCTCTGTTTCGAGATATATATTCTCTATATTCTTTTCTTTTAAATAAGGTGCTATTGTTTCAGAAACACGCTTTAAAAGAACAGATTTACACACTGTAACCTGATTTTGTGCCGCTTCAATATAACGGCTATCTGTAAAAAATATCGTTTCATTACCTGTTATTACTAAAAATCCATCAGATGAATTAAACGAAGTAAAATATCTGCGATTTTGGGGTGAAGTAATAATAACACAATCGTTTTTTGATTTTAAAATTTCAGAAAATTTATTTTGCAAATTGAACACACTCACTCTAAAAATAATTAAGCTAAAATAAAAGAGATGATACCAAAAGGCATCATCTCTTTACATTTTAATAATATTTGCGTTTACGAGCAGCCTCGGATTTTTTCTTTCTCTTTACAGAGGGTTTTTCATAATGCTCTCTTTTACGAACTTCTTGGATAACACCGTCTCTTGATGTTTGTCTTTTGAATCTACGAAGAGCACTGTCTAAGGACTCGTTTTCTTTAACTTTTACCTGACTCATTTAACATTCCCTCCCTCCGTTGTTACCAACAAAGGTATAATTATCATAATACATATGCCATTATACAAGAAATCAAGCAATGTGTCAAGTAAAATTTTTTAAGAATTTGTTAAAATCAAATTTTCTTGATTATTTTGCGTAATTTCCGACCATAATCATATATTCACCGATTTGTGCACCGAATTCAGGAGCACCATCCATAATGAGTTTACCTTTTTGTACTGATTCCAACATATCATCAATAGACATTAAAATACCTAATGCACTATCGAGATTGTCAAAACGCATTGTAAAGAATGGTAATGCTCTCTTATATTCGCCACGACCTGCTTTACTTTTACCTGCCTTTATTCTTATGTAAGCAGAAACTGTTGGTTCGTCATTAACTTTCCATGCATAAACACGGTCAGGGCTTTTACTGGTCCAGTCGTGAATTGTTTCGTGACCCATTTTATTGAGTGCGCTTATACCCGCAGAAAGAAGGTAGAAATAGCATTTTACAAGAAGTCTTTTATCTTCTTCCTTTTCCGGTGGTGTTTCAAGACCTAAAAGATTTGCCATTTTAAGAAGTGCCATCATAAATACGCCGAATTCATAAACGAAATTTACACCTTTCATTTTAGGAAGTGTTGCCGGACCAATTTTGCCTTTGAAAAATGCGTTCATTGTTTCAACACTCTTGAATTCAAGTTCAACAAATTTTTGTTTATCTACCCTCTGGGCAACTTTATTTGCATGAATAAGCCATTCATCACCATTTACAACAAAATGTGTAGCCCATTTGCCATCAGGTGCTTCTGCGTCACGACAACTAACCTGAAAAACACAATGCACTTTTTCAAATTTTTTCTTGAGTGACGGAACATCCTGGACAATTGTTTTTAAAAGCGGTAAAGCACCACATAAGAATATTTTATTGGTATAAAGTTGTTCTTTATCTGCCAAAAATCTCAGTCCCTTCAAATTAATTCGGAATGCGGAATGCTTAATTCGGAATTATCACATTCTGCCCGATATACCCTATAATTTTGTTCAGAAGTGCTCAGGTTTGGTTTTTAGCGACCCCGAAGCGTACAAAAGGTACATGAGTTCGGGTCGATAAAAGCCAAAGATGAGTGCTTATGAGCAAAATTAAAATTCATCGTCCCAGTCGTTATCTTCTTCAAAGTCCGCTTTCATTACTTCACGAACTGCAGCAATAATACCGTTTGAGTCGATACCGAGAGTTGACATAATATCTTCGTGAAGACCTATTGGAGCGAATTCGTCCTGAATACCAAGTTTTTTGAATGCACAACCTTTACCTGATTCAACAACTACTTCTGCAACTGCTGAACCAAGACCGCCGATTACTGTGTGGTCTTCAACAGTAATAATACGACGAGTTTCTGTAACTGCCTTTAAAATTGCTTCTTTATCAATTGGTTTTATTGTGTGCATATCCAACACACGAACTTTAAGACCATCTGCATTGTCAAGGAATTCTGCTGCCTGTAAAGCCTGGAATACGCAGGAACCACAAGCAATAATTGTAAGGTCTGTACCCTCGTGAACTTCTACTGCTTTACCAAGTTCAAAACCATAGTTTGCATCTTTATAAAGAACACGGTCAAAACCACGGTTAATTCTTATATAGAATGGGCCTGGTGTGTTGTAAGCCGCCATAACTGCGTTGTATGTTTCGTAACCATCTGCAGGGCAGATAACTGTAAGATTAGGAATTGAACGGGTAAGAGCCAAATCACAGATAGCGTGGTGAGTAGAACCTGCCTGACCGAAAGATGTACCTGAGTGAGTTGCAATAACTTTTGCATTTACATTCTGGTAGCAAAGGTCTGTGTGGAGTTGGTCTGCAGAACGGAATGATGCAAATTGTGAGAATGTTGAAAGGAATGGTACAAGACCTGCTTTTGCCATACCTGCCGCAACACCGAACATATTTTGCTCTGCAATACCTACATTGAAAAATCTGTCAGGGAATTTCTTCTGGAAATCACCTATTTTTGTTGATTTTGCAAGGTCAGCTGTTAAAGCAACAACCTCAGGATGTGCTTCTGCTAATTCAACAAGAGCCTGACCATAAATTTCAGCAGTTGAAAGAGATGTTGATTGTTCTGCTGTGTAAGATAATCCGCCAGCCATATTATTCTGCCTCCTTCTCAACACGCTCTACGCGTTTTTTGTATGTTTCTTCAAGAGCTTTTTTACCGTTTTCATATTTAGCATCGTCAAATGCACCATAGTGCCATCTGAAATCGCCTTCAATGAAATCAATACCGCAACCCTTTATTGTATCGCAAAGAATTAAAACAGGTTTGTCTGTTTCGTTATTGTATGCAAAGTCAATTGCTTCACAAAGTTCTTTAATGTTATTACCATCAACCTTTTTAACAATAAAACCGAATGCTTCCCACTTATCTGCAAGTGGTTCAAGTGCCATAACTTCTTCTGTTGGTCCGTCAATCATATTGTGGTTACGGTCAACGAAAGTAATAAGGTTTGTAAGTTTGTAGTGAGCCGCAGACATTGCTGCTTCCCAGTTTGAACCTTCGTCCAATTCACCGTCACCGAGAACTACGAATGTTTTGAAATCTTTCTTTAAAAGACGAGCCGCAAGAGCAGTACCAACACCAATTGAAAGTCCGTGACCGAGTGAACCTGTTGAAGCGTCAACACCTACAACTTTATTTGAGTCAAGGTGCATACCCATTTTTGAACCTGAAAGGTTAAAAGTTTTGAGCATTTCTTTATCATTGAAACCTAAATCGCAAAGAACAGGTGCATAAGCAATACCTGCGTGACCTTTACTTAAAATAAATCTGTCGCGGTCTTCCCAATTTGGTTCTTCAACTTTAATGTGCATATATTTGTGGTAGCACACTGTCATAATATCCATAACACTCATACCACCACCGATATGACCGCTACCTGCCCAGTATGTAGTATCAAGGCAGAGGTTACGAAGCTCGTGTGCTTTCTTTTCAAGACTTAACCACTCTTGTTTTGTTAATGCCATAAGAATTACCTCCCGTTTATCCTTTAATTTTTATTTTAATTATTTAAAAAGTTCCGGATGATTATTTTTAACTACCTTAAATGCTTCATCAGCAATTTCAATAGTTCTGTTGATATCTTCATGAGTCAATGCCGCATTTATGAAATGGTTGTGGTGAGATGCAAAGAATACACCTCTGTTAACACATTCTGCAATCCAGTCCTGATGGAGAAGCATCGAGTCATCATTTGCAATTCTCAAATAGAAAAGTGCCGGTGGGCCTGATGTAACTAAATCAAATCCGTTTTCTGCACCCGCTTTTTTAAGACCTGTTAAAAGTTCAGTACCAAGGTCATTGAAAAGTTTTGGTGCATTTATTGCTTTTAATTTATTAATACAAGCAATACAAGCGGCGAATGGCACTGCACTCATCCAGTAAGAACCTGTGTAAGAAAGTGATGAAGCGGCACTTCTTAAAAATTCTTTACCACAGAATGCAGACATATTGTAACCATTTGCAAGTGCTTTACAGAAACAGATTATATCTGCTTCAAAGCCAAAGAAATGGTCAGAACCCGCTAAATCGAGACGGAAACCTGCACGAACATCGTCTATAATAAGAACAATATCTTTTTCTGTACAAATTTTTCTTACTTCCTGCCAGAAACCATCTATAGGGAAAGCGTTGTCAAAGAAGTTACCGTGGTTATATGGTTGAGCAATGATTGCCGCAACTTCGCCTTCATTTTCTTCTAAAGTCTTTTTAAGACCTTCAATATCATCCCATTTGCAATATAAGTTGTTTGCAACATCTTCAGGAGTAACGCCAGGGTAGTCAATTTTTTGCACCATTGGTGAAACACCGTGATAGAAGCCGTTAAAGAAAATGAGTTTCTTTCTGTGTGTGTAAGCACGAGCAGTTAAAATAGCACCTTGTGTTGCATCGTTACCATTCTTTGCAAAAAATGCCCAGTCTGCAGTGTTTACTGTATCAACTAAAAGTTCTGCACATTCAACCATAACTTTGTCAGGTGAAGAGGTACAGTTACCCTTTTTAATCTGCTCAATAGCGGCGTTGTCAACATCTTCATCGCAATAACCTAAAATGTTAGGACCATAAGCACACATATAGTCAATATATTTGTTGCCGTCAACATCCCAGAAGTAACTGCCTTGTGCTTTTTCTGAAAAACGGGGCCATCTGTTAACAGGAATAAACTGACCTTCTGCAGGGCCTAAATGCCCGTAAACACCTGATGGAATAACTTTAGAAGCTCTGTCGTACCATTCATCAGATTTTGTAGTTGTATATAATGGAAAAGACATTTTTTACCCTCCCTTATGCCAAATATAATGCTACACGGTCTAAAATACGGTTGACATTGTCAAGCATATTAACCATACCGTGCATTTCGATTTTACCAGTACCAATGCAAGTAAGAGCATTAACTTTGCCATCAAACAAAGCTCTTGCTGTTTCAATTGAGTCAAAAATCATAGCCGCTCTGTATTTTTCAGGCGGTTTCTTGACTGTAACAAGACGATTATCTTTACAGATAAGTTCAACACCTATATCGTTTTTAATTCCTATGTAAACGCTACCATCAATAATATGTGATGCACTGAATTTACCGATTTCATCATTATTACCAATCTGTGCAATTGCAACACCTATTGTGTAAAGCATAAGACGGGTACTTCTCTCAAAAAATACAGGGTCTTTCAAATCTTCTTCAGTTGCTCTCATATATTTAGAAAGCACATCTGTAAGTGGTGTGAATTTTTTAAGTAAAAAGTTAATGTGTGTAAAACCTTTTGATGGAATCGGTGTGACTGTACCATCTATAAGTCCATTAAACTTTTCTGGTGATGAAAATGGTAATTTAACATCACAAGCACCACAACCCTGTTCCATACGGCATTTGCCATTTTTAAAGAACAATGTTGCAGCAGGACCACCTTTTACATCAAAGCCTATTGAAATAGGTTTCTGGTCTTTAATAATTTCATTAGCTTCAGGTACTAATTCGCAAAGATTTTCTAAAGTACCCAAAACTCCGAACATATTGATATATGCAAGTGTTTTTGCATCCATCATATTCTGCATAAGTTTTTCTCCCTTCCGAGGTTTTTGTTCATAACAATACTATTTTATTTTACCAAATTATATCAGTAAAGTCAACAAATCTTTATGTATAAAACACAAATTTTTTATAGAAAATTACTTGACATTTTGTCTTATAATAGTATAATTATAAGTGAACACATATTCACTTTTTCGGAAGTGTTTGAATTTACTTTTCAGGAGGTTTTATAATGGACACAAGATTCGCTATCACAGAGTACCATGATGCTCAAGAGGTTACAAAACAACTCGACAACCTCATAAAACAACCAATTTACACAATTAAGCCAGATGTTCTTAAAAAATATGAAGAAGAATATTATGGCAAAAAATGTGCAAAAAGTAAAGAAATGATTGAAGAAGCAAAACAGGTTATCCCAGGTGGTGTGCAGCACAACCTTGCTTTTAACTATCCTTTCCCACTCGTTTTCACAAAAGCTGATGGTATGATGCTTTATGATATTGATGGTAATGAATATTTTGACTTCCTCCAGGCAGGTGGCCCTACTGTTCTCGGTTCTAACCCTAAAGAAGTAAGAGACCAGGTTATCGACCTTCTTAATACTTGCGGTCCTTCAACAGGTCTTTTCCACGAATTTGAATATAAATTAGCAAAGAAAATTTCTGACAGTGTTGAATCTGTAGATATGTTCCGTATGCTTGGTTCAGGTACAGAAGCATGTATGGCAGCAATTCGTGTTGCAAGACTTGCTACAAAGAAAAAAAATATAGTTAAAATGGGTGGCGCTTACCACGGTTGGTCTGACCAACTCGGTTACAGTATCCGCGTTCCTGGTTCAAAATTCACACAAGCTCACGGTGTTCCGCTTTACCTCTTTAAACATACTCAAGAATTCTTCCCAAATGACCTTGATTCACTTGAAAGAGTTCTTCGTAAAAACCAATTAAAAGGCGGTACTGCTGCAGTATTTATGGAACCAATCGGTCCTGAAAGCGGTACAAGACCTCTTGACAAAGACTTCAATAAGGGTGTTGAAAGACTTTGCCGTAAATATGGCGCACTTCTTATCTTTGATGAAGTTGTTACAGGTTTCCGAATTGGTATGGCTGGTGCACAAGGTTACTACGGTGTTTCACCTGACCTTACAATCTTCGGTAAAGTTATTGCTGGTGGTTATCCGGGTGCCGGCGGTATCGGTGGTAAGAAAGAATATATGAAATACCTCGGTGCTGGTCTTGACGCAAGTGGCGAAAAAGTTAAGAAAGCATTTATGGGTGGTACAATGGCTGCTACTCCACTTTCTTGCGTTGCTGGTTACTATACACTTGAAGAAATCGACAGACAAAACGCTTGTCAGAAAGCAGGTCAGATGGGTGACAGACTTACTAAAGGTCTTCAGGAACTCATTAAAAAATACAACCTTCCATTCGTAGCTTTCAACCAGGGTTCTGTTTGTCATATTGATACAGTTGGTACAATGCATTACTCAATCAACTGGTCTAAACCTTGGGAAATCCCGGGCGTTCTTTCAGCTACAAGCGAAAGAAAGAAAGAAATGCAACATATGGGTGCAGCGTACATGGCAGAAGGTCTTGTTACTCTTGCAGGTAGCCGTCTTTACACAAATGCTCAGTACACACCTGAACTTATTGACGAAGCTCTCGTAAGATTTGACAGAGTATTCCAGAATGTTGATAAAAAAGAAGGCTAATTAAAACATTTTATAAAGCACGGATTTTTCCGTGCTTTATTAGTAGATAAAGGAGAAAAACTTATGGATATTCTCGAAGCAAAACAAATAGTTATTAAAGCTGGTCACGAATTATTAAAAGCAGGGCTTATTGTGCGTACATGGGGTAATATCAGTTGCAGGGTAAGTGACACACAGTTTGTCATTACACCAAGCGGCAGAGCTTATGAAGATTTGACACCAGATGATATTGTTCTCGTTAATATTTCTGACCTTTCTTATGAGGGTGAAGTTAAACCATCTTCTGAAAAAGGTATTCACGCATCTTGTTATGAGTTAAGACCTGACTGTAATTTTGTTATTCATACACATCAGGCAAATGCTTCTATTGTAAGTGCTTTAGGATACGATATAAATTCGCTTACAGAAGAACATTCAGCTATCATCGGTAGCGATGTTCCTTGCGCTAGTTATGGTCTTCCCGGTACCGGAAAATTAAGACAGGGCGTTATTGATGCACTTAATCGTTCAAAGTCAAAAGCAATTATTTTGGCACACCACGGTGCAGTTTGTGTAGGTACTGACTATGATGATGCATTTAAAGTAGCAAGTACTTTAGAAGATGTTTGTGAAAAATATATTGCTGACCGTTGCAGTGAAGTTTCTGGCAAAGCAGTTGGCACTCTTTTAAGTGTTAAAGATTATATTGCCGGTGTATTTACATCTGATTCAAATTACAAAGCAGAAAAAGAATTTGCTCCGTTTGACAGTGAAAGAAACGGCGACACTATGAGCATTTTTGCAGAAGACAAAGACCCTGTAAAAATCGATATTAAATCTGGTGCTTTAGTCGGTGGCGGAGAAATCCCTGAAAATGCAGATTTACACCTTGCTATTTATAAAAAGCGAGAAGATGTAAACTTCATTCATCACTCTCACAATGAATATGTTAAAGCAATTTCAAAACAAGGTAAAAAGATGAAACCTCTTCTTGATGACTTTGCTCAGCTCATTGGTCCAACAGTTAAATGTGCAATTTTCGATACAAATTCAACATTAAAATCCGCTAAAAAAGTTACAAAAGCACTCGGCAATAAAAATGCAGTTCTTATTAAAGATAATGGTGCTATTTGCGTAGCAGGTACAAAATATGACGCAGAAGCAATCGAAATTGTTATGGATAAGGGTTGCAAAACTTTAGTTGGTGCAAATCTTTACAGTGGTGTTAAAACAATAAACGCAATTGAAGCAAATCTTATGAGAATTATTTATAAGATGAAATATTCTAAAAAAGCAGGGAAGTAAAAAATGGTCGCTTACGCGACCATTTTTTAATGCAAAATTCAAAATGCAAAATGCAGAATTTCGGAAACGCTTCGCGTTTGATTATAATTATAAGTGAACAGAAACAAAAATATCCTATCATTTTTCAGTTTTTAACTAAAAATGATAGGATATCTATTACTTTGAAAGCTCTTCAAAAGTGATATTAAAAACTCGTGTAAAAGCTTTTATCTCAATATCAGTAACAAATCTTTTACCACATTCTATTCGTTGTATTGCATTTTTATCTATATCAAGACCTACTAATTGCAATTTGTCTGCAAGTTCTCTTTGAGATATTTTCATTTTATTACGATAGAAAGCAATATTTTTACCACAAATGTTATTTAAACCATCTTGAGTTTTATTTATGAACATATAACCATCCTTTTGACATTTAGTGCTTGTCAACAAAAAGATTATATGTTATTATTTAGATGTTATTGACACTCACTAAATGTCAATATATGTAAAATTAGATAAAGTAGTAAAATTATGTTTTTTACGAATAAGGTTTGCTTTTAAATTCAGCTGTTTTTATACCCATATTATGAAAATGTGATTACTTTAAGAGGAGAATATAGATGAACATATTTGAGATTTATTATAATGCAGTTGCAAATAGTTACGATACCGACCTTGATGGTGCAAAAGAAATCATTGAAAAATTTATTAAAGAACTGAAAAAAGAATTAGACGAGTCCGATGACGAAAAAGTAAAAACTTTGTGGTATGAAGAATTCGCGGGTAAAGAATACCCCGATGCAGAAGAATTTCTCGCAACAATTTTTATGTTTGGTAAAAACCCATTTATACCCAAAAAGAGAAATGAATAAAATAACACAAAAAACATCCTATCATTTAGGTTTACAAAAAACTTTAAATGATAGGATGAACTTATTTTATTGAATTGTAATTACAATCAAACGCGAAGCGTTTCCGAAATTCTGCATTTTGCATTTTGCATTCTGCATTCAGTAAAAAGGTTTTACCTTTTTACTGAATTGCTTGCTTCATAAGAACTCTTATATTTACCATTGACTGCGCAGACTGTGTAGCGGTATTCTTTTCCTGATTCTACAGTTTTATCTGTATAAGAATTTTCTGTTGCTTTAGCTGTAGTTAAAGACTCCCACTTACTCCATGCACCATCAGTCATTTCCTGACGATAAATGATGTAACTCTCGGTTCCTGCGGATTTTGTCCACTTAACTACTATACCACTTGTAGTTTTTGCCGCTGTAGCAATCGGTTGTGCAAGGTAAATAAGGTGTGAACTTGAAGTAAAAGTACTCTTGAAACTACCACTTATCGCTTTTACAGTATATTTATATTTCACACCACTTGTAACATTCTTATCTGTCCAGGAAGTTTTCAAAGAATCTACCGTTTGTTTCTTTGACCAACCTGACCACTTCTTTGTTTTTGCGTTATATTCTGAACGATATATTATATATTTTGTAGCACCTGCGCTCTCAAGCCAGGTTACTTTAATACCACTAGAAGCGTTCACTACACTAGCTGTTGGCATAGCAAGGAACATAAGGCTTTCTGTTGCAGTATAAGAACTTAAATACTTACCATTTTTTGCTCTTACCGCGTAACGATAAGTTGCTCCACTTTCTACTTTTGTATCTGTCCAGGAAGTTTTACTTGATTTAGCGGTATCTAAACTCTCCCACTTACTCCATTTTCCATTTACAAGTTCCTGACGATAAATTTTGTAACCGGTTGTTCCTGTTATTTTATTCCATTTAACTGTAATACCTGTCTTTGTATTCGAAATTTTTACAGTCGGTTGTAAAAGTCTTACAAGTGATGCAGAAGAAGTAAATGTACTCTTGATTTTACCATTAACTGCTTTTACAGTATACTTATATTTCACACCGCTTGTTACATTCTTATCTGTAAACGAAGTTTTTGTAGAATCAGGTGTTCCTATACTCTTCCAAGAAGACCATTTTTTAGTAGAAGCGTTATACTGTGCACGATAAACTATGTAGTTCTTTGCACCTTCTGATTTTGTCCATTTAACAACAACGCCTGATTTTGCATTGCTAATTGTAACCGTTGGTTCTGCTAAATAAAGCAATGTATTACTTGCAGTATAAAGGCTCTTATTATCCCCATTTACCGCTTTTACTGTGTAACGGTATGTTTTACCCGAAACAGCAGTTTTATCTGTAAATGATTTTGTTGTAGCCTTAGCTGTACCTAAATTAGTCCAGGCAGACCACTTGCCATTTGAAAATTCTGAACGATAAACAATATAACCCTCAGCACCTGTAACTGCATTCCAGCTACCTTTTACGCCACCTTTTGCATTTGCAATTTTAACTGCTGGTGTAGTAAGGTAAACTAATATAGGTGTACCTTCATAAGCACTTGCAACACCACCACTTGCCAGCGCACGAACTGTATATTTATATACACCTCCCGCTTTTACAGTTTTATCTGCAAAAGAAGTAACAGAAGCTTTCTGGTCAGTTAATTTATTCCAATTTGACCATTTTCCATTCGCATATTCTGCTCGATAAATTCTGTAAGTTGAAGCACCATCAACTTTTGTCCATTTAACAGCGTAACCTGATTTACCCAGAACTACAGTTGTTTTTGGCATTGCTAAATATGAAACTGTCTTTGCACCACCAAAATTACCAGTATTGGTAGAATTGATACCACGAACTTTGTAAGTGTATGTATTACCTGAAACTACTGTTTTATCAACAAATTCAAGTTCAGCTGAAGTACCGACTTTTTCATATTTTCCACCATTGGTACTACGATAAATTTCATATTCTGTTGCATTTTCTGATGCAGAAAAAGTAACCTTGACACCATATTTTGCATTTTCTGCATTGATTGTTTTAATAGTGCCACAAGCCCCCGTTACAAATGAAATTGACTCTATGTAGCCAGTATCAGCTAAAACTACTGCAACAGGTGTAGTATTATCTGTAAATTCAGAAACCCAATCTGCTGTATAAACAAATTTACCATTTAAATATTCTAATTTTTCATCGCTGATAAATCCCTCTGCATAACGGATAAAGTACACTTTAATCTCTTTAGCAGCAGCATTATACATAGGTGATGTTGTAATATCAACTTTTGCAGGGTCAAAATACCTCTTTAATAAAGTTTTTGCTTCCTCCAACGAAAGAATTGCAAATTGACCTTTTTCATCTTCTCCCCAATTTTCATAGTCTTTGTAGAATTCTTCAGCTGTACACATTGTAAGCGCATCATCAACCAGATAATCTTTGATAGTACCTTTTATACCATTAAAGTCACGATTATAATAACGCTTTGAGTAACCGTCTGCATAAGTTGGTGCAATATACGCAATATTATCTACGCAAAGCGCGATATCAAGCCATTTGTTTGAAGCAAGTGTATTACTGTTTAAAGCACTTTCTTTTTCACCTGATGTAACTGAAATATTTTGTAAAGATGTACCATCTTTATTTAATTCATAATTAACTACAATTTCAATTACTCCATTCTCAGCTTCAAGGAATACGCCTAACTGACCTTCGCCCATTCCGATAATATCCAACGACTCAGCAGTATAAACAACTTTTGAATTATCCTGTTTTATAAATGTTACAACGAAGTTATTATCACCACTGATTTCAATTGCTTTATAATCATTCTTTACTACTTCTACAGAGAATGTACAAGTAGCATTTTTATAGTAAGCAACACCTGTGTTGTTTTTGCCGACTGTAAATCTGTTGTCATAAGAATGACAATCAAAATCAATCTTAAAATCCGCACCATCTATTTCCTGATAAGGAGAGATATTTTTCAATGTTTTTGTTGTTCCGTCAGAATATTTTATTGTTACATTATATTTTAAAGCATAAGGGTAATAAATAAAGAACTCTTCGTCTTCGTTTTCATAATCAATGTAACCGTTGGTGTTTTCTATAAGTTTACCCTGTGGAACAACTGAAATTGAAGTAACAGTTTTCTCTGCTTTTTTTACATTGAATGTGTAGTCGCACTCCTTATTATTTACAGAAAGAGTTGTTTTGTGTGCACCTGCTTTTATCTGTGATGTACTGTCCTGAGAGTCATCAATATTCAAACTAAAATCTCCATATCTTCTGATTTCATCATAAGTATATGTTTTTGAAGTACCATCTTTATAATTTATTGTTACAGTCGGATGTGTTCTGTATAAATCATAACAGAAGAAATATTTACCGTCAGAACCCTCCATATTATAACCATCTTCATATTCGGTTAAATCTCTTGTAGGAACAGCAACAATATTTTTAACAGGGTCTTCTGTAATTTTAAATGTAAACTCACATTTTATGCCTGCAAACTCAACAATACCAGTGTTTGTACCCGGTTTGAGAGGGTTGTCAGCACTCTGCTGAGCATAAACAGAAAACTCTTCACCAAGATTACTTATCTCCTGATAACTATAAGTTTTAACTTTTCCATCTTTATAAGTAACCGTAACATCCGGCTCGGTATTTGAAATGTAATACTTGAAGTATTCTTCACCAAAATCCTCACCATTTAGAGAACCGTCTTTATTTTCTGCTAAATCTTTTGTTGCTCTGGCAGAAATTGATTTTACAGGGTTTTCTACAATTTCAAATGTAAATTCTGCTTTAACACCTAATACTAAAACCTCTGCAACATTATCTTTACCAATCTTATATGGATTCGCATGGTCATTATTATCTGCTACCATTAAATCATAACCTGTTTCATCCGAAATGTTACTGTAAAGATATGTTTTTGTCTCACCGTTTTTATAGTTAATTGTTATAGTCGGCTCTGTTTCGGTAACATCATAAAAGAATGTTTGACCTACTACAACTTCGTCGCCGTTTTCATCTGTTTCTATTTCGTCTTCCCAACGACCATCTATATTTTCCATTAAAGTTTTAGTTGCTACTGCAGAAATACTCTCAATAGGGTTTGGTTCAATGGTAAAAGTATATTCTGCCATAACACCTGTACTTTCGCCTGTTTCTTCGTTATAACCGCAAGTAAGACACACCGTCTTTGTATGTGTGCCGGGTTTTAACTCTTTATCTCCTACACCTTGTTCGCACCAAATAGAATCTTCAAAATAGTCCCAATACTCGTCAAAAGTAATGTCTTTTGTAGAGCCATCTGAAAATGTCAGTGTCATATCGGGCAGTGTGTCATTAAGGTAATAGTAATAAAACGGTTCTTCCGTTTCACCATCATATTCAATATGACAATTGTAACCCTCGATAAGTGTTTTTGTTGCAGTCAGATCAACCTTTGTAATTGTAACTTCATCTGCCGCAAAAACAGTCATAGGAATACTTGCCAGAATAATTAACATTGCAAGTATTGAACATAAGAATTTTCGTTTCATTTCATCATCTCCGGATTTTTGTTTTGGTACACTTGGTACTACAATTTGATTATATACTAATGTGCTTTTTACCGCAATGCACAGTTATTCCAAAATTTAAAGATTATATTTATGCAATTATTTTTATACCAGTGGTCAGTTGTAAGTAAGTCAGTGGTCAGGAAACAGGAATTAGATATCGGATAAAGAAAAATCATCCTATCATTTTTACATCAACTAAAAATGATAGGATGATTTTTTTTATTTTTTCTTTACTAGCAACTATATTTCGGTAAATAGTCCCCATGTGCCTCAATCAAATCGTCAACCATCTTTTTGATTGTGTCAATATCCAATTCACTAGCAGTATGTGGGTCAAGCATTGCAGCCTGATAAATGTGTTCTTTTTTGAGCGTTCTTGCAGCTTCAATTGTAAGAAGTTGAACATTGATATTTGTCATATTCATAGCCGCACACTGAACAGGCAACGCACCAACATAGCATGGTCTTATGCCCATTCCATTAACAAGACAAGGCACTTCAACACAAGCTTCTTTAGGAAGGTTTGTAATGAGTCTGTCTTCATTGAGCACATTACCGCCGATTTCATAAGGTGTGTTAGTAACGATTGATTCAATAATATGAGATGCATATTCGTTTGAACGGTTATGCTCTCTTACGCCTTTTTCTAACATTTCCTGATAATCTTTTTTCCAGTTTGCAATCTGCTCAACACATCTTCTTGGATATTCATCAAGCGGAATATTATATCTTTCAATGAGCTCAGGATATTTACTCTTTATGTAGAACATATTGTATTCAGCATTATGTTCGCTTGATTCTGTGCAGTAATAACCGAAATTTTTAATATATTCAAGACGAACCTTGTTTTCAAATGTAGGGTCATTAAGCTTTTCGTCAATTCTCTTTTTAATTTCAGGATATAAGTCGTTATTGTCTTTATCTTTAATTTCAAGAAGCCAAGCCATATGGTTAATACCCGCAATAAGCTCGCGTCTGCCTTCTAATTTATCTTCCATACCAAGTTGGTTAAATAAATCTGATGAGCAAGTCTGAACACTATGGCAAAGACCAACAGTTTTAACACCTGTGTAGCGTTGCATATATCCTGAAAGAATAGCCATTGGGTTTGTGTAATTTAAGAACCACGCATCAGGGCAAACCTCTTCCATATCACGAGCAAAATCTGCCATAACAGGAATAGTTCTGAGGCCTCTCATAATTCCACCGATGCCTAATGTATCACCAATAGTCTGACGAAGACCATATTTTTTAGGAACTTCAAAATCTATAATTGTGCAAGGGTCATAAAGCCCTACCTGAATTGCATTGATTACAAAATTTGCACCTCTTAAAGCATCTTTTCTGTTTTCAACACCTAAGTAGCACTCAATTTTTCCATAACCGCCCTTTGTTTTGCGGATTGCTTCCAAAATAGTACGGCTTTGTTCAAGTCTTTCACCGTCAATGTCATAAAGTGCAAAAACGCTGTCGCGAAGCGCCTCAGAGCACATACAGTCGCCTAAAACATTACGCGCAAATACACTACTACCGGCACCCATAAATGTGATTTTCATAATTCACTACCTCCTGGCATTTTCAGATGATTTAAGATTACAATAAATTTTAAATATTGTCAATTTCAAATTAAATAAAAATGCAGATAAAGACTAAAAATCTCTATCTGCATTCATTTTTAAAACGCTTTTCCGTCAAATGTGACATTACCATCCGGGGTAATTACGGCTGTAAATGTTTCGCCCGTTGGTGAATTGTTTTTATAAGCGCCATATTGCACAACATAATTACCGTTTACAATCTGAACTATTGGTGCTGAACTGTTTAAATCCGGGTCTGCCATATCATAAGAGAAATTACCTGTCCACAAAACATTA
Source organism: Oscillospiraceae bacterium (assembly GCA_015065845.1). Taxonomy (GTDB): domain Bacteria; phylum Bacillota; class Clostridia; order Oscillospirales; family Acutalibacteraceae; genus DTU089. The sequence goes on from SVPQ01000003.1 coordinate 128,394, forward strand.
CCCACTAGGTCAGTTTTCATTATTGCATCAGATACCTTATATGAAACAAGAATTATTCCATCCTCTAACTTTCTTATAGCACTTTTTGCACCTACATATTTGGGTTCAACGGAATTTTCGCCTGTTTGTGCATCAATAATATACATACTGCCATTAGCAACTAAATAAATGTGACTCGCTGTGTAATCAACAACAGCACTTGTTGTCTCAGTGAATTCTCTGCTCCAGATTTTATTTAAACTTCTGTCATAACATTCTAGAATATAGGTTTTTAAATTTTCATCAAACACCTGTAAATAGAAATGCTCAAAATCTGCTGAAAATGTAATTTTTCTATCAATGTAGCTTTCGCTTTTACAGTCAGTTATATCTCCTCCCCAGCCTGCAAAGAAGCAATATTTTGTAAAATTCGCGTTGCTTTGATTATCAAGCTCAACTGTGTAATACATACCCTCATAATCTTCATAACCATAACCCGAATTTTCTTCAAAATCGTCGTCTTTTGTATAACGGATTTTAATATCATCACCGAAAATATGCTTTGCAACAGAACGAATTTCTTCCATTGAATACATTGGTTCAACAACATCCATATAATAAAAATATGTAAATCTGTTTACAAGAACAGTCGGAACTGTATAGCTTTTTCCGTCAACTGCATAAGTATTTACATCACTGTATTTACCGTAAATATAAAGTGTATCACCCTTCATAATTCTTGCTTCACCATGTGTACCCTTTATTACTGCATACTGTTCTGTAGGCATATAAAAACCATCGTAAGTTTTATATGCCTCATATTCAATTAAAGCAGTGTATTCGGTGTCGGTGCTTTCGATAATTTTTGTTACATAGCCTAAAAAATTAATCTGAGCACCTTTATACACTTGAGGGTATCTTTGCAAGGAACTATAAGGAGCACGAAAATAGTCAGTATCAAAATACTGAACAAGGAGCTTTTGCGTTTCATTAAGGTTTACACCGAAATTGTTGATTTTAACATTCATTAAACCAATATCTGTATCGTTTTCAGGTGTTTTTGGTAAATTTACAGTATTATTCACATTGACACTGTTATTGTTTAAGTTACCAACATTTTTGTTGCCATTTTTCAATTCAGGAACAACAATAACCGCTACAATAATTGCAACAACACAAAGAAGTGCAACTATTGCAACAGGTAACGCTTTTGATTTTTTCTTTTTAACTTCAATTGGTTCAGGCTTGTTTTCTTCAACAAACTTTGTCATACAGTAGGGACAAAAGTTACTCTCATCCGGTAATTCTTTACCACAATTTTTGCAAAACATTGTTTTTACCCGTCTTTCATAATTTTTATTATAAATGAATTATATCTTGTTATGTTTAAGAATTCAATAAAAACTCCTGTTATTCTGTAATTTTAAATTCTTCGCCATCTTTAACCACTCTTTTATTACATTTGGGGCATTGTACACCTAATTCATTGACATCAAATTTAAATTTTTGACCACAAGATGGACAAACACAAACGTAGTAAGGTTGAGATTCCTTGATTTTCCCAATGCCAAAGACGAACAAACCCGCTGGAATAAACACCTGGAGCACTACATATAAAAATCCGGAATCTGTGATGCGCAGGTCTGTATCCATAAAAAATGCAAACAACAAAACTGCTGCACCTACACTTATGTATCCCTTGGTTTTACTTTTTTTATTTTCAACTATTTTCATATTGTATCACCTTTATTGAGTTATTCTTATCATAAATGCTTGGTCCACGCCGCCTGTACCTTCTAATGGAGTACAAGTTTCTTTTTCCATATCAACATAATAGGACTTAGAACCACTTTTTATTAATGTAGATGAAGGATGAACCAAAAACTCTCCACTGATAGTTACTATATAACCATCTTGCCAAGGCTCGTAAGTTATATCATAATCAGTAAAAACCTGAGGAACCAATGTACCTACTGATTGCGAATAGGGAAAATCCACAGCCGGACCAGCATATAATATTTCTAACATTTTATCTTCTTTATTGTTGCCACCTAAGCACAAAACGCAGAAACTCAACACAGCAACAACTATAACAATAATTTTCTTTTTCAATGTCAATATTTTAAATTTTTCCAGCACTTTTGAAATGATGTTTTTTAGCAAACCAAATTTTTCTTTTATCTTATCAAATTTCATAAAAACTTACTCCTTAAAAATATTACCAAATTTCGTAATTAAAACTGTCCCCGGCACTATCAATAAATTCTTGAGTTGCAGGCATTATACAAAAACTCAATTTAGAAGTAGAACAACCATATAAAATTCCATCTTTATAAATCCACTGATTATTCATAATAGCGTCATCGCTCATAACAGTTTCATAAATTTCGTCTGCCTGAGACATACTCATATCTCCGCAAGCCATAACCGCAACCAACGAAAACACTCTGAAAAATGACATATCTGCATCCTGCATAGATATATCGACAGTACTGACATATCCATCCATCACACTTACAAATATAGGGGCTGGAAGAAAAGCAGAATATGTAGTGTACTGTTTCCCTGTTACAGTTTCATATTCAATTAACGGTTCTACTAAGTCCCCCCAGTAATCTGAAATATCAAATTCCTCACTCATAATTTCAGCAGCACCTTGTTGATTAGTATCTTCTAAAACCAAAATCAAATTTTCATTAAATTTTTGACTAAACTCCTCTAAAGTCAGATTTATTAACGCACCTTGCTGATTATCTGAACTTACTGTTAAAGAATTTCCGCTACTATCATCAGCACTTGAAAAAACTAAAAAAATCACAAGTATAGCTGCTATAATTCTGTTGCGTTTTTGTTCTTTTGGTGTTATTCCCTCTTTTTTTCCTGGAAGAATTGACTTTAGAAATCGCAATAATTTGGAAACAACTTTTGCTACAAATCCTTTTTGCTCTTCCTGTTTTGTTTTGGCTTCTTCTGAAAAATCAGCTTGAGTTAATCCTACATTATTATTTCCCTGTGATTCTGGCTCTATCTGTATTCCCACTTTGTTGTCATCAGTCACACTCTCCTTGTTCTCTACTTCTTCTGCAATAACTTCTTTTTCTGCCTCTTGACTTTGCCCACACCCTGAGCAAAACTTTTCATCAGCTGAAAGCTCTTTCCCACAATTTTTACAAAACATACTCATACCCCTTTAAATTTTTTATTTTCGGCAGATTTTTCTGCCTGTATTTGTAATATTATGTCAAAAAAAGAAATTTGTCCTATGCAAGTTGCATAGGACAAATTTACCTTTTTGCTATAAAATTGTTTTATATAATTCTTCTACTGAACTATATCTTTTATTAGGGTCAACATTTATGCATTTTTCCATAATTTTCGTTAACTTTCCTTTGTGAAGCTTTTTTGACGGGTGTTCACCTGTTAGCATTACATTCATTAAAACTCCGAGAGCAAAAATATCGGCACGGGCATCTGTCTGAGTAATTCCATATTGTTCGGGTGCAGCAAACCCTGCAGTTCCTATAAACGAAGTATCATTTGACTGATAGCTTTTATAAATTCTTGATGCATCAAAATCTATAAGCTTCACATCTCCGTTTTTATCAATCATCACATTTTCTGGTTTTATATCTCTGTGAATTATATTTCTTGAATGCAAAATAGAAAGAGCATTGCAAAGTTCTTTAACAACTTCTTTTACACCATCTACTGTATAAAGTCCGGTAGCAAGTATATCTGCTACCGTTGTTCCGTTTATATATTCTTCTATAACTTTACATCTGTTGCCATCTTGTTTTACTTCATAAATTCGTGGTAAATTAGGATGATTTACAGCTAACAACGATTTATAAACTTCGCCATTCCCCACAAAATCTAAAACAACAATCTCTGCAGAAAGAGTTTTGTGTCGCATTACTATTGCAGATTTATTTTCCTTGTTTTGCAATTCCTTGACAAAAGAAAATTGTTCTGCGATAATTTTTTCAAAGCCTAACAAAAATATCACATCCCGGGAGTCATAAAATGAAAACAACAGACCAACTTATGAATGAATTGATGAAATCAAACAATATCAGTGAATATCTGAAGCAAAACAGCAAGTTTATGCTTACAGAAGAATTGTCAGTTTATTTAACAAATATACTTAATAAAAAACATTTAGTCAAGTCATCGGTAATAAAAAAATCAGAGCTCAGTGAAGTTATGGGGTATCAGATTTTTTCAGGTACCCGAAATCCCTCAAGAGATTCTTTGCTTTGCATTCTGATTGCTATGGAGCTTGATATTGAACAAACGCAAGAAATACTTAAAATCGCTGAATTTGCCCCGCTTTTCCCGAAATTAAAGCGTGATGCAATTATTATAAGCGGTATTTTAAACAAAAACTCTGTTGCTCAAATAAATGAAATCCTGTATGACAACAATGAGCACACTTTAAATAAATAAAATTTCCCTGTACCGAGAAAAAACTTTCGATACAGGGGTTCTTTATTTTAAAAGCTTTATTTTCTTTCCATCAAATGAAAACTCGTGACTTCCGTTTCCATCCACCTTTTCAGGAAAATCGGTTGTTATAATCTGTGAACCGCAAGTTTCAATTACCTCATAACGCTCATCGCTGTAATCCGGGTAAACATCTGCACGGGTTCTTACTATTAAATTGCTTTCGTTAATATTTTCTGCCTTGCGTTCATTTGCACGAAACGCGTCATTTTCTAAAATGAATGAAGTATAAGTTTCATTTCTGTCATCGTAACGAAGCATTGGGAACATTTTCTGTGTTTTAATTGTTTCGTCAAGTGCTATGTAACTTTCAGTAACATCACAATCGTGAAGTAAAACTAAAATTTTACCCTGTGCTTCTTTTAAAGAAATCCAGTCATCATTTTCACGCATTTCTTTGAAAGACTGGTAATCCCTTAACATATCTTCTGGTGTTAAAAGAGAGTCCCCAAGTGTCTCTTCAACAATTTTGTCGAGTTCTTTTGCGTATTCCAATGAGAATTTTTTCATTCCGTTTATTTCAATAACAAAGCTTTTCGGTTCAACAATTACAATTACAGGAATGTGCCTGGGGTTATTGTCTGACCACATTTTTATTTCTTGTAATGCCTTTGTGAAATCATAAGCACTTGAAGCGTTATCTACAATTGAATTGTGGGTTACTTTGAATTCAATTTTATCATCTTTGTCGAGAGTTTCTATGTCAATTTCAACATTTCTTACACCCATTTCGAGTTGTTCTGTTAATGTATCCATCTCGAAATCGAATGTATTAAGACCTGCTTTTTTAAATGTTATAGTGTCAATTATATTCATTGCAAAACGGGTTTCTGCAGTTGCAAGTCTCTGGTAACTGTTGTGTGTGCCCAAAATGGCGATTTCATTAAGTTTTACACCATCTTCTATTGCTTTTTCCAAATCAAAATCTGCTAAATCCGCTTCATTTTTCTGAGTATAATTTTTATAATATTCTTTCTCTAAATATTCTAAATGTTCTTCTTGAAATTTTATGTTCTCGTCAATTACATTTATGTTTGAAACAATTGCAACAATAAAAATACCAAGAAGAACCACAAATAAACCTGCAAATAACGAAAGCAACGAAACAATTATTCTTTTAAATGTTTTCATGAGTTAACACCCGTCCTTAATAAAAAACACATCTACCTTTTCAGACAGATGTTTTATCCCTTTCCCTATGACCTAATTATAACACAGAAATCAGTATATTTCAAGACTTGAATTGTTCCAATAGATAATTTAAACTTTTAATTACCAAGGGGGGGCATATTTATGAATAAAAAAATTTATGAAAAATATCTGGTTTCACCCATTACAAAAAAGCCTTTACACATTGAAAAGAAAATTTTTACAACAGATGATAAAACCGAAAAATACGATATAGTTAAAAATGTTCCTGTATTACTTGCAAACGAAGAAAAATCAGAATGGCACAGAGAGCTTATTGAAGCAATTCTTTGGGAACACAAAGAAGAAATAACTGAAATGTACAAGAAAATTGACTGGAACAAATCACCTGTTCCGATTTATATTGAATACATTAAAAAACTTGTTGGTGGAAAAGAAGAAATAAAAAATGCTCTTTTAAGATATTCTGAAAGCAACACTGAAAATTGGATTGCTGATATTAACACAGAATACACTATAAAAAAAGAGCAAATTAAAAAATTCAAAAAGTACACCACTAAAGGTATGGGTAAATATCGAATTAAAAACATTGATAAATCAAAGCACCCATACAAGGAATATTCAACAAAAGTTATAGAAGACTCACCAAAAACAATATTGGAACTTTCGACCGGTGCTGGCAGTGGTACAAGTGCTGTAGCTCGTGTAAAAGATAAAGATGCAATTATGTTCAGTGTAGATATTGGCTTTGAATGTAACGGTAATACAATCGGTATTGGTAAATTTTTAAAATGCAGAAACACTCTTTTACCTGTTGTTGCTAATTTCTGGTATCTCCCTTTTTCTGACAATACTTTTGATTGTGTTTGCAGTAATTGCGGACTCGATGAGTCGAGGGAAAACAACAAAACTATAAAAGAAGCAACACGAGTTTTGAAGTCTGGTGGAAGATTTGTGACTGTTTCAAGAAAAAATGCATTTATGCGTCAGAACCCTGTTTTAGAACCCTTTGGTTTTTCTAAAGAAGAAATAGATGAACTTATGAAAAAGTGCAGACTTTATTCAGGAAGCGAAAATCTGAAAGAACTCTGTTCTTCTTTCGGTTTAAAGTGTATTTCACAAGACGATTTTAAAACTGCCAAAGATATATTTTTTACTATTTCTGTATTTGAAAAATTGTAAAATACAACCCTATCATTTTTAGTCACTTGTTGACTAGTGGTCAGTTCCCAGTGGTTAGATATCAGCTTTTTATCCATTAGCTAGTTATTAGTTTGATTATATAGTATATTGTAAATGAACCATTAAGTTTACTCGTTTCAATGTAGGGGTCAATTTTTTGTTTCATTTAAATTGCATTATAATTTTCAAGCACTAACAACTAATAACTAGCCAACTCTTTTAAGTCCCGTAAACTTTTCCCCAAAAGAATTCGCCCAGCTTTCGCAATAGAGCTTATAATATGAAACGTTGTTTTTCTCTCTGTATTTCTGGAAACAGTTGCACCAGATTACAGACGGAATTGCAACAACTAAATAATAAAGCGGACCTAAAAGAAGACATTGCCAGGTGTGACCATATTCGTGAATTCGTGTGTTATAAACCCATTCTTCTTTTTCGTGGTGGTCTTTCATAAATATAAAAAGTCCCATTGAAAGACCGCCCGACTTCCATGGCAGATAAACTATGTTTGCAAAGCCGAATTTACTGTGTTGTCGTTTTAAAATTTTAGTACAGATTAAATACGCGATTAAACCTACAATATTTACAGGAAGCCCCCATGTCCATTGAACTATGTAAAATAAAACACTCTGCAATTTGCTGTATTTTCTTTCTGGTGTAGTTACTGTAATATCTATTTTTTCAGCCATATTATTCTGCCTCCGCTAATTGTTTCTTTAATTCTTTTTCCTGTTCAATGAGAATCAGATAATTTCCATTTTCATCCTTTTCAAGAGTATGGATTTCTGCATCATCCTCATAAGTGCCAAGCCAGGTTTTTTCTAATTTATAGCCTGAAAGAAGCTCGCAACGCTCTCTTTCATATTCACTTAAAGTAACTGTACCGTATTTGTGCTTTGTTGCAATAGCGGCTCTTATCATAGTGTGGTCATCTTTTGTCATTTTAAAGCGTTTTAATAAAAGATATGCAGTTATTGCACAGATTGCCGGAAGAATTGCAACACATATTCTCA
>SVPQ01000047.1 GCA_015065845.1 Oscillospiraceae bacterium
CTATTATAATTTTTTCAATTTCCATTCGTTTCACCTCACAGGGTAATACAATAAATTAATCTTTACTAACAACCTTCTTCTGCCAGCTTCTTTTGTGACATTCAGGGCATTTCATATAACGTGTTCTACCAAAATGCATAGCCATATTTACCGCTTTGTATGTCGGTACATAACAATGACCGCATTTTCTACATTTATAATAGCCTGCAACCTGTTCAACTTTCATAGCAAATAATAAACCTATAATTCCCGGAATAAAACCTGAAAATACAAGGACTAATCTCTGCCAATCCGCCATCGGTAACATTGCCGCTATAAATATCGGCACAAACAAACTAATACAAGAAAGAATACCAATTACCCATTCGAGTGTTAAAAGTCTTCTGTCACTTTCTTCTTTTTGCTTTACCATTTCGAGTATGATTTTTTCTGAATTTTCGTTGTAATTTTCCATAACAACAACCTCCCCTGATAATAAATCGTTTACTGTAATTTTAAGTTCTTTGCATAAGTCAAGCATTATAGAAGAATCTGGCATCGCTCTGCCATTTTCCCATTTAGAAATTGCTCTGTCGGTAATGCCCAACTTTTCTGCTAATTGCATTTGTGTCAGATTATTTTTGTTTCGGCATTCCTTAATAAATTTACCAATTTTAATCTGGTCCATTTTGTGCCCTCCTTTCACCATTATTGTAAAGGGATTGTGTAAAAAAGTCTACAAACCGCTGGTTGAGTGGGGAGTTTTTTTATTAGTTCTACCATCAGTTGAAATATTTACTTTCAATGTTATTATAATTATATCACACTTTTTAAAACTTTAATAATTAATAATAAAAAAGATTTCAAAAGACTTGATTTTATAAAACAGATAATGTATAATTCTATTGCTTGAAAGATAGTAGGTAAAACTTAATATCGAGATGTGGCTCAATTTGGTAGAGCGCTTCGTTCGGGACGAAGAGGCTGTGGGTTCAAATCCCGTCATCTCGACCAAAAAAACGTTGAAACTATTGAAGTTTCAACGTTTTTTCTTTTTTATACTACCATTTTTCTTAAATCAATTACCTTTCAAAACAACAAAAAAATCATTTCTCGTTTTTCCAAATTATTTTTTCATTATTAGTTCAACAAATTAAGTTTTTCGTGCTACAAAATAGTATTTTTTATATCCCTCTTCTTTGTTTACTGCGTATTATTATTTACATTGTTAACTCCATATCACCCATTTCTTTTCTCACTGTAGTTGTTCTCGCAGTTTGCTTATTTCAGCTTTAACTTTAATTATCATCTCAACAAATTTTTCTTCACATTCTCCTCTGGTAATCTAACTGTTGAAATAGAACCATTTGTAGTATTGTTACTCTGCTCGGTTTCCAGTCGTTTTTCTTTTATTGTTAGAGTTGCTAATTTGTAATATAATCAACTCGACAAAACTGACTTTTTGGTCATCTAATTTTTTGTTTTGCGAAATTTTAAAGAAATGTTAAATTTCGCTAAGTTTTGTCGAAACCTAACAAAAAATATTGACACACGGTAGCGATTATGGTATTTTTTGTATAAGATGATAAGAGTTTCATCTTAATAATGTAAAATGGAGGCTATGTAATGAAAACCAAACACAAGAAGGAAGAAAAAGCTACTAAAACTCTTGGTGGTGGTATTCAGGCAAAACTCATGGGAGTACTTATTCCTATAATTATAATCGTAATTGTAAGTATTCTCGTAATAGTGCAATCTACTACCAAGCAGATATTACGTGAAAACAGTGAATTTTTGCTTAAAACCAGTGCAGATAGTGCAGTAAACGATGTTTCTGCGTGGATGAATGAAATTCTCGGAAAACTTGATGCACAACGTGACGTGTTCGAATATATGGATATGACACCTCAAGAGCAACAGGCTTATGTAAACCATACTGTTGACCCAAATAGTAGTTGTTCTAGTGGTATTTACATAGCAACAGAAAATAAAGAAGTATATGCTACCTGGGAAGTTCCTGAAGGGGATTATGACCCTACAACAAGAGGATGGTATAAGGAAGGGCTTACACACGATAAATTTATGTTCGGTGATGCATATTTAGACCTCACTATAAACAAAATTGTAACTTCTGCTACCTGTGTTTTAAAGAACCGTGACGGAAGTGTCAGAGGCGTTGCAGCAGGTGACGTTCAATTAGAAGAAATTTCTAAAATGATGGCTGAAGTACAAATTGAAGAAACTGGTGGCGCTTTTATGACAGATGCTGGCGCTCGTATAGTTATAGGTGCACCTGATGAAGCAATGATGGCAAAGTCTTTTGACGAACTCCAGGAAAATCCTGTTTACGCAGTAGCAGTAGAATGGATAGACACCAAGGCTAATGGTCTTCACAAAGCCGAAGTAAATGGCGAGAATATGTATTATTATCTGGAATGGGTACCTAATTGCAATTGGGCAGCGGTATTCTATGTGCCAGAGGCAGAAATACTTGCAGCAGCAAACTCTCTTACAACTACTCTCGTTATAATTGCAATTTGCTCTTGTCTTGTACTTGCTGTGCTTATTTTTGTACTTGCAAAAAAATTAATAATCAATCCTGTTAAGAAGCTTGACAGAGCTGCTAAAAGCATTGCAGATGGTAACCTTAACACAACTGTTGATCACCATTCAAACGATGAATTTGGTGCTCTTGCAGATAATTTTGGTAAAACCGCATCTCAGCTTCAGAATTACACGGCATATATCGATGAAATCACAAATATACTTAATGAAATCGCAGAAGGAAACCTTGTATTTGAGCTTACTCTTGATTATATAGGTGAATTTAACAAGATTAAGGTTGCTCTTGAAAATATTTCATCATCACTTAATGACACTATTGCACAGATGGACAATGCTGCACAACAGGTTTCAGCAGGTTCGGGGCACTTATCTGACGGCGCACAGAGCTTAAGTAGTGGTGCAACACAACAGGCGGCATCTATACAACAGCTTTCTGCTACAATATCTGTTTTAGCAGAGCAAGTTTATAAAAATGCAGATACTGCAAGAGATGTAAGCAAAAATGTTAATGATACGGCAACAAGTGTTTCAGAAAGCAATAAGAGAATGAAGCAACTTATCGACTCTATGACCGAAATCAATAATCGCTCTATGGAAATCGATAAGGTTATAAAGATAATAGATGATATTGCTTTCCAGACAAATATCCTTGCTCTTAATGCAGCAGTAGAAGCAGCACGTGCAGGTGATGCAGGTAAAGGCTTCTCAGTAGTTGCTGATGAAGTAAGAAACCTTGCTATTAAATCACAAGAGGCAGCCGGAAATACAGCCAAGCTTATCAGCGCATCTGTTAAGGCAACACACGAAGGTAGCGCTATAGCTGATGAAACAGCAAAGAGTCTTATTGAAACTGTTGAAAATATTAAATCTATAACAAATGATATAAATGCTATGTCAGAGGCTTATGAAGAACAATCGACAGCTATTGCTCAGGTTTCAGAAGGTATTAATCAAATCTCTGATGTTGTGCAGAATAACAGTACTACCGCACAAGAAACCGCCGCTTCCAGCGAGGAACTTTCAGCTCAAGCACAGCTTTTAAATCAAATGGTAGAAAAGTTTAAGATAAATTAATTGAAAAGCAAATTTATCGTATTAAATCACATCACAAAAGGAACTGATTTTTTCAGTTCCTTTTCTCTATCGTTCATATAAAAATTTTCACCTATCACTACTACTTTTTAGTAAATCCAGATTTATGTTATAGTTCAAAAATTCGATTAGCCTAACAACTCTTAAAAACCATTTAAGATTTTGACCACAATTAGCACCACATTTGGAGCTAATTATTGAATTTTCCATTGTGTATTTATGTATACAACCGAAACAAATAATACTATATGTTGTGTTTGAGATAGTCAAAAAATCATTTGCGTTCTTCGGGACCAGAAGGTCGGGTGTTCGAATCACCTCACTCCGACCAAAAACGATTGGAAACTAAAGGCTTTCAGTCGTTTTTTATTGTTTTAATAGTTAATTTATGCTATAATCAACTCAATAAAATTCTCAGAGGTGAAAGTGATTTGAATCTACTTGTGATTGATGGACAAGGTGGTCAGTTAGGCAGCCAGATTATCAAAGCTATCCGCACTCGTTATAGTGATATAAATATTATTGCAGTCGGAACTAATGCTACTGCAACCACATCCATGATTAAATCCGGAG
>SVPQ01000048.1 GCA_015065845.1 Oscillospiraceae bacterium
AAGAACACCTTCTCCTTGCTCGTCAGGTTGGCGTTCCTTACATTGTTGTATTCCTTAACAAATGTGACCTCGTTGACGACCCAGAACTTCTTGAACTCGTTGAAATGGAAGTTCGTGAAACACTTTCAGAGTATGAATTCCCAGGCGATGATACTCCAATCATCAAAGGTTCAGCTCACCAAGCTCTTATCGCTGATAACGATCTTTCACTTGACGTTTATGCTCCAATCCTTGAGCTCATGAACGCAGTTGATAGCTATATCCCAACTCCTGACCGTAAGGCTGACCTCGACTTCCTTATGCCTGTTGAAGACGTATTCACAATCACAGGTCGTGGTACAGTTGCTACTGGTAGAGTTGAAAGAGGTCAACTTAAAGTTGGTGACGAACTCGAAATCGTTGGTCTTAAAGAAGAAAGCTCAAAAACTGTTTGTACAGGTGTTGAAATGTTCCACAAACTTCTCGACTATGCAGAAGCAGGTGACAACATTGGTGCTCTTCTTCGTGGTGTTGACAGAAAAGGTATTGAACGTGGTCAAGTTCTTTGTAAGCCAGGCTCAATCAAACCTCACACAAAATTCAAAGGACAGGTTTATGTTCTTTCTAAAGATGAAGGTGGCCGTCATACTCCATTCTTCAACAACTATCGTCCACAGTTCTTCTTCAGAACAACTGACGTAACAGGTGTTATTACTCTTCCAGAAGGCACAGAAATGTGTATGCCTGGCGATAACGTTGAAATGAGCGTTGAACTCATCACTCCAATCGCTATCGAAAAAGGTCTTCGTTTCGCTATCCGTGAAGGTGGCCGTACAGTTGGTTCAGGTGCTGTTACAGATATCATTGAATAATTAGCACTTTAAGAGAACTAATTAAAAATCGGTGTGGTAGGTAACTACTACACCGTTTTTGTTTTTTGGGAGAATTATTATATTATCAGTGGAAACCCTTGATTTTACTGGTGTTCTACGATTAGTAGAGAACTTCTACAAAGAGTTTCTTGATTTTTTTACTTGTTTATGCGAAAATAAACTTGCGCAAAGCAAAACACCGCGGGGTTTTATAATTGTTATAGTAAAAGGGGTTTTTAATATGGATAAAAAATCAATGGGAACTTTTCTTACTGAATTAAGAAAAGAAAGAGGTTTAACGCAACAGGAAGTTGCAGACAGCCTTAATGTATCAAATAAAACAATAAGCAAGTGGGAGCGTGACGAAGGTTATCCTGAAATTACAATTCTCACAGATATTGCAAAGTTTTATAGCATTACAACGGATGAACTTCTGCAGGGTGAGCGATTCATAAAAGAAAAAGCAATATATGAAGAAAATAAGAAAGATAAATTTTTTGAAACAAGTAAAACAATTTCAATTGTTTCAAATACAGTAAGTGTATTCTCTTTTATAGTTTTATTTATGTGTTGTCTTTTAGTTACAGTTACAGGATTTCCAGGTTTTATTTATGGAATTGTAGGCTGCTTTATAATATCTTTACTTTGCTTTGTTTTAAATAAAACTTTATTTAATATTACAAAGAAAGAGAAAAAAGAAATAACCCGTACTAATATAAATTTGCTCTGTTTCTCGCAATTCTTTGCTTACACAAATACAATTGCAAGTGTTTTGTTATATATGAATGAGGGATTAGATATTTTAGCAAGGGGAGATTCTTACATACCTTTTGCACTTTTAATATCAATTGTGATTGTATACAAATATCACTTACGATTACTGAAAACCAACAATTTATATAGTGTTTCAAAAGAAAATGAAAAGTTAAAGAAGAAGTTGTCAATAATTTCAAAAGTGTTAATTATTACCGGATTTATCGGTGCAATTATTTTTGCATTAATTGAAGCTAATAATAGTTATATATACAATGGTTACGATAAGGTTGAAGAATTTGTGTTGTATCTGCAACTTACTGTTATGGCTGTTTCAATAGGTTCTATTGTATTAATTGGGATTATGACCTGGATTTATAACAAAATGAAAGTTTAAAATAAAATGTAAAAAATCAAGTGGATTCACTGTGAATCCACTTGATTTTTTATAAATTTATTCTTCTGTCTTTATAATAAAATTCTTTATCGTGTTCACTTATTTCTCTTAAAACTTTGCAAGGATTACCAACTGCAACAACATTTGCCGGAATATCTTTTGTAACAACGCTACCAGCACCTATTACGGTATTATCACCAATGGTAACACCGGGTAGAACTATAACTCCAGCACCAAGCCAACAGTTCTTACCAATGTGAACAGGTAAGTTGTATTGCAAAGCTTTTTCTCGTAATTCCGGTAAAATAGGGTGACCCGCAGTTGCAATTACTACATTCGGCCCTAACATTGTGCAGTCGCCAATGTAAATGTGAGTATCATCAACAAGTGTTGCATTAAAATTGAAATAAACATTATTTCCTAAATGGATATGTTTACCTCCCCAATTAGAATGAAGCGGAGGTTCGATGTAACAGTCTTTACCAACTTCAGCGAACATTTCTTTTAACATTTCAGAACGCTTTTCAAGTTCAGTAGGTCTTGTAGCATTAAAATCATAAAGCCTGTCAAGGCATTTTATCTGTTCTTTAAAAATATCTTCATTATTCGGGTCGTAAATTTCGCCCGATTGCATTTTTTCATAATCAGTCATTTATATTACCTTCAATTCTTTTTGCAGTATCAAAAGCCATTTTGAAAAAATCATCAGGTGTAATACCAATTAAATCATCGTGGGTGTGTTTATCTGGTTTATTTTTCAAACAAAGTTCTAAGCTAATCCATTTATCCCAGTTGAGTCTTTTCAGATTATCACAGAATCTTTGCCAGTTAACTTTGCCTTGTTTAAAAGGCATAATGTGAGCATCGTCCGTCCAGAAAATCCTGTCACCGGTAACCCCCATATTGTCATTTATGTGTAAGAAAAATAGTTTGTCGCCAAAATCTTTTAATAAATCGTAACCCGCATTGTAGCAGAGTTCGTGACCTGTATCAATACAGAAACCACAGTTTTTTCTGTGACTTAAATGTTCCTTTATGCCATAAAGACATTCTACACCCTCGGTGTTTTCAAATGCTAAATTTAAATCATATTTCTCTGCTTCATCAATTAAAAGAGAAAAGTTATTTATACCGATATCAGTAGTTTTTGCAACTGTATCAAAACCTATATAAACGTGACAAACAAGTGTTTTAATACCTAAACTGCCACACTCGTGTATACATCTGAGAAGTTTATAAAAAATAGGTGGTTTTTCTTCAGTCCACATATCACACACACTATCAAACGGAGCGTGAATTGAAGCGATTTCTAAACCAAGTTCTCTTGCAAAATTTACATTGTCAGTGAATTCGTCACTGTCGCTCCAGTCAAAAAATACACCATCAAAACCAACTTTTTTTACAGATAACATCTGTTCTTTTAAAGGAATATCGAAAAAACTTTTTTCTACATTTACTGCTAATTTCATAATGTCACCAGATTATTTTAAGTTAATAGTGTATTCAGCAAATTCGCTTTCAATGTTTTTGCCCTCTACAAAGTTTCGTGCTTTGAATATTATTTTGTCGTCATAAACTTCGCCGATGTAACCTACACCTAAGTCAGTAATACCGAAGTTATTTGGCTTTCTGTAACCAGGAACACTTAAAGAGTAAACACCATTTTCTTCATTAAGTACTTCAAAGGTCTTTTCAAAAACACCACCATGAAGGTGACCATTTATAAAGAAAACATTTTTAAATTGTTCCATAACCTTACGCACTTCATCAGATTGCTCACCCATGTCACCGGTTTTCCATACTTCAGGAAGTCCGTGTGTAAAAGCGAATGCCTGATGGCACATAACAAAAGCGGGTTTATTGTCTTTAGTAGCTCTTTCTAATTCTTTTCTTAAAAACTCAATTTGCTCTTTAGTTATGTATGCCTTTTCGAGAACTCTTTTTTCAGTACCTATAACAATAAAAGTGTAACCATTCAAATCATAAGAATAGTAGCTTTTTCTGCTAGTATCAATATTTAAATATTCGTTTACTTTATTCATAATAATCTTCTGATTACGGCCATATTGCAAACGGACATCGTGATTACCCATAGTGATGAAGAGCTTTAATTTGTCTTTGTATGTATCAAA
>SVPQ01000025.1 GCA_015065845.1 Oscillospiraceae bacterium
TGAGTTTGTTGTTTTCATATATGGCGGAATAGCTCAGTTGGCTAGAGCGTCCGGTTCATACCCGGCAGGTCGTAGGTTCAAGTCCCACTTCCGCTACCAAGTCAACTTTCTTACCTGCTGGAGTGTTTAATATAGAAGAACTCAGTTCTTCATAATATGGCCCGGTGGTCAAGCGGTTAAGACACCGCCCTTTCACGGCGGTAACACGAGTTCGATTCTCGTCCGGGTCACCAAAACAAAAATCCATTCTCGCAAGGGAATGGATTTTTATTTTGTATTATTCACTATTCATTATTCAATATTCATCATTCATTAAAAAAACAACGGACAACTCTCGCTTTTGAGAATTGTCCGTTTTTATTATTTTACTTCTTTATCCATAAACAATCTTGAGCCAGTTGCACCTTTTTGTCCCTGATATTTACCATTGTATGGATTAAGTGCGGTATCATCCATTTTGGCAAAAACAAGTTGACCAACGCGTCTTCCTGCTTTAAGTTCAATAGCACATCTGTTAGCATTATAAAGTTCAAGTGTAATTTCGCCTTTAAAACCAGGGTCTACCCAGCCAGCATTCTGAATAAATAAACCCATTCTGCCTAAAGAACTTCTGCCTTCAACGAAAGCAGTTAAATCGTCTGGTAAATCGAAATATTCCATTGTTGTTGCAAGAACAAACTGATTAGGTAAAAGTATGTAAGAATCAGTTGTTATTGTTTTATATTTAATTTCATTTTCTAAATTTATAATACCTGTTGAAGTATCTTCAACGATGCTGAATGTGTTACCTAAGCGAATATCAACACTTGCAGGTTGTATTTGTTCTTTTGCTAAAGGTTCTACAATAAGCTCCTTTTTCTCTATCATTCTCATTAAAGTTTTATCTGATAATATCATTATTTTTCTCCTTAAAATTAACCTTTAATATACTCAATTCCTTTAAACACATAAGTAAGAATTGTTTTAAGTGTTTCTATTAACTTTGTGAACGAAAAGTCGAGTTCACCTGCGATATTTATAAAACTGTCTGCAGAACTTGTTCTTGCATAGCCTTTTAATACACCTTTATTATCAGGTACATTATCATCATTTGCAAAACTATCAAGAAGTGGTGAAGCAAGGGCTAATAAGAAACTCTGCGCACCGTGAGAAATACCTAAATCAAGTTTTAATTTCTCTGTTAAATCGTCAGGTGGTGTAGTGCCATAAAGTGCAGTAATAGCAGTTGCCGCGGCCATTAACTCTTCTTCAGTAATCATAGCGAGTTCTGTATCTAAAATAAGGCACATAGTTCTCAAAAGAATTGTAACATCTTTTTCCATTAACGGATAATTTTCTTCACCCGCATAGTGAGCGGCAACAAGTTCTGTTGCAACATCCCATCCGTCAATATAATCACTGTCAGGAATAATTATACCTTTCTCGAGTGCCATTTCCTGAACGCCACCCTCACCATAAAGTGGTGTGTTGAGAATGTCATTTAATGCGTCTACCGCTTTTCTAACAAGGTCGTAGTAAAATGCACCTTTATCAATACCCAACTGCTCATCCTGAAAACCTCTTTCAAGACGCCACTCAACACCATTTTTAAGGAATTGCTTTGCGTAAGCATTCATTCCCTTGTTCATTTCTTCAATGTGTGCATCTGTGTAACCTACAACATCATCTTTTAAATTTTCTGCATCAATTTTTTCAATTGTTGCTATATCATAATAGATTGACTCATCTGACAATTCCATTATTCTGTATTGTAACGGATACATAGTAAGAGCTGTTGTAGCAAAGTCTGTAATCTGATTACCTTTTGAACTTGTAAATGTGTTAGCGTCGCTACAATGTTCGTGACCTGTAAATACTAATTTTATACCCGCATTTGCAAATTTTTCTGCAGTTGTAAGGTGATTTCTTATAATAAAATCTTTGCTTAAAAGACTTTGCACAGGCATATGGTCAAGAAGGTTGTGGTGCATCATAAGAATAGGGTTTTTGCCATCTTCTATTGCTTTTTCTGCTTCATTTATAACCCATTCCACTCTGTCTTCTGTCATACCGTCACCGGTTGAACGGTTAATATCACAACTATCTGAAGCAATAAGACGGTATTTTTCGTTTAAATCTGCAGTATATGAAAGGTTTCCCTCCATTGTGCTGAGTGCTTCACTGAAGCCGAATTCATAGTAAATTTCTCTGAAATCCTCAAGACTTGTTTCGCCTTCTTTTTCGCCTTTACCAGCATCATGGTTACCGTTTATTACATAAATCTGTTTACCTGTTTCCTGTTCAAATTTTCTGAACTTTTCTACTATTTCAAGATGCTGTTGTTTAATTGCTCTGCCTTCGTTAGCAATATCACCAGGAATTAAAATAAATTCTATTTTATCGTTCTCGGCACATTGATTTAAAAATTCATCAATAATATATCTGCTTTCGTTTTCCATAGCAGCTCTGCGGTTTGCGTAACCAAAAATTGGGTCTTCTGAGAACCACTCTAAATCTTCCTGTAATTCGTAATGCAAGTCAGATGCAACTGCAAAAGTTGTGTCTACAATAGACCACGCTGCACTTGCCGGTATAACGAAAGAACCGAAAATTAAAGTTAATACAAGAACTGAAACTATTACTTTTTTCATTTTACTGACACAGCACCTTTCTTTTTCTTAAAAATAATACTATCTAATTTATCCATACATTCATCAAACACCAGGCTTAAAAATACCGTTGCAAAGAATGAAAGCATAACAAACATATATGGCTGTTTATTAAAACCTAAAGACTGCAATATTATCATTGGTAATCTTTGCAATATAAAGAAACTGAATATATGTGCTCCGAACCAATCTAAAACACTGCTTTTAATGTTAATTTTCATTGTTGCAACAACAATTAAAATAACAAGTGTCAACATATATAAATAGTAATTGAGTCCTGTTTTACTGTTAAGAGCAAAATATGCGGTTACTAAAAGCAAAGAAGAAAAAACCGTAAACCAGACAATATCATTCTTTGTTATAATCTTTTCAACATAAGGTTTCAGGAGTGAAAATAACATTCCTGTTGGTAAACAAAGAACAGTATTATAAAATCTTGGTGGCAAGTCCATACTACGCTCCCAGACCATAAATATCATAGTCAGAACAAAAACAGAAATGACTGCAAGATATTTTTTATTTCTGAAAATCATAAAAGAAACAAAAACTATTATATATAAAGCAAAGGTAGCAAACAAATACCAGTTACTGTTACCTACTGATTTGTACCCGGTTAAAGAAAGTAAAACATTTACTAATTTAAACTTTCTACCAACAGCAATACCTGCTATAACATATACCGCAATAACTATGGCAAAGTGATACCACAACTTAAAGAATCTGTTGAATGGCATAGATTTTATATAATCCATACCCTTTCTTTTTATAGATTCCATCATTCCATAGCCTGAATAAAAAAGATATGTTACAACAACACCCTGACCGACAAAATTTCTGAAATCAAAATATATTGTGTTTATATCTCCCGTTAAATCTATGTACCCTGTCACATGAGAGAAAAAAATCAAAAAAGAAAAAATAGCATTTACACGAGAAGTGTTTTCGGGGGAGCAGTAATCCATAAAAAATTCATTTTTTCGTGCTGTGTTTACTCCACCCAGAAGCATAGCAAAAAACAGTATTAAAAATATCAGCACAATACCACCCCAAATCATCTCACATAGTTTAAATATATCAAAATTGGTTTATATTGTCAATTAATTCCCGATAAATTCTCGGTTTATTAAGAAATTATTAAGATATGTTAAGAAACAGTAAACTGTATTGAAAAACACTGTCAATAAATGTAAAATTGAAATATGAAAATAAGATGCAACAAAATGTAGCGAAACAACATCTTATAAATATATAGACATTTTTCATTTTGAGAATTAAAATGAAATTATATAAAACATAAAAAGAAAGTCAGGTGACAAAATGTTAGAGGTTAAATCTTTAACTAAAAAATTCGGCACATTTACTGCCTTGCAAGATATTTCACTAACTGTAGAAGATGGCAGTGTTTATGGCCTTGTAGGCTATAATGGTGCTGGTAAAACAACACTTTTAAAAAATATTGCAGGAATTTACAAACCCGAAGATGGTGAAGTTTTATTTGACGGAGAAAACATCTTTAATAATGAAATAAAAAAAGAAGAAATTTTCTTTATGCCCGATGACCTTTACTTCGGTGCTTACTCTACTATGAAGAAAATGGCTGATTTTTATAACGGTTATTATAAAAGATTTAATTACGATACATTCAAGAAATTAACAGATGCTTTCGGGTTAGACCCGACAAAAAGAATAAACGGATTTTCAAAAGGTATGCAAAGACAGGCAGAAATGGTTCTGGCTCTTTCTACACACCCGAAACTTTTACTTCTTGACGAAAGTTTTGACGGAATTGACCCACAAAAAAGAATCTTTATGAAAGGTCTTTTAAAAGAAGCTATTAAAGAAAATAATATGTCTGTTATTATTTCTTCTCACAACTTACAGGAACTTGAAAATCTTTGTGACCATATAGGCATTATAAATGGTAAAAAGATTTCTGTTACAGGTGCAGTTTCTGAACTTTCTTATGGTAAAACTAAATTCAGACTTGCATTCAAGAGACAATTCACTCTTGATGAATTCAAAGATATTCCTTGTGAAAACCTCATTAAAGATGGACAACTTGCACTCTTTACTGTTAACGGTAACACAGAAGAAACAGAAAAACTGATTGAGGCATTAAAACCTGATGTTACTGAAAAAATCAACCTTTCTCTTGAAGAAATATTTATGCAGGAGATGAAAGGAGAAGACTATGACTACAAATCAATACTCAACTAACCCTTTTACATATACTTTAAAATCGGGTTTTAAAGGGTTACCTATTTTACCCGCATTAGGAAACTTAGGTATTCTCAGCTTTTTTATGTTTCTTTATACAGCACCTGACCTTTTAAGTAAACAACCTATTTATAACAACGGTGAAGTTTCAGGTTATGTTTCACCTGCCACAAAATATATTTCAGTCTTTTTCGGTGACGAATATATGCTTCTCCCTTGCCTTGTTTTACTCGCTCTTTGCGGTCTTGCAATGGCAATCTGCACATTTAATTTTATTACTTCTAAAAAACAGGTAAATGTTTATTACAGCCTTGGTATAACACGCACAAAACTCTTTCTGGGTAAATATTTTTCAGGTTCAATACTTTTAAGTGCATCAATATTTTTACCTCTTTTAATTATGCTCGTAATAAACCTTGCAACTTTAGGATTTTCTTTTGAAGTTTTTAAAATATTTTTCCTGTATCTTTTCACATTTTTAGTCGTATCGCTTTCTGCATTCACAATTACGGCAACTGTTTTCTCTTGTGTTGGTACAATTTTTGAAGTGGGCATTTTCTCTGCGATAATTCTCTTTTTACCGGATATAATTCTTTATGGTATTCAGACAGTAATGTCAAAATTCCTTTACGGTAACCCTTACGGTTATAACTTTACACCTGCAAACAATGAAAGATGGGATAATTCTTATATTGCAACTTTGTCTGAGCAATTTGAATATTCAAGTCCTGTATTTTTTGGGAAAACAGAACTGGCAAAATTTGCAATAATAGAAAAAACTACAGATACAACAGTACAACAGATAATTGAAAACCCATCTTTTATAAATGTTGTTTTATGGGTAATTTTAACCGCAGTTATTGCTTTTCTTGGTATTAAACTATTCAACAGACGAAAGGCAGAAATAGCAGGATTTATTGGAACAAACCGAGTTTTAAATACATTTGTTTCTTTCCTCTCTGGCTTCTTCATTTTTGCACTCGCAGTTTCTATGATTGAAGAATTTGTTTTAAGTCTTGTTGTAGGTTTAATTGGCTTTGCAATTATTCATTTAGGTCTTGAACTTGCAGTTTTAAGAGATTTAAAAAAATTCGTAAGAGGTCTTTACAAGTTACCGATTGGTCTTGTAGCGGTCAGCCTTTTTGCAGTCTCTATAAACACAGGTCTTTTCGGTTATTCTGAAAAAATACCTGAATTTGAAAGAATTAAAAGTGTATCTGTTTCAATTGTAGGTGAAACTGCACAGTATGGCTTATTTGGTGAAGATACACACTTTATGACTAACCATAATTTATATTTTTTAAATAACCCAAGTGTACTTACAGGCGAAATAACTGCTGAAAGTGACATTAAAGCTGTACTTAAAGCACACAAATTAATTGCAGATTCAGAAGAAGACAACAGAACTTTAGAAACCGCTGTTCAATTCTGTTACACATTAAAAGACGGCTCATCTTTCAAGCGTAATTTTAAAACTTCTACCCCTGAAGCACACAGAGCACTACTTTATCTTGAAGAAAGTCAGTATTTTAAAGATGCTTTATACACCTTATTTAAAGGCACAATTAAAATGCCTGACCCTGAAAACGGTGTTGATTTAACCAACGAAGAACAAAACATTTCAAATGCACAGTTTTCTTTAAGAGACTCTTCTTCAACACTTAATATTTACTCTAAATATCTTGATTCTTATGCATTCGTCGAATTAGCTGATAAAGACAGAGAAACTCTTTTAAATGCTCTTTATAATGATTTAAGTAATCGTTCTGTTACAGACAAATATTACCCCGACTCAACGGCTGTTGCATTTATGAGATTCGAGGGTAACTGGAGTAATGTTTATTGGGGTATTATAGATAACGCAAATGGTTGGTCTACTGATGAGCCAACAGATAAAAAAGAACCTGTAAAACTCAAAAAGTCCAAAATTACTATGAATGGTTTCTCTTCTGACAAAGTAGATTTTTATATTTCAAGTCAGTATAATCCTGCGCCATTCTTTGTAATAACACCTGATATGACAGAGACAATTAAAGTTTTAAAAGATTTGAAACTTTACGATGAACTCACAAAAACACCTGATTTTGTATCTGCAAAAATCATTCCTTCATCTGTTGCCTACGAAGGTGCTTTTGCTTCTGAATTTGGTGATGTTCAACATTATTTCTCAAGATATTTTATTAGCACCTACACTTCAAGCACTTACACAAATGTTGATGAACACGGAAACCCTGTAATTGATGACTGGCGCCGTTATTCCACCACCATTGACACGATGTTTGACGGTTATGTTACAAATGACATTAAAGATGTAGAAAAGCTATTAAGATATTCTTATACCGCTTATGAGCAGGATGATACTGACAGTGGTTATTTTGTAACATTCTATACTTCAACCGGCGACACTTCCCTTTGCTTTATTCCAGAGAATAAGTTGCCACAAGAATTTAAAGTGAAACTTTAAGTTCAGGAATCAGGAAATAGGAACTAGGAATCAGTTTTTATAAAATGAAATGCATTCTATCATATTTAGTTTACAATAAACTTTAAATGATAGAATGCATTAATTTTTATTCAACTCTAGTTCCTAGTTCCTAATTCCTAATTCCTAGTTCCTATCTAACTATTTTCTCTCCATCAAAAACAATAACTCCGTGTCCACTACCTGTTTTGCCACCATTTAAAACGTGTTGTTTGAAAGCACGGCGCATTGATGTATCATCATACCAGTGTTTTGGTGATTTGTAACCTGACTTTGCAAAGATTCTCCAGGCATCGTTGAATTTATCTTTCGCTTCGCTTTTTACAAGCTCAAAATCATTTATAAATTTAACTGTGTTTGAGTTTTCTGGTAAAATCTCTTTATTGCCCTCGTAAAGAAGCCATGAACCACATTCAAATATCATAAGTCCATCTTCTCTACGTTGGTCTTTGAAGAATTCATAAGCCTTTTTATAAGCATCAAAACGAACATCGTCTGTAAGTGGCACACCACTTGACGGAATATGGAAACCAACAGTTTTGTCGCCTCTTTTTATTTTTATACCCGCACTTGTTGTAAATTCATCTGCTGCACCAAATGTGGAATTTTCAAACTGAAAACGACCTAATGCAAAACGATTCATCTGATAAAAACCTGTGTACCATCCACCAACGAAAATACCGTAAATCTCTTTACATTCTACACATTCTTTGAATTTGTATTTTATATCCATCATAGAGTCCCAATAAATACTCTCATCAATGCCTTTTTCTCTGTAAAGCTCAAGCATTTTTTCACTTGCAACAATAAGCCACACACAAGTGAGACTGTATTCTTTAACCCTGTAACAGAAAGCAAGTTTTTTCATATCGTCACACATATCACCAAAATCGTGTGCTTCAGGCAACAAGTATTTATCAAGAGTTTTCTGAAACTTCTCACTGAAACTTTTACTGTTTTCAATTTTTAAAGCAATTTTCTCGAAAAGTTCAACTGCTTCCTTCGGGAAAGCTAATTTTTCTTCAACTAATTTAAAATGTTCGTTTAAATATTTCATAGCCACATATCTCTTCCTTTAAAATTCAACTATGTTATATTGTATATATTTTCTTCATAAATTTCAAGTATTTATAAAAATAAAAAACAGAGAAGCCTTAAAAACTTCTCTGTTCTTTATTTAATAAGTATAACTTATTTTACAGCGTTTTTGAGACCAGCGCCTGCTTTGAATGCTGGAACTTTAGAAGCAGCGATTTTGATTGTTTCGCCTGTTCTTGGGTTACGGCCTTCTTTAGCTGCTCTTTCACGAACTTCAAAAGTACCAAAGCCGATAAGTTGAACTTTGTCGCCTTTAACAAGAGCGCCTTCGATTGCACCGAAAACTGCGTCTACAGCTGCTGCTGCGTCTTTTTTTGTGAGTTCTGCAGAAGCTGCTACTGCATTAACTAAATCTGTTTTGTTCATTTTTAAATCCTCCAATTTAAATAATTGATTTTTTATTACCAAAAGGCGATTTTAAATTTCCGCCTTCATTTTGGACAACATTATCTCTCTAACATTTTAACAGATTCCCAAAGTTTGTCAAGTGTTTCAATAGAAGAAGTTTTCATATCTATGTTTTTTTCTTCTGCTAAACGCTCGACTCCCTGGTATCTTCTCATAAATTTTTTAGTTGCTTTTTCTAATGCACTCTCTGCATTACAATCGCAAAAACGAGCAACATTAACTACTGAAAAGAGTAAATCACCAAGTTCGTCTTCTATTCTGTCTTTATCACCAGAATTAAAAACTTCTTTGAGTTCTTCTGTTTCTTCGAGTACTTTACTGAAAGCCCCTGATGCATCCGGCCAGTCAAACCCTGCCTTTTTTGCCTTACTCTGAACTTTTTGTGCTTTCATAAGCGCCGGGAAGGTATCCGGAATTGCCGCCATAGCCACACTTTGCGTTGTCTGACTTTTGGTCTGACGCTTTATAGTATCCCAATTGCTTAATACTTCTTCTGTACTGCTTACAGTTACATCACCGAAAACATGAGGGTGACGGATTATAAGTTTTTTACAGATACCATCAGTAACATTATTTATATCAAAGTCATTGTCTTCTTTTGAGATTTGTGCGTGAAACACAACCTGTAAAAGAACATCGCCCAACTCTTCTTCTAAAAGAACTTTATTTTCAGTGTCAATAGCTTCTAACACTTCATAAGTTTCTTCTAAAAAATCTTCTCTTATTGATTTGTGATTTTGTTCCATATCCCACGGACAACCACCCGGTGAGCGGAGAATTTTCACAATTTCAACAAGGTCATCAAAAGTATAGTTTTCTTTAAATTCAAAATTTACTGACATTTTTTACCTTCCTGACTGAGTGCATATATTTTACCCTAAAAGTTTATATTTTTCAAGTATTTCCGCGATTTTTTCTCCTTTTGGGAGCATTAAAATATCATCTTTTACGATTGTTTTTGAAACCAATATACAAGTTGCATAAACTACAACCGCAATTATTATTGAAATGATACAACCGAGTGTATCGCTGTTCAATCTGCTATCTGCACTACCGAATGCAAAATAAGTAGTTATAACATAATTTGCACCCCATGCAGCCACACCACAAAGCGTTGCGGCAATAAGTGGTTTTATTAAAACTGTCTTCCAATCGAGTTTTATTCCTGTTTCTTTTTTGAGAACTGCATAATCGTAGAAAATACAGAAAAGGTAAAAACAACCCGAACTGAAAACTGCACCTAAAATATTTATTTCAGGAATACCGATTAAAATATAGTTGAATGCAATTTTAAATCCACAACCTATTGCAAGCGCTTTCGCAGGAACATCTGCCCTGCCGATTGCCTGTAACATATTTGTAAGCGGTGAAGAAAGCGTGTGAATACCCATCATAAGACCATAGAGAGCGAGAATAGGGGCTGCTACTGCAATACCCGACTCATTTTCACTACCCTGATAAAAAACTGTTAAAATAGGCTTTGCAAGGGCAAAGAAACCTATACCTGCAGGTAATGCTATGAGCATACTCATTCTGAAAACGGTGTTTACTGTGTTTTCAACAACTTTAAACTCCCTTTTTGCCATAGCAGATGAAATAACCGGAATAGCACTTACGCCGAGAGTCATCATAATTGTAGGCACAAGGTTTCTGAAATCGAGTGTTACATCGTAAGCACCATAAAGGAATGTGTGAATATTTTCTCTGACAATTCCACCTGCGGTTATAGAATCACCATAAATACCCATAATTGTTTCGTAACTTTTTTCAACTACAGTTGAAAGTCTGTTCTGAATCATTATTGTATCTATAACATTGGTTATATTTATAACAACTGAACTTATTGCGGTAGGAACTGCTATCGCAATAATATCTTTTACAGTAGATTTTTTACTTTGTGGAAGTGGTGAGTTAATAAGCATTTCTTTTGTAATGCCGTCTTTTTTGAATTTATGCCGTAACATTACATAAATCGTACCCGCAACTGTACCCAAAGTAACACCGAAAACTGCGGCAGCGGCGGCAAGTGCATAAATAATTGCTGCATCTGCTTCGGTTTTTACTTCAATACCGAATACAGAACCTGTCTCTGCCACCTGTTTTGTACCGTAATCAATAACTACATACGCGAGCGAAAGACCAAAAACAAGTTTACCGAGTGATTCGAGTACCTGCGAAATTGCAGTAGGAAACATATTGTTAAGACCCTCGTAATATCCGCGATAAGTACTCATAACACAACAGAAAAGTACGCAAGGTGCAATACAGTAAATACTGTAAATTGACATAGGGGACTTTACAGAATCCGCGTATGGTTCTGCTAAAAATAATAAAACTGCAGTACCGATTATACCTAATGCTAAAAACAACGGAAATGTTACTTTAAAAACCTGCTTTACATCACGGTATCTGCCGAGAGCAACATTTTTTGAAACTATTGCAGAAACTGCAACAGGAAGCCCTGCCATAGAAATAGCATAAACAGGTGTATAAATGTTATATGCAGAAGCAAAATAACCACGACCTAATGAACCTATAATACCTGTAAGTGGGATTTTGTAAATCGCACCTATAATTTTAACAAGTGCAGTTGCCACAACTAAAATCATAGCACCATTAAGCACATTTTGTTTTTCGAAAGCTTTATCTTTTGCCAAAATTTGTCACCGCCTTAAAATTTAACAAATTCTCTTAAAAGTGAATTTTCAGGAATATAGTTTTTATCTAATTGAGGGAATCGCTCAAGATTTCTTATAAGTCTTTGTGATTCTTTATAAAATGCAGAGTCTTTCTCTACTTCACTTAAAAGTTTAATTGCAGTATCTTTTAAAACGCATGTTTCATAAAGATGAATTGTATTTATTTTAACATCTGCATTGTGCCTGTAAGGGAAAAGATATGTATCTTCACCATAACGCACAGTAACCCACATTTCAAATGTCTTTTCAACAGAGTTTCCCCTGAAATTATAATCTCTTACAAGACGGCGTATAAAACGCATATTTCTTTTATTTAAAATTATCTCTTTGTTATTATCGTAAATTCTTGAAGAAACATTTATATATATTTTGAAAAGTCTGTCACTTGGTAAATCTTTTGTGATAACGGGATTAAGTGCGTGAAGACCTTCAACAATGATAACTTCTCTTTCATTTATTTTAATATGATTAAACTCTTCTTTTCTTCTGCCAGTTAAAAAGTCGAATTCAGGCAAATCTGCTTCACCTGTTTCTAAAATTTGTTTCATAACTTCGTAAAAGAATGGAATATCGAGTGCCTGAACAGTTTCAAAATCAGGTGTACCATCAGGAAAACGAGGTGCGTCACAATTGTTAAGATAAAAATCATCAAGAGAAATTGCATAGCTGTTTACACCATTTTTCTTTAATGCTTCTCTTATTTTCTTGGCAGTAGTAGTCTTACCCGCAGAACTGGGACCTGCAAGCATAATAATTTCTATTTTACTGTCACTTGCAACTTTCTTTGCAATGTTTTCAATTATTCTGTTGTATCTTTCTTCACATTGCTGAACAAAAATACCGGGAATCTTTGCTTTTTCTTCAATATACTCTAGATTGTTATTGATATTAGACATAGGTTTTACCCCCTTTTTATAGGATATTCCTTAAAAAATGTATTTATTCTGTCTTTTCTTTCTATAAGTTCATTAAACCTGTCAATATATTCAAATGGGAATTTAAAATTAAAAATCCTTTCAATCTGTCTGCCACAAGGTTCTTTTAATTTTGTAACGCTACCAGCCCCTGCAGACAAAACAGTCTGACAATCACCCATCATATAAACATTGTAGTAACATTCTTTATCATCTTTACACCAACCGACATTTTCGAGGTTACCCAGAGATTTACTTTGTCTGTACATATAATATGGTTTATATCCACTTTCAGAAAGACGCATATTTGCATATTCTACCATATCACTCGTCACAGTTGCGTCAAGTGATGATTTTTCATCTTCAGTAACAATAGTGGATGACCTTTTTAAAGATAGCGTATGTACTGTGATGTTTTCTGGATTCAGAGAAATTGCCTTTTCTATACTGTTTTTAAAACTTTCAACTGTATCTGTCGGAAGTCCTGCTATTAAATCCATATTTATAGCATCAAAACCTGTTTCTCTTGCCAGATTATACTTTTCAACCGTATCTTCCGCCGAATGCCTTCTGCCTATTTCATTTAAAACAGAATTATTGAAAGTCTGTGGGTTTATGCTTATTCTGTTTACATTGTGTTTCTTTAAAACTTCAAGTTTTTCTTTTGTAATTGTGTCAGGGCGACCTGCTTCAACTGTATACTCTATACACCTTGATAAATCAAAATTGCTTTCAATTTCTGCAAGAATAGTGTCTAACTGTTCGTGAGTTAAAGTAGTAGGTGTGCCACCGCCCCAATAAACACTTTTTAAATAAATTCCGTTGTTTTTTGCCACTTCTGCAATTACTTTTAATTCTTCGCAAAGTTTTTCTATATATTGCGGAATTAAATCTCTTGCTTTTTCATTTGAAATAGAATGTGAAACGAATGAACAATAACTGCACCTTGTAGGGCAATATGGAATAGAAATATAAAGACTGAAAGAGTCTCCATCAGCGGATTTTATAATCCGTTCTTCCATTTTTGCAACATTGAATGCCATTTCCGCTTTATTTGGTTTGGCAAGAAATTTTTCAACAAAACGCTCTTTTGCGTTTTCTTCACCTACTTCTGCTATAACAGATGCCATAAGTTTTGATGGTCTTACACCTGTTACAATACCCCAGTTTGGTTTGAAGTTGAATTCGTTTATAAATTGCGTGAGCACCATTCTTGCAAGATACAATTCTGCGTCACTATCATTTATATTAAAATATTCTGTTTTGCTTTTTTGTTCTTTACCGCCGAATGAAAACTCTGAAACAAGAGTTATCTTTCCGTCTTCTACTTGTTTTTCTGTGTAAAGATAATCACCCGAAAGGTCTTCTTTTTCTTTTAAAACAAGAATTTTCTGAAAAGGCAAAAACAATCTTATAACATTTTCTATTTCGTAATGGTAATTATGTGATATACAAAATAATTTCATATTCTCTTTTTTCTTAAATACCTGTTTCTTACTCTTTCACTACCAATAGTAGTAGAAATATTATGACCTGTAAAAACTTCGTAATCGTCAGTGAGCAACATAAGTTTTTCTACAGAATCTAAAAGTTCATTCAAATTACCGCCCCACAAGTCTGTTCTGCCGACTGTGAGTTTAAAGAGCGTATCACCCGAAAAAAGAAATTTTTCTTCATCACATATATAACACACTCCGCCAAGGCTGTGCCCCGGTGTTTCAAGAACTCTTAACTTTTTACTTCCAATTTCTAAAACATCATTTTCTTTTACAGTAATATCAGGTTTAAAACACTCAAAAGACGCACCGAAATAATCAGCAACATTTTTTTCGGTATCTTCTGTTAAAACTGCATCTTTTTCACCGATTACAATTTTTGCATCTTTATATATTTCTTTTAAATTTTTTACACCTGCTATGTGGTCAAAGTGACCGTGAGTACAAAGAATGTATTTTAATTCTTCCATACCAGACTGTTTTATTTCGTTTAATAATTCATCTGAAAATCCGCCGACATCCAAGATTGCACCGACTTTTGTTTCTTCATCGCAAATTATATAGCAATTTGCCCCAATATCACCTAAAGGTAATCTTTTGATATACATAATTAAACTTTATCCTAACCATAAATCTGTATCATAAGTAATAGTAACTGGACCGTCATTTATTAAACTGACTTTCATATCTGCACCGAAAACACCTTTTTTAACTGCTTTTACACCATTTTTTAAAAGTTCGTTGCAAAAATATTCATAAAGAGCATTTGCTTTTTCAGGTTCTTCGCTGTTTATAAATGATGGTCTGTTACCTTTTTTACAATCGGCACAAAGAGTAAACTGTGAAACAGATAGAATTTCTCCACCAATGTCATTTACCGATAAATTCATTTTTCCGTTTTCATCTTCAAAAACTCTTAAAGAAGCGGTTTTTCTCGCAAGTAACTCTGCTTCTTTTTCGGTGTCACCTTTCATAACACCTAAAAGCAGCATATAACCTTTACCAATAGATGAAACCAGTTCACCATCCACTTTTACATTTGCTTCCAGTACTCGTTGTATTACTGCTTTCATCAGTTTGTTCTCCTTGTAATATCTATAACACCCTGAACATTTTTAAGTCGTGAAATAAGCACATTAAGAGAATCTGTACTTTTTACTGTTACAGTAATAAATACCGTACCTCTGCCACCTTTTTCACCACGGGTATTTACAGCATTTATCATAATACGCATTTCTGCCAACACATTTGCAATATCCGCCATAATAAAAGCAGATGGTTCACACAGAACTGCAATAGTGGCATTGAATTCTTTTGTTTCTGTACCTGCACTCCAGGACGCATCAACCCATCTGTATGGCTCCGGGGCTTTTTCGATATCTTGAGGAACATTAGGACAATCTCGTTTATGAATTGAAACACCGTGACCTCTTGTGATAAATCCGATAATCTCGTCACCAGGAATAGGTGCACAACAACGCGAAAGTTTAATAAGACAATTGTCAATTCCCTCAACTATAACACCTTCGCCTTTTGCTCGTTTTACAGGTTTAGGTTCTTCTACAACTTTAATTGGTTCAGGTTGTTTTTGAGACGCTAATCTGTGATATTCTTCTCTTATATATGGCAAAAGTCTTGTTATAGGGATACCACCATAACCTATTGCCGCAAAGAAATCTTCTTCACTGTTACAGTGTTGTCTTTCTTTGAGCTTTATAATGATTGTAGCAATTTCTTCATCGGTAAAGTGTAACTTATTTCTTCTGATTTCCCTTTCAAATTGCAATCTGCCTTCTGCAATATTTTCTTCCCTGCGTTCTTTTTTGAACCATGAACGAATTTTAGTCTTTGCACCACTTGTTTTAACAATATTAAGCCAGTCTCTGCTAGGACCTTTACCCGGTTGTGAAGAAGTGAGAACTTCAACAATTTCACCGGTTTTAACTTTATAATCAATAGGTACAATTTTACCATTGACTTTAGCACCAACCATTTTAGCACCGATAGCCGAGTGAATAGCATAAGCAAAGTCAATAACAGTAGCACCCAAAGGAAGATCTATAACATCTCCCTTTGGTGTAAAAACAAAAACTTCTTCAGGACCTAAATCACTCTTTATAGTTCTTACAATATCTTTAACATCGTCTGCTTCTTTCTGTGCTTCAAGAAGTTGACGAATCCACGAAAGTCTTTCTTCAAATTTTGCAGTTCCGTTAAGACCTAATTTATATTTCCAGTGTGCCGCTATACCAAATTCTGCAGTTTTGTGCATATCCCATGTTCTTATCTGCACTTCAAAAGGAATTGCCGCTTTACCGATAACTGTAGTATGAAGTGACTGGTACATATTCGGTTTCGGAGTAGAAATATAATCCTTGAATCTACCCGGAATAGGTGTAAACATATCGTGTATAATACCAAGACAGTCATAACACTGAATAGTATTATCAACAATAATTCTTACTGCGTAAACATCATATATTTCATTGAATTCCTTGTTTTGCATATACATTTTTCTATATATACCGTGAACGCTTTTAATTCTGCCTTCAATTGTTACATCAGGCACAACCTCAGCAACTCTGTCGTGAATCTGCTTTTTGATTGTTTCAAGGAATTCTTTGTATGACCTGCCCTGACTCGAAAGGTTATCTTCAATTTCTTTATAGCCAATGGGGTCAAGGTAACTTATTGCCCTATCTTCAAGTTCTTCTTTCATCGCCCTGATACCTAACCTATGTGCGATAGGTGCGTAAATTTCGAGTGTTTCCAACGCTTTATCTCTACGCTTTTGTGGTGCAACAAAATTTAATGTTCTTATATTATGAAGTCGGTCAGCAAGTTTTACTATTATTATTCTTATATCCTGCGACATTGCAAGAAGCATTTTTCTTACATTTTCTGCTTGTTGCTCTTCCTTATCCTTAATATCAAGCGGAACTTTACCGAGTTTTGTAAGCCCATCTACAAGATGAGTGATTTCTTCCCCAAAAAGTTCATCAACCTGTTCTAAAGTAAGGTCAGTATCTTCAACTGTATCGTGTAATAACGCCGCAACTACGGATGCACAATCCATACCGTAATCAAGAACAATTTTTGCAACGGATACAGGGTGGATTATATAAGGTTCTCCGGAAGAACGCTTTTGTTCTTTATGTTTCTCATTTGCAACTGCGAACGCTTTATCAAGCACTTTCAGTTCATCTTCATTAAATTGTGTACTTGCCTGTTCTCTTAAATCTTCGTACATAATTTTTACTGATGTATTATCATCCACACCTGTTTCCTCCTTTCGTAAGCAAATTTAAATTAATTTAATTCAACAAACTCTGATATAAAACAGAATCATTGAAATCCACCTTTTTTTGTTCCGCAGGTAAAAAATATTTACCATTCTGTAAATTTATTACCTGTAATTCAATAAACATACTGAGTGCTACTTTTAAAGTTGCAAGTCTTTCTTCTTTTAAACCTAATCTGTAACACAACGTTTCTTCATCAATACAAAAGCCATTATTTGCTCTTAAAAATCTGTAAACATTACCACAGAAATCTCTGTCCGGTAAAAGATTTTTCTTTTGTTCTTCGGTTAAAATATCGCCGCGCCTGAAACTTTCGTAAAGCAATAGGCTTTCCTGAACTTTATCGTCATCCATAACGCTCAATTTAATATCTTTTACCTGTATGCTTACCTTTGTTTCGCCCATATATTCATTTTGTGAAAGTCTTATCGCCAAATCGACAACATCTGAAACACAGAACGGAAAATCTTCAGGTGAAACAGAAAACAACATAACTGGCAAATTCACACCATTTTTATTCACCGTAAGTCTTATGTGTTTATTACCACCAACAGGCTGAATTCCTGTGATTTTCATACCAAAAAGACCAAAAAGCGGTTGCGGATTTTCTGCACCGAATGGTTCTAAAATACTTATTGATGAAAGCAAATCAAGAGAAACAGATGCAGGATTTAATTTACAGTCAAGTTTAAGCACCGGTAATACAGAATCATTCTTTTCTGCATATTCATTCACAAGTGTTCTGAAAGCATCAATATTTTTTGTTTCCACTGTAAGTCCCGCAGCCAGTTTATGACCGCCATACTGTACTAAAATATCTTTGCAATATAAAAGCGCATCATAAAGCGAAAAACCTTCAACACTTCTGCCACTGCCTTTTGCTATATCCCCTGATTTTGAAATAACAATACACGGTTTACCATATTTTTCGCAAAGGCGTGACGCAACTATACCAATTACACCCTGATGCCACTCCTCACCATCTACAACAATAACTCTTGAAAACTTTATTTCAGGATGTTCTTCAATATACTTTTCAGCAAATTCTGTTATACCGCTTTCTGTTGATTGTCTTTCTGAATTTGCTTCACCTATTTCTTTTGCCAGAAGAGAGGCTTCTTCCATATCATCTGTAAGTAAAAGTTTTATTGCTCTGTTTGCAGAACCCATTCGCCCTGCAGCATTTATTCTTGGTGCAATTCTGAAAGCCGCACTCATTGAAGTCATATTTTTGTTTGTACCGGACTCATCTATAAGCGCTTTAAGTCCTTTCCTTAATGTGTTATTTAAATACGCATCATTAAGAACAGAAAGTCCGCTTCTTACCAATATTCTGTTTTCACCTTTAAGTGACACAATATCGGCAATTGTTCCTATTGCTAAAATGTCACCATATTCTTCGAGCAAGTCATAAGCATCGCA
Organism: Oscillospiraceae bacterium; assembly: GCA_015065845.1. Lineage (GTDB taxonomy): Bacteria > Bacillota > Clostridia > Oscillospirales > Acutalibacteraceae > DTU089. The sequence continues at coordinate 18,687 of SVPQ01000025.1, forward strand.
ATCAGCTAAGGCAGAAACAAGTTTGAACGCAACACCTACGCCAGCCCATTCACGAAACTCAATATCACAATCTTTTCTGTATGGGTCAACTATTGCAACTGCACAGGGCAAAACTTCTCCACATTGGTGATGATCGGTTACAACAACATCTATTGATAATTCTTTTGCTTTTTCGATTTCTTCAATAGCAGAAATACCATTATCAACAGTAATAATAAGCGATGTTCCACGCTCCTTCAGACTTTCTATAGCATCAATATTCATACCATACCCCTCACCCGCACGGTCAGGAATATAGTAATCTACATTAGCACCATTTTTTGAAAGATACGAATAAAGTAATGCCGTTGATGTAACACCGTCAGCATCATAATCACCGAAAACCGTAATTTTTTCACCGTTTTTCATAGCAGACTTTATTCTTTCGCAAGCCTTTTCCATATCAGGAAGCAAAAACGGGTCAGAAATATCGGTATCATATAAAAAACTTTCAACTAAAAATTCATCTGTCAGACCACGCGCAACCAATAAATATGCGGCAAAAGGGTCAACACCACAGTTTTCTGCAATCTCTGCGGCAATATCTCTGTTGCTCTCGCTGACAATCCATTTTTTTCGATTCAAAATATCACCTATACAATATAACATCAGGATATAAAATTACATTTTATTATAACATAAATCCAATTAGATTGTAAAGACTTTATATAATAAATCCACCGATAGTTTAAACTACCGGCGGATTTAATTTTTTATCTTGCACTGTAATATGCGCTACCATTCTGCATTGAAACACCTTTTGCATCCATCAACTCTGTAACAGTAACCAACTGGTAACCATTGTTAATAAGCCATGGCACTATTGTTTCAGTAGCACTTGCAGTTGAATCATATAAATCATGCATTAAAACTATTGAACCATCACGAACATTATTTTTAATATTAGAAACAATTTTAGAAGCATTTCTGCTTTCCCAGTCGCGTGTATCCACAGACCACATAATAATAGGGGCACCTACATTATTTTTAACAGTACTGTTATTGAATGAACCACCTGGCGGACGCATTATAACAGGTCTTTCACCTATTACACTTTCAATTTTTGAAGATGTCTGACTGAGTTCGCTTAAAACACCACTTGCCGAAAGCGAAGTCAGTGTTTTGTGGTTATAGGTGTGATTACCTATTTCACAATTAAGACTATATGCTCTCTTAACTTGAGATTGATAACTACCAACTCTTGAGCCGACTACAAAAAATGTTGCTCTTGAATTGTATTTCTCGAGTGTATTTAAAATTCTTGTTGTCGGACTATTTGACGGACCATCGTCAAATGTAAGAGCCACCATAGGTTTATTCAAGTCTAAAACTCTCGCACTTTTCACATTTGAATTTCCACTCACAATTCCGTAATAAGATGTTGCTCTTATAATATAAGAATATTCTTTTCCTACTTTTATATCCTTATCAGCAAATGAATATGTATTTGCATTAACAGTCTTAATTGCAGTATATTTGCCACCATTCTCATTTCTGTAAATTGTGTAAGTCTGTGCACCGCCTACACTGTTCCATTCCACAACGATTTTTTCGCTTTTAAAACATCTTGCAGAAGTTAATTTCGGTGAAGAAAAATATGTTCCTGTTACGCCTTCTGAATCAAAAGAACTTTTTGAATTTTTATACCACGCAACTACTGTATAATTATAATCCACTCCAGAAAGAACATTTTTGTCTGTAAATGTGAGAGTATTATTGTTTTGTGTAGTAGCAATTCTTTGCCAGTTACTGTTATTTACTCTGCGATAAACCGAGTAACGCTCTGCTACAGAAACTTTATTCCATGAAACAGTAAGACCACCTGAAGAAGCAGTAACATTTTTAAGTCTGGGGTAATCAACTCTGTAACTTGAAGCTACTTTTGTACAAATACCCCCACTTTTTCCTGAAATTGCCCTGACCGTGTAGTCATACTCAGAACCAATTTTCACATCTTTATCGGTGTAACTTAAATATTTGTTTTTAACATCTGCTATCTTGTTCCACGAACTACCATTTTCTTTACGATAAAGTCTGTATTTTTCAGCACCACCGACCTTATCCCAGAAAACTTTAATTCCTTTTTGGGAATTCTTTGCGGCAGTTACATTGACAGATTTTAAAAATATGTTGTATCTGTTGGTTTCGTAGGCACTTTTGTTAATATCATCTACCGCAACAACGCAATAATACGCTTTCTGATTATTTTTTACATTGGTGTCTGTATATGATAAAATATTTGATTTTACAGTTTTTATTCTCTTCCATTTATTCTCTGTTTTTAATTTTTTATAAACTCTGTAAATAGTTGCTTTTGAATTCTTTGTCCACGAAACCCTGACACCATTTTCTATATTTTTAAGAGTTACAACAGGTGCAGAAAGGTGATGCACATTAACACCTGTTTTATCATAACCGCTCAATTCGTCACCATAAACCGCTCTTACTGTGTAAATGTAGTCTTTTCCGTTTTTTACGGTTTTATCAAGATAACTCTTTGCTTTCTCTCCTGTAACATACGCAATTCTTTTCCAGTTACTTTTCTTTGTTTTTCTATAAACATTGTAACCTGCAGAATTTTCTGTCCAGTTCCATTTAACAGTAACCCCACCTACAGCATTTTTTGCCATAACAAGTTCCGGAGTTGTTAAATTGACTCTGAAAGTAAACCCATTTGCTTCTGCATATTTCTGTGCTTCAGAGTTCCCTCTGCCCCAGATTACAAAATTTTCTTTTTTAACTTTTTCTCCATTTTCATTCAATATGTAACCAAGTGAAAATTCACCGATATTCACAACAGTTTTAGGCACAACTACTTCAGTTACATCATTGCACTCTAAAAAAGCTTTTTCGTTAATTCCTGTTACCATAATTCCATCGTTATTTTCAGGAATCACTACTTTGCCTGTTGCAGTTTCGTCATAAGTTTTAAGTGAGCATATCACTTTATTTTCGTGAATCTCATACACCGTTTCCTGTGTGGAATTTGCAAACGCAAGAACACTTGTCCCTACTATGACTACACACAAAAATATAACACCAAGTATTATAGTTATCTTCTTTTTCATTATTGAATCTTCTCTTTTCTTATAATCAACGGGATTTTTTCGACTTTTTTCGACAACTTATATTATATACTACTTTTTTTCGTAGTTCAATGAAAATAACAATATTGTAAAAAATTAATATTATTTTCATATTTAATTGTAAAAAGAGAATATTTGTGATAAAATATTATAAATAACTTAAATCCGGAGTGAATTTTGTGACAAAATCAATTATGAAGAAATATGCACACCTTATAGCAAGGGTTGGTGCAAATATAAAAAAAGGTCAACCAGTAAGAATTATTGCAGAAGCAGACCAGTTTGAATTCATTAATTTACTCGTTACAGAGTGTTACAAATTGGGTGCTTCAAGAGTTGACATTGACTGGACTTATCAACCAATTACAAAAACTGATTACAAGTACAGAAGTTTAAAATCTCTTTCAGAAGTTCCTTTGTGGAAAGAAGAAAAGTTAAAACTTATGGTAGAAGAAATACCTTGCAGAATTTACATTGAAAGCGAAGACCCTGATGGTCTTAAAGGTGTTAACCGCGAAAAAATGCAAAAATCACAGATGGCAAGATATAAAGTCACAAAAAAATACAGTGACGCACTTGAAAATAAAGACCAGTGGACTATTGCAGCAGTTCCATCTTACGCGTGGGCAAAAAAAGTGTTCCCAAATGAAACTAAAAGAAATGCCTACAACAAACTCTGGGACGCTATTTTAGAAACAGTTTATGTTACAAAAGACAATGACCCTGTTAAAGAATGGGACAACCACAATAAAAATTTAAAGACACGCACAAAATGGCTTAACGAGAAAAAATTTGATTATTTAGAATACAAAAGTTCAAATGGTACCAATTTCAGAGCAGATTTAATTCCCGAAGCACACTGGTGCGGTGGTGGTGAAGAAACTCTTTCGGGTAATTTCTTCAACCCTAATTTACCGACACAGGAAGTTTTCACTTCCCCTAAAAAAGGCTTTGCAGAAGGTACACTTGTTTCTACAAAACCACTTTCTTATCAAGGGCAGTTAATAGAAGATTTCAGAATTACTTTTAAAGATGGTAAAGCAGTTTCGTGGGACGCAAAAGAAAACAAAGATTTACTTGATAAAATGCTTTCTATGGACGAGGGTGCTCCATACCTTGGTGAATTGGCACTTATTCCGCAAGACAGTCCTATAGCAAATACAGGCATTCTTTTTTACAACACTCTTTTTGATGAAAACGCAAGTTGTCATGTTGCATTAGGGCGCGGTTTCTGTGACACTATTGACGATTTCCAAAATAAAACTCTTGAAGAGTGTCAGGCTTTAGGCGTAAATGACAGTATGATTCATGTTGATTTTATGATAGGTGCCGATGACCTTACCATTACAGGTTACAAAGATGGTAAAGCATACCCGATATTTACAAACGGTAACTGGGCATTTTAATTTAAAATATATTTTGTAGGTGATACACTATGGCAATGGGTAAACCAAATAAATGGAAAACAGATAATTTTTTAAGAGCAGAACAAGAACCGTTAAAGTTTTCAAGTGACGGTAAATTCAGAATTTTACATCTTACAGACATTCACGAAGTTATGCCTGAAATGGATGATGATGACAACAGAGAAATTCCTGAAAATAAAGATAAGGAAACTCTTAATGTAATTGAAAAATGTCTTGAAGAAGCAAAACCCGATTTAGTTGTTTTCGGTGGTGACAATATAAGTGGTTACTGGGAAGAATTCAACTACGATTTAATTTATAAGACAATTACAAAAATTGTTGAACCAATAAAAAGAAGAAATATTCCTTTGGCACTCGTTTTTGGTAATCACGATGGCGAAGTTGGTTTTTACACCGATATTCAGATGATTATGTACAGCGACTACGACAACTGTCGCTCTACTCTTAACGACGAGGATGTTTTCGGTTGCGGTAACTGTAACCTGACTATTAAAAGTTCAGATGGAAAAAGAAATGCTTTTTCAATCTGGCTTATGGACTCAAACGACTATATGAATGATGACGAAGGCGACTCAGGTTACGCTTATGTTCACGAAGACCAGATTGCATGGTACGAAAAGAGAAGTAAAGAATTGAGGGATGAAAACGGCGGTAAACCTGTACCTGCAATTCTCTTTCAGCATATTCCTGTTCAACAGGAAATTCACGAGTTACAGGAAGTAGCAGAACCGGGTGAAAATGTTGTTGAACACGATGGCAAATATTACTCATTTGGCGACAAACTTATTTCAGGCAGATTAAGAGAATACCCTTGCCCACCATTTATGAAACAGAACCACACCGAACAACTTAAGAGCTGGAAGAAGATGGGCGACATTAAAGCGGCATTCTTCGGTCACGACCATGTAAACGATTTCCACATTAAAGTTGACGGTATAAGTCTTTATCAGACAATTGGTTGTGGTTACTTTACTTACGGTAGAGAACACGGTGGCAGACTTATTATTCTTGATGAAAACAATCCTGAAAATATAGAAACAAAAACTATTGAAGTAGAAAGAATTACTACAACAGAATTCGGCAAAAATCGTGATAACGACCTTGAAGTAATTTTAAATGGTTATGATGAACTTTTAAATAAAAATCAGGTAAAAGAAGCCGGTGAATATTTAGAAGCAGAAATTTTAAAAGCAAAAGAAAGAGCAGATTCTTTCACAGAAATGACTTTACATAACGAGGTTGTTTCATTCCACAGAAGAACTGGCGAACAGAAGAAAGCAGTTGCTGCTATAAATGAAATTTTAGAGTTACTTGAAAAATTCGGTCTTGAAAATTCAGTTTTAGGTGCAAATATGTATCTTAACTGTGCTACTACTCTTAATTTCTTCCACAGAACTGCAGACTCATTACCTCTTTTCGTAAGAGCATTTGAAGCATATATAAATACAATCCCACAAAACGACTACCGTTTCGCAGGATTTTACAACAACTATGCTTTAGCTTTATATGAAAGTGAAAACTATGACGAAGCATTAAGATATTTCAGAAAAGCATTGAATATACTTTCACTTTATAAAGGCAATGATTCTGAAATTGCAGTTATTTTCTGTAATTTATCACATCTTTTCGAGAAAACAAATGATGAAGAAATGATAAATAACTGTCTTAATTCTGCATTTTTCGCTTTGAAAGATTATGATGGTGAAATAAACAACAATTTCCTCTTACACTGTCAGAAATGTAATGAAGCATTCAGACACTTCAAAAAAGACGGTTTTGTAGCGGAAATCGAAGAAAAACTTGCAAAATAATGTTACAGTATTATATTGACATTAATTTGCATTTTAGATAAAATAATTTAATAAATAAAATTTCAGAGAATCGGGTGATTTTATGGGAAACATTGCAATTTATGGTGGTTCTTTTGACCCTCCTCATAAAGGGCATTTGCTTTTAGCACAAAACCTTGCAAAAGAGTGTAATGCAGATAAAGTTCTGATTATTCCTGCCTATTCTTCCCCATTTAAAGATGGCACTGTGGCAGAGGGTACTGACAGACTTGCTATGTGCCGTCACACCTTTACTGACCCGATATTTGAAATTTCTGCAATTGAACTTAATCGTGAAGAAAAAAGTTACACGGTAGATACAATAAAGGATTTAAAAAAATATTACCCCGATGACAATTTGTTTTTGTTTATGGGTGACGATATGTTTCTCTCTCTTGCAAACTGGTACAAGTATAAAGAGTTACTTTCTCTCTGTACAATAGTTACCGCCGCAAGAACGGAAGATTTAAAGCACTTAGCAGAAATGAAAACCTATGCTATTACAAAACTTAAATTACACGATGGTGATTATATAATTTCAAAAGAAAAACCGCTTGAAGTAAGTTCTACACTTTTAAGAACTATGCTAAAAAACAGATTGGACACAAGTAAATACCTTACTTATGATACTATAAGTTATATCAAAAAAAGGGGGCTTTATTTATGAAAACCAATTCAGAGTGCATCGAGATTATTAAAGGCAGACTGAAAGAGCAACGATTCATTCATTCTTTAAATGTTGCCGACTGTGCAAAAGAACTTGCAATTAAATTTGGTGCAGACCCCGAAAAAGCATACACCGCAGGGCTTATTCACGATTCCTGTAAAAACCTTGAACCAAGTGTGCAATTACAATATTTACTTGAAAATAATGTGGAACTTTCAGAATACGAATTAGCGGCACCAAAACTTTTCCACGCAATTTGTGGTGCAGTTTTCGCAGAAAAAGAATTAGGTTGTACTGACGAAGAAATTATAAACGCAGTGCGCTACCACACCACAGGCAGAAGTAATATGACACTTTTAGAAAAGGTTATATTTATTGCCGACTTTATAGGCAAAGAGCGTGATTATGACGGTGTTGAAATTATGAGAGAAAAAGCATTCCGTTCACTTGATGAAGCAATTGTTGAGGGTTTAAGTTTTACAATAATTGACTTAATAAAAAAAGAAAGACTTGTTCATCCTGATACTATGGGGGCATATAACGCGGCTCTTATTAATATGAAAAAAGAAAAAGGAGAGAATTTAATATGAGTTTAGAATTAACTAAAAAAATTGTTAAGGCTCTCGATGATAAATTAGCAAGAGATATTGAGGTTATTAAAACAGAAGAAGTAACAATTGTTGCAGATTATTTTGTTATTGCTACTGCTAACTCAAACACTCATGTAAGAGCGTTGGCAGATGAAATAGAATATCAATTAGAACAAGAAGACATCCGCCCTGACCATGTTGAAGGCAGAGCAACCGGCTGGGTGCTTATGCAATATGGCGGTGTTGTTGTTCACATCTTCCTTGAAGATTCAAGACAATATTATAATCTTGAAAGACTCTGGGATGATGCATCCAAATTAGATATTTCTCAATTTATTGATTGATTTGTATAAGAAGAAAGGAAATGATTAAAATGAAGTACGATTTTTCCGCTGTTGAACAAAAATGGCAGAAAAAATGGGAAGAAGCAGGTGTTTTTCACGCAGAAGACGGAAGCGAAAAACCTAAATTTTATGCACTTGTAGAATTCCCTTACCCAAGTGGTGCAGGAATGCACGTTGGTCATATCAAAGCATATTCAGGTCTTGAAGTTGTTTCAAGAAAAAGAAGAATGCAGGGTTATAATGTTTTATTCCCTATCGGTTTCGATGCGTATGGTCTTCCTACTGAAAACTATGCTATAAAAACAGGTATTCACCCAAGAAAAGTTACAGATATGAACATTGAGAAATTCTCAAGTCAGTTAAAAAGAGTTGGTTTCTCATTTGACTGGAACAGAGTTGTTGATACCACAGAAGAAGGTTACTACAAGTGGACTCAATGGATTTTCTTAAAAATGTTTGAAAAGGGACTTGTTTTCCGTGATAAAACTCTCGTTAACTACTGCCCTTCTTGTAAGGTTGTTCTTTCAAACGAAGACTCACAAGGTGGTAAGTGTGATATTTGCCACAGTGACATTGTTCAGAAATCTAAAGATGTATGGTATTTAAGAATTACTGAATATGCTGACAAACTCTTAGAAGGTCTTGACGGTGTAGATTATCTTCCGAACATCAAACTCCAGCAAGTAAACTGGATTGGTAAATCAACAGGTGCATTTGTTAATTTCTCAATTAAAGATACCGACGAAAAATTAGAAATTTACACAACTCGCCCTGACACACTCTTTGGTGTTACATTTATGGTAATGGCACCTGAGCACCCACTTATTGACAAATATGCTTCTAAAATTGGCAATATGGATGAAGTGTTAGCATACAGAGCAGAATGTGCAAAGAAAACAGAGTTTGAAAGAACTCAACTTGTTAAAGATAAAACCGGTGTTCGTCTTTCAGGCTTTAGTGCAATTAACCCAGTAAACGGCAAAGAAATTCCGATTTACATATCTGACTATGTTATGATGGGTTACGGTACAGGTGCTATTATGGCAGTGCCTGCACACGATGAACGTGACTATGACTTTGCTAAAAAATTCGGCATTGATATTATTGAAGTTATTAAGGGTGGCAATATCGAGGAAGCTGCATACACAGGCGATGGCGATATGGTAAACTCTGAATTCCTTAACGGCTTCACTAATAAAAAAGATTCAATCCAGAAAATGCTTGAATTCTTAGAAGAAAAAGGCATTGGTAAAAAAGGTGTTCAGTATAAAATGAAAGACTGGGCATTTAACAGACAAAGATACTGGGGCGAACCAATTCCGATTGTTCACTGTGAAAAATGCGGTATTGTTCCTGTACCATATAACGAGTTACCATTAAGATTACCTGAAATTGATAACTTCCAGCCAGGTTCTGACGGTGAAAGTCCACTCGCTGAGATTGAAGAGTTTGTTAACTGCACTTGTCCGAAATGTGGTGGCAAAGCAAAACGCGAAACTGACACAATGCCACAATGGGCAGGTTCTTCATGGTATTTCTTAAGATATATCGACCCTAAAAATACAGAAGCTCTTGCAAGTGAAGACAAATTAAAATACTGGGGTCAGGTTGACTGGTACAATGGTGGTATGGAGCACGTTACCCGTCACTTAATCTACTCTCGTTTCTGGCATAAATTCCTTTACGATCTAGGCGTTGTTCCAAATTCTGAACCTTATGCAAAGAGAACTGCTCAAGGTCTCATTTTAGGTCCTGACGGTGAAAAAATGAGTAAATCAAAGGGTAATGTTGTTGACCCTAACGAGGTTGTTGACCAGTTCGGTGCGGATGTTCTTCGTTCTTATGTACTCTTTATGGGTGACTACGAAAAAGCAGCACCTTGGTCTGAAGCAAGTGTTAAAGGTTGTAAGCGATTCATTGACAGAATCTGGAATCTTCAGGAAATTGTTGTTGATGGTGATGACTACTCAAAAGAATTAGAGGTATCATTCCACAAAACAATTAAAAAGGTTTCTAACGATATTGAAAATATGAAGTATAACACCGCAATTGCTTCACTTATGGCACTTCTTAACGAAATTTACGAAAAAGGTGCTATTACAAAGGGCGAACTTAAAACATTCCTTACATTAGTTAACCCATTTGCACCACACGTTTCTGAAGAGCTCTGGGAAGTTATGAACTACGGCGGAATGTTAGCAGTTGCTCCTTGGGTTTCTTATGACGAAGCAAAAACAGTTGACTCTACAATTGAAGTTCCTGTTCAGATTTGCGGTAAGCTTCGTGCAACAGTTACTATTGCAAAGGACGCTGACTCAGCTACTGCAATTGTCGCTGCTAAAGCAGACGAAAAGGTTCAGGAAATGTTAGACGGAAAGCAGATTATTAAAGAAATCTACGTTCCTGGTAAGATTATAAATATTGTTGCAAAATAAAAAAAGGCAGTCGTAAGACTGCTTTTTTTATTTAAGGAATTAGGAAACAGGAAGCAGGAAGCAGGGCTTCGCTGACAATAAAAAGTTCTATCATTTTCGGTTTGTGAAAGTGATAGAACTTTTTCTCCTTATTTTTAACTATCCAACACACCACAAATGAACGGATGAACTCACTCCATTCATCGTAGGGGCGAACCTGTGGTTGCCCGCAGTAGTGCGTGATTTTTGTTGTAAAAAATATGTTTATCGAGTGTAGTAATTTTTATTACCGCGAAGCTCGACCTCGTTTCACTTATGACGCATTGTATATGAATCATCAATTTTTGATTTCATTTATAATGCTAACGCAGTTCCGAAATTATTCATTATTCAATATTCATCAGCGTAAGCGACTTCATTATTCATTAAAATCTTTGAGAACTCTCCACCACCCAAGGTACATTATTTAATTTTCCAACTGATTGTTCGCTTAATAGTGTATAAATGCAAGTGACTTCAAGGGATGGCGGTCCCCCTCTCTTCGAAGAGAGGTACACTCCTGCATAAACTTTTTTTACTCTCGATTGGTTTGTTGTAAAATTCAATTTACTCCACTACTCACGGGAGAGCAAAGCTCGTCCCCTACATTGTGGAGGTTAATTTTTTGTTTCATTTCAACCTCTTATTAAACAAAAACGCTGTTTTTATGGTTGGTTTAATATTTTGTAAATCAGTCTGAATCTGCTCTTTTTCAATTTGCCATTTTTCTTTGCGGGCGTATTTCCAGATTAATTCAAAATTCATATACGAACATTCTGAAAGTCGTTTTTCAATATATTCATTGAACTCAACTGTTAATTTTTCTTTATTGTAATCAGCTTTACAAAAAGGTAATTCTTCAACAAGCGACCATTTCATTTCTGCCATTTGATTTCTTAAATCATCGAGAACTTCAAGTGGTTCTGCATTTGGATAAATAGGTTCACCGATTTT